>NZ_JAVDTG010000002.1:0-810996 GCF_031455715.1 Flavobacterium sp. 2755
ATTGAAGCTGTATTGGTAAGGTGCTGTTCCTGTTCCCGCAGTTACGTTGATTGTAACAACTGCTGGCTGAGTAGCATTACCTGTTCCACAAGTTAGTCCCTGCGTTAACACAGCTGTTGCAGCAAGAGCTGTAGGCTGAGTAATAGTAGCTTGTACGCTTACTGAAGAACATTGCTTAGCATCACGAACAACAATGTTATAAGTTGCCGCTGCTAATCCTGTGAATATGTTTGAAGCTTGGAAAGCTCCTCCGTTGATACTGTACTGATATGGAGCAATTCCATTTGCAGCAGTAACAGTAATACTTCCGTCATTTCCTCCTACACAGCTTACATTTATTTGTGCTAATGTTGCTGTTGGAGTTGTTGTTGGCGTTACTACTACCGGAATAGATATTGCCTGACATCCCTGACTGTCTGTTACTCTGAAAGTATAAGTTCCAGCTGCAGTAGCAGTATAAGGTGATGTTGCAGGGAAGTATCCTCCTGCATTAAAGTCAACTTCGAATCCTGCGTAAGTACCTGTTCCCTGAGTTGCCGTTAATGTGATAATCGCTGATCCTGCACAAGTTAAATCTTGTGTTAAAGCAGCATCTAATAATAATTGTGGGTTTAATGTGTACGGACTTGGAACAATACAGCCGTTAGCATCTTTAATATAGAATGTATAGTCGCCTGGTGTATTCAATACAAAATTAGGACTAGACTGATATGTATTATTATCAATACTGTATGTTAGAGGTGCAACACCTGTTCCGGTTATTATAATTGGCACAGGGCTTCCTGTATAGCAATATAATCCAGCTGATGAATTAATTGTTGGAAGTGGATCTGTATCAATTGTAACAGGAATCTGAGTTCTACATCCATTCGCATCCAGTACATAAACATCCCATTGTGTGTTTGTTGTCGGAGCCAATACAGCACTTGCGCTATTAGTGTAATCTGAAGCCTGTGGAGTAACTCCAACCTGAACAAATGCATATCTGTAAGCCGGTGTTCCGCCTGAGGCAAGAACTGAAACTTTAGCACCAGAATTACAATTTGCATTTACGTTGCTTATTTCAGTAAGCGTTAAAGCCGCTGGTTCAGTTACATCAACAGAGGCAGTGTTTTTACATCCTGTAATTACGTCAGTAACTTCAAGAGAATAAGTTCCAGGAGCTAATCCTGTAACAGTTACTGTATCTCCAGTTTGTGTTAATGTACCTGAAGCAGGTGTCAATACTACTGTGTAAGTACCGCCGTAATTTGCAACTGTGAATTTAATCGCTCCATTTGCATTTCCGTTACAAACCACATCACTTACTAATTCTCCTGAAACAGTAATGTTTGTAACCGGATTAACAGTATATGATTTTTGATCTTTACATCCATTAGCGTCTGTTACTTCAAATAAATAAGTATCTGGAGCTAATGATGTAAATATTCCACTAGCTGCACCTGAAACGTTTGAAGTTGCACTAGCTGGTGATAAAATTGCATAAGCTAAAGTACCAACACCATTTGTAGTAGTGATTGTAACTGTACTTGTCGTATTAGCCACTGGCTGACAATAAATTGGCGTTCCATTAATTGCCGTAATTGTTGGCGGGTTTAACGCCGGAATATTAACTCCATTTGTTAACGTAAATGGACATCCTTTAGCATCTTTAACTAAAACATCAAATGTTATTCCAGCAAAAGCTTCGTATGTATTAGTACTTGTATAAGTTACACCGTTATCGAAACTATATAAATATGGACCAGTACCACCTGCACCTGTTACCGTAACTACTGCTTTTGTCGGCACATTTCCAACAGCACATGTTAATGCTGTTGTAAGAGTCGAAGTTGCTGTTAGAGCTGGCGGTTGTGCAATTGTGATTGCTGTACTTGGGTAAAGACATGATTTAGCATCTCTTACCGTAATAGTATATGCAGTACCTGCAGCTAATCCTGTAAATACATTTGATGTTTGGAAAGTTCCACCATCTAATTGGTATTGATAAGGACCAACTCCAGAAGTAACATTTACAGTAATAGTTCCATCTGCACCACCATTACAGCTAACATCTGTTTGAACAGTAGTAAATACCGTAGGCGGGATAGGATCTAATGTTAAAGCAGCTGTAGCCTCACATGCAGTTGCTACTGGTAATTTAGCATCTTTAACTCTAAATATATAGTTTCCTAAACTACTAGTTGTTAGAACATTTGATGGCATTAATATATATGTACCTCCATTTAGAGAATACTCATAAGTGTATGCTGTATTGTAACCTCCAGTAGCATTCAATGTAATTTCAGCACTGAAAGTTGCAGTACAATCTAATTCTTTTGTTAATACAGCATTTAAGTGTAACTGTGGTTTAACCTCATAAGTTGTAGTTGCTGTACAACCATTACCATCTTTAATTACAAGAGTATAAGTACCAGGAGCATTAAATGTAAAGTTTGGACTTGTTTGGAAAGCACTTCCGTCTACGCTGTAAGTAGCACCACCAACAGCTGAATCAACAGTTCCGGAAATTGCAAATGTGAATGGATTACCGTCATAACAAATTTCAGCTGGTGCTGTGATTGTTGGATCAGCATCTTTATTTAATATAACATTCGCAAATTTAATACAGCCATACGCGTCTTTTACATATGCAGTATAACTTCCAGCGTTTCTGTTAAATGAATTTGCAACAGCCCATCCCGCAGTCACTGCTGTTGGTGCAGGATCTGTAGACAATAATAATTGATACGTATATGGACCTGTTCCGTCTTTTGCAATAGCTGTAATTATACCAGAGTTTGGATTACAATTTGCCTTTTTAGTAACTGAAGCTGTAAGTGATAAATCAATAGCTGATTCGGTAATGTTAAATGTATCACTAGCAACACTACAGCCTGCATTAGTTCCACCTGCAGTTTCTTTAATTACCACTACGTAATTTCCAAAACCTAAAGCTCCAATATTGCTAAGTGTAAGTATTCCATTAGCAGGTACTGTACCTGCTCCTGTAACACCAGTAGTAACCATAGTGAAAGAATTAAATATCTCATAACTAATAGGTGTTGCTGCTGGATATGTACTATGTATAGTCAATGAAACATTTCCATTATTACTTCCTTTACATGTAACATTGTTAGTTGTTAATCCAGTTACAGTTAAAGTAGAGCTAGTAGGAATAGCGAATTCAGATGTTTCATAATAGTAACAACCTGTTCCTGCATCATGTACAATAAAAGTATATTTAACACCTGGTAATAAATTTGGTATAGTTGTTTTTTTACTTCCTGGGTTTGTTCCTGCAGGAACCCCTAAAACGTCTTCATCATACCATGGTAAAGTAGTTGGAGAAGTATAAGTCATTCCCGGACCTGTATAAACAGCAAAGTGAAATGGACCATTACCTGTAATAGTACCCATAGGATCAGCACCAATAGCTACAACTGCTGAACCCAATGAAGAACAATCAGCTGGTGGTGCTGTTACAGTAATATCTAAATCTTTTGGCGGAGAAGCAACGAGTATATTTTGCTCGATATTAGTACAGCCATTCGCATCTGTAATAATAATTTGGTATAAACCAAAGTCAACAACTTCAAATACTGCTGTAGCTCCTGTTTGACCTGTAATTTGTTTGTTATATCCGTTTACTCCTGTTACATGGTACGTATAATTCGGAGTTCCACCAGAAACAGAATTAATTGTAATAGATCCTAAAGAAACACCTAATGCACCACATGTAATTGGAGTAACAGTTCTGATTACTACTATTGGTGTTGGCTGTGTAATGTTAATATTGTCCGTATCTGTACAACCTTTTGCGTCAGTTACAGTAATTACATAATTACCTGCAGCTAAGCCTGAAGTTTGTGAACCATAATTAACACCCGTAGTTGTGTTTAAAACAGTATATACAAATGGAGCTTGTCCTTGTGTATTATCGATTGTAATAGCGATTGCTGCAGTAGCATCACCATTACAGTTTATGCTTTGAGTTTGTGAAACTCCAGTAATATCTGGATTAACTGGGGTCGTAACGATAACCGCAGAAGATGTAGCTGTACAACTTCTTGAGTCAGTTACTGTGAAAGTATATGATCCCGCTGTGTTTGTCGTAAATACGTTTCCAGCAAATGTTCCCGTGTTAGGAGAAGCTGTGTAAGTGAATGGTCCACTTCCACCTATTGGTGTCAAAGTAATTTGTGCATCAGTAGGAACTGAACATGTAATATCTTTGTCTAATGCAGCATTTAATGTTAATGCATTATTTACTAAAACAACATTACTATCTGCTGTACATCCGTTACCATCTTTAATTTTGATAGTATAACTTCCAGGAGCATTAACAACAAATGTGTTACCTGCCTGATATGAAGCTCCTCCATTAATACTGTAGCTCAATGGTGCTACTAATCCAGCTCCAGGAGTTGCTGTAATAGTATAGCTTCCTACACCAAAACATTGACCCGCTGCAGAAGCTGTAACAGTTGGAACAACATCTTTAGCGATAGTAATATCTAATTTAAATGTACATCCGTTTGCATCTATAACATGAACGTCCCAGTTTAAGTTTACAGCTGGGTCCAAGTTTGCTTTGTTATTGTTTGAATAAGCTCCTACCGCAGCACCATCCTGAACAAATGAATATCTGTATATAGGCGTTCCTCCAGTTGCAGTAACTGTAACTGCTGAAGTACTAACGAAACAGTTAGCATTTACCGCAGCATAAGTTGCAGATAAAGCAGCAGCCGGTTGATTAATTGTAATCGAAGCAGGAGCAGTACAACCTGTTACTTCATCTGTAACAACGATCGCATAAGAACCTGCCGTTAAATTTGGTAAAGTTGCTGTTCCAGTATTAACTCCTGTTACTGCTGTACCTCCATTAACTGTATAAGAATATGTAGAACCGAAACCTGCAACATTTAATCTTATAGATCCTGTATTTCCTCCATTACATAATACATCACTTAGTTTACTAAGTGTAACAGTAATTGGAGTTACCGGATTAACTGTATATGATTCTGTATAATAACATCCGTTAGCATCTGTAACTTTAAACATATAAGTACCTGGTGCAAGATTTGCAAAAGCATTAGATGTTTGTTTAGGAATGATAACCGGAGATGGTGCAATTGTTTCGTATTGTAAAGTTCCAACACCATTTGTTGCTGTTAAAGTAACAGTAGTTGTTGTAGCTGTACAAGTAACTGCCGGAGCAGCGAATGTTAAGTCTGTTGGAGAGTTTAATCTCAATAATGTTCCATTACCTGTTACCGGACATCCTTTTGCATCTCTTACTGAGTAAGTATAAGCTTGGTTAGTTCCATTATCATTTAATGTTAAAACATTATTTGAGCTGTATCCACTTCCGTTGAAGCTGTATTCGTAAGGAGCAGTTCCTGTTCCTGCAGTAACATTAATAGTAACTGTTCCTGCAACTTTAGTATTTGAAGTGTTACATGAGAATGGAACTTCAGTAACTGTAGCTACTAATGTTAAAGGCTGTGTAATTGTAACTGCTACTGATCCTGTACAGTTTTTACTGTCTTTTACGTAGAAAGTATAAGAACCTGCAGCTAATCCTGTAAATACCGGATTTGCAGCAAATGGCCCTGCAACATTGTTGCTATATGTAAATCCGCCTGATCCTCCAGCACCTGTTAAAGTAACTGAACCGTTTGAACTTCCATTACAGCTTGCATTTACCTGAACAGCCGTAACTGTAGGGTTTGTAATTGGTGCAACTGTAACAACTGCAGTTCTTGTGCAACTGTTAGAATCTGTAATTACAAATGTATAAGTATCTGCATTTGCAGGTGTTACTGTGTAAGTAAATGTTGGCCCTGAAATAGGCGCACTTGCCGCACTTGGTGCACCTGCACCTTTTTGTACTGTATAAGTATAGGTAGATCTACCGCCGCCAATTGTAACTGTAATTGTTGCGTTTGGAGTAGCTGTACAATCTAATGTTTTTGTAACTGTACCAACAGCTGTTAATTGTGGGTAAACCACTGTTGCAGCCGGAGCCGCAGCAATACAGCCATTTTTATCTTTTACATAAACTGTATAAGTTCCTGCAGCTACTGAGAAAGTATTACTTGTTTGGAACGCTCCAGTTGGACCGGCAATTCCATAAGTTAATGGAGCTAAACCTGTAGCAGTCGCTGTAATAGTGAATCCGCTTCCAGAAGCTGTACATTGGTTGTTAACCGTTACGTTTGTTATTGCTGGCATTGCATCCAAAATAACTGTAGCCGTTGATTTAGCAATACAGCCATTTGCATCTTTTACGTAAACATCCCAAACTAAATCAGCTCCAGAATTAGTATCTACTGTTAAAACAGCGCTATTTCCGTAAGTTGATGTTGGAACTGTTGATGGGCTTTTCGCGAAAGCGTATGTATAATTTGGAGTACCGCCTGTAGCAGTAACCGTAATTTGTGAATTATCGTTGTTACAATTAACATTAGTTCCTACTGCTGTAGTAATTGCCAAAGCAGCCGCCGGCTCTCCAATAACAATACTTGTAGAATTAGTACATCCTGTTGCTGTATCTGTTACCTGGACAGTATAAGTACCAGCCGTAGCATTTGATAGTATTAATGTGTTTCCTGATTGTGTAACTGATGCTCCAACTGGAGTTACAGTAAATGTATAAGCACCAACTACAGCATTTCCTGAAACTGTATAAACTCCAGATCCTGTGTTTCCTCCTCTACATAAAACATCACTTGTTTTATTTCCTGTAATTGCAATTGGAGTAACCGGATTTACAATGTAAGGTTCTGTATAATAACATCCGTTTGCATCTGTAACTCTGAAAGTATAAGATCCAGGTGCAAGACTTGCGAATGCATTAGATGTTTGTTTAGGAATGATTACTGTTGATGGAGCAATAGTTTCATATTGTAAAGCTCCAACTCCATTTACTGCTGTTAAAGTAACAGTAGTTGTCGTAGCTGTACAAGTAACAGCTGGCGAAGCAAAAGTTAAATCTGTTGGAGGGTTTAGTCTTAATAAAGTTCCATTACCTGTTACCGGACAACCTTTTGCATCTCTTACTGAGTAAGTATAAGCTTGATTAGCTCCATTATCATTTAATGTTAATACATTATTTGAGCTGTACCCGCTTCCGTTGAAGCTATATTCATAAGGAGCAGTTCCTGTTCCTGCAGTAACATTGATAGTAACTGTTCCTGCAACTTTAGCATTTGAAGTGTTACATGTAAATGGAACTATTGCAACTGTTGCTGCTAATGTTATAGGCTGGGTAATTGTAACTGCTACAGATCCAGAACAGTTTTTACTGTCTTTTACATAGAAAGTATAAGTACCAGCAGCCAATCCTGTAAATACCGGATTAGTTGTAAATCCTGTTGTTGGATTATTACTGTATGTGAAACTACCTGATCCTCCAGCACCTGTTAAAGTAACTGAACCATCTGCAGCGCCATTACAGCTTGCATTTGTTTGAACAGCCGTAACTGTTGGATTTGCAATTGGAGCAACTGTAACAACTGCAGTTCTTGTACAGCTGTTAGAATCTGTAATTACAAATGTATACGTATCTGCATTTGCAGGTGTTACTGTATAAGTAAATGTTGGTCCGGTAATAGGTGCGCTTGCTGCACTTGGAGTACCAGCACCTTTTTGTACTGTATAAGTATATGTAGATCTACCTCCGCCAATTGTAACTGTAATTGTTGCATTTGGAGTAGCTGTACAATCTAGTTCTTTTGTAACTGTACCTGCAGCTGTTAATTGCGGGTAAACCACTGTCGCAGCCGGAGCTGAAGCAACACAGCCATTTACATCTTTTACACTTACCGTGTAAGTTCCCGCAGCAACTGTAAATGTATTTGAAGTTTGGAAAGAAGTTCCATCAATACTATATGTCAATGGAGCTAAACCTGTAGCAGTCGCTGTAATAGTGAATCCGCTTCCAGAAGCTGTACATTGGTTGTTAACCGTTACGTTAGTAATGGCTGGCATTCCATCCAAAATAACTGTAGCTGTTGATTTAGCAATACAGCCATTTGCGTCTTTTACGTAAACATCCCAAACTAAATCAGCTCCAGAATTAGTATCTACAGTTAAAGTAGCACTAGCGCCATAAGTCGATGATGGCACTGTTGATGGGCTTTTCGCGAAAGCGTATGTATAATTTGGTGTACCACCTGTTGCCGTAACTGTAATTTGTGAATTATCATTATTACAATTTACGTTTGTAGCAACTGCAGTAGTAATTGCTAAAGCAGCCGCTGGCTGGCCAATAACAATACTTGCAGAATTAGTACATCCTGTTGCGGTATCTGTTACCTGAACAGTATAAGTACCCGCCGCAACATTTGATAACGTTAATGTATCTCCTGATTTAGTTAATGTTCCTGATCCTAAAGTCCCTGCTGTTAAAGTAAATGTATAAGCACCTACTACAGCATTACCAGAAACTGTATAAGTTCCAGATCCTGTTGAACCTCCTCTACATAAAACATCACTTGTTTTATTTCCAGTGATTGCAATTGGAGTAACTGGATTTACAATGTAAGGCTCTGTATAATAACATCCATTTGCATCTGTAACTCTGAAAGTATAAGATCCAGGTGCAAGATTTGTGAATGCATTTGATGCTTGTTTTGCTCTAATTACTGTTGATGGAGCAATTGTTTCGTATTGTAAAGTTCCTACTCCATTTACTGCTGTTAAAGTAACAGTCGTACTTGTAGCTGTACAAGTAACCGCTGGAGAAGCAAAAGTTAAATCTGTTGGTGGGTTTAGTCTCAATAAAGTTCCTGAACCTGTTACCGGACAGCCTTTTGCATCTCTTACTGAGTAAGTATATGGCTGATCAGCTCCGTTATCATTTAAAGTTAATACATTATTTGAGCTGTATCCGCTTCCGTTGAAGCTGTATTCATAAGGAGCAGTTCCTGTTCCTGCAGTTACATTGATAGTAACAGTTCCTGCTACTTTCGCATTTGAAGTGTTACATGTAAATCCTACAACGGCAACTGTTGCTGCTAAAGTACTTGGCTGCGTAATTGTAACCGCTACTGATCCTGTACAACCTTTACTGTCTTTTACATAGAAAGTGTAAGAACCTGCAGCTAATCCATTAAATACCGGATTAGTAGTAAATCCTGTTGTTGCGTTATTACTATATGTAAAATTACCTGATCCTCCAGCACCTGTTAAAGTAACTGAACCATCGGCAGCACCATTACAGCTTGAGTTTGTCTGAGCAGCTGTAACTATTGGGTTTGAAATTGGGTCTACTGTAGTTACTGCTGTGGCCTGACATCCATTAGCATCTGTGATTACAAATGTATAAGTATCAGCATTTCCAGGAGTAACTGAATAAGTAAATGTTGGTCCGGCAATAGAAGCACTTGGTGCACTTGGAGTACCTGAACCTTTTCTAACTGTATATGTAAATGGAGTTCTTCCTCCGCCAATTGTAACTGTAATTGTTGCGTTTGGAGTAACTGTACAATCTAATTCTTTTGTAACAGAACCTACAGCTGTTAACTGTGGATAAATAACTAATGCAGCAGGTGTTGTAGCTGTACATCCGTTTCTATCTTTTACAGTTACTGTATAAGTTCCTGCAGGTACGCTAAAAATATTTGACGTTTGGAAAGAAGTTCCGTCAATACTATATGTCAACGGATTCAATCCTGTTCCTGTTGCAGTAATTGTAAATGAATTACCTGAACCAGTACATTGGTTGTTATTTGTTGCAGTTACGCTTGGTAAATTATCTGTAGCAATAGTAACTGTATTTTTTGTTGTACAGCCATTTGCATCTTTCACATAAACATCCCAAACTAAATCAGCCCCAGAATTAGTATCTACCGTTAAGGTAGCACTATTGCCATAAGTCGATGATGGTACTGTTGATGGGCTTTTCGCGAAAGCGTAAGTATAATTCGGTGTACCACCTGCGGCAGTAACTGTAATTTGTGAATTATCATTATTACAATTTACATTAGTAGATGTTGCTGTAAATGTTAATGCATTTGCAGGCTCAGTAATAATAATACTTGCTGTATTTGTACAACCTGTTGCATTATCTCTTACTTGTACAGAATATGTTCCTGCAGCAACGTTTGCTAATGTTAACGTATTTCCTGATTTTGTTATAGAGGCAGCTGCCGCAGGAGGTGTTACTGTATAAGTATAAGCACCAACTGTTGCATTACCAGAAACTGTAAAAGTTCCTGAACCTGTTGCGCCTCCTTTACAAAGAGCATCACTGGTTTTGTTACCAGAAACTGAAATTGGACTTACAGCATTGATAATATATGGCTCTTCATAATAACATCCGTTAGCATCAGTAACTTTAAAGTTATAAGTTCCCGCTGCTAATCCAGCAAATACTCCTGTAGTATTTGTTGCTACAGATGCTGCTGGTGATGTAATTGCATAAGTTAAAGTACCTACTCCATTTGTTGCAGTAGCAGTAACTGTTGTTGTAGTTGCTGTACAAGTAACTGCAGCGTTACTAAATGCTAAATCTGTTGGAGGGTTTAATCTGTTAATTGTAACTGTCTGAACTGGAGTTTTACAACCTTGAGCATCACTAACTACATAAGAAATAGTTTGGTTTATTCCATTATCTGTAACAGATAATGTACGTGTGCTTGTAAAAGTTGTTCCTCCGTCAAAACTATATTGATAAGGAGCTGTACCAGTTGTTGGAACAGCAATTGTTACAGTAGCCGCTTGTTTCACATTTGAAGCATTACATGAAAATGCTGTTGCACTTGCAGTAGCTGTTAATGTTGTTGGCTGTGTAATAGTAATATTTCCTACCGCAGATTTACAACCTTTACTATCCATTACCTGGAATGTATAAGTTCCTGCAGCTAATCCTGTGTAATCTGATTGAGCAATAAATGTGGCACTTCCGTTGAAGCTGTAAGTATAACCTCCAGAACCTCCTGCTCCAACTAATTGAATAGAACCTGTTGAAGCTCCGTTACATGTTGCATTTACTTTCGTAGCTGTAACTGTTGGGTTTGAAATTGGATTTACAACTGCACTAGTTGTAGTAACACAACCTTTTGAGTCTGTAATTTGGAAAGTATAAGTATTTGCAGTCGTTGCTGTATAAACAAATGAATTACCTGTTACATTATTACTACCACTCAAAGTTCCTGAACCTATTCTAACTCTGTATGTAAATGCACTTGTTCCTCCGTTAATAGAAACTGTGATAGTAGCATTTGGAGATGTAGTACAATCTAAAGTTTTAGAGATTGTTGCAGTTCCTTCTAATTCTGGTGCAATTACAATGTTGCTAACTGTAGCTGTACAGTTATTACTGTCAGTTACAACAACATTATGGGCACCAGGACCTACATTCGTAAATGTATTTGAAGTTTGTGCAGCCCCACCGTCTAAACTATATGTTAAAGTTCCTGTTCCTGTAGCTGTTACTACAAGTGTTGCCTGATTAGTAGAATCATAACATAAATCTGAACTTGCAGCTAATGAAGCTGTTGGAGCTGTTGGATTATTAATATTTACAGTAGCTGAAGCTGGAGAAGTACAAGCGTTTGCATCTCTAACCACTATTCTATATGTTCCTGAAGGAACATTTGTAAATATATTCGAAGTTTGGAAAGGAACCACTACAGTAGTTCCGTTATTTCTTCTTAATTCATATTGGTAAGCCGGTGTTCCTCCAGTTACCGTTGCAGTAATTGAAGCACCTGTTGTACAAGTTGGCTGAGCCGTAACCTGAGCCGTAACCGCCAATGCTGCTGGTGCAGTAATAGGTTGAGAGAACGGGAAGGTACAAGTCGATGCACTATTATTGAAACGAACTCGAATTGAATAGGTTTGGCTTGTTAAACCTGTTACTGTTACAGGAGATACTTTAGAGTTTACCCAAGTAGTTCCATTATTCATAGAATAATCGAATCCGTATGGAAGATTAAAGTTTTCTGCTGCTAATGTAATTTCTCCGTTATTTCCTCCGTTACAAGTAACATTTTTAACTCCAGTTATAGAAGCAGTAAATGCTTTATTACTGTCGACAACAATAGGGAAATCTTTTTGAGTAATACATGATTTTGGAATTTGACGTACCCAGATATCATCAATTACAATATCATTACCTCCATAAGTAATATATGTAGAACGTATTTTAAACGTAAGATTGGTATTATTGCCTGGGTTCATAGAAATACTAATAGGAACCCATTTCGTTCTGTTAGGATCATTTATTGCTTTTGCTATTTCACCCGTAAAATCTGAAGCCACAACATTGCCAGAACCATCAACTAACTCAATTTTTATATTTGGCGGATCACCAGCCTGTCCAACATTTAATAAATTACCTACATACAAATCAACCATTACGGGTTGGTTTGGTATTACATCTATAATTGGCTTACTATATAAAACTCCATCTGCACCTGCGGCATCACCAATATTTACCAATAAATATCTTCCGTTTGCATCAGCTCCATTTGTTGTATGATCTTTAAAAGGATACCAAGCTGTATCAGATCTCCAAAAGAAACTTGTAACTGAATACATATTGTCTTCAACAGAGCGTCTTGGCACACCATTTAAAGAACATGTATATGGCGGGTTTACTCTTTGATCATTGAAACAATAAGCTGCTGCAATACCAGGAGTTGTTGTGGTTCCTCCAGACCCAAAATTTTCAATTAATAAATTACTATAAGTTGGTACTGAAACTAATTTGTATTTTACACTTACCGTATGAGATCCTGATGGAACGTTTACAAAAACATTTGAAGGAGTATTTGTGTTTAAAACATTATCTAAATAATATTCATAGCTATAATTTGCTCCACCTCCATTTGTTACTGTTACAGTACTAGTTGCAGTTCCGTTACAGTTAAATACTGGAGCACCAACTGAAATTGTAGGATCAGCCGGTTTTGGATCTAAAACTACACCAGGCATTGGGAATGTACAGCCTTTTGAATCTCTAACATATAATGTATAAGTTCCCGGAGCTACGTAAGCTTCATTTGAAGTACCGTAAGTTGTACCTCCGTTAAAGCTATATGTATAAGGAGGAGTTCCACCTTGAGGGTTTGTAATACGTACTTTACCAAAACCATTACCTGATGGGTCGCAACCTGCTAATTCAGAAACACCTGCAGAAGCACTTAATGCATTTGCAGGAGCTGTAATTGTTATAGTAGTTGCAGGATCAGTACATGTAGTTCCAGATAAAGTATATCTAACTACAACATTGTAAGTTCCGCCTGTTAAATTAGAGAAAACAGGAGTACTGCTAAATGTCGCACCATTATCAATACTGTATTGTAAAGTATATCCGTTTGCGTTTGTAACATTAATATTGATTTGCGCAGTACCGCCGTTACAGTTAATTTCTGTATTTGTTATATTGTAAACTGGCTTAGGATTTCCTGTAACTGTAATTGATGTTGTTGCCTCACAGTTATTAGAATCAACTAAACGAATATTATATGTTCCAGCTGTTGTAAAAGTAATTTCGTTTGACGTAAGGAAAGTAGTCGATCCATTTACAAAGAAGAAATACGGTGCTGTACCTCCAGAACCTGATAATGTAATTTTACCATCGCTACAAGCGGTAAGAGGAGTTGTCAAAGCTGCAGTAGCCACTAAAGGAGCTGCAATGTTATTTATAGCAATAACACTTGACACATTACAAGTTGGCGCTGGTGTACCACCAATTGGCGCATTTGTAACTCTTACTCTATAAGTAGTTCCTGGATTTAAATTAGCAAAAGTATAATCTGAAGCTGCAATTGGTCCAACACTGTTTACAAGTGCATTAGTAGCATTATTATATAAGTAATAATAATATTGTGGATCTATATTAAGAGCACCAACTTTTATACTTCCTTTATCTCCATAACAAGTTGGCTGTGTAACCGCTGTAGTAATCTGTAAGTCTCTGCTTCTAATAAGAATACCTGGAACAGTAAAAATACATGGATTAGTAGCAACACCAATTTGTCTGATATAAACAGTATAAGAGTTTGGAGTTGTAATATTGAAAGTATTACTTGTTTGGTATGCTCCAACTGCACCACTAGGGTCCGTTCTTATAGCATATTCGTATCCTGCAGGTACTCCACCAATTGTAATACTTCCCGGAACACCACAAATAATATCTTTATGAGTTTCTGTTGGAGTTAACAAATTCGTATAAACATTAAAGTAGAAACGGTTGAAACATCCTCCCGCATAATTTAATGTTACTCGAAATTGTCCTGCCTGATTTGCTGTGTAATTTGGTCCTGAGCCTACACTAGTCCAAGCACAGGCCTCATTTTGGTTCGCACAATTCTGGTTTGTAACTGCTGGACAGCTTGCTGTATCTAACTTTTCCCAAACAATACTTGTTGCATCAGAAATACTTGTAGTAATTTGTCTGACAGCATTTGAACCACACAAGAAAATATTTGGTAATTTTTTTCCATCATTAGCACAAGTTACTACCTGATCTGCAAATGGTATTACCGGATTTTCTACTGTTGTTCCAAATCTTGTTACAACAAATGACTGATAGATTGATCTACAAGGTGCAGCAGCAAGATTGTAAACATAATAAGTTCCAGGATCTTTTACATTAAATACTTGTCCTTTTCCTATTTCAATAGTTCTTGCTTCATCGCTATACCAAGTATAATCTGTATAACCGTTAGCAGCTGTTAAATTAATATTTGCTCCACAAAGCGTAACATTCGTGGTGTATTTACAACCATCAACTCCAACTAAAAAGTTTGTCGCTTTTGGAACTAAAATACATCCCGTATTGGTGTTAACACTTGGGTCATCAGAAATTGTAAACGATGTATTTTGTTGTCCTTTGTATGTAGCATAAGCAGAGTTGTCAATACTATTAGAACAAGCCTCACTTAAACTTTGACAATCAGGAACAACTCTAACTTTAAAACTGATAATCTTTTCTGGATCACCAACTTTAACAATGTTACTGTTTACTGTAAAAACGATATTTCTCGTCGCTGCATTATAACTTTGTACCGTTACACCTGTTGGTAACGAAACAATATCTGCAGGATAATTAAAAATAATATTAATAGGCAACTGATCTCTAATCGTAAACTCAGTAGCATTATCATTACCCGTATTTTTAAATCCTATTTCATAATTTAACTGCTGGCCTAAAGTAACATTTTGCCCACCAATATTTGCTCCTAAATTATTTTTTACAATTTTAGTTAAAACAATTTTTGGCTCAATAATCTCGACGTTAAAAGCATTGAAGAAGAGTCCATAACCATCTCCCCCCGTACTAAGTTTTAATTGTGCCGAAGTATCGTTGTTTTTTATAATTGCATTTGCGGCATTATTAAGATTTATAATCCCGGCTTCAAATCCCAGCGTATTACCACTACTCGGTGTTCGATCTGTATAAGGACCATTAACGTCATTAAACGTACTATTAAAGAAGTTATTTACATTACGTTCAGTAGTAAAAATATCAGTATTATTGATAGAGTATTTATCCCCTGTAAGGTTAACGTCTCCCTCTAAAGCAGCAAAAGCCAGTTTTGCTTTTACAACTCCTGTTGGAATTGTTTTAAAACCTGTTAAGTCATAAGTTACTGGTCCACTAGATGCTTGTATCCAACGAAGACCATCGAAAGAAGTGATATATTTTGCAGATGATTTTGGATCTTCATAAACCACAAATAAATTCCAACCTGCAGAAAAACCTCCATTGATTCCACCTCTTCCAGAAATAATATTAGCAACTGTATACGTTCCTTCAGGATTTGCTAATCCTTGTACCATCGTTGTTAGATCATAATAGTATGCATAAGGCATCTGATCACCATTTGACGTCGTTGGATAGTAATCATAAATTAATGATCCTGAAATATTCGTATAAGCTGTTTGATTTGGAAGTTTAATCTTAATTGAACCAAGATTAGCACGATTTACAGTACCATTGTCAACAGTACCTTTACTGTAAATACCAGCCCAATAAAGACCTGCATATACTATTTTATAACATTCTCTACTAGATTGCGGAACAGTTAAATTTGCCGAACTCGAACTAAACGTAGTATTGTCACTATCAATATCAATATATTGCATAGTAAGGTCGTTATTGTTCTGGTTCGTCGCATTGAACGCATTGTTCGGCCGCTCACCATTCTTATTGTTATCTCTATTCAAAATATTATTACCTATCAAGAGCATATCACCTTTTAAACTCTGGTCAAAGCGAGAGGTGAAATCCTTTTGAGAGAACATAATAAAACTCTGTATAAAAAATAATACAGTTAAAACTAATTTTAAAGTAGTAGGTTTCTTCATGTTACTATGGTTTCAGTTTAACTGTTGTTCTTTGAAGGGGCATTCAAAGAACAACATTCAATCTTAATTTAAATTTATGTTTTTACTTTCCTTCTTCTTTCGAAGAAGCCGCCGTCTATATATCCTATTATTAATTCTCGACTTTTACGATAGCCATTTTCCCGTTGTATGGTGATTTGCCTTTAGCTTCTAATGCCTTAGTTGCTTCTTGCAGACCATCGAATTTCTCGTAATAGATATAATATTTACTTGTTGTTATATTGTAAAAGAAATTAATATTTGAAAGCCCTGATGCAACAGCTTTTGTTAAGAACTCATCTCGTTTTTCAACACTGCTGTGTACCGCAAGAATCATGTAATAACCACTTTCAGAATTTTTAATATTCTTAATAATCTGCATGTTTGACTGATCTTCACCAAAATCAAAATCAGCTGCTGTGAGCGGTGTACTGCTTACTTTCGTTGTTTCCTTAATACGTTTAAGAGCAGCTACATCCTGAGCATATCTTCCCTGATCATTTTCGTATGCCGCACGCTTAATTCTACGTTTTTTCTCAATTTCAGTTTCAGCTTTAATACGCTCTAAATCGGCTAATAATGCTGCGCCTTCAAGTTCCATTTTTAACTGTGCTGCTTTCAATTCGTTTATCTTCTCAAGATAAGCTTTGTTTAAAGCATCATTTTTATTTGGAACTTTTTTAAGTCTTTCGTTATATAAATTCGTCAGCTTCGCAATCTCATCTTTTTGAACTCTACTTGCATCAGCAAGCTGTGATTTTAAAGCTTCTATCTGACTGTTTTCTGCAGCTACACTTTTGAAAGGTTTTGGTTCTTTGTAAATACCTTTTTCACTTAAGTCATTCTCCTCTTTTAAATCATTCAGGTCTTTTTGTTTATTAGCAACTGTTGATTTAAACTGATCTAATAAATCATTTTGTGTTTTACCTGAACTTTCAATTGACTGAGTTAAGCTTTCAATTGCTTTTGCTGTTTCATCTTTTGCTGCAGCTGCTGCTCTGGCCGCTGCTGCTTCTGCATCAGCTTTTGCTTTCTCCGCAGCTAATCTTGCCTGACGCTCTTCTTCTTCTTTTAATTTTCTTGTTTCTTCGTCAGCTTTTTGTTTTTCTAAAGCTTCAGCATCCGCTTTTGCTTTTGCATCAGCTGCTAATTTTACTTTAAGAGCTTCAGCGTCAGCTTTTGCTTTTGCGTCTGCTGCTAATTTCGCTTGCAATGCTTCTGCATCGGCTTTTGCTTTTGCGTCTGCAGCCAGTTTAGCTTGTAATGCTTCTGCATCGGCTTTTGCTTTTGCGTCTGCAGCCAGTTTAGCTTGTAATGCTTCTGCATCGGCTTTTGCTTTTGCGTCGGCTGCTAACTTAGCTTGTAATGCTTCAGCATCTGTCTTAGCTTTTGCGTCGGCTGCTAATTTTGCTTGTAATGCTTCTGCATCAGCTTTTGCTTTTGCATCGGCTGCTAACTTAGCTTGTAGTGCTTCTGCATCAGCTTTTGCTTTTGCGTCAGCTGCTAATTTCGCTTGTAATGCTTCTGCATCGGCTTTTGCTTTCGCGTCTGCTGCTAATTTAGCCTGTAATGCTTCTGCATCAGCTTTTGCTTTTGCATCCGCTGCAAGTTTAGCTTGTAATGCTTCAGCGTCGGCTTTTGCTTTTGCGTCTGCAGCTAACTTAGCTTGTAGTGCTTCTGCGTCTGCTTTTGCTTTTGCATCGGCTGCTAACTTAGCTTGTAGTGCTTCTGCATCAGCTTTTGCTTTTGCATCGGCTGCTAACTTAGCTTGTAGTGCTTCTGCATCAGCTTTTGCTTTTGCGTCTGCTGCTAACTTAGCTTGTAATGCTTCTGCATCGGCTTTTGCTTTTGCGTCTGCAGCCAGTTTAGCTTGTAATGCTTCTGCATCTGCCTTAGCTTTTGCGTCTGCTGCTAATTTAGCCTGACGTGCTTCTTCTGCTTCTCTTAATTGTTTTTCTTCTGCTTCCGCTTTAGCTTTTGCAGTTGCTTCTGCATCGGCCTTAACTCTTGCATCAGCAATTAATTTAGCTTGTAAAGCTTCCATATCTGCTTTTGCTTTCGCTTCTGCAGCTAATCTTGTTTTTTCTGCTTCAGCATCAGCCTTAGCTTTTGCATCTGCAGCTAATTTCGCTTGTAATGCTTCTGCATCAGCTTTCGCTTTAGCATCGGCTGCTAATTTAGCCTGACGTGCTTCTTCATCTGCTTTCGCTTTCGCATCTGCAGCTTGTTTTGCTTGTAGAGCTTCTGCATCTGCTTTTGCTTTTGCGTCTGCTGCAAGTTTCGCTTTTAATGCTTCTGCATCTGCTTTTGCTTTAGCATCTGCTACTAATTTTGCTTGTAATGCTTCCGCATCTGCTTTCGCTTTTGCTTCTGCATCAAGTTTTGCCTGAGCTTCAGCATCGGCTTTTGCTTTTGCATCGGCTGCTAATTTTGCCTGAAGTGCTTCTGCATCAGCTTTCGCTTTTGCTTCCGCATCTAATTTTGCCTGAGCCTCAGCATCGGCTTTCGCTTTTGCATCTGCTGCTAATTTTATTTTTAATGCTTCTGCATCTGCTTTTGCTTTTGCTTCTGCAGCTATAATTGCTTGTCTGGCTTCTGCATCTGCTTTTGCTTTTGCATCAGCTGCTAATTTTTCTTTTAGAGCTGCTTCTTCAGCGGCTTTTGCTTTTGCGGCAGCGGCGGCTTTTGCTCTGTTTGCAGCATCAATCGAAGCTTTTGTTTTTGCTTCAGAAGCGGCTTTTGCTTTAGCTTCTGCAGCTAATCTAGCCTGAAGTGCATCAGAGTCAGCTTTTGCTTTTGCATCTGCAGCCAGAATTGATTGTAAATCTGCTTCTTCAGCTTTTGCTTTAGCATCGGCTTTACGTTTTGCTTCTGCGGCGTCTGCTTTAGCTTTTGCGTCTGCAGCAAGTTTTATTTTAAGTGCTTCTGCATCCGCTTTTGCTTTTTCAGCAGTTAATTGTGCTTGTGTTTTTTGCGGAGCCTGTGCTGGAGCTGGCGGTGTTGCTGCAGCAGTTTGTTTCGCTTTAGCTTCTGCATCTGCCTTAGCTTTTGCATCAGCAGCAAGTTTTATTTTTAATGCTTCAGCATCAGCTTTTGATTTGTCTGCTGCTAATTGTGCGGCTGTTTTTTGTGCAGCTGTTGCAGATGGTTTGCTTGCTTGTGCTTGTGCTCTCGCAGCAGCAGCAGCATCTACTCTAGCTTTATTATCTGCTGCTAATTTTATTCTTCTTGCCTCAGCATCAGCTCTTGCTTTATCTGCAGCTAATTGTGCGGCTGTTTTTTGTTCTGCTGCAACGGCTCTGTTTGCTGTTGCTGTCTGCGCTCTTGCTGCAGCTGCGGCATCTGCCTTAGCTTTAGCATCGGCGGCTAATTTTATCTTAAGAGCTTCTGCATCTGCTTTAGCTTTATTGTCTGCGTCTAATTTTGCTTTTGCTGCAGCATCGGCATCAGCCTTAACTTTTTCTGCAGCAGCAAGTCTTGCTTGTTTTGCTTCGGCATCAGCTTTTGCTTTTGCTTCAGCAGCTAATCTTGCTTTCTCGGCTCCATCTACTCTTGTTACAGGAGCTGCATTTGTTTTTGGTTTAGCAATTACTGGTTTAGATGTCGTTCTCGAAGGGTCTATTAATGATCCTTCTTCGTCATCTCCGTAATAGTAATTTCTGTTTTTGAATTTATAAGCAATTGCAAATTCATGAGAACCTCCCATATTTGTAAAATTGCCCATTCCTCTTTCGTAGTTATATTCGATTGCAATGCTAGGTGAAATGTTAACCCCTAAACCTGCAGAAACTCCGTATAAAGTATTGTAACCTGCCTGTGCCCAAACTCCTTGTTTCAGCGAAAGCATGGCAAGTCCTGAAAGAACTGTTTTATCTTTTTTAATTTCTGTTTTTACGATTCCTGAGAATTTACTTTGCTCAAAAAAACCATAACTGTCAATGTATCCCGTGTACATTGCATGCAATTCAATTGCTCTTTCCGGATCTTCTTTTACAACGCCTGAACCAAAATTGTAAAGAATTAAATTGTTTACCGATAATCCGAAATCAAGAAAAGCGGTTCCGTAATTAATCCCCGGATTTACAGTAAGCATTGTGTTTGAAGGATAGTCGCCATTTAAAATATCCGGATCATCAGATATAATTTTTCCTTTGTCTAAACCACTTTGATAAGCACCTACGTTTAAACCAAAAGTAAGATTGCTGTCTTCCTGCAAAACGATATTGTGAGCGAAATTGACAACTCCGCCAAACACGGTCATCAAACCGTAATTTTGTTGAAACAAACCAATAGCAAAAGCTTCATTTTCTCTGAATCGGCCAGAATAATTGGCTAAATAAGTTTGCGGTGCATTGTCAAACTGCACCCATTGTCTTTTGTTATAAAAGCTTGCATAAGCGTTTGTTTCGCGAACAAAGCTAAATGCAGGGTTTATTAAATATCTATTAAACTTTAATGAATTTCTGATAGGTAATGAAAACGAAACAACTCCATTCTCAACTTTGTCCTGAGAATAGAGTACATTAGAAAAACCGTAAAATAAAGTTATGAATAGTAAAATTTTCTTCATTATTTAATCACAGTTATTGATCCTTTTTTTTCACCTGTGTCTGATTGAATGACATAGTAATAAACTGGATTTACATTTTTAAAATCTTTTATAAAAGAGTTAAGTTCCGGATCGTAATTGCTGCCGACATCATCATACATTACCTCTCCATTTGAACTTAAAATTATTAGCTTCGTCGATGGTGTTTTATACGCATCTGGAATATTCCAGTAAGGATAAGCACCGCTCAGTTTAACAATGTTTGGAATTACAGTAGTAACAGCATCTGTTTCTGAAGTAACTCTAAATGTAAATTCTTTTGAAGCTATACAACCTGATTCCTGTGATATTTTAACTCTATATAAACCTCTTACGGCTACCAGATAACTTGAACTGCTAGCGCCGTTTATTGCAATATTATTTAAAAACCATTCGTATTTAGGAGTTGTAGCATCAGTCGTTATTGATACGTTTAATGTTTCTCCTTCTTTAAGCTGATACGTTTCCGGAACATCTATACTTGCCGTGAAACCATTAATTTTTAAATCGATACTTCCTGTAGCTTTACAACCTCCAAAATCAACCTCAACAGAATAAAGACCAGATTCACTTGCAGTAATACTGCGAGTATTTGGAGCGATTACTACACCGTCTTTTTTCCAAACATAACTGTTACCTGATGTTGCTGTTAAAATAGTTCCTGCACCATTTAAACAGAAAGGATTTCCTAAGCTGGAATCAACCGTTACTGCAGATCCTCCGCCAGAAGATACTACCGTAACACGATTAGAACTAAAGTTATCATCATCACAACCGCCATAATTGATTTGGGCATAATAAACACCCGGAGCATTTGCTACTAACGTTGTACCGCTTTGTCCTGCAATTAATATATCATCTTTGTACCATTTATAGGTTAGATTTGGATAATTGGCAGGAGAAGATGGGGTGTCTGCAGGAGTTGGATTATCAACAGAAAGACTTAAACTTCCGCCTGAACAAATAGTAGCCGAGGATTCATTATTATTGATAAAAAATTTCTCTGCATAGATTCTGTAATAAGCCGGAAACGAAGTCTGGTCCTGAAAATTCTTAACCCTCTGGCTGTAAGTAGGCGTCGCCGTATTACTTTTAATACGAAGACTGTATATATTTGATCCTTTTAAATTCGTAGGAATAGCAAACTTAATTGTTTGCTGCTGCGCCACAGGATCATCTACAAATGAAATTTTTGTTGTAGCAGTAGGAGTTGTGAAGCTTCCCAAATCGTCTGAAAGTTCTACTTCAAAAGTAGTTCCTGCCGGAAAATTTAAATAGCTGAATGTTGCGAAGTATTCATTAAATGGCGTTCCATTTACTTCTAAACCGGCACAAATTCTTTCAAAAGGAAGCTGTTGTCCAACTATTGCTGGTGTTTGGGCATAGGTATTCGATTTAGTAAACAGAATTATACTAAATAAAATGAAAACTTTAAAAAAAGATAAAGTAGTTTTTTGAATCATATAGTACGTGTTCTTGCTAAGTCTATACGCTCAAAAAACAAGATATCAATGAATGTTTCAGAAAAATCATATTTGTAGTTCTCTATAATATCTTTTGCAAGAATTGAAGTAGAACCAATCAATGAGTTTTCTTCACAATCTGAAGATTGATCTTTCGTATCAGCCGGCATAGTAAGGCTGTCCTTGGGGGTGGACAGCCCTACTATTAACTGATTAGAATTATCTAATTTGCTGACGCATTGATCAGCTGATTCGTTATTTTGATTTATCTCAATTGAAGCTAATTTGCAGTCAGAAACAGCAGAAACCGTAGGCTTTTCTATTGCTGAACTTTGTGCATACAGACTTAACGAAATAGGAGAAACCAAAAAGAATATATATAAATACTTTTTTGTAGATAGAGCCATTATGTTTTGATCTTTATTTGGTCCTTTTAAGACGGATACATAAATTGTGTCTGGGGACTTTATTAATAAAATTTACGCTTTGAAATAAAAATCGAAATCTATTTATCTATTGCCGCTTGAAGCTGTAATTTTTCCTAATTGTAATCTAAAGTCTGGCTTTTTAGGGTTGAAAATATCAATAAATGTCTCTTTATTGTCACTTTGAGAATAAACATTAAAGAACACACTGTTTCCATACCAGCTCTCTAAATCTTCGTTGTTTGAGTTGTATTCAGTAAAGATGTTTCCTTTACATAAGTTGAAATACATTTCCTCAAATTTGATTTTTTTAAGGTTGGCATCATTGATTTCTGTTTTGCTGTCTAATAACACTGCAGGGTTAAATCCAGAGATCACACTTCTTTTCATTTCAAGAGAAGCAGTTTCAGCTACGTAAACAGCCTCTTTTACTAAACCTGATTGAATGTCAGCATTGATGTTTTCACTGTCATTAAGCATTGTAATGTTAGTCGCAACAACTAAAGTAGTTTTTTTAGTAAAATCTGTTTCGCTTTTCTTTTCGAATGATTTTACCTCCATACAACGAGATCCGTCTTTGTTACTAGATAAGTAAGAAGATCTAACTGCTAAAGAGTTATATAAACGACATTGTACACCTTGTGTAAATTTGTAATCGTCGTTGATTGATTTATAAGAAACGAATTTTGTAGCGTTAACGTCTCCACCGAAGAAAGCAAATGAATCTCCTCCAGAGTAGCTAACCATAACGTTTTCAAGAATTGTTTTGTTACCAACACCTGCAATAGTTAAACCGTTGAAAGTATCAACTCCTTTCACTTTTTTACCTGCAAATTCGATTCTAACATATCTTAAAATTCCAGAGTTTGAAGCAACATTGTCACCACCATAAGTAGTTAAAGTTGGATCAAGGTCCATATTGTAAGAACCTACGTTACCGAATTTGTTAATTGGCGCATCACCAAGAATTACAACTCCACCCCAGTCTCCAGCTTTTTTCTGGCTGCGGTTAGATGTAAATACGATTGGGTCAGTTTCTAAACCATCAGCAACAAGTTGTGCACCTTTTGTAACTACCAATGTTCCTTTTGTTTCGAAATCACCAATAATTAAAGTTCCAGGTTCGATTGTTAAAACCGCATTGTTTGTAACGTAAACGTTACCTTGCAAAACATAGATATTCCTTTTAAGCAATTTAGTATTAACAGAAATGTTTCCTGCTAAAATTTGATTTGCTTCTCCATACTCTACTTTGTTAGGCTTAAATTCAGTCCAGTTATTTAACCAGTTAGTGTAGCCCATAATTCCTTTCTCTTGTTGAGCACTCATACTCGTAACTGTCAAAAGAACGCAGATCATTTGAGTAATTTTTTTCATGATAAAGGTGTGTATTAGGTTAATAATAAATTTGGGTATGCTTTAAATAATTTGGGTATGCGTAAATGAAAAAAACTGTTCTCGGTTTTTCTAATATTATTCAGAATAAATCGAGAACGAGTTGTTTTGTTTACTTTTTCAAAATAACGCAGAAACTAAATCCATCTACGTAAACATTTCAAAAAAGGTTTTAAAATATTTTTTTTAATCTTACATCTCGTTCAATTCGTTGAACTCATGTAAAGATTTTAATGTGTTTTCGTAAAATAAAATTGCCGCGATAAGGTTTCCTTTATCTGAGTAAGGCATCATTTTTCTTTGAAACTCAACTGTAGTATCTAAGAAAGTTGTTGTTCCAATTGCCTGAGCATCTAAAACTTTTTTGTGTTCACTATCGTCTGGAATACCTAAGTCTGCCATAGTAACACCCGGTTTTGTAACCAACGCAATATAAGGGAGAGTTTTTACTAATACTTTAATTCGCTCAATATACAATTCCAAAAGTTCTCCTTTTTGCATACCACTCAATTCTTTTTGATCATGGTATTTACGAATAAGAGCTGTTGTACTAATAATACTTCTTGGAGCGTTTTTTGCCTGCGCAGAAACAGCTGCAGTAGTCATGATAAAAAATGCACTAAATAAAATAATTTTCCCTTTCATAAATTCTTATTTATATTGGTTGTTGATGCAAACAAAAATATAGAAATTAACTTAAATTGCAACTTTATTGAATTCTTTTTTCAAAAAAAAACCTTAAAAAAACCTTAAAACCCCGCTCTATGTCGAGAAAATGTGCGTTTTAACGGGCTTTTTGTTAAATATGTTAAAACAGGAAACGTAAGAGATTATCTATAAAAAGGCGCTAAAATTTTACTATAAATAGCCAAAAAAAGTATACGTTTATCGTTTTGAACAAAAAAATATTAACAAAAAAGTCTTGATATCTGCTCGCGTGAAGTAATTTATTAACAAAAGTTAGCGGTAACAGAACAATATTTTTAGCAAAAAACAATCATATTCTCATAAATGAAATCCAGCTCAATAATCTTTAATCTAAAATTTTTGACTACATCATTTTCTGCTATCTTTGCTTCATGCAATTTTCTCAAATTTTAGGTCAGGATTACATCAAAAGTCACTTGATAAAAAGTGCATCTTCCGGGCGAATTCCTCATGCACAATTATTCATTGGGCCTGAAGGAAGCGGTACATTATCTACAGCAATTGCTTATGCACAGTACATTTTGTGCAGTAATACAGGAGATGAAAACGAAAATGGAAATGATTCGTGTAATTTGAAATTTCAAAATATTTCGCATCCCGATCTGCATTTTATTTACCCAACTGTTACTACAGAAGATGTTAAAACCAAACCCAAAAGTTTAGACTTTATTCAGGACTGGCGAAACTTTATTCAGGAAATGCCTTACGGTGGATTATTTGACTGGTATAAACTCCTTGGCGTTCAAAACAAACAGGGAGAAATCAGGGTCGAAGATGCTCAGGAAGTTTTAAAATCGCTTGCGCTGAAATCCTACGAAGGCGGTTATAAAATCATGATTATCTGGATGGCAGATAAGATGAATGTTGCCGCTTCGAATAAACTTTTGAAACTGCTCGAAGAACCTTCAGATAAAACTATTTTTATTCTGATTTCTGAAAACGAAGAAGACATTATTCAAACCATACGTTCTCGTTGTCAGGTAATTCACTTTAACGGACTTCCCGAAAAAGTAATTGCCGAAGCATTGGTTTCCAAAGAAAACATAGATTCGAATTTAGCCAAAAAAATTGCCCATCAGGCGCAGGGAAATTTTAATAAAGCATTGCATTTATTGAAAGAAGATGATACTGAATATCCTTTTGAGCAATGGTTTGTAAATTGGGTTCGCGCTGCTTTCAGGGCAAAAGGAAACGCCGCAGCGATTCAGGATTTAATTTCCTGGAGTGAAGAAATTGCCGGACTTGGCCGCGAAAGCCAGAAAAAATTTATTCAGTTTTGTATCGAAATGTTCAGACAGGCATTATTACTGAATTATCAAACGCCAAGTTTAGTTTACATTGAGCCAAAAGTCGACAAATTTAAACTCGAAAATTTTGCCCCTTTTGTAAACGGAAATAATATTCACGAAATTTTCAAAGAGCTTTCAGATGCAATGTATCATATTGAAAGAAACGGAAATGCGAAAATAATCTTAACCGATTTATCTATAAAACTTACTCGTTTAATTCATAAAAAATAGTCCTCAAATGAACAATGTTGCCTCTATTTTAATATTAGCATTTTTAGCCTTAACTTTTTTACAATCAGGCTATGAAAAAATTTTTTACTGGAAAGATAATGTTGCCTGGCTTAAAGAACATTTTGCCAAAACGCCATTAAAAAATCAGGTGCCGCTGGCTCTTTTACACTTGTTAATTTTAGAATTAATTTCCGGAATTTTAAGTGTTGTCGGCTCGATTCAATTACTAACAAACAGTGGTCGTGATTATGGTTTTTATGCCGGAATATTTTCATGTATCTGTTTGTTAATGATGCTTTTCGGACAACGATTAGCCAAAGATTATGATGGCGCAAGAACCATTGTTATTTATTTAATTCCTGCCGTTATGTTAGTTAACTGGATGAATTAATCAACCACAATTATTCAAAAAAGTCAGCCATAGATTTCACATATTAAAATGATTAAAAAATTTGTGAGAATCTTTGAAATCTGTGGCAAGAAACGTCCACAAAGCGGACATAAAATAAAATTTTATTATTAAAAAAATGAATCCAAAACACCCATCAGAATCGCTGACAATATTAACTGATTTAGTTTTACCGAGTGAAACAAATCCTTTGAACAATCTTTTTGGCGGCGAATTATTAGCCCGAATGGATCGTGCCGCAAGTATTGCAGCCCGCAGACATTCACGCCGAATTGTAGTTACGGCATCTGTAAATCACGTTGCTTTTAACAGAGCAATTTCCCTTGGAAGCGTTGTTACCGTAGAGGCAAAAGTTTCAAGATCATTCAAAAGTTCTATGGAAGTTTTTATAGACGTTTGGGTAGAAGACCGCGAATCTGGAAACAGAACGAAAGCAAACGAAGCTATTTATACTTTTGTCGCTGTTGACGATACCGGAAGACCTGTTGAAGTACCGGCAATTGTTCCTGAAACAGAGTTAGAAATACAACGTTTTGAAGCTGCTTTGCGCCGTAAACAGTTAAGTTTAGTATTGGCTGGAAAATTAAAACCTTCTGATGCTACTGAATTGAAGGCATTATTTTTGTAATACAAATTGTTACAATTTGAAACAATTTGAAGCAATCAAACTTCAAAAAAAGAAGTATTTTTACACATTCTAATTCGCCAAATAAAAATTCAGGAAGTTATTCCACTATTTGGTTTTTGAAAGGCAGATAATAACAATTTTAGATATTTAAGAAAAGATGAGTTCAGACAAAGAAGCCAAATTAAAAGCGCTGCAGTTAACGCTTGATAAACTTGACAAAACCTACGGAAAAGGAACCGTAATGAAAATGGGCGACAGAGCCATTGTAGAGGTAGAAACGATTTCTTCGGGTTCTCTTGGCGTTGATTTAGCTCTTGGAGTAAATGGATATCCAAAAGGAAGAATTATTGAAATATACGGACCAGAATCATCTGGTAAGACTACATTAACATTGCATGCAATTGCCGAAGCTCAAAAGGCCGGCGGAATAGCAGCTTTTATTGATGCAGAACATGCTTTTGATAGAAACTATGCTGAAAAATTAGGCGTTGATATCGAAAACTTAATTATCTCTCAGCCAGACAATGGTGAGCAGGCTTTAGAAATTGCCGAAAACTTAATCCGTTCTGGGGCTATCGACATTGTTGTAATTGACTCTGTTGCGGCTTTAACGCCAAAAAGTGAGATCGAAGGTGAAATGGGAGATTCTAAAATGGGTCTTCACGCACGTTTAATGTCTCAGGCTTTAAGAAAATTAACAGGGACAATCAGTAAAACAAATTGTACTGTTTTCTTTATCAACCAGCTGCGTGAAAAAATTGGTGTTATGTTCGGAAATCCTGAAACAACAACCGGTGGTAACGCATTAAAATTCTACGCTTCTGTACGTTTAGATATCCGTCGTTCCTCTCAAATTAAAGATGGTGAAAACGTGATTGGTAACAGAACTAAAGTTAAAATCGTTAAAAACAAAGTGGCACCACCGTTTAAAACTGCCGAATTCGACATTATGTACGGAGAAGGAGTTTCTAAAACAGGTGAAATTCTTGATTTAGCAGTTGAATTTGAAATCGTTAAAAAAGCAGGATCTTGGTTTAGCTACGGAGACACTAAATTAGGTCAGGGACGTGATGCCGTAAAAGCTTTAATTAAAGACAATCCAGAATTGGCTGATGAATTAGAAGCAAAAATTAAAGCTCACATGAAAGAATTAGCTGATGCTTAAAAACTATAAAAGTATTTAAAAATCAATACTTTACATTCTAAACTCGGAGGATTTTAAATCTTTCGGGTTTTTTATTTGAAAAAAAATTAAAAAAAGACGCAACCTTTTTGCAACTCTTTCATCTATACAAATAGACAGAATGTTTAATTGGTATTGGCCATAAATACGCAGTTCAACATTTTTTTTATAATAAATTTGGTTGGTTGATTCACTAAAAGTCCGTTAGTTTCACTCATGGTTCTAACGGGTTTTTACTGTTTTTTGAAAAAAAATTTAGCAGCTCATACAACCTTTTTACTTTTTTTCGATCTAATATATTATGCAGTTAACTTGAGTTTATCCAAACTCCTTATTACCAAGCCATAAATATTTAACCATGAAAGAAAAAAGAGAAGTGCTGAGGAGTAGAAAACGAAAAAAAACCAAATTAAAAATTAAGAAAATATTGCGTTTTATCTCAGAGAAAATAATTCATCGATAAGCTTTTTGAATATAAACGGGGGTTTTTATTTCGAAAGAAAACCCGGCAAGTGTAAAATCCTGCCGGGTTTGTTATTTTAATTACTTTTTGGAATCTTTCTTTTGAAATTCGAGTAAACCGTTATAAATCAATTGTCTTATCTGATCTCTTAACTCTTTTCTGTGATCCAGTGTTATACCGCTTGTTTCTACAAAAGGGAGGATCTTACCTCTCATTTTCCCTGGACTTCCGCTTAAAAAAGTATATGAGAAGCGTTCTTTATTATCGGCAAAAACAATCGGTACAATAGGAATTTGATGTTCAATTGCCAGCCTAAAAGCACCGTCTTTAAACTCGTCCAGTAAAATAGATTCATCGTCTGGAACTCCGCCTTCAGGAAAAATACAAATGCTTAAACCTTGATTTAAACGGTCTTGTGCACGTTTAAAAACTTCATTTTTACTTTTGGAAGAATTTCTGTCTACCAAAATACAAGTTCTTTTGTAGAAAAATCCAAATAGCGGAATCTTCACAAGCTCTTTCTTTCCAACAAAAACAAACGGATTTTTTATAATGGCAAGCATCAGCATAATATCCGTCATTGAAGTATGATTTGCGACAATCATATAACTTTTATTCTTGATAAGCTTTTGTTCGCGTTTTACTTTGTAATAAAAACCCATCCCGAAAAGGATAAATTTAGCCCAAATGCGGGCCATTTTGAAAAAATAAGGGTATCCTCTCTCCGAGATAATAGAAATCAGTAAAAACGGCAGCATAATCAATATTGGAACCGCCATTAAAACGTAAAACCAAATGCGCCAAATAATCCAAAAAACAATCTTTAATCCTTTCATGGTTTCAAATGTAAGAAAACCGAAATGAATTTTTATAAAGAATTTTAATGTTCGGTCTTTTGACGCAAAGGGCGCAAAGGATTTTCGCAAAGGAAAGAAGTTATCTTTTTTTGAGATTTGCTTTGCAATAAGTTCGCAAAGCTTTGTGTATAAGGGCTAATATTTTTAAAAGTTTAGACTTAGAATTATTGTATTTAATTATAAGAATATATTTATAAATTTGATGTTTTTTAATATGACAGAAAACGAAATATCAAATATTATAATTGGAATTGCTATTGAAATTCATAAAAAACTTGGTCCAGGTTTATTAGAGAATGTTTATAAAGAATGCTTGTTTTATAAAATTGCGCAGCGAGGACTTCTAGTAGAAAAAGAGAAAGCTTTACCATTAGTTTTTGAAGAAGTGAAGCTTGATTGTGGATACCGAATTGATTTACTTGTAGAGAACAAGTTTTTAATCGAAATAAAAACTGTAGAATCACTTACCGTTAACCATTTGGCACAAACTTTAACCTATTTAAAACTAGGAAATTATAAATTGGGCTTACTCGTAAATTTCAATGAAAGTCTCTTGAAAAATGGAATAAAAGAGTCATAAACAATTTATAGATAAAGCTTTGCGAACTCATTGCAAAGCAAATCTCAAAAAAATTAACTTCTTTCCTTTGCGAAAATCCTTTGTGCCCTTTGCGCTAAAAACTGCCAAAGAAACTTCAAAAACTTTGCGTTAAAAGCGCCAAAGAACTTCTAAACTTTAAGCAAAATCTTCGTGTGCTTTGCGGTTAAAAAAAACATCACGACCTTTGTGGTTAAAGAATAAGAAAAAACGAGAATGGCAAAAATACTTACTGGTGTTCAGAGTACTGGAACGCCACACTTAGGCAATCTATTGGGAGCTATTATCCCTGCAATTGAATTATCGAATAATCCAGCAAATGAATCATTTTTGTTTATTGCTGATTTACACTCGATTACACAAATTAAAGATGGTAAAACATTAAGAGAAAACACCTATAGCACTGCTGCGGCTTGGCTTGCTTGTGGTTTAAATCCAGATAAAGTTACCTTCTACAGACAATCTGATGTGACTCAAACTGCTGAATTGACTTGGTATTTAAGCTGTTTTTTTCCTTACCAAAGATTGACTTTGGCTCATTCTTTCAAAGATAAATCTGATCGTTTAGCAGATGTAAATGCTGGGCTTTTCACCTATCCGATGTTAATGGCGGCCGATATTTTATTGTATGATGCAGAGTTTGTTCCTGTTGGGAAAGATCAAAAACAACACATAGAAATTACACGTGATGTCGCTGCAAGTTTCAATCATCAAATGGGAGAAACATTTGTTCTTCCAGAAGCCAAAATTCAGGAAGAAGGCAAGTTGATTCCGGGAACAAATGGCGGAAAAATGAGTAAATCTGCCAATAATATTATCAATATTTTCCTTGATGATAAAGCTTTACGCAAACAAGTTATGAGTATTGAAACAGACAGTACTCCACTTGAAGCTCCAAAAAATCCTGATACATGCAACGCTTTTGCTATATATGCTTTGCTGGCAAATGAAACGCAAATTGCCGAAATGAGAGCGAATTATCTTGGTGGAAATTACGGTTACGGTCATGCTAAACAAGCTCTTTTTGAATTGATTACAGAAAAATTCAAAACCGAAAGAGAAAAATATAATTACTACATAAACAACCTTGAAGAAGTAGATGTCTTATTGAAAAAAGGCGCTGCAAAAGCTTCTGTCGTTGCAGATGGAGTTCTTGCAAAAGTTCGAAATGTTCTTGGATTTGAGAACTAAAAAAATTAATTTTTTAAAAAGCGACAAACAAAATTTGTCGCTTTTTCTTTAACGTTATATTTGTTATCTTTTAATAGCATGAAATCATGACAAAGGAAGAAGCAATAGAAGAACTAATGTACCAAAGCGCTCACCATGAAAACATAGAAAGTGATCGCTGGGAAAATGGTTTTCTTGGTCAATTACGCCCGTTTAGGAAAGTTTTACACGAGGAAAATTATCATTTAATTATGCGGGCTTTACAAGTCCTTGGGACAGAATTTGAAAAGGATTTTGTGGATAAAAGAATAATCTCTTGTGTTTGGGGAATTTGTCATTATGGAAGAATGTGGGCACTTTATCCAGGAGGAATGCTACAGAGTAATAATTTGATTACCAAAGAACAAGTAGAACAAATTGATCAGTGGTTAATTGATATTTCATATACTGCTTCCTGCCTTCTTGAAGGTGCTGTAGAAGAAGCCTTTTGGAATTATAATGGAGAAAACAAAGAGTAGATAAAAATATAAAAGCCTGCTAAAACTTATTGATTAGCAGGCTTTTTTATATAAAATTTCTTTAAGCTCTTCCTAATCTGGCCAATAATAAGATCAATCGTAATACAACGATAATAATAACAACTATGGACCAAGTAGACATTCCGCCAGATGAACTACTGCTGCTATATTCTCTATCTTTTGCAGTATCAATTCGGTCTTTGTGAGATCGTATTGTATTGCTTAATTCGTAATCAATTGGTTTATAATTAACCATTGAAGATACCATTGGTTCTAAAAACTCATTTCGTACGCCTGCATTAACAATTGAACCTGACATTTTGCTATAAATCGCTCTGATTTTCTTGTCATTTTCTGCAGATCTAAAATGTGAAAGCAACGTATAAAAGCTTCTGTATTTAATAAATTCAATTGTTTCGGCACCCGATGATAAAGAAGGATTTTCATCCAATTTATTTACAACAAAATCAAGTTTTGTACTCACCTTTTGACTCAGGTTGTCTAATGAATTTTGAGGAAGATATTCTTTAACATTCAGAAGATCATCAATAACATCAAATTTATTCTGCGCTATATTTTGATCGAAAAAAGTATCTAAATCTTTAGATAAAAATCTGTCTATAAATGATTTAATATTTTCTTCATTAACAGAAATAGAGTAATCTGTAATGAATCTGTTTCGGGAGTAATTTTTTCTGGAGAAGAAATTATACAGAATTCGATTATTCGAAATAAACAAAAGTTCTTTTGGAAATTCGTTAAATGCTACAATCAAATTTTCTGCAAGATTTGGATCTAAATTTGGGTTTTGGGATCGCTCAATTTCAAATTGCTTCCTGACTTTTTCGGAGTCATCAGTGCTGAATCCGCTTCGGTTTTCTTTATAAATCCCAGCGTTTTCAAATAGTTCTATTATATTCATTTTTAAGGTTTTTGGTAGAGCAAAAATATACTTTTATTACACTTTGCCTAATTTATTTTGGCATAAATGTTAAATAATTAAATATCCTTTACATTCAATTAATATTTAAGAAATCTGGAATTTAAATATGAAAATATCTTTAATGAGAATACACATTAAATCGCTTCAAATAATTTCCCTGGCAAAGGTCTAATAACGCCTTTAAGCTCCATATTTAAAAGAATTCCTGAGATTTTAAAAACAGGAAAATCACATTCGAGCGCAATAGTGTCAAGCAATTCTTTTCCATTTTTTAAGAGGAAATCGTAGATCTTTTGTTCATCAGGTTCCAGATCAATAAAGAGCTGTTTTTGAATTGCTTTGGGTTTCTTTTCAATATCCCAATTGAGAACATAAATCAAGTCGGCTGCACTGCTTAACAAACTAGCTTTTTGGGTTTTAATTAAGTCGTTACAACCCTGACTGTATCTGTCTGTAACTCTGCCCGGAACGGCAAAAACATCCCGATTATAATCATTAGCTAAATTGGCCGTAATAAGAGATCCGCCTTTATCAGCAGATTCGATAACTATTGTGGCTTCGCTTATTCCGGCAACGATGCGATTTCGGCGGACAAAATTCTCTTTATCCGGATTTGAAGTACTCCAAAACTCGGTAATAAAACCTCCGTTTTCTTCCATTTTTGCCATGTATTTTTTGTGTGCTTTTGGATAAACCTGATTTAAGCCATGGGCCAAAACACCAATAGTCTGCAGGTTATAATCCATTGCAAATTGATGTGCCACAATATCAACTCCATAGGCAAAACCGCTTACAATTACTGGGTCAAGCGGCGCAAGATCTTCAATAAGTTTTCGGCAGAATTCTGTTCCGTAAGATGTGATTTGGCGTGTACCAACAATGCTTATAATCTTCTTGTTTTTTAAATCTATATTTCCGCCAGAAAATATTAAAACAGGAGAATCAATGCAATGTTTTAAACGATCCGGATATGTTTCATCCTGAAAGAAAGAAACTTTGATATTATTTTTTCTGATAAATTCAAGTTCTTGATTTGCTTTTTCAAAAATGGCTTTGTCTTTTATATTCTTCAACATAACAGAACCAACTCCATCAATTGCAGCAATTTGATTGGCTTTTGATTTAAAAATTGCTTCTGCATTTCCGCAATGATTCAATAATTTTTTTGCCATAATATCTCCCACTCCATCCACTTTCATTAAGGCTAATAAATAAAATAAATCCTGATCTGACATTCTGCAAAATATTATGTAAAATAGAAATAAAAACTGTACTCAAATAATAGTGCAAATATGCTAAAAACAAAGTAATTTCTTAATAAAAATTAAAGTTTATACAAAAACAAAATAGGTGATGCTAATAAAGTATGATTTAAAATACTGAAAATTAATTGTCTATAAAAATCTTGCAATTGTTAATAAAAATTGTGAATAAAATTTTGATAACTATATTCATTACATAACTTTGTTGTTATGAAAATCGAAACTTATATCGCGCAATTATTATATCGTTATCAGTGTGTAACGGTTCCCGGATTTGGGGCATTTTTAACCGAAATTCAATCAGCACAGCTGAATGAAAGTACGAATTCGTTTTTTCCACCGAAGAAAACGGTTTTTTTCAACAGCCGCTTAAAAAACAATGACGGACTGCTGGCAAATCATGTTGCTCAGGCAGAAAACATATCTTACGGAGCTGCAGTAAATGGTATCGCTTTTGAGGTACAAAACTGGAGACAGACGCTTGAAGAAAACGGCGTTATCAGCCTGAAAAATATTGGAGATCTTCGTCTAAATTCTGAGAACAATATTATTTTTTCACCAAATGATCAAATTAACTATTTATCGACTTCTTTCGGATTAAGTCCGTTTGTTTCTCCAATGGTGAAAAGAGAAATTTTCGAAAAGAAAATCGAGCAAATCGCAGAGAGAGAAACTGCTGCATTGTATGAAGATGAAGAAGTAAGATCTTCAAGATCTTATTTGAGATATGCTGCCATTTTTGTTCTTGGTTTAGGAGTTACAGGAAGTATTGGTTATCCTTTGTACCAAAATCAAATTGCTGCACAAACGCTTGTTGTAGAAGGTAATGTTCAGAAAAAAGTTCAAAACAAAATTCAGGAAGCAACATTCGTAATTCAAAATCCGCTGCCGGCTGTAACATTAGCTGTTGATTCTGCAAAAGTAGAAACTGCAGAAGTGAAACTTATGCCGTATCACATCATGGCCGGTGCTTTTAGAAGCGAAGCAAATGCAAAAAAAGCCTATAACCAATTAATCAAAGATGGTTATAAAGCCAGAATGCTTGGAGAAAACAAACATGGCTTATTCCCGGTTTTATACGGAAGTTATGCCACAATGGGAGAAGCTGAAAAAGCGCAGAAAGAAATTCAAAAAGGTGAAAATCCAGATGCCTGGATTCTGGTCGAAAATTTATAAAATCCTCAAAATCCTATTCTTATCGAATAGGATTTTTTTTGTCTTATTTTGTCGTTTTTAAATAGTTATCTGGTAATTTTAGAATTAATCATCATTTAATTTCGTTGCCAATAAAATTTAAAAATGATGAATAAAATACTTAAAACATTTGCAGTAGTGCTGTTTATGATGAGCTCGCAATACTTTATGGCGCAACAAACAATTCAGGATCAAAAAGCTTACGAAATGGAATTGCAGAGAGCCGAAAACGAGGCCAGAAAAGCTTCTGTTGAAAATCACAGAAAACTTGACGATAGAATTTCTGAATTACAAAAGCAGCAAAAGGAAATTGAAAAGCAAAGGAAAGAGGTTGAATCAAAGAAAAAAGCATTGGTCAAATCAGAAGATAATTTAAAATCAACCAAAGAAAAGATCAACAAACTGGAGCTTGCCAATCAAAAAATCGAAAACAAAATAACAACATCTACAATCTCTGATGAAGAAATTCAAAAACAAAGGCTAAAAACCAAAGAAAACGAGGTTAGTATTCAAAAACTCAAATTAACGCAAATAACGCAGCAAAAAGAGCTTGAAAAGGCTATTTCCTCCCTATAACTAAAAACAAAAAACCCGATTCTATTTGAATCGGGTTTTTTGTTTATCGTGGAACAAATTTAGCGTTTTGAGAAAGAATTTCTTTTCCGTCCTGAGTAATTACTAATCTTGCTGGAGGAGAATCTTTTTCTCCCAAAAATATTATTGAACATTCGTAAACGTAATTTCCTTTTTTAAATTCATAACGATGGTTACCTCCAGTTCCTTCAGCAATAAATTTACCATTCTGAATTACTAAATCAGGTTTTTCAGTCATTGCTTTTTTTATTGACCAAGATGCGTAACGAAAATTATTATTGCCCAAGTCATCAATTCTAATTCTGAATTTTGATGTTTCTAAAGAATAAACAGGATTTTTAAATTTTGAAATTGAAGAATGAACTTTGTTTTTATCAGAAATTATCAATTTATTTTTTAAATCTTTTTCCAACTTCGACTGATAATTAACAGCTATTAATTTTCCGTCAGTATCAATCCAGATTGTTCCATCGTTCAACATAATTCCACGCCATCCCATTTCAGACCAGTCTTTATCGGGTTTTGACGATGTTATTTCTTTCTTTAAATCAGCATCAAAAATCTCCGAGTAACGTTTTATAAATTCCGTTTTATTTTTAATTGCGGGAATTGGATTTTCTCTTTTTAGCGGATAAGAAATCATATTAGCAATTGCTTCCTTCTTATCCCCTTTTACGTTGTTGATAAAGGTTTGAATGAATTTTTGATATTCTTTTTTTAGTTCCTGTCCGCTCATACTCGTGACAGAAAAAATAACTAATGTGATGTATATAAGCTTTTTCATGATTTTCTATTTTACATAATGTTTTTATAGTAAATTCCAAAATTTAGAATTCTAACCACAAGTTACAAAATCTAAAATTAGTTTATACTAGCTTTGAACATCTTAAGTTCATCCCAGGTAAATTCATCTCCGTATTTTTCTTTCAGCGGACTTAAAGATTCTTCTGCGTAAAATTCAAATGCTTCACGCAGCGCGAGGATTTTATCGTACGGAAGAACATCCGTGATCTCCACTTTCTTGGCCTGAATTAATTTTATTAAATGTGATTCAACTGTTTGAACCGTCAGCTTTCGCATGCGGGCAATATCTTCAACAGAATTTTTTGCCAGCCATAGTTCGTGCGTCTCTTCAACAGTGGTCTTTTTTTCTGCTTTTTCTTCCGTTTTATCCGCTTTTTTATACGAATATCGAGTAACAGGCTCATCAACCTGAAACATGTCTGTATTCGTCATTTTAAACTCTTCTTTCGTTCTTGAAATCTTTTCGGTTTTGTAATTTTTTATTGTTGGAGAAGTGAGGCTTTCTTTACTGATTGTTTCACGGGAAACCACTATTTCAACAAGCAGTTTGGCTTTCATTAAACGTAAAACTACTTTTGTCTGTAAATCATCCAAAAAGGCTAATTCTTCATAAAACTCTTTTACTTTTTTAAATTTCTGAATTTCAGCCATTTTACTCAAAAGATCCGTAACCAGTTTGTCCATTGGTTTAAAAAAGTAATCGTAAGCTGCCTCTACTCTTTCCTTCACAAACAACAAATCGACGGTTTCTTTGTTGAAAATTTTATTAAGCTGCTGCACGAATTTCTGCGAAGGATCTGTTAGTCCATCGATAATTTCCAAACGTTTATGCGCCCAGGCAGAATGTTTTGATTTTTCTGATGCAACGGCATTTTCATTATAACTAAAACGGTGGTTTCGCCATTCCTGCGCTAAATCTGTCCAGTTAAAACTATTAATCAAATAGTTATGAATAAAATTTTTGGTTTCGAAATGAAGCGAATTTTTCAAGTCGTCTTCCGTTGCTTTATTTAAAGCGTAATCCATCACATCCTGATCGTTCGACAGCCCGTTCATTTGTATCGGAGAAAGCAAAATAAGCCCATTTAAGGACGTTAAACGAGAAAGTGCTACATACGCCTGCCCTGGCAAAAAAACTTGCGATACATCGAGCGCAGCTTTTTCAAAAGTTAATCCCTGGCTTTTATGTACCGTAATGGCCCAGGCCAATTTAATTGGATAATGTGCAAATGTGCCTAAAACTTCTTCTTCAATCTCTTTTGTAAGTTCGTTTACTTTGTAGCGAATGTTTTTCCATTCGTATTTTTCGACTTCAATTGTTTTGTTTTCTTCGGGGAAATGAACGAAGATTTCTTCTGGCGAAAGTGATTTGATAACGCCCATTTTTCCGTTGAAATATCTTTTATCAAAAGACAAATCGTTTTTAACAAACATAACCTGAGCGCCTACTTTTAGCTTTAGATTTTCTTCTACGGGAAAAATTTTCTCAGGAAAATCATGAACTACAAATGGCTGATAAGAAAATTCATTTCCAGGCAAATCATTGATTGCTTGTTCGTTGATTGTATCTGCTTTGGCGTTATGAGTAGTTAAAGTTATAAAACCAGGATTCATTTTTAGATCGAAATCCGGTTTTACATATTCGTTTAAAATCTGAACATCTTCTTTTGTAATCTGGTTGTTTCGAAGATTATTTAAAACCGAAATAAATTTGTCATCGCTCTGACGGTAAATCTTAGATAATTCAATGTACAGCGGCGGATTATGCTGCATTACATGCGAGTGAAAAAAGAATTTTCCTTTGTAATAATTACGCAAAGTACGCCATTCTTCATCCCGAATTACGGGCGGTAATTGCAGTAAATCGCCAATAAAAAGTACCTGAACGCCGCCAAAAGCTTTTGTATTTCTGCGGACTGTCTGCATCATAAAGTCGATAGCATCCAGTAAATCAGCGCGAAGCATACTTACTTCATCAATAATCAGCAATTCCATATTGCGGATCACATTTCGCTTGACATTGTTCATTTTGAAATGTCGACGAAGTGATTCTTTATTCTCGAATTTTACTGTTTCTGTAAACTGAGAACTCTCTTCATAAGTGGGTAAAAATGCCGAAAATGGCAGTTGAAACATCGAATGAATTGTTACACCGCCTGCGTTTAGTGCCGCAATACCTGTTGGTGCCACTACTACGGTATTTTTGTGCGTTGTGGCAATGATTTCGCGCAATAAAGTGGTTTTTCCTGTACCGGCTTTGCCCGTAAGGAATATTGACTTTTGCGTTTGATTGATGAATTGTAAGGTGTAAGCTGCAGCTTCTGAAACGTTTTGCATTAGGCAGGTATTAAACGTCAAAAATATCGCATTTTTATAAAAGAAAAAAACCTAAATCCAGATCTGGATTTAGGTTTTTCATTTAGTTTAGTTAGTTTGGCAGTTTATTATTTTTTAGCCTCTTCTTTTGCAGCTGGTTTATCTTCTGCTTTTGGAGATGCTTTGTACTTATCATTCAACTCTTTAATAATAACTTTAGTGATATCGTACTTGTCTTCAGCGTATAAAACTGTAGCCGCATCACCTGTCCCGTAGATATAAGAATATCCGTTTTTCTTTCCGTAATCTTTGATGAATTTTTTAACTCCGCTTACAAGAGAATCCATTTCTACACCACTTTCTTGCTGTAATTGCTGTGATAAAGCTTGTTGAGCATAACCCAATTGCTGCTCTCTCTTTTGCAATTCAGCCCCTCTTTGTTGTGCCCAAGCTTGTCCATTTGCTTGTGCCTGACTTTGAAAATTAGCAGCGTCTTGTTTAAAACGAGTAATCTCAGCTTGCAGTTGTCTTCCTTTTTCTTCTGCCTGAGCTTTGTATTTAGCTTCAAGGTCTTTTGCCTCAGTGTACTCTTTCATCAAAACTGAAGTATCCACGTAAGCTGTTTTTACTTCTTTAGCTTCTGTCGCTTTATTACACGAAACAACCAAAATTGAAAGTGCGGTAATTACTAATGCTTTTTTCATTTTTTAAATTTCTAATTTTTTTATTGTATTGAAGACAAAAATATAAAAAAATAAATAGCATCGACATAAAGTTTAAAAAATGCTATAATTTTATGATATTGGTTTTATTTATGGACTAAAATACTACTATAAAATATCACTATTAAAAGTGGCTTTCATAGCTTTTGTTACAGCAATTTTCTCAAAAAAGACAATGCAAAGCCCCAATTTGCCTAAGAAAATGCTTTAAACACGCTTATTTTGCGTTTTTATGCTTTTGAAGTACTTAATTAGTGTCTAAAACTTTTTTGAAATTTACGTTTTTGAATTTCATGAGAAAATGAGTGAAAAAATGCTCATTTTAAAATTTTTGCTTTTTTTGAAAAATTGACTCGAAAATTTTTCTTGAAGGTTTTTTAAAATTTTCATTTTTGAAAAATAAAAAAACCGGAAGCGCAAAAAACAAAATTTTCGTAATTTTTTGTTCGACGAAATTCAAAAATCAAAAATCGGAAAAAACAAGAAAAAAAGCCAAAAACTGTAGTCTTTTTGAGGTATTAGTTTTCTTTATGGATGCAAAAAAAGCTATAAAATATCACTATTAAAAGTGACTTTCATAGCTTTTATTAGAGCTGTTTTCTCAGGAAAGACGACACAAACCCTCGATTAACCAAAGAAAACGTCTTAAATGCGTTTATTTTACGTTTTAGCTGTTTTTTAGCACATAAATGTGAGATGAATACTCTTTTGTACTTGACGCTTTTAAATTTGATCTTAAACCGATAAAAAATGCTTTGATGAAATTCATTTTTCCGGTTTTGTATTTTTCAGAAAGAAGGCTCACATAAAATGAATCAAATTTCATTGGAAGTACTTTTTCTAATTTCATGTCCACTTTTTCAAAAAGCGTTTTGATGGCTTTTTTCGAAAAATGCCAAAAATGAATTGGCACATCAAAAGCTGCCCAAAATTCTCCGTAATGTTTTGCGTCGAATGATTTGAAATTTGGAACCGCAATAATTAATGTTCCAGTTGGTTTTAATAATCGCTTCAATTCCTGAATTTGAAGTTCCAGATTTGGAACGTGTTCTAAAACGTGCCACATTGTAATTACGTCAAAAGAATTATTTTCGAGTTCGCTGATTTCTTCAACAAATGAAATTCCTTTTTGCTTTGCAATATTTTTTGCTCGCTCACTCGGTTCAACTCCAATTACATTCCAGCCGTCATTTTTTGCTGTTAACAAAAAATCACCTGTTCCGGCACCGATGTCTAAAATTTTTCCTTTTTGAGATTGTTCCGAATTAATCAAATTCAGTTTATTTTTTAAAGCGATACTTTTTACAAAATGATATGCTTTTTCAAAAACAGAACGTTTGTTATCTGTATGCGAAATATAATCTTCGCTTTCGTAATATCTTCCTAAATTTTCTAAATCCGGCTGCGGAGAAGTTATCAGCATATCCAGATTTTCATCATAGTACAAATCGAAAATTTCTTTCGAAACAGAATGGTCTTTTACAGTAAGAAAATGTTTTTTGTTTAAAACGTCCATTTTTTAATTATAGGTATTTTGGTTGAATTTCATAGCAAACCCTAAAAGTAAAATTTTCACTTTTAGGGCTTCCTGATTTTATATTTTATTTATCGTTTCCAATTAATTTTTACTCCTGACATTTTTTCGTTTTCAATTCTGATTTCGGTCAAAATTGTAAAACCATTTTTAATATAAAATGGCATTGGAGATTTATAATATGCTGCATTTTGTTTTACTTCATTTTCATGATCAATAACCCAGCCGTTCAAACTTGTATTATTCTTTTTTAATTCATCAATCAAAAATGAACCATTCCCTTTTCCCTGAATTTGATGATTCAAAATTATCGCAAACCAATTTTCATCTTCTCTCAAAAAAGTAAATGCCCAACCGTTAATTTTATCTAATGCATCAAACAGTAAATAATGTTTTGTATTTGAAAGACCATTTAAGTACAATTCAAAATCCTGCATTGTTTTGCAATTTAATCTTGCCGGATATTCTTCGTTCCAAAGTTCACGTAAAACTTCTTTTTCTTCTTCAGATAAAATTCCTCTTTCAACAATCTTCATAAAATAGAATTTTAAAATTTAGCTCTTTTGTCATTCTGAGGAACGAAGAATCTTCGTTAGTAACTCCACACCAAAAGAACAAATCTTTGTCGATCTAGCAACGAAGATTCTTCGTTCCTCAGAATGACAAACTATATCAATTTCAAATTCGTTTCACGTGGAACAAATACTATTTAGAGTTTAGAGTTTAGATTGCTCTATTGGAATCTAAATATTTTATCAACTTAAATTTGTTTCACGTGAAACAATCCTAATAAACTTTCCAGAATATATTCTTAGAAAAATCTAAAATCTAAACTCAGAAATCTAAAATTTAAAATCTCTACCTTCCCATATAAATCAAAAGCACGGAAATATCACTTGGTGATACGCCGCTGATTCTTGATGCCTGAGAAATTGTAACTGGTCGAATTTTGCTTAATTTTTGTTTCGCCTCAATCGACATTGATTTGATTTTATTGTAATCGAAATTCTCCGGAATTTTCACTTCTTCTAAACGAGTTAGTTTATCCGCGTTATTTCTTTCCTTTTCGATATAACCAGAATATTTAACCTGGATTTCGGCTTGTTCTAAAATCTCTTTGTCCAAATCATTTTCTTCAACATATGCTTTTACTTTTTCAAATTTCAGCATATCCTCCAAATCAATTTGCGGACGTGAGAATACTTTAAACATTTTATCACCTTGCGTAATTGGAGCAGTTTCTTTCGCTTCTAAAATTGGATTTGTTTCTGCAACCGAAACACTTGTTTCTTTGAAGAACGCAACCATCTTTTCAGACTCATTTAATTTCTTTTCCATTCTTCGCAAACGAGCTTCAGAAGCCAAACCAATTTCATGCGACATTGGAGTCAATCTGAAGTCGGCATTATCTTGTCGCAATAATGTTCTATACTCTGCTCTTGATGTAAACATACGATAAGGTTCTTCTGTTCCTTTCGTAATTAAGTCGTCAATCAAAACTCCAATATATGCTTCGTCACGTTTCAAAATTAACGGTGCTTTTTCGTGCACTTTTAAATGCGCATTTATTCCGGCCATCAAACCTTGCGAAGCTGCTTCTTCATATCCTGTCGTTCCATTAATTTGTCCGGCAAAATATAATCCTTCAACTAACTTCGTTTCCAAAGTATGTTTCAATTGCGTTGGCGGAAAGTAATCATATTCGATCGCGTAACCCGGACGAAGAAACTTTACATTTTCAAAACCTGCAACTGTACGCAAAGCTTTAAACTGAATATCCTCCGGAAGCGAAGTCGAAAATCCGTTTACATAAACTTCACAAGTTTTCCAACCTTCTGGTTCAACAAAAAGTTGGTGGCGTTCTTTATCAGCAAAACGATTAATCTTATCTTCAATCGACGGGCAATATCTCGGACCTAAACTTTTTATTCTTCCATTGAACATCGGAGAACGATCAAAACCAGATCTCAAAATATCATGAACATCAAGCGACGTGTATGTCATATGACAAGATCTTTGATGCGTTAACGGAACCGTTAAATCCGAATAAGAAAACTTATCCGGAACTGCATCACCTTTTTCTTCGTTCATTTTAGAATAATCCAAAGAGCGTCCATCAACTCGTGGCGGCGTTCCTGTTTTCATTCTTCCAGCTTCAAATCCTGCTTTGATCAAATCTTCGGTAATTCCGGTTGCGGCACTTTCGCCTGCTCTACCTCCACCAAATTGTTTTTCTCCAATATGAATTAATCCGTTCAAAAAAGTTCCGTTTGTCAACACAACCGATTTAGATCGAATCTCAACTCCAAGCGAAGTTCTAATTCCTTTTATCTTTCCGTTCTCGATAATCAGACCTTTTACCATTTCTTGGTAAAAATCTAAATTTGGAGTTCCCTCCAACATCATTCTCCATTCTTCTGCAAAACGCATTCGGTCACTTTGAACTCTCGGCGACCACATTGCTGGTCCTTTTGATTTGTTCAACATCTTAAACTGAATTGCAGTTCGATCTGAAACAATTCCGGAGTAACCTCCAAGCGCGTCGATCTCACGAACAATTTGTCCTTTTGCAATTCCTCCCATTGCAGGATTGCAAGACATCTGGGCTATGTTCTGCAAACTCATTGTAACCAACAAAGTTTTGGATCCTAAATTTGCGGCCGCTGCCGCGGCTTCAGATCCTGCATGTCCACCACCAACTACAATAACATCGTATTCTTCTAAAAACATTTTGTTTTATTATTCTCTGCAAACCGTTTAAGGCGGTTCTCAGAATTAACTTTATTTTCTTTTTGTTCCACGTGGAACGGAGATTTTTTTTTTATTTCAAGTTTTTTTTTGTTTCAGGTTTCACGTTTCGAATCAAACTTAAAAGTTCCACGTGGAACACTTGCTGATTTATTTTCAAAACCTGAAACCTAATACATAATGTTTCACGTGAAACATTTTAAAATCAACCTAAAACAAATTAAATTTCATGTTCCACGTGAAACATCTTCCTGATTAATTCTTTTCTTCGAATTAATTTTTCTATGTTCCACGTGAAACACATTATAAAAAACTATTTGAAACCAGAAACGTTTCACGTGGAACAACTTTAAACATCTTCTTAATGCAGCTTAAACTTGAAACTTGAAACAATAAAAACCTGAAACAAATTCCCTACTGTTCCACGTGAAACATCGCAATCTTTTCATCTTCTTTTGAACGCATAAATTCTGCATCAGCATCACTTTTATCTTTGTATCCACAGTAATGTAATATACCGTGAGCCAATACACGTTTCAATTCTTCTTCAAAAGAAACATTAAAATCTTTTGCATTGTCTTCTACTCTTTCTACAGAAACAAAAATATCTCCGCTGATTTCGTTACCAACTGTATAATCAAAACTGATAATATCTGTTAGTGTGTCGTGATCTAAATATTCTACATTTATTTTATGCAGGTATTCATCATCACAAAAAATATAATTTATTTCTCCCTCGTTCTTCTTTTCAGAAACAATAACAGCGCTCAACCAATCTGTAAAAGCTTGTTCGTTGTCTAAAGAAAATTCGGTTTCGTAATTAAAGTTTATCATTTTGTATTAAAATATTCTTGAACCTTTTGATTAAAATTCGAGCGCAAAGGTAGCGATTGTCTATTTAAAATTTCTACACTATTTAAATAATCAGTTAATGAGCTAGGTAACGCATTTGAACGATTAGAAAATTCAGCCTTGTTTGTTTCAGATTGACGCTTCGTATCTTGACCTTGTTCCTGAACTGCATTGTTTAATTTTAATAATTCTTGCTGAATATTTAAAATTCTCTGCAGGTTCTCATTCTTAAATCCTTTATTTAAAATCTGTTTTTCTGAAGCTTTCATCTGTTCAATTGCAGATCTTCCTTGCATGTCTAATCCTTTTTTAGCTAACTCTTTTTGTAAAGCTTCACGAAGTTTAACTTGCTCTTTGTAAATCTCCATTATCTTTTCAGCATCTCCTTCTCCATCTTCACCATTATTTCCTTCGTTGCCTTTTCCTCCTTCTTTACCACCTTGTCCATTTTTACCCTGACCATTTTTTCCGTCTTTTCCTTGTCCATCTTTTCCTTGTCCGCTTTCTTTACCCTGACCTTGTCCTTGTTTTCCTTCTCCACTTTTTCCTTGCTGACCACTTCCCGGTTTATCTCCCGGCTTCATTCCTTCTTTCATTTTATCTGCCAGACCTTTTTGTTTTTGAATAATATCTGGTAATTGCATTCCTTGTCCGTCTCCTTGTTTTGGTTTTCCCATTCCCGGTTTAGACATTTGCATCTGCATATTATTTAAAAGATCACTTAAAAAATCGGCTAATTTGTTTGCAGATGAAACAGCGTATTGTTGATGCGAAACTCCTTTTGGGATTTGAACATCGGTTAAAACTTCAATCGCTTTATCCATATTATATTGTACGTTTCCAATTTCCTTCGTTACATCTTCAGCAATTTTTGGATTTCTTAAAGACATTGCAAACAAACTATCATCGACATGGCGGAACTGTTGTTTTAAATTCTGCTGAATTTTTATGTTCTTTGTATACGCAGAAGAACCTAATTTCATCGATTTAAATTGTTTCATTACATCTTCCTGCGATAATGAAAATGCTAAAAGGTTATCCAGAATTTGACGAAGCATAGCAACATCTTCTTCTAATTGATCTTGTTCTCCGCCTTCCATACTTGAACTCATTTGCTCAGCCATAGACTTCATTTTCTTAGAAGCACTTTTTTGTTTTGGCTTAGCCGAAGAAGTATTTTTTTTATTTAATTCTTCTGAAGCTTTGTTCAAATCATTCTCTACATCTTTTTCTTTTGAAGCATCTTTAGGGATATCCAAAGGAGATTTTAAACTATTGTTTTCATCTTTCAAATCTTTAAGATCTTCCTGGATTTTATCAAATGATTTATTGATATCGTCTTGTTTCTCTTTTGTGTTTTCAGCATCTTTATTAGAAAGCTGTTCTTGTTTTTCTGCTAACTTATTTAGCTTCTCTGCAACTTGTTCTGCTTTCTTTTCTACATAAAAACGCTTCGTTAATTCAACTAATTGTTCTAAATTACGAGATTGGTTTTTGCTGATTTGTTTGAACTTTTCCATCTTATCAAACAACTCTTCGCTGTTTAATTTATCGTTTAGGTTCTTTAACTCATCCATTAATTTTTGATTTTTCTCTAAATCTTTTTCGGCATTATCCAAACGTTTTTGTAAATCTTCGGCAGTTTTATCTTTCTTATCGGTATTGTATTTGTCTAAATTCTTATTCATTTTTTCAGCAAACTGCTTCATCATTTCGTCTTGTTGTTTTTGACGTTTGATAAAATCATTTACTTTTTGCTGATCTTTAAACTCTAAATTATCTTTTTCTTTTCCTGTATTTTTTAGTTTATCCATTTCAGAAAATTGCTTTTCCTGATTCTTTAATGATTTAGATAAACTATTAATGTTGGCATTTTGCTGCTGCAATTCTGCATCCTGAATTTCATCTGTTGTAGAAACGCGATCTGAAAATGTAGAAGATTTTGTACTCTTAAATCCGTGCAATGCATCGTTATCAAAAACCTCAAAATAGTATTCATATGATACTCCTTCTTCAACTGCAAGATTACTTGGAAAGTTAAAAACGAACTGATCGAACACGGCTTGCTTAACAGGAATGGTTCCGCGTTTTGCAGTTTGTGGTTTCCCATGTTCGTAATAAACAACTTGTAATTTTGATAAACCATAGTCATCGCCAAGCCTTCCTAAAACATAATTTTTATCTAATTTTAAACTATCCGGTGCTGGCGAAACGCTGATTGTTGGATGCTGATCTTTGATAACTGACAGCTGATAGTCTAATTTCTCGTAATTTTTAACCTTATTATTCGAAGTAAGAATTTGATATTCTGTATTTTGATTAATATTTTTAGCTAGTTTAAACTCGTTTTCGGCCTTATTAAACTTCAAAATTGAGTTTTCATCTTTCCAAACTACCTCTTGAGTTGACTGCGTTTTCATTTTCCAAGTCACAATTGTTCCTTCTGGTACGATTGCATTTCCAGTTCCCTGAATCGTTTCTGATTTCTTTTTTAGGTAAGATGGAAAATTCAAAACCATTTCGAAGTTGGCAATTGATGGAACTGTAATAACTTTTAATTCATATTCATTTGATGAAACTGAATTTCCTTCAAATGAAAATGAAACATCCGAAGTTGGTTTTTCAATCTTGAATTCGAATTTTCCGGTTTGAGAAGATTCCATAAAATAGCTTTCGTTACCAATATGGATCATCACATTTTCGGGAACAACGTTTCCTTCCGTTTCTACTTTTACAATAAAATCTTTGTTTTGTTCTGTTTGAAGTTTGTCATTTAAAACCACAAATTTGAAAGGTGCCGGTGGCAAAAATGCAGAATTGAAATGCACTACTCTATTAAAACTTTGAGAAATAATATTGCTGTTACCGGAAACAAAAAAGACTACAAACAGTAAAACCGGAATCAAAGCTAATGGCAAATACTTTTTGTTTGATTTATAATTGATGGCATTTCCAAACGGAATTGGCTGTAATGAATTTGCTTTTTGTTCGATAGAAGCCAACATTAATTCTGAACTTTCTGCTGAATTCTCGTTTGAAGAAAGCTGTAAAAAGTTCGTCAGCTTATCACTTACTTCTGTAAAATGATTTCCAATAATTGCCGAAGCCTGATTATAATCGATTCCTTTTTGAAGTTTGAACAGCTTGAAAATTGGAAACAAGATAAAACGAAACAACAGAAAAACTTCTACTGCAATAAATATCCAGAATAAAAGTGTTCTTCCTAATGGTTTCAGCCAAAGAAAATACTCTATAAAAAGCGTAAACAGGAAATACAAAAGTCCAAAACCAATAAAAAGAAGTGCTCCTTTTATCAATTCATTCATGTAATATTTCTTTATAAATCCTTCTAACTTCTGATATATTGCAGATGATGTTTTCAAAATAAAATCTCTTTTAATTATAACCCATAAAAGTAGTAATTATAATAATACCTTTTTAAGATTCTAAGTTACTTAGATGCTAAGGTTCTAAGATTGGAAAATCTGAAATCAACATTCTAAAATCTAAAATCATAAAACGTATCTTTGCATCAAAATTTATACAAATGTCAAAGCAAGTTCGAGTGCGTTTTGCACCAAGTCCGACTGGACCATTACATATTGGCGGAGTTCGTACTGCCCTATTTAATTATTTATTTGCAAAAAAACATAACGGTGTTTTTTATCTGAGAATTGAAGATACAGATCAGACTCGTTTTGTTCCAGGTGCCGAAGCTTATATTATGGAAGCACTGGAATGGTTAGGAATTTCTCCTGAAGAAACGGTTGGAAAAAATGAAAAATTTGGTCCGTACAGACAAAGTGATCGTAAAGAAATATACCAAAAATATGCAGATCAACTGATCAATTCGGGCTGGGCTTATTACGCTTTTGATACTCCGGAAGCTCTTGATGCACATAGAAAACAACACGAAGCTGAAGGAAAAACTTTTATATACAATCATCATAACCGTGAAAAGTTAGATACATCCTTAGTAATTTCTGCTGAAGAAACTGCTAAAAGAATTGCAAATGGTGAGCATTATGTGATTCGTTTTAAAACTCCGGTTGATGAAACTTTACATTTAAAAGATATCATTCGTGGAGATGTTAAGTTTGAAACGAATCTTCTTGACGATAAAGTTTTGTTTAAAAGTGACGGAATGCCAACCTATCATTTAGCTAATATTGTTGATGATCATTTAATGGAAACTTCACATGTAATTCGTGGTGAAGAATGGTTGCCATCGATGCCACTTCACGTTTTATTATACAGAGCTTTTGGTTGGGATGCACCGGAATTTGCACATTTACCTTTGATTTTAAAACCAGTTGGAAACGGAAAATTATCTAAAAGAGATGGTGATAAATTAGGATTTCCTGTGTTTCCACTAGAATGGAAAACCGAAGAAGGGATTTCATCTGGTTACAGAGAGAAAGGATTTTTCCCGGAAGCAGTTGTAAACTTCCTTGCTTTATTAGGTTGGAATGATGGAACAGAGAAAGAATTATATTCACTAGAAGAATTAGTTGAATCTTTTGACTTAAACAGAGTTCATAAAGCGGGAGCAAAATTTGATCCTGAAAAGAACAAATGGTTCAATCACCAATATTTAATCAAACAAAATGATGCCGATTTAGCGAAAAGCTTCTCTCCTATTTTGGTTGAAAAAGGTGTTGATTTATCTAAATATGACGTTACAAAAATCGTTTCTTTGATTAAAGAAAGAGCTCATTTTGTTTCTGAATTTTGGGATTTAACTGATTTCTTTTTCCAGGCTCCAACATCTTATGATGAAAAAGCAAGCAAAAACTGGAAAGAAGAAACTCCGGCTTTAATGCAGGAATTGATTTCAACTCTTGAATATATTGATGGTTTTGATTCTGCAAATATCGAAGCAATCGTAAAAGATTGGTTAACTAAAAACGAAATTGGAATGGGTAAAGTTATGCAGCCTTTCCGTTTGAGTTTGGTTGGAGCTCTTAAAGGTCCTCACCTATTTGACATTGTTGAAATCATTGGAAAAGAAGAAACTATTTCGAGAATTCAGAAAGCGATAGCAACTTTATAATCAAAATAAAATTCAAAATAGAAACGCTAAGAAACATCTAATAAATGTTCTTAGCGTTTTTTAATGTTTTAAAATTTTATTTTAGAAGAATTTTCGTAATTTACCAAGATCAAAAATATAAACTATATCACCATGAGTACAGCATTTATTATCTTATTAGTACTAGCATTCTTTATTTTCATGTCTTCTTTCTTTACAGTAAAACAACAAAGTTCCGTAATTATCGAAAGATTTGGAAAATTTCATAGTGTTAGAAATTCAGGATTACAGTTAAAAATTCCATTGGTTGACAGATTGGCCGGACGTGTAAATCTTAAAATTCAACAGTTAGATGTTATCATTGAAACCAAAACAAGAGACAACGTTTTTATTAAAATGAAAGTTTCGGTTCAGTTTAAAGTTATTCAAGATAAAGTATATGATGCTTTTTATAAACTAGAATATCCACACGATCAGATTACTGCTTATGTATTTGACGTAGTTCGTGCCGAAGTTCCGAAACTAAAATTGGATGATGTTTTTGAAAGAAAAGATGATATTGCAATTGCAGTAAAAAGAGAATTGAACGAAGCAATGACTACTTACGGATATGATATTATCAATACTTTAGTAACAGATATTGATCCAGATATTCAGGTAAAAAATGCAATGAATAGAATCAACGCTGCTGACAGAGAAAAAACCGCTGCAGAATTTGAAGCTGAAAGTTCAAGAATTAGAATCGTTGCAAAAGCAAAAGCTGAAGCTGAAAGTAAACGTTTACAAGGTCAAGGTATTGCAGATCAACGTCGTGAAATTGCAAGAGGTCTTGTAGAAAGTGTTGAAGTTTTAAACAATGTTGGAATTAATTCTCAAGAAGCTTCTGCACTAATTGTGGTTACACAACATTATGATACTTTGCAGGCAATTGGAGCTGATGCAAATTCTAATTTAATTTTGTTACCAAATTCTCCACAAGCCGGAAGTGACATGTTGAATAATATGGTTGCTTCATTTTCAGCATCAAACCAGGTTGGTGAAATGATGAAAAAGCACAATAAAAAAGTGGAGAAACCAAAACCAATTCAACCACAATCTGGCTATGAAGATGACATTCAACCAGAAGTTCAATCATAATTTTAAAATAAAAAAGAGGCTTAACTGCCTCTTTTTTTATTTATAAACCAACCAATTACATAAGGTAAAATGGATTGCAAAATTTGCGGATACGAATTTTTAAAGTAATCTGTATAAGATGAAACAAATCCGTTTACAATGTTTTGCGGTGTTATGCTTTCTTTAGTTCTCTGAAAACTCAGAACTAATTTCTGATAATTGATATCTTTTTCCAGTTTTAGAATTTCTAAATCTCTGTCTATTTCAGCATATGAGGAGTATTTTTTCTTTTCCATAATTCTTAATCGTTAAAAAATATTTCTGAAAATTTCTCTAAAATTGGTCCTTCAACAATCTTATCTTTTATGAAGAAAAGTAAAATAGTGAACAAAAGATAGATCCCTCCTACTGCCAAAAATCCCAAAGCATTGCTTCCCAGTAAATCTCCAAAAGCATATGCTGCTGCAAAAGATCCGAAAAGCAAAACCATACTAAAACACAATAATATCAAAGTAAATTTGAAAATTAAAGTTGTCGATTTCATAGCTACTTTAAAACCCCAAAGTTTGTAGTAAGCTAAATGACTGTCAATGTAAACTTTAGTTTGATCCTGAATTTTCTCGGTATTTTCTTTTAACTCTTCAAAAGCCATAATTAGTTTTTTAAAATGAAAAAGCACAAAACTGTCTTATAAAAATAAGACAATTATGTGCTTCTTTAATAATTATTATTTTTGAAGTTTAGCGTTTTGTGCTTTTAAATCAGCCAATTTAGATTCTAAAAAAGTGATTACTTCTTCTGTTTTATGGCTTACATTTGAAAGTAAATCATTTAAAGTTCCATCAAGATTTTGTGTTGCACCTGTAAATTTTTCACGCAGCACTTCAGAACTTGCCTGAAAAGAATCCTGCAGATTATGTTTTGCATCATCAATTCCTTCTTTCAGTTTAGCTCTCGTTTTTGATCCTTTATCCGGGGCAAACAAAATTCCGATCGCTGCTCCTACTGCAGCACCAGCTAAAATTGCTGCAATTGTATTTGAATTATTTGACATGATATTTATATTTAAAGTGATTAATAAAGATACTCCTTTTTTAAAATGCTAAACTTTAAAATCTAAAATTTAACAATATAATTAATACACATAAGAAACAGCTTCATATTTTCCATCGGCCTTTTCAATAATACTCACAAAAGGATAACCATTTGAAGCTGACTTAGTTTTGATTCTCATAGCAGTCTGCTTTTGATTTGCAATTGGCGGTTCGCCTTTTGTCCTTGTCGAGACTCCGGTAAAACTTGCTGCCTGCTTCAGCCCTATTGTTTTTTCCTGAGGAAGAACAGTTACCATTTTGTAATCGTCTTTTGAATCTACTATTATTTTATCAGAAATTTTTTGAGTTTGTTTTGTCTGCTTATTTGTAATTGATGAAACAGCATATTTGCTAATTTTAATTTCTTCAGAACTTCCGTTCAATGAATAATAAATTAAACCATTTTCGTTTTTAATAAAATTAACATCAAGTTGTTCACCGTTGTGTTTTGTAATTTGATGAGTTTGAGAAATTGCAATATTTGCAAATAACATCATTAGCGTAAAATATAAAATTTTCATGATAATTGGATTTAAGTTTTTATAATTAAAATTTGTCAGATAGAATTATAAAACAATAATAACCTAAAACTAATGCTATGGAAATTTTATAATTATGAAGAAATTTGAAAAATACCTTTTACGCGAAATATTATCAAAACAACTTCATAATAAAATTAGAACATAAAATTTGTCGTTTCAAGAATTCAAATTAGAAATAATCTTAAAAACAAAAAGCATTGTCTTTGTTTTCAAAAAATTCAACTTAGAATCTAATTGGAAATATCAATTTTATAAAATCATTTCTGACTTTTGGTATTGAGATAAAAATAGCAACTTTATAAACAATTGTATGTTAATAACCCGTTAAACTGACAAAAATAACGGTGAAACTTTAAATTAAAACCATAAATAAACAATAATTCAAAAAACGAGTTATGTGTCGACCTAAATTAAATATTACCTTAAAATCAATTTATGATGGTTAAAATTAATCTATAAAAGCTATTAATTTTAATATTTAAATAGATTTTATAAATAATAATCAAAATTAATAATATTAAAAATTTAATAAATTATTTTAATAAATAAAAATTGGTTCATTTTCCATTTTTATGAAGTGAAAAAACCAAAAATTGACAAAAAAAGACGAAACTTAAAATAAAGAGTTTTAAAAAAGGATTTCAAAAAAAAGGATTCAAGAGATGGAGAAAATTAAAAATTGTCTTAAAATTAATTTATGAAAGTCACTTTTAATTTAAAATATTTATAAAAATTTTAATTATAATAGAAAATATAAATAATAAAAAAAGCGCTTATAAAAAGCGCTTTCAATAGATTCTAATTATTTTTATTTTTTTACCATTTCAGATAAAATTTCAATTTCTCTCTCCGATGCATTTTTTGGAGGATTTGAATATAATTTTAAAATTTCATCATCAAATTGATTTTTGAAACTTTCACTTTCTATATCTCTTAAATTTAAAAGTGCTTTTGATCTAACATAAGTCGATTCACTTTTTAAAGACATTGAATATAATTTTTTAATATCTTCTTCTTCAAAATCTGAAGATTTCCAGCTTGAATATTTCAAAATAAATTGAGAAAACAACAATGAAGCCTTATTATTGTTGATATTCTTCTTTAATGAATTTTGTAAAAGTGAGAAACTAGAAACATTTTTGATGTTCTCCCCTATTGCACTTTCAATTGCAATACGTTCTGGTTTAGTTTCAACTTTAAAATATTTGTTGATTTCTTTTAAAGAATTGTTGATGCTGTTCTCTTCTTTTTTACCTTTTTCTTCCCAGGCATCTTTCAGTCCAACAGTTTTGTTAAATACTAGTTTTGAATCAGTTGAGTCTTTATCAACAGTAAAATAACCTAAACGTTGAAACTGAAATTTATCTTCATTTTGAACTGTTGCTAAACTTGGTTCAACAAATCCGGTTACAATTTCTAATGAATTTGGATTCACAAAATCTAAGAAATTTTTGTCTTTATAACTGTCCGGAGCTTCATCTGTAAACAAACGATCGTACAAACGAACTTCTACTTCAAGAGCATGCTGAATTGAAACCCAATGCAAAGTTCCAGATACTTTTCTTTGGCTTGCTTCAGTGCCGCTTCCACTTAAAGAATCAGTATCATACGTTACATGAATTTCTGTAATATTTCCTTCCGCATCTTTTATAACACTTTCACCTTTAATAATATAAGCATTTTTAAGACGAACTTCTTTTCCTAAAGTCAAACGGAAAAATTTAGCAGGAGCTTCTTCTAAAAAGTCTTCTCTCTCAATGTATAATTCACGAGAAAAAGGTACTTTTCTGAATCCTGCATTCTCATCTTCCTGATTATTTTCGGCTTCCAACCACTCTTCTTTTCCTTCCGGATAATTTGTAATTACCAGTTTTACAGGATCTAAAACAGCCATTACACGAGGTGCAATTTTGTTCAAATCTTCACGAATACAAAATTCTAAAACCGATACATTTATTAAATTATCACGTTTTGCAATACCAATTGTATTGGCAAAATTACGTAAAGATGCAGCTGTATAACCACGTCTTCTTAACCCGGAAATTGTCGACATTCTAGGATCATCCCAACCGTTAACATGCTTTTCTTTAACTAGTTGCTGTAATTTTCTTTTACTAACAACGGTATGTGATAAGTTACGTCTTGCAAATTCTCTTTGCTTTGGACGCAGTTTATTTTCATCTAAAATTTGATCTAAAAACCAATCGTATAATTCACGGTGAGGCAAGAATTCAAGTGTACAAAATGAGTGTGAGATTTCTTCTAAATAATCACTTTGTCCGTGTGCCCAATCGTACATTGGATAAATTTTCCAGCTGTCTCCCGTTCTATGGTGATGTTTGTGTAAAATTCTGTACATGATAGGATCACGCATTAACATGTTTGTTGATTTCATGTCAATTTTTGCACGAAGAATATGTGTACCAGCCTCAAATTCACCGTTTTTCATTCTTTCGAATAAATCTAAGTTTTCTTCAACAGAACGATTTCTAAATGGAGAATCTGTTCCAGTTGTAGATGGAGTTCCTTTTTGAATCGCCATATCTTCAGAAGATTGGCTGTCAACATAAGCTTTATCTTTCTTAATTAATAAAACGGCCCAATCATACAATTGTTGAAAATAATCAGAAGCATAACGTTCTTCTGCCCAGGTATAACCCAGCCATTCTACATCTTTTTTAATAGCATCAACAAATTCCTGCTCTTCTTTTTCTGGGTTTGTATCATCAAAACGTAAGTTTACAGGTGATTGATAATCAATACCTAAACCAAAATTTAATGCAATAGAACTTGCATGTCCAATGTGTAAATAACCATTTGGTTCTGGTGGAAAACGAAAATGAAGTTTAGTTTGTGAAAGACCTGATTTTAAATCTTCCTCTATGATTTGTTCAATAAAATTGAGTGATTTCTCTTCTGATGCCATTATTTTATAGTAATTTTAGCAAAGATAAAAAAAAGGTTTCAGGTTTCAGGTTTAAAGTTATTTAAGTGGCGCATAACCTGAAACTTTAAACGTGAAACAATATAAAAATGGGAATTATTAAACTAAAAAATATCCGTACTTTTTCTTACCACGGATGTTTAATTGAAGAAGGAAAAATTGGGTCTGATTATACAGTTGATCTAAAAGTGAAAACGAATCTTCAAAAATCAGCAGATACAGATCATCTTTTAGATACTGTTGACTATGTTCATTTGAACAAAATTGTTACCGAAGAAATGGCAATTCGTTCTCATTTATTAGAACATGTAGCCAAAAGAATCAATAATCGTGTACTTGCAGAGATAGAAACTGTAGAAAAAACAACAGTTTGGGTTTCTAAAATAAATCCTCCTATTGGTGGTGATGTTGAATCAGTTACCATAAAAATGACGGAAATTAGAAAGTAATTATTTTTATTAAAATCGTATTTTTTCAAAATAGTTCATATGAAACTTTTGAATTTTAAAGATTTTAGTTACTTTTGCCATCCGTTCAAGCAATGGCGTCGTGGCCGAGCGGCTAGGCTGGGCTCTGCAAAAGCTCCTACTCCGGTTCGAATCCGGACGATGCCTCTAAAACCTTCAAGGAAACTTGGAGGTTTTTTTTATGTTTAATTTTTAGAAAAAATTAGATAAAATATTAGCGTTCGAATCCGGACGATGCCTCTAAAACCTTCAAAACAATTTGAAGGTTTTTTTATGTTTAATTTTTAGAAAAAATTAGATAAAGATTTAGGTTCGAACCAGGACGGTGTCTCAAAACCTTCAAGGAAACTTGGAGTTTTTTTTATACCTTGTCTTTGCGAAGAACGAAGCAATCTCAGGAGGTATATCAACAATTCTAAACTCATAATAGTGAGATTGCTTCGTTCCTCGCAATGACTTATAAACACAAAAAAACCTCTGAAATTCAGAGGTTTAATTTTATATTTTTGAGTTATTAACAACTACTTATTTTCAATCTTTTCAAAAGCATTCTTAACCATTTCTTTTTCTTTTGGAAACCAGCCTTGAGTTATTAACACCACTCCAAAAACCATTAAAACAATACTAATTCCTTTTTTGATTTTTAAGATATTAGTTGGTGTCATTTTTGATTTTAATTGTTTGGCTAATAATATTTTAAGACAGTCAACTAACAAATAAGTTATGATTACTGAAGTAAAAAAAGTAATCATTCTTGAGTTTTGCATTTCTAATTTTGGTCCAACTGAAATAATTACAGCTAACCAAAAACCTAAAACTCCAATGTTGATAACGTTGAGTAAAAAGCCTTTTATAAATAAACTTCCGTAATTTCTTTTTATAATATCACGGTCAATTTCTTCATCATCAATTTTTTCTTCATTTCTTAATCTTACAAAAGAAATTATACCGTAAGCCAGCATAATTATACCGCCAAAAATAAAGAGTGCAGGTTTATCTTTTAAACTCTGAATTAATCTGTAACTTCCTAAATAGGCAATTGCTATAAAAAAAATATCACCTAGAACTACACCAAGATCAAAAACAAGTGCTGCTCTGAATCCTTTTGTAATACTGGTTTCTAATAGTATAAAAAATACCGGACCTACCATAAAGCTTAGAAAAAGTCCCCATGGCAGTCCAGCCAGAATATCATTTATCATCAAATTACTAATTGTTATTTTACTTCTTCGATTTTACCTCCAAATACTGTTTTTTGATTTATTTGCTTTGGTTTACCATAAATGTAAATAGAGCCTCCTGCGCTAACTTTTGCGTCAACAAGGGTTGATGCATTAACATCGGCTTTTCCGCCCGCAGAAACGCTTACTTTAGTCTGAGACGTGGCTAATTTACTTCCCAGGAAATATCCGCCGGCTCCTAAACTAGCCTCAAGGTTGTCTGCTTTTCCTGTTGCAGTGATTTCTCCGCCGGAAACTGAACTTACTTTTAGTTTATCAACATCCAAATCTACATTAATTTTTCCACCTTCCTGTGCACTTACTTTAAATGAAGTTGCTTTTATAGCATCTTTACTTATCACTTCTGCACCTTCATTAACATCAATCAATTCAATATGCTTGTAATACAAAGTAACTTCAAGATCATTTCCTGACAACAATTTAGGAAAAGGCATTCTTAATTTTAATACACCATTTTTATTAACAGCTTCCAGCTCTGCTTCTCTTGCTCCTTTTATAACAACTTTATTTTCAGATGACGGAACTAATTTTACATTTAATTTATCGTAAACTTTTACGGTATCAAAATCACCTAACTCTTTAGTAACCTGACCAAAAGACATTTGTACAAATAAAATTGCTGCTCCAATAATTAGCTTTTTCATACTTTTATTTTTAAAAAATTAATACTTATTCTGCTCTTCGTAAAAAATGAAAATCAAGTTGTTTCTTCACTAAATCGGCATTTTTTACTTTCACATAAATTTCGTCCCCTAATTGCAAAATGCTGTTTGAAGTAGCTCCAACCAATGCATATTGCTTTTCATCGAAAGTATAATAATCATCTTTTATTTCTCTGATTCTTACCATTCCTTCGCATTTATTAGAGACAATTTCAACATAAATTCCCCATTCTGTAACACCAGAAATAACACCAAGGAATTCTTCATCCTGATGATCCTGCATGTATTTAACCTGCATGTATTTAATACTATCTCGTTCAGCATTAGTCGCTAAACTTTCCATATTAGAACAATGTAAACTTTTTGTTTCATATGTTTCTTCATCTACAGAAGCTCCTCCATCCAGATAATATTGTAACAAACGGTGTACCATAACGTCTGGATAACGACGAATTGGCGATGTAAAATGGCTGTAATAATCAAAAGCTAAACCATAATGACCAATATTATCAGTCGAATATTTGGCTTTACTCATACTTCTAATCGCAAGAGTATCAATTAAGTTTTGCTCTTTTTTACCATTTACTTCTTCCATCAAAGAGTTCAATGATTTTGCAATATCACCTTTATTTCTAAAATCAATTTTATAACCAAATTTAGCAATTACGGTTTGCATCGCAATTAATTTATCTTCGTTTGGTTCGTCGTGAATCCTGTAAACAAAGGTTTTCTTTTGTTTTCCGATATATTCAGCCACTTTTCTATTGGCCAAAAGCATAAATTCTTCAATTAGATGATTGGCATCTTTTGAGATTTTAAAGTAAACTCCTTCTGGTTCTCCTTCTTCATTCAAATTAAATTTTACTTCAACTTTATCAAAAGAAATAGCACCATTCTGCATTCTTTTCTTTCTTAAAATCTTAGCTAATTCATCTAGTTTTAAAGTTGCCTCTACAATTTCATCTGAAACCACATAAGATTCACCGGTAATAGAAATATCAACCGGAATTGTATTATCTTTTGTTTCAATGATATATTGTGCTTCTTCATAAGCAAAACGCTGATCTGAATAAATTACTGTTCTTCCAAACCATTGGTTAATAACCTGCGAAGTTGGAGAAACTTCAAATACTGCAGAGAATGTATATTTCTCTTCATTCGGACGAAGCGAACAGGCAAAATTAGACAATACTTCAGGAAGCATTGGCACTACTCTATCTACTAAATAAACCGAAGTTGCACGTTGATAAGCTTCATCATCCAAGATTGTTCCTTCTTCTAAATAATAAGAAACATCAGCAATATGAATTCCTATTTCGAAATTTCCGTTCTCTAACTTTTTGAAAGACAAGGCATCATCAAAATCTTTTGCATCTTTTGGATCTATCGTAAACGTAAGTGTATCACGCATATCACGACGTTTTGCAATTTCAGATTCCTGAATTGAAGTATCCAGTTTTTGTGCATACACCTCTACTTCTACCGGAAAATCAGATGGCAATCCGTATTCAGCTAAAATGGCATGAATCTCTGTATTGTGTTCTCCGGGTTTACCTAAAACTCTAATTACAGATCCAAACGGACTATCAGCTCTCTTTGGCCAGTCATCAATTTTTACTAAAACTACATCTCCATTTTCTGCTTCACCTATTTTATCTTTTGGAATAAAAATATCGGTATACATTTTAGGATTTGCCGTTGAAACAAAAGCAAAATTTGCCTGAATATCAATTACTCCAACAAACTCTGTTTTATCTCTTTCAATAACTTCAATTACTTCACCTTCAGGTCTTTTACCTTTTCTACGGTTATAAACGTAAACTTTTACTTTGTCTTTATCTAAAGCACGATTCAAATTATTAGTCGGAATAAAAACATCTTCTTCAAATTCGTCACAAATAAAATATGCCGTTTTTCTACTCGTCATATCTATTGTTCCTTCGTAATAATCCTGACTAATAGCTTTTACTAAATATTTTCCAGGTTCTGTTTCTATAATCTTCTTTTGAGCTGCCAGAATTTTTAAATCTTTTATAATCTGGTTTCTGCTATTTGTATCGTCAAGTTCTAACTTCGCTCCTATCTGTTTATAATTAAATGGCTTATTGGCATTTTGCGATAAAATCTTAAGGATCTTCCCAGAGAAATCTTTCTCTTTTTTTATCGGCTTTCTAATTTTCTTACTCATATATCTTTTCTTATAAGGTTTAAAATTACAAATAAGAAATCAGATAATTCTTTTTAACAAATAGAATTATTAAAAATATAACTTTTCGTACATTTACAAAAAGACCTCATATGGAAAGCTTTAAGACGATCGCCGTATTCAATTATCTGCACGAAACAGTGGTTCTCAAACACTTACTGGAACAGGAAGAAATTCCATATTTTTTCGAAAACGAAGTGACACTTTCTGTTATGCCGCTTTACTCAAATGCGCTCGGCGGAATCAAACTCAAAGTTCATCCAAACGATTTCGAAGAAGTGCAGCAAATTCTGGACAATCTAAACAATCCACTTAAAATCGTTTAAATTCCTTCTTTTTTCAAACTCAAAAAATTTTTTTTTCCTTTTCAACTTTTTTAGTTTTCAACATATATTAAATACAACAAAAAAGAAATTTTAAATTTAATTAATTTTTGATGGTTATTATAGCTTGTTAATATGTCGAATAAATTTATTTTTAAAAGTATTGAAATGAAGTTTCCCTTAGTTATTGGGAGTTATCAACATAGTTATATTTAGCTAAAAGATTAATTTATAAGACTTTTTGTATTTTAATTAACAACGGTTGACAACCAAAAATAGATTCATTTTGTAGATAAGTTCATATGTTGATATTTGTTGAAAATGGCATTTTTGATATTGATAACTTTTCCAAAAATTCCTGAAACTTTATTAGGATTTTTAATTCCAGTTTTGGATTAGGTTTTTTTTTGACACAACCAAAAAAAACTTCTAATTTTCTATCTCAACTTATTAACAAATAATGTTAACTTAAAGTTAATTGAATATCAACGAATTACGATTTGGTATTAACATTCTAAAATTTTAACAAATTTTATGTTTATTCTTAATTGATTATGAGGTACTTATAGAGTTATCAAAAATGTTGATAAGTGTTAAGGTTTTGATATGATGTGAGTTATAAAAAAGCCAGTATTTAGTGGATTTACCGCAAGCATACAAAGTTTTTATTCAAAGTTGATAAATTGAAATTTGGATAATCTTTGACTAAATTGTTGCTGCAAAAGAACACAAAGTTTAGTTTTAAAGTATTAAATTTTTGTAAACAAATTCAATTTTGATTTTTTAAAACACAGTAAAATGTTAGTAAGCAAAAAATTAGTGAAAATTACTGAAATTCGTGGCGAACATTTATTAATTAAGTAAATTTGCATAACACAACTTAATAGTATAGAAAAATGAAAATTTCGATAGGAAACGACCACGCAGGACCAGAATATAAAAAAGCAATTGTGGCAATGCTTGAAGCAAAAGGATATGAAGTAACGAATTATGGAACAGATACTGATGCTTCTGTTGATTATCCTGATTTTGGACATCCGGTTGCGAATGATATATCTGAAGGAAAAGCTGATTTTGGAATTGTTATCTGCGGAAGCGGAAACGGAATTGCAATGACGGTTAATAAACACCCAAAAGTAAGAGCCGGATTATGCTGGACTAAAGAAATTGCTTATTTGACCCGTTTACATAATGATGCAAATATTGTGAGTATTCCGGCGCGTTTTACTTCTATCCCGCAAGCGGTTGAAATCGTTGATACTTTTTTAACGACTGCATTTGAAGGCGGAAGACACCAAAACAGAGTTAATAAAATTGCTTGTTAATAAGAGTCGAAAAAAAATCGGGTGCTTCGCACCAAATAAATAGAAACACACCGGGCGGATTTTTAAAATCCATCCGGTTTTTTTATTTAATTATTTAGAATACAGTTGATTAAGTTAAAGGTAATCATCAAAAATTTAGGTTATTAACAATGTTAATATCTATCTTTTGTTAGTGAAGTAGAAGTAAACCAAAACAGCCTGAATTAAAAAAATCAACGAGAATTTGACAATAAATGAAGTTTTACTCGTTTTATGTTTGTAGAAAAACATCGCTGTTAATAAACCTGGTGTTCCTCCAATCGCTTCAAGAAAAAACAAAGTATTTTCGGGGATTCTTCGTTTATTTTTTCGGGCCAGATATTTATCATAACCGGCAAGAATAAAAACGATGATATTTATAAATAAAAAATAGAGTAAAAAAATTTCCATTGGCATAATATTCAAAACAAAGATATTATTTTAGCCGAATCATTGATTAATTTCCGAATTAATTTTAACAAGTAAATTATATCAATTTATAATTAAGAATTTATTTCATTAAAGTATGACTAATATTCAATTCATTGCCAAGTCTGTTCAGGCACCTGCAGTTAGTATTCAAAACACTGTAAAATTACTAGAGGAAGATTGTACGATTCCGTTTATTTCGCGTTACCGAAAAGACTCGACCGGAAATCTTGATGAAACTGTAATTGAGCTGATTGCAAAATTGCAAAAAGACTATGATACACTTGTAAAACGTAAAGAAGCAGTTCTAAAATCCATTGAAGAACAAAAAGCGCTTACGCCAGATTTGAAGAAAAAAATTGAAGAAAGTTTTGATTTACAGGAAATAGAAGATTTTTATCTTCCGTACAAAAAGAAGAAAAAAACAAAAGCCGATGTTGCTCGCGAATTTGGTTTAGAACCTTTGGCAAAATTGATTATATCTGAAAGTGATGTTGATATTGATTTCCTTTCTACACAATACATCAATGAAAATGTTATTAACGAAGAAGCGGCCATTCAGGGCGCAAGAGATATTGTAGCGGAATGGATTAACGAAAATATTTACGTTCGTAAACAGCTGCGAAGATTGTTCCAGAGAAAAGCAACTATTGGAACTAAAGTAGTAAAAAAGAAAGCGGAAGAAGAAGGTGCGCAAAAATTCAGTCAATATTTTGATTGGGAAGAATCTTTAACAAAAGCGCCAGCGCACCGATTATTAGCAATGCTTCGTGCTGAAAATGAAGGTTTTATTAAAATGAAAATTGATGTTGATATCGATGATGCTTACGATGTTATTGACGAAATCATCATTAAAAAACAAAATAATACGACAGCTCATTTGCAATTAGCAATTGAGGACAGTTACAAACGTTTGCTGAATCCGGCAATTGGAAACGAAACATTGCAGGAAGCAAAAGCAAAAGCTGATGCCAATTCAATTCAGGTATTTGCTAACAATTTAGGACAATTATTATTGGCTCCGCCTTTGGGAGAAAAACGAATTTTGGCAATCGATCCAGGATTTAGAAGCGGTTGTAAAGTAGTATGTCTGGACGAAAAAGGCGATTTATTATACAACGAAACGATTTATCCGCACGCGCCTCAAAACGAGGAATCGATGGCGATAAAAAAAATTCGTTCGATGGTAAACGCTTATCAAATAGATGCAATTTCAATTGGAAACGGAACAGCTTCAAGAGAAACGGAATTTTTCATTAAAAAAATCGCGTTTGACAAACCGGTTCAGGTTTTTATTGTTTCTGAGGCAGGAGCTTCGGTTTATTCAGCATCAAAAATTGCGAGAGAAGAATTTCCAAATTATGATGTAACGGTTCGTGGTTCGGTTTCTATTGGAAGACGACTTTCAGATCCATTGGCCGAATTGGTAAAAATCGATCCAAAAGCAATTGGAGTTGGACAATATCAACACGATGTTGACCAAACTAAATTAAAAGAAGAATTAGACAGTACGGTAATTCGCTGCGTAAACTCAGTTGGAATTAATATTAACACAGCGAGTAAACATTTACTAAGTTATGTGAGTGGAATAGGAGAGAAGCTGGCCGAAAACATTGTACAATACCGTTCTGAAAACGGACCTTTTGAAGATAGAAAACAGCTTAAAAAAGTACCGCGTTTGGGTGATAAAGCCTATCAGCAAGGAGCGGCATTTATTAGAATTACAAATGCTAAAAATCCGCTGGATAATTCGGCGGTGCATCCGGAGGCTTATCCGGTTGTAGAAAAGATGGCGAAAGATTTAAACCTTTCGTTAAATGACTTAATTGCGAATAAAGAGAAAACGGCGCTTATTAAGCCAGAAAAATATGTTACAGCTGAAATTGGTTTACTTACGCTGAAAGACATCATAAAAGAGCTTGAAAAGCCTGGATTAGATCCAAGAAAGTCGGCGAAGGTTTTTGAGTTTGATGCGAATGTAAAATCGATCAAAGATTTGAGAACCGGAATGATTCTTCCGGGAATTGTTAATAACATTACCAACTTTGGCTGTTTTGTTGATATCGGAATCAAAGAAAGCGGATTGGTTCATATTTCACAATTAAAAGCCGGATTTGTAAGCGACGTAAACGAAGTGGTAAAATTACATCAGCATGTTGATGTTAAGGTTACGGAAGTTGATGAAGATAGGAAGAGAATTCAATTGACGATGGTACTTTAAAAAATTCCAAAAAAGAAATTCCAAATTCTAATTGGAGATAAAACAAAAAATCCCAGACTACAATTAGTAATCTGGGATTTTTAATAACTTTCAAGTTATTATTTTGTTTCTTCCTCTTGTTTTTTCGCAGGAGCAGGTTGATCGTCTTTAGCAGCGTTTTTGAATTCCTTAATTCCACTTCCTAAACCTTTCATTAATTCTGGAATTTTTTTACCTCCAAAAAGTAATATCACAATACCTACGATAACAAGGATTTCTGTAAGACCTAATCTTCCCATGACTATTATATTTAATGCCGAAGCAAATTGATTTTTTATTTTCACCGCAAAGGTATATAGAATATACGAACAAGAATGGTTTTTGGATTAAAAAAATTGTTTTTATGTGCGTTAAATATTTTATAAAATCATTATATTACTGCCAATGCTCATTTTTTGCAAGCATTAACAATGCGATTAATTACTATATTTGCTCATATAAATAACCAAAATGGCTAAGAAAAAAAGGAACTTTAGGAAAAAATTATTCATCAAAAACCGATTGGTAATTTTGAATGAAGATACTTTTGAAGAAATTTTTTCCTTTAGACTTACGCTAATGAATGTGTTTGTAATGTTTACTTTAGGCGGAATATTTCTTATTCTGGTTACTACTTTCATTATCGCATTTACTCCTTTACGAGAATTTATTCCGGGTTATTCTTCTTCTCAATTAAAAAGAAATGCTACGGAATTGGCCATAAAATCGGATTCATTAGAAACGGCTCTCAAAAAAAATGAAGCTTATATAAAAGGAGTTCAAAAAGTATTGAATGGTCAGCTTGAATACGCAAAATTTAATAAAGACTCTATTATAGGTGAAGCTGATGAACCTTCCGATTTAAATATGAAAGCTTCTGAAGAAGAAATTAAGTTAAGGGAAGAAGTGGCGAAAACAGAGCAGGAGACAAGCCAGCAAAAGGGCAAGAAAAACAAAAGTGACAAAAAATAATACCACAAAAAATGTCAATTAAATCGATAGCAGCAAAAATATTTGCGCGCAAAATATATAACCAAACACTTTCCTGGGCCAATAAACCCGTTGAAACACAATTAGAAGTTTTTAAAAGCCTGATTCAAAATGCGAAAGAAACCGAATTTGGAAAAGATCACCATTTTGAAACGATAAAGACATTTAAAGATTTTCAAAATAACGTGCCAATCCGCGATTATGAAGATTTAAAAAATTATATCGAAAAGGTTAAGGTTGGTGAAGAAAATATTTTGTGGAAAGGAAAACCCATTTATTTTGCCAAAACATCAGGAACAACTTCTGGTGCAAAATATATTCCGCTTACAAAAGAATCAATGCCTACGCATGTCAATGCCGCACGTAATGCAATTCTTCATTATATAAACGAAACCGGAAATGCAGATTTTGTTGATGGCAAAATGATTTTTTTACAAGGAAGTCCCATTTTAACTGAAAAACACGGAATTAAATTTGGAAGACTTTCTGGTATTGTAGCGCATTTTGTTCCGAAATATTTGCAAAAAAACCGAATGCCATCTTGGGAAACCAATTGTATTGATGATTGGGAAACGAAAGTAAATACGATTGTAGGCGAAACGATTAATGAAAATATGTCTGTGATTTCCGGAATTCCGTCCTGGGTACAAATGTACTTTGAGCGTTTACAGGAAAGAAGTGGCGGAAAAAAAATAAGCGAAATCTTTAAGAACTTTAATTTGTTTATTTACGGAGGTGTTAATTACGAACCTTACCGCGCGAAGTTTGAGCAAATGATAGGAAAAAAAGTAGACAGCATTGAGTTATTTCCGGCTTCAGAAGGATTTTTTGCGTATCAGGATTCTCAAAAAGAAAAAGGAATGCTTTTATTATTGAATTCCGGAATTTTCTACGAATTCATTAAAGCCGATGAATTCTTTACCGAAAACCCAAAAAGATATACAATTGGCGAAGTAGAACTGGGCGTAAATTATGCTTTAATAGTTTCTACGAATGCCGGACTTTGGGGTTATAATATTGGCGATACGATTCAGTTTACATCTTTGGCTCCGTATCGTGTCATAGTTTCAGGACGTATTAAACATTATATTTCAGCTTTTGGAGAACATGTTATTGCAAATGAAGTAGAGAACGCAATGAAAGAAGCAACAGCCGGAACTAATATTGTTATAAACGAATTTACCGTTGCGCCGCAAATCACGCCAGCAAACGGATTGCCATATCACGAATGGCTAATAGAATTTGAAAAAGAACCGGAAAACATTGAAACTTTTGCAGAAGCGATAGACGATTCAATGCGAAAGCAAAACATTTATTACGACGATTTAATTACCGGAAACGTTTTGCGAAAAGTAGTCATAAGCAAAGTATCAAAAAACGGATTTCAGGAATACATGAAATCGCAAGGCAAATTAGGCGGACAAAATAAAATTCCGAGATTGTCTAATGACAGAAAGATTGCGGATAATTTGAAATAGAAACATTTATTTAATGACACAGAAACACATATTTGTATGAAATTTTTTAAAATTGCATTTTTTATATTAACTCTATCAATAATTTCTTGTGATAAAAAATCAATAAGTAAACCAGAGGATATAGGAAAAAATGTTTTTGAATTACTTAAGAATATTGATAAAAAAACGGTTGCTGATTACAATCTTGAAGTAATTACATATGATGAATTAAAAGCATTAGCTAATAATAAAAAAGCAAAACTTGGTGATTCCAGAAGCGAAATGCAAGGGATGACTTCTGAAAAATTCAAAAGTTTGTCTTTGATTCATTTACACAAAATACAAAATGGCGGGAAAAAATTTAATATTGATTGGTCGAAGATAACCTATTCAAATTTTGTATTTGATATTTTTGACTCTAATATACCGGATTTTGGATATGAATCAAAATTTGTTAAAGGAGAAACATATTTCAAAAATACTGATGGGAAAATATATTTTGTAAAATCAATATCTTATTATGATGGTAAAGGATATAAAACAGTACTTGTTACAGAAGTAGACCCAAAAGATAGAAGTTGAATGTAAAAAGATATCTTCTACAAAAAAAGTTTTAAAATAAAATAGAATGAAAGAAACCAAACATATATCAAGATCAAGAGCTCAGGAATCATCTGCAGCAATAGAAAAAATGTACATTACAATGCGCCATTTATTTAACCGTGGTTTTTACAAACCAATGGGAGTTTCTGGCGACAGCTTACGCGAATCATTATTAGCGTTACGTCCGGAAATTTACGGAAATATTGCCGAAGAAAAAGTAGAACTAAACGGACTTTTGTACGTTATAGAGCGTCTTCCTATAGGAATTGAACAATGTAGATTCATCAACTTAACTTCAGACGAAGGATATTCTAAATCACATTTTCAGCCAATTGTTCCTCCAAAAAGAAGAAGAAATTGCTACAGAATTGACGAAGAACAAATGAATGTTGAAATCACGCGCGGACGTTCAGATATTTATGATATCCTGACGCATTTGACTTTTATTTTCATTGAATCTCATAAAATTAAAAACAGAGTTTTAATTGACGACGGCGGAGAAGTTTCGCGTGATTGGCTAAAATTAGAACAAGCCGTTACGCAGACAAAAAAGCTTTCACAGATTGAAAAAGAAAAAGCAATTTCGCATGTTGCCAATATTTTAGCCAGAACTTTTGAAGAAGTTTTAGACATTTATGATGCCTTTGGTTCAGAAAATGCACCAGATCGTTTTCTGCATGTTATCTATTGGTTAGGAAAATTAGCGATCGAGGAAATTGTAGAAAACAATAAACGAACGATAACTTTTAGTCCGGTTTTACGTGAACGTCTTGGACATCATATTCACGGAGAAATCTGGGCAACAAACATCAAGGAAGTTTTAAAAGCAAACGATCTTTTAAAACGTCCAATTCACGTTATAAGTGCCAATATGCACAGTGTGATGAATTCGATTTTTGCAACTCCTTTATTAACATCAAAATACAAAGGCAAAACAGATTTCTTTATTTATGAAGAATTGAGCGGATCTGGTTCAAAAGAAATAAGAACTCAGGTTGAAGAACTGGCGTTAAAAAACGGAATGATTTCTTTGCCAGATACTTCAGGAACAAATATCGACGTTCAAATTTTTGATACTGCCAAAATTGACTGGTCAAAAACGGCATTTTCGCATGCAAATGTTGGTGAAGAAAAACCGGTAATTATTGTAATGGATTATGCTTTTGGAGAACAGGCTTATGAAACAATCGACGAACTTTTAAAACCATTTAAAAAAGAAACATTACTAAACGTAAGATCAGTTTCTATTATGGGTAAAGCCGGAATTCTGGAAGGCGGAAAAGGCGATATCATGATTCCTTCGGCACATATAAATGAAGGAACGGCGGATAATTATTTCTTCGAAAATGAATTAACAGGAGCCATGTTCGATGGAAACGACATTGACGTTTACGAAGGTGCAATGGTTACCGTTTTAGGAACGTCATTGCAAAACAGAGATTTGCTGAAGTTTTTCCACGAATCGACCTGGGGCGTGATTGGTCTTGAAATGGAAGGATCTTATTATCAAAAAGCAATTCAGTCGGCATCAAAAATTAGAAAAAGCGTGCCGCATGATATAAAAGTTCGATATGCTTATTATGCATCAGATAACCCATTAGAAACCGGAAGTACATTAGCTTCGGGCGGATTGGGAACAACAGGTGTAAAACCAACTTATTTGATCACAATTAAGATTTTAGAGCAGATTTTCAACATCAAATAAAAACCAAAAATGAGTACACAAGTACCACAAAATAATACAGATCAAGAGATTGATATTTTTCACCTTTCTAAAAGTATCGGCAGTTTTTTTGATAGAATAAATGCCTTAATTTTTCGATCAATCCAGTTTTTTATTAGAAACTGGATTATCGTTGCCATTTTAGTAATTCTCGGATTTGGATTGGGTTGGTATTTAGATGCAAGTAAAAAATCGTTTCAAAATCAGGTTATTGTAACACCAAATTTTGGGAGTGTTGATTATCTGTATACTAAAATAGATTTGATAGAATCGAAAATTATTTCGGGAGATACGGTTTTTTTAAAAGATGTTGTTGGAATCCAGCATCCAAAAACAATCAAAAAAATTGAAATAAAACCAATCGCCGATGTCTATAAATTTATCGAAGACAAAGAGCAGAATTTTGAGCTTATAAAATTAATGGCTGAGGTTGGCGAAGTTAGTAAAGTTTTAGAAGATAATGTAACGAGCAAAAATTATACTTTTCATACTATTTCGTTTGTATCAAACGCAGTAACTAACGAAAAAGATATTGTTGAGCCATTGTTGAAATATTTAAATAATTCAAAATATTTTGATGCGCTGCAAAAAATAGGATATAAAAACCTTGAACAGCAAATAGTTCAAAATGATACTATTATATCGCAAATTGATCAGGTTTTAAACGGTTTTTCGAATACTGTAAAAAACGGATCTAAAAATGACAAACTGGTTTATTATAATGAAAATACCCAGTTAAACGATATGATTAAAACAAAACAGTATTTAATTACAGATCAGGGAAAAAACAGATTAAAACTAGTGAATTATGACAAGACGATTAAAGAAATTAATGCGACTTTAAATATCAATAATACTAAAATTACAAATGGAAATTTAAAAATTTTATTTCCGCTTTTCTTGATTTTTGTATTTGTTTTAGTTCATTTATTCCAAAAGTTTTATCGCAAACAGCTTTTGAAATCTCAGGTTAAATAACATTCATTTGAAAACGAATAAAATCTTTGAAAGAATTTCAAGAAATCCATTTCTAAAACAAAGTTTAAGCACTTTGTTTTTGCGGATATTTGGAGTTCTTTTATTGTTTGGTTTTACCATTTTTTTAACCAAAAACTATACTCCAAAACTAGTTGGTCAATACGATTTTATACGATCCTTTTTATTAGCAGCCGGATGTATTTGTATGCTTGGTTTTGACCAGTCAATTTTATATTTCAAAGGATTTTTAGCAAGTCAAAATGCAATTGACCAGCTTAAAAAAGTCTATGTTAAAATGGTAGTGATGCTTTTTACGGCTTCACTATTGGCTTTGATTTTTATTCTGTGTATTGATAAAAGAAGAATAAATAATTATTTTTCTGATGATGAAGTTTACACAATACTTTTAAAAGGCGCTGCAACATTATTTTTCTATGGATTATCACTTTTAAACACCGAGGTTTTTAGAGCTTTAGATAAATTATATATTGCAGAATTATTTAGAAATATCTTAAAATATATTCCAATTATAATTGGATCTATTGTTTTGTTTTATTGGAATAAAGAAGCCTATTTAGTTGATGTATTTTTAATTGGGTTTGTTCTTTTGGCAATTTTAAGTTCAATTTTTGTTATAATTTATTTAAATAGAACACCAAAAATAGAATGCGAAGAAATTTTTTCGAAAAAAGAAATTTTTACAAAATCTTATCCCATTGCAATAAGCGGAATGGCTTTGTTTTTATTAATGTGTTTTGATATTATGTTTTTAAAAAAATATCGAAACGACGAAGCAGTTGCTTTTTATTCTGTTGGGGTAAAAGTAATGACCATTGTTTCAGTTATTATTTTGACTGTAAATATTACCGTTTCGGCAAAAATTGCAGAGTTATTTTTAAGCCACAATATTGTAGAATTAAAAAAGGTTTTGAGAAACAGTGCGCGCTTAATTTTCTGTATTACCTTTCCCGTAATTTTCTTAATAAGTGTATTTTCAGAACAAGTTTTGTCTTTTTTTGGACATCAATATATTGCGGCACAGCAGGCTTTTTTAATTTTAATTATTGGTCAGGGAATTTGTTCTTTATTTGGTTCAGCTCCAGTTTATTTAAACATGACCGGAAGACAGCATATTTTTCAGATTATATTAATTGTGGCAGTTATAATTAATTTTCTTTTAAACAGATTTTTGATTCCTGTTTTCGGAATGACCGGCGCAGCAATTGCTTATGTTTCAAGTTCTTTTTTCTGGAATTTTGTCTCGACAATTGTTATTTACAAAAAAGACAAATTAAAAGTTTTTTTGAATTAGTTGAAGATGAGAATACTACAGGTAATCAATAGTTTATATGCTGGAGGAGCGGAGAAGCTGCTTTTAGAAACAATTCCACTTTACAATAAAAAGGGAGTTGAGGTTGACCTATTGGTTTTAGATGGTACCGATTATCCATTTATGAAAGCTTTAAAAGAGGCTAATTGCTGTAAAATATATTCTTTAGGTACAACGGCATATAATCCATTAAATGTTTTTAAAATAATGCCGTTTTTAAAAAAATATGATATTGTACATGTGCATTTATTTCCATCACAATATTGGATTGTTTTATCAAAAATATTATCATTTTCCAGAATTAAAATAATAGTTACAGAACACAACACAACGAATCCTCGACTTGAAAATTTTTTTTTAAGTAAAATAGACTGGTTGATTTATAAAATGTACGGCAAAATTATTTGTATTACAGATGAGGTTTATAAAATAATGCAGGATCATTTAAAAACATCTAAATCAAAATTAACGGTAATTCATAATGGTATTAATTTAGATATAATTAATGATGCACAGCCTTATGCTAAGAACGAGATTTCTAACTTGTTTTCGGATAATGATATATTGTTAATTCAAGTAGCAAGATTTAGTAAACAGAAAGATCAGCAAACAGTTATAAATGCCTTACAATATTTACCTGAAAATATTAAGCTTATATTAGTGGGAAATGGCGTATTACAAAAGGATTGTGAAGCTCTCGTTGAAAAATTAAACCTAGAAGGAAGAGTAATTTTTTTAGGAATACGAATGGATGTGCCCCGACTTTTAAAAACAGCAGATATAACTGTTTTAAGTACAAATTGGGAAGGATTGAGTTTATCTGCTATTGAAAGCATGAATTCAGGAAAACCTTTTATTGCGTCTAATGTAGCGGGAATGTCAGATCTTATTAATGGATCAGGTATTTTGTTTGAAAAAGGAAACCATCAAGAACTTGCTTTTTACATTAAAAAGTTAATTAATGAAAAAGATTTTTATGAAGTGATAGTCAATTCTTGTAAAAAAAGAGCGAAACAATTTGATATACAATCGATGGTTGAAAAACATATAGATTTATATGAATCTATGATTAAAAAATGAGAAGAATTATAAGAAAAAATAATGCAGCTTTTTTAATTATTGCATCAGCTAATTTAGTTGTAGCACTTGTTTCATCTTTTATTTTACCACCTAAATTTTTTTATGACGCGGCCATTATTGCGTATGATAAATATAATCTAATAGGATATTTTGGAAGTTATCCCTTATCGATTTTATTTTATAAAGTAACAGGTTTACGTCATTTACCATTTTCATTAATTGCACTTTTACAATTTCCAATTCTCATGTATATCCTCAGGAAAATAGGAATCCCGGAGAATTTTGAAAAAATAAACATTAAGAACATTTTAGTGTATTTGGGAATTTTTATGATTGCCATTTTTATTTCAATGCCATCAAAAGAGTTTATAACCTTTTTGTATATCTCTCCAATTGTTTTTATGTGTGTAAATCAAAAGATTTCTTTAAAAAAAACAATTATATACTCAATACTTCTATTATTAATTTTTGGAATATTTTTTCGCCCTTATTACCTTTTAATTCCTGTAATTGGGGGAGGGATGTATTTAGTAAGTTTGATAAGTTTTAAAAGTAAAACCTTAACTACGATATTTTATGGATTATTAATTGCTGTTTTTTTATCTTTTAGTCATGGTATTATAAAAGGAAAATATCTTTCTGAAATTAGCCGTGAAGTTGCAAACAGTGAACGGGTTGGTTCTTCAGATGCTAATTCTATAATTATTTCGCCTGTGAAGACAGATACATGGTACGGAGAAACGATAGGTATCTTTTATGGATTTTTTACGGTTAATATTCCTGTAAATGGTTTAAAACACATATTATCTCCTCAAATTGTTATTTTTATAGTTTGGCAGCTGCTATTATTTTATATTTTATTAGTTCGTTTTGCGAAATGTCTCTTAGATAGAAAAAGATATCCGAAAGAACTTTTTATACTGCTAATTATTTTTGCTTTTTTTATTGTACAAGGAGTTTTCGAACCCGATTTAGGAACCGCTGTGCGTCATAAAATAGGTGTTTTTCCATTAATTTATTTTGCATTATACTATGAATCTTTCAGAAAAGAACTTCAATAAAGTATTCCATGTTTTTTTGTGTTTGATTGCTATTGCAATGATTTTCAGAAAACCATGTTCATTACTTATTATTTTGTTTGGCGTTTTTAATTTGATTTTTATCCGAAAATTAAAATTCACCAAAACATCATGGATTTTAATTCTTTGTATCGCTTCACCAGTTTTGTTAGAATTATTACTTTTTTGGAACAACGATTCTTTTTCTAAAGGATTAAAAGCCATTGAAAAAAGCACCTCATTAGTATTATTTCCAATCTTTATTATTGGGAATTATCAACGAGTTAAATTTTTAAAATTAATAGAAACTTATAGTATTGCAACAACAATGATAATGCTGGGATTTGCAATAAGGTTTTACATTGTATATCCTGATTTATTAAACAAATATCTGAGTAATATTGACCTTTGGGAAATGGGCTATAAATTTGCAGACAGCATTGGTATTCATGCGCCGGCTTTAAATATGCACTTAGCTTTTATTTCAGTAAGTGCCTTTTATTTCGTCTTTTATAGTTTTCAGAATAATGAAAAAAGCGTCATTAAAATTTTCCGCATTATAGTTTTTTTATTATCGTTTTTCTTTGTGCTTTTAGTAAATACAAGAATGGCATTAGTAAATGTTTTAATTGGTTTTGCTGTTGTTTTTATTATTGAAATAAAATCAAAGTCAAAGATTAGTTTAAGCAAAATCGCATTAACATTAATAGGACTTTTGATTGTATTAGGCAGTATTTTGTTTTTTTTCGCGCAGAAAAATCCATATATGAAACAAAAGTATTCTACTGTAAGTTTTGCTTATATGGACAAAGTGGGGAAATTAGATGAAATTGATCATCCGGAAATTTATGCTTTTAATACTTTAGCAACAAGACTTTCGATCTGGAAATCAGCTTGGGAATTATCGATTAAAAACCTTCCTTTTGGAGTTGGTGCTTCAGATGGAAAACCGGAATTAAATAAATATTATAAACAAACAAATCAGCAGTTTCTGGCTAAATATGAATTCCCAACGCACAATCAGTTTTTAGATTTTTTATTGAAATTTGGAATTCTTGGACCTCTGGTAGTAATGCTGTATATTTTTACTATTGGATATTTAGGTTACGATTTAAAAAATGCCGTAATAATTACGTTTTTTATCATCTTTTTGACTTCAAACTTAATAGATGACTTCCTGCTTCGATTTGATGGTATCGCTTTTAGCGGATTTTGGTTTTCTGTTTTTTCAAGTTATTGGATGCAGCAAAAAATTACTCTTTATAAAGAGCGAGAAGCTGTTTAAAATTCTCATTTTTATTAAAAAGCTCAAAGCACCTTTTTAATGCATTTTCTCCAAATTCAGTTCTTGTTTGTTTATCTTTTAATATCTGAAAATAGTATTCTAATTCGTTAATTTCATTAAAAAGAAACCCTGTTTTATTTGGAACAATTATATCTTTATTTCCGATAATGTTGGTTCCAATTACAGGTTTTTCCAGTGCCATAGCCTCTAAAACAGCAATAGGTAGGCCTTCCCACAAAGAAGTCTGAAGGTATATATCGACAGAATTTAATGTTTTAAAAACAACATTTTGATCTAAAAGCCATCCTGTTATTGTAATGTTTGTCGCTGTAATTAAATGATTTAATTCTCCGTCGCCAATCCAGACAAAGTTAAAATCCGGAAATTTTAAAGCTATGTCATTAAAAAGTTTTGGGTTCTTTTGAAAAGTAATTCTGCCAATCGTTCCAATTGTTAATTTTTCATTTGTTTTTTCGGTAAAATACTGACGAGCAAAATTAATATCTATTCCATTTCGAATTAATTTTGCAGGCCCAATATTTTTTGCAATTTCAAATTCGGTATCGCCACAAGCAATAGTTGTTCCTCCAAAAAGGCGTTGAAAACTTTTTTCTATTGTCAAATATAATTTTCTAAAACTTTTTGATATATCAGTTCTGAGAAAAGCGTAACCATGCGGAGTATAAAAAAGTTTTATCTTTTTAAATAAAAAAAAAGCTGCAATTCTCCCTAAAACACCTGCTTTTGACGAATGAAGATGAATTACATCGGGATTTATTTTTTTTAGTTCCTGGATTAATCTAATAATAGATTTTAAGTCTTTGATAGGAGAAATTTCTCTGACCATATTTAAGTGCACCAACCTGACGCCTCCAGAGAAGTCAGCTTCTATTTTTTTGGGGCTAACGCCATTCCTGTGCCCACTGTAAATAATCGTAGTATTTATGCTTTCGCTTGTTTCTTCATTTCCAAAGAAATGAGATAGATCTTTGAAATAATTATAAACGCCGCCTTCTAAAGCTTCAACAACGTGCACTATTTTCATATTAAAAGTTTAAAAAGTAAAAATATAAGTAAAGCTTTAATTACTAAAGTACTTTTATAAATCATTATCATTTATAAAAAATTAACAATAAAAAGATTATATTTGAATTTAATTTAAAAAAAATTAACATGAAAAAACTTTATTTATTGTTGTCGCTTTTTATTATGGGAAGTTCTTTTGCTCAAATTTATACTCCTTATGCCTCAACTAATGCTACGACGAATTCAAGTACAACAAGCAATGTTGGAATAGGAGTAATTAATCCAATTGAAAAACTAACTGTTGATGGTAATATTAATGTTATTAATGGGACTGGAGTATATCCAAAAATAGGGTTTGCTACGAATGATACTTTTTTAAATACCCAAACGAATAATATAGCAATTGCTAACTATGGTATAACAAAAAGCAAATTTGATAATTCTTCCAGTACCCCAACAATTTCATTATCTGGTTTTAATGGAATTAATTTTTATACAAATACTACAGAAAGAATGAAAATAAGCAGTTCGGGAAAAATTGGAATTGATGTAACCTCATTTCCAACAAATGCCCTTTATGCAAATTATAAACTTTTTGTAAGAGGAGGTATTTTAACTGATGAAGTGCGTGTTAGTTTAAGTGCAAATGGAACTTGGGCTGATTATGTATTTTTTGATAATTATAAATTAATGCCTTTGTCTGAATTAGAGATTTTTATATCAAACAATAAACATTTACCAAATGTACCGTCTGCTAAAGAAATAAAAGAAGATGGAATTAATATAGCAGATATGATAAGAATTCAACAAGAGAAAATAGAAGAACTAACACTTTACATTATTGAGCAAAATAGAAAAATAGAAGCTTTACAAGCTAAAGTTTATAAAGATTTAAAATAAGAAATTCAAAGTATTATGAAAAAAAGCAAACAAGTATACTTATTGCTTATTTCGATTTATTTTTCAAGCTGTGGAGAAGTTTATTATTTACAAACTAAGAATGATCCATGCAAAGAGATATATGGAAAATGGAAAATGTACAAAAGAAGTTATCCAAATAATAAATTTCGTTTAGAAGAATTTGAAACAGCAATATGGATTTTTGATGTAGATGGTACACTCACAATAAATGACAGCATAAAAAAAACATACAGATTAGAATATTGTGAAAAATTATTTATTGGATTGGATTCTCAAAGCATGAATGTAAACATGTCAAAAGACACGTTGCATTTAAGTAGGATATCTTATTCACAAGTATATTCTACTATTTCATTTAAAAAAATTAATTGAACATGAAAAAAAACGTTATAATTATTATTTCTTTTTTAATAACGATTTTTTGCTCTGCACAAAATTGTCTAACAGATGAGTATTATAAAGGAAATAAAACGATTGATCCACAACTAGATAAAAAAGTTAAAGAGATTATATCAAGCTTTAAAAATAATGAAACAAATGAAACGCAAAAGCCATCTGGGACGCAAGCACTAATTGGAGATGAGATAATAGTAATTCCAGTAGTTTTCAATGTGATTCACAGTGGCGAACCATTAGGGACAGGAAAAAACATTTCGTTAAATAAAATAGAAGAACAAATTAATATACTGAATGATGCCTATAGTGGAAAATATGGAGGAGTTGATACCAGAATTAGATTTTGTCTAGCAAAACAAAATACTGTTGGTCAAGCAACAACAGGTGTTAATCGTTTTTTTGGAAAAACTTCCTATGATGTTGGGATTAGAAATGGTAATAATTGTGAATTTACATTTGAAGTAGATAGGCAGATTAAGAGAAATATATCGTCAGGATTTCCAAGTAGTTTTTATTTGAATATCTGGACAACAGATATAATAAATTGTGGTAAAGATAATTATCTTGGGTATGGAACTTATCCATTTTATGACGATTTTAGTCTAGACGGTATTGTTTTAGATTATCTACAAGTTGGGATTAATGTAACAACAGATCCTAATGACATTAATTATTCTAACGGGAGTACATTGGCACATGAAGCAGGTCATTGGCTTGGACTTTATCATGTTTTTGAAGGTTACGAAAGCTCATCTTGCAGTCAAAGAAGCGAAATTCCTTGCGATATTGAAGGAGATATGATTTGTGATACGGAACTAGTTCCTAATTCTGGATTTCAGAATATAGCACCCGGAAATTGTTTAGGATATAATTGTAAAGGGCAAATAAAGGATGTCGTGCAGAATATTATGGATTATCAGAAGCCATCACGATATTATTGCCAGACAAAATTTACTGCTGGTCAGAAAAGAAGAATGAAGAGTATATTATCCTATTATAAACCCACAATTTATAATCAAGGTATGGTTGTAGATCTTGTTTCTTGTAAATCACCTACTATGGGTAGTGGCGGCGGTAAGACTATTGAAGGTGAAATTATAGATTGTTCAGCGGTTAATTCACTAAAAGGACAAAATATAGTAAAGCCAGTTATGAATCAAGATTTTTCACCATTTATAGGAACACCAGTTGAAAAATTCGGGCAAAGACTTGAAGTTAACGATAAGTGGCTTGTAACTACATTTGAGACATATGCACTCATCCTTGTTGGAAGCCCTAAACCTACTAAGCCAATCGTAAATTCTCTTGTTATATATAAAAGAGAAGGATGTAAATATGCATTGCACCAAATGATTGACATAGGATTTACAAGTACAAGCAAAACGACTGATTTTGGTTTATTATTAAATGGTAATGAAATAATTGTTACTGCAAAAAATAAAGATGAAGTTTTTATATGTCGTTTAAATGAAAATTACGACAGATGGGAATTAGTCCAACAAATTAAAAATGAGTCTGAAAGTGAGGTTGGGAGTAGTGCTTATGTAACAGGAAGATTTTTATTTATATTAGAGAATAATGATAAAGCAGATAATATATTACGAATTTATTATAAAAATAACAATGGTAATTATGATTTTCATCAAACATTTTCAATGCCGGTATTTAGCTTCACTTCCTATGGAAAACTTTTACAATCAGGAAATTTTAAAAAAGGTAATGTAAATTTTAATTCAAGTACTTTTACAGGATCTTACGATCCACCAGAAATACTTATAGGCAGAAATAATAGTAGTGCTTTTATGTTGCTTGGACTAAACAGTAATAATATGTGGACTATGCAACATGCAGCACAACCTCCAGGAATGAAAGGTACAGAAAGGGCACTTGATATAGAAATATCTAAAGATTTCATTTATGTATTAACAATTTCTAAAACAGGTGGAACTAAAGAGGATATCTTATATTTGTACTCCTACAAGATTACAGACAAAGAAGATTTAGGAACTTATCCATTCCAAAATCTCTATAATAAGCAAACATTAGATTATAATATAGATGGGTTATTTTCTGATGCTAAATTACAAGTATTTAACGATGAATTTTTATTTGTAGACAATCAAAGAGGTAGATCAATGAGGTTATTTTATAATACAAATTCGGGTTCTACGGATCTTCCTAATTGGGAAAAAAAGGAAAAAACGATAACTTGTTCAAATGGAAAGGACAACCTAGATGATTTTGAAGTATTTGGTAATTTGTTATTTTATGGATATGGTGGATCTGTTATACATATTTATAATATTTCTGATATTCTTAAGCAAGAAGGCTTCGATCAGACATTTATAAATAACACAGATTTTTATGATAAAAAGATAAATTTAGTTCCGGATAATTATTCTACTTCAGCTCAAAAAATTACAGTTGGAGAGTCAATTCCAATAGATTTTAACTATGTTGAAAAAGAGCTCATAGCAAATGAAAGTATTGTTCTGAAACCTGGTACAAAAATATCTAGTAGTTCAAAAGTTAAATTAAAAATTACTGATAATTATGGCCTTTGTAATTCAATTCTAACTTCAAAAAGAACTAATATTGAATCAGATGTTATAAATGATTATTTAAGCGAAAGAGAAGATCAAAATTTTTATAGATCCAAAGAGAAAGTACTACTTTATCCAAATCCTAATTCAGGTATTTTCACGGTATATTTTGGAAGAGAGAATGATAAACTTGTTAATTGTGATATTTACGATAGTACGGGACATCTATTATATCACTCAATTACAGAAAAATCATCAATTGAAATAAACTTATCAAACTTACCTGGGGGTAATTATATTATCAAGCTTAAAGGGAATAACTTTGATGAAGCAATTAAATTCATAAAACAGTAAATGAATTAAAATATTTAAAAAACTGCCTAATTATTTTTAGGCAGTTTTGTTTTTTATAATAGTTCTATAATTTTCAAATCACTTACATTTGCGTTGTATAAATAATCATTATGAAAAGAATACTTATTACCGGAGCAGCGGGTTTTTTAGGATCACATTTGTGCGATCGATTTATCAAGGAAGGTTATTTTGTTATCGGGATGGATAATTTGATTACTGGAGATCTTAAAAACATAGAGCATCTATTCAAATTAGAGCATTTTGAATTTTACCATCACGATATTACAAAATTTGTCCACATACCTGGAGACTTAGATTATATTTTACATTTTGCTTCGCCGGCAAGTCCTATAGATTACTTAAAAATTCCAATTCAAACTTTAAAAGTTGGTTCGTTAGGAACACACAATTTGTTAGGATTGGCAAGAGTTAAAAAAGCTAGAATTTTGATCGCTTCAACTTCTGAAGTGTACGGAGATCCTTTAGTACATCCTCAAACCGAAGAATACTACGGAAACGTGAATACAATTGGACCAAGAGGCGTTTATGACGAAGCTAAACGTTTTCAGGAATCTATAACAATGGCATATCATACTTTTCATGGCGTAGAAACGAGAATCGTGCGTATTTTTAATACTTATGGTCCAAGAATGCGCCTTAATGACGGGCGTGTAATTCCTGCGTTTATTGGACAGGCACTTCGCGGAGAAGATTTAACAATTTTTGGAGACGGTATGCAGACTCGTTCATTTTGTTATGTAGACGATCAGGTTGAAGGTATTTTCAGATTACTGCATTCTGATTATGTATATCCGGTAAATATTGGAAACCCAGATGAAATTACAATTAAAGATTTTGCAGAAGAAATTATAAAACTTACCGGAACAAATCAAAAAGTAGTATATCATCCATTGCCTATAAATGATCCATTGCAGCGTCAGCCGGATACGACCAAAGCAAAAGAATTATTGGGTTGGGAAGCAAAAGTAAGCCGCTCAGAAGGGATGAAAATTACGTATGATTATTTTAGATCACTTTCTAAAGAAGAACTTTCTAAAGAGGAACACAAAGATTTTTCAAGCTATATTAAATAACATCAATTAGAATTGTTTTCTAACTATATATGACCGCATTTCACACAGGAAGATATTCAAAATATATTCGGCCAATAAGTATTTTAATCGACCTATTTGTGATCTCGATCGTAAGTTTTTTTGTTTTTAATGATCTGGTTTCAAATATCTGGATTCTTATCTTATATCAAAATGCTGCATGGGGAATCGTTGCATTTTCAATTAAATTTTATGAGGTATACCGTTTTACAACACCAATAGCTATTGCATCAAAAATAATAAAACAGTTAACTTTATTTCTATTAACAAGTATTGCATTTTTTCCATTTTCGAGACAAGCGATTTTTAGCGAATCAAAGATTGTAGTATTTATATCCTTGATTTTGGTCTTGGTAGCGGTTTTTAAATTTGCTTTATTTTTCTATTTAAAAGAATATAGAATCATAACAGGCAGCAATTATAGAAATGCCGTTATTATTGGGTTTACGCCAGAAGCTATTCGATTAAAAGATCTTTTTGAAACAAGAAGAGATTATGGATATCGATTTCTGGGATATTTTTCGGATAAAAAAGTAAGCCAAAAAATAACAGGTAAACTAGCTGATTTAAAACCATTTGTAATTGAAAATGAGGTTGACGAAATTTATTGTTCTTTGAATGAAGTTTCGAATAAAAGTTTGAAAGACCTAATTGATTTTGCAGATGAAAATAATAAAACCATTAAGTTTATTCCTGACACAAAAGAGATTTTTTCGAAAAACTTAAAGATAGATTATTACGATTTTTTTCCCGTGCTTTCGTTAAAACTAACAATGCTTAATGAGCCGACAATAAAATTTATAAAACGTTTTTTTGATATTTCATTCTCAATATTAGTGATTGTTTTTTTGTTGTCATGGTTAATTCCATTACTAGCGATTTTAATAAAATTAGAATCAAAAGGGCCGGTATTTTTTAAGCAGGGAAGACCCGGAATGGAAGAGAACGAATTTGTATGTTATAAATTCCGTTCAATGTACATTAACAAAACAACAGAAAAAGAAGCTTCAAAAGACGACCCGCGTGTGACAAAAATGGGACGATTTATGAGAAAAACCAGCATCGATGAACTTCCGCAATTTATAAATGTTTTGTTAGGAGATATGTCTGTAGTTGGGCCTAGACCGCATTTATGGTCTCAGAATAAAGAATATGGTAACAGGGTTAAAAAATACATGATTCGTCATTGTGTAAAACCCGGAATTACCGGATTAGCACAAGTAAGTGGTTTTAGAGGAGAAATAACAGCAGAAAGAGATATGGTAAACAGAATAAAATTTGATGTTTTTTATATCGAAAACTGGTCATTAATTCTGGATTTGAAAATAATTTCGCAAACGATAATAAACATTTTCAAAGGCGATAAAAAAGCATATTAATGAACGATTTAGTATCTATTTTAACACCGACCTATAATACTGAAAAGTTCATTAGAGCCACTATAGAATCAGTTCAAAACCAGACGTATCAAAACTGGGAAATGATTTTGGTTGATGATGCATCGACCGATGAAACGGTTTCTATTATTGAAGAATTTGTTCAAAAGGATTCCAGAATTAAATTATTCAAATTATCTAAAAATTCAGGAAATGGTTTCGCAAGAAATGAAGCTTTGGAAAAAGCTACGGGAAAATACATTGCCTATCTTGATGCAGATGATTTGTGGTCTTCAACTAAATTAGAAAAACAGATTCAGTTTTTAAAAACAAATAATCAGCCTTTTACTTTTAGTTATTATGATTCTATTGATGAAGAGGGAAATAATTTAAAAAGAAGAGTAGAATCGCCAAATCCGTTAACGTATAAAGAATTGTTTTTTTGTAATTACGTTGGTAATCTTACGGCTATTTACGACACTGAATATTTTGGAAAAATCAAATTAGAATCTTCAGAAAAAAGGCAGGATTGGAGAATATGGCTTACGATTTTAAAACAATTAAAAGAGGTAGAAGCCGTTCCAGAATCTTTAGCTTTTTATAGAATTAGAAAAGATTCCATTTCATCTTCAAAATTCAAATTGATAAAACACAACTTTGGTGTTTATCGAGATTTTCATGGTTTTAATTTCGTGTCTTCTGTTTTATTGATGATACGATTTTTATTTACTCAGCTGGTTATAAAACAGAGATATATAAAGAAAGTTTAAATATTCTCTCTAAGGTCGCAAATTGCGACCTTGAAGAATCACGTTCAGAATTGGAGATTACAATTTGTGACTTCCAATTTTCAAATTAAGATATTTTGAGAGTCAATCATCGCAAAACTTGAAGTCGCAATTTGTGTCCTCCAATTTAAACATAAAATCTTCGCATAAACTTGAGGTCACAATTTGTGACTTCAAGTTTCTAAGGTCACAATTTGTGACCTTAAAGAATTATTTTTTATAACCAATCTTGATTCTTCCAACTTCATTTTCTTTTTTCTCAGTTAGTTCATCTAAATAAGAAAAAACTAATTCAATATTCTTATCATGATTCTCTAACTTCTTTTGAATCTGCAGAATATCAACTTTAATTTCCGTTGTATCCAAAAGCATTTGTCTCACTTTCGTGAAGATACGCATGATTTGAATATTGGTTTGAATTGCTTTGTCGCTTTTTAAGACACTTGACAACATCATTACACCATGTTCTGTAAAAGCAAATGGTAGATATTTTTGATATTTACCTCTTCCTTTCTCTAAGGTCGCAAATTGCGACCTTAGAGAATTGTGTTCATTATCATTGAGTTGAAACATGAAATCTTCAGGAAATCTAGATAAATTTCTTTTTACTTGTTCATTTAACCTTTTAGTTTCTACGCCATAAAGCAAAGCTAAATCACCATCAAGCATTACTTTTTGACCACGGATAAAATATATTTTATTAGAAATTGTTTCTTCAGAAAGTAAAGATTGATCGTCCATAAGTTTTTATTAGAAAAACAAATGTAAGATTTTATTTATATTTATAAATGAGATTTAAACTGTTTTAATTTCCCGCGATTGGATCTTTCTAAAACAGATTTTCTTGTAAAAGTGAAGTTTAAATTTGGCTCTAAATATAAATCGATGGCTTCTTTTATTTTTTGAATTTGTTCTGAAACCAATTCTTTTTCAGCAACATATTCAATTTCAAAAGTATCTAATTGCATTTGTTTGATGATAAATTCTTTTACGTTTCCATCATCTTCAATAATGCTTTTAGTTACATAATAGAACGTCAAACCAGGAGATTTTTTCCCACTTGGTAAAATGGCAACATCATTTGTTCTGCCAATTAATTTTTTTAAGATAGGTTTTTGAGGAGTACTTTTTTCATCGAGAATTCCGATGTCACCAATTTCATATCTGATAAAAGGATTTGCTTTGTTGAATAGCGATGTAATTACAATTTTTCCTTCCGTTCCATGTGGAACAACATTATTGTTTTCATCTAAAATCTCCACAAAAAGAGTTTCAGCATTTGCTTGCCATTCGCCTTGCGGATTTTCAAAAGCAATTAGATCAAGTTCAGAAGCACCGTATTCGTTAATAATCGGAATGCCGAATTGTTTTTCCAACAGTTTTTTATCCGTTTCAAAAAGCATTTCTGAAGTTACAAAACAAGCTTTTAAAGTGGGACAGATTTCATTTAGGATAATGTTTTTCTGTTCTAAAAATTTTGCAAATAAAACAATTGAACTGGTATAACCATTGATATAATCGAATTTTTTCGATCTGAATTTCTGCAGAAATTTTTCGAGAATTTCATCAGATAAATCAAAAACCGGAAAACGAAAACGATGCGTCAGGAAATCTTTAAAACGTTCTTTTTGATATCCAATAAAATCCATCGGAATGCCATAAAAACGTGCTTGATACGAATTATTAAAGTCAATATTAAACCATCCAAAACGCATAATATTTGAAGCCCAGGTTAAAGCGTGCGAATATTTATCTTTAGCAAAAACAAAAGGTGTTCCGCTTGATCCGGAGGTTTTGTTGAGGTAAATGTTGCTTTTTGAATAACCGTTTGACAGTCTTTCTTCGAGTGGTTTTTGCAGATTTTGTTTGTTCAAAATGGGTAAATCTTCCCAATTTTCGACAGTTGTATTTCCAACTAATTCTCTATAAAAAGAATTATTCTTTAAATGAAAATCAACAATTTCCTTCTTTTTACTTTCGAGAAACGAAACATATTCTTCTTCAGAAAAATGAACAATTTTATCCAATTCGGCTTTGGCTTTCTTTATAGGAAAACCATTTAATTGAAGGGAAAGATCAAAAAGACGAATCATTTTTAGGATAATTTTCGTCAAAAATAATATTTACCAATTACTAACAGCGAAGAATCAACAAGTTTTTAAGATTTAATTATTTTTTACGTGTAAAAGCAATTATTTTTGCACCACAACATAAATACAACTAAACATGACAATTTTATTATTGGGATCAGGCGGAAGAGAACATGCTTTTGCGTGGAAAATGATTCAGAGTCCGCTTTGCGAAAAACTTTTTGTTGCACCAGGAAATGCAGGAACAGCTGCAATTGCTGAAAATGTAGCAATTGCTCCAACCGATTTTGAGGCAGTAAAAGCATTAGTACTTAAAGAAAATATAAGTTTAGTAGTCGTAGGGCCAGAAGATCCATTGGTAAAAGGTATTTATGATTATTTTAAAAACGACGAAAGTTTAAAACATATTCCGGTTATTGGACCTTCAAAATTGGGTGCTCAATTAGAAGGAAGTAAAGAATTTGCAAAAGAATTCTTGATGAAACATAATATCCCGACTGCGGCTTATGATAGTTTTACTGCCGAAACCGTTGAAGAAGGATGTAAATTTCTGGAAACATTACAACCTCCATTCGTTTTAAAAGCAGATGGTTTAGCAGCAGGAAAAGGAGTTTTGATTATTCAGGATCTTGAAGAAGCAAAAACAGAATTAAGAAACATGCTGGTTCACGAGAAATTTGGAGCAGCGAGTTCAAAAGTGGTTATCGAAGAATTTTTGGACGGAATTGAATTAAGCTGTTTCGTTTTAACAGATGGAAAAAGCTATAAAATTCTTCCAACAGCAAAAGACTACAAAAGAATTGGTGAAGGAGATACAGGTTTAAATACAGGCGGAATGGGAGCAGTTTCTCCAGTTCCTTATGTTGACGCTGTTTTGATGGAAAAAATCGAAACACGTATCGTAAAACCAACAATCGAAGGTTTCCAAAAAGACGGAATCGAATATAAAGGTTTTGTTTTTATTGGTTTGATTAATGTGAAAAACGAACCAATTGTTATTGAATATAACGTAAGAATGGGAGATCCTGAAACTGAAGTTGTGGTTCCTAGATTAGAATCTGATTTAGTTGAATTGTTTCTTTCAGTTGCGAATCAAAAATTAGATGAATTCGAATTAAAAATTGATCCAAGAAGCGCGACTACAATTATGGTGGTTTCTGGCGGATATCCTGAAGATTTCGAAAAAGGAAAAGTTATTACAGGTTTAGAAAATATTACCGATTCGATAGTTTTTCACGCCGGAACAAAATTAGATGGCGAAAATGTCGTTAGTAATGGAGGACGTGTTTTGACTGTGACATCATACGGAGATGATTTTCAACAGGCCATAAAAAAATCTTACCAAAATATAGATAAACTAAATTTTGATAAGATGTATTTTAGAAAGGATATCGGCTTCGACTTACTTTAAGAAAGAGTGAGCCGTTGTATCTTGGTTTTCAGTTCCTGCAGCATCAAAAATACGTAATTGTTTAATCCAATATACGATTGCTGCAGAACAGATAATCATAAAAATCCAGTTAATAGTGTTTGCACCAAACCATGTTTTTAATTCTAAATGACGTAAAAAGTCAAGCGGAGCAAATAAAATGTTAACGAATAAGTATTGTATTCCTTCAAAAAAAGCTTTCATAATTTTATAAAATTATATGTTATTATTGTTTTAACGCCTTGAAGCAAAATTCAAACTGAGAATCTTTTTTCAACTTGTTGGTTTTCCTTTTTAAACAAGTATTATATTTACAGTCACAAAAGTATAAAATATCCTTATGATAACAAGTGTTTTTAAAAAATCTACACCATTAAATTATTCGTTGGTTGTAATTTTGATACTGGTTTTCTTCTTTATGTTTCAAATTCGAGAAACGTCTTGGATAAATTCTTATTTTACGATATTTCAAAAAGTAAGTTTACTGTGCTTTATTTTTGCTTCATTTTTCATGGTCAATTTTATTGTCAAGAAAAACGGACTCAGTAAAGACAACGGTTACGCGATATTTTTCTACTTATTATTCATCCTGTTTTTTCCAACAATATTCAACCATCCAAATGTTGTTTATGCCAATTTCTTTATATTATTGGCACTTCGAAGATTGATTTCCCTTCAGTCTTTAAAAGCATCAAAGGAAAAAATATTCGACGCTTCTTTTTGGATTTTTGTAGCTTCTTTATTTCAATTTTGGAGTATTCTTTTTGTAATTTTAGTTTTTATATCGATAATTTTTCACGTTTCCAGAGATTATAGAAACTGGGTTTTGCCATTTATTGCACTTTTGGCCGTGTCAATCGTGTTTTATATGGTTTCATTAATGTTCCATATTGATGCGTTTAAATTTGTTCAGGAACGCGCCGTAGTCGATTTTAGAATAGATTATTTTAAAAATAATTACGAAAATGGAGCGCTTTCCATATATGCAGCGGTTGTTGTATTTTTTGTATTTTCAATGTTAACAACCTTGTCAAACAGACCGCAGATTGTGCATACATCTTATAAAAAAGTGGTAGCCTGCTTTTTTATTGCCGTTCTTGTTTTTCTTATTTCGCCAGATAAAACCAACGATTTATTATTGTTCAGCATTGCACCATTATCAATGATGGCGGCAAGTCATGTAGAATATATGCAACAAAAACTCAACAACGAAATTGTATTTTATGTTTTGATTTTATGCAGTTTATTTACTTTTTTCTCTCAGTTATAATTTACTTCCGTACGCAAGATCGCCGGCATCACCAAGACCGGGAACAATGTAATTTTTCTCATTCAGTTTTTCGTCTAAAGAAGCAACCCATAAATGACAATTTTCAGGAAGGTTTTTTTCAAGATGCGCAATTCCTTCCGGCGCAGCGATAACTACTACAATATGAAATTCTGTAGGAGCAGCATTTTCAATCAGTTTTTTATGAACAGCTACAATAGATTGTCCAGTAGCCAGCATTGGGTCAAGAAGTAAAACCGTTTTGTTGTTTAAATTTGAAATAGCCTGATATTCAACTAATATTTCAAAATCATCACCACCATTTGGATGAAATCTGCAGGCAGAAACAAAGCTGTTTTCGGCATGGTCAAAATAATTTAAAAAGCCATTATGAAGCGGTAATCCGGCTCTTAAAATTGGGCATAAAACCAAATCAGTTTCAATTTCAGTTGTTTTTTTAATGCCCAGCGGAGTTTGAATTTCAACACTTTTATATGGTAAAGTTTTGCTTAATTCATAAGCCATAATTTCGCCAATGCGCTCAATATTTCTTCTAAAACGCATACTGTCGTTCTGCACATTTACATTTCTAATTTGTCCCAGAAAATGATTTAGAACACTATTGTTTTCAGATATATAATGAATTTTCATGATGATTTTTTAATTTATTAACGAACTATTATATAAAAACAAAAAATAATTTCTTTTTTTCGCAGCATAAAAGTATAAAAAGTATCTTTGTATCTATAAAAAATAAAGACATGTTTTCAAAATTAGCATATTCTGTTTTCGAACAAAGCATTAAAGATTATCATCAATTTGATAATGTTGACCAGCCTATAAACAATCCGTTTCCAAAAGATAAATTCGAACATTTATTATATTTAAAAAACTGGATTGATACTGTTCAATGGCATTTTGAAGATATCATTCGTGATCCGCAAATTGATCCTGTAGCCGCTTTGACTTTAAAAAGACGAATCGACGCTTCAAATCAAGAGCGTACTGATATGGTTGAATATATCGACAGTTACTTTTTGCAAAAATACAGCCATGTAAAAGCAAAAGACGGAGCAAAAATCAACTCTGAAAGTCCGGCTTGGGCATTTGACAGATTGTCTATTTTGGCTTTGAAAATTTATCACATGAACGAAGAAGCGACTCGTGCAGAAGCGACTCAGGAACACAGAGATAAATGTCAGGAAAAATTAAATATTCTTTTAGAGCAAAGAACTGATTTATCTACAGCAATTGAAGAATTATTGACTGATATCGAAAGCGGAGAAAAATTCATGAAAGTGTACAAACAAATGAAAATGTACAACGATGATGATTTGAACCCGGTTTTATACCAAAATAAAAAATAATTTGGCAGAGTTGTCTAACAGCCAAATCAAACATATAGCCGTCATGAGACTTTCCGCAATGGGAGATGTCGCCATGACGGTTCCTGTTTTACGTGCTTTTGTAAAGCAATATCCAACGGTAAAATTAACCGTTATTTCGCGTCCTTTTTTTAAACCTTTTTTTGACGGAATCCCTAATCTTGAGTTTTTTGCTTTTGATGAAAAAGAAAGACACAAAGGTTTTCCGGGACTTTTACGTTTATATAAAGACGTAAAAAAACTAAAAATCGATGCTTTTGCAGATCTTCATAATGTTTTACGATCTAAAATAGTGAGTTTACTTTTCGCTTTAAGCGGAAAAAAAAGAGCAACTGTAGATAAAGGCCGTGAAGGAAAAAAAGAATTGACAAGAGCTGAAAACAAAATTTTCAAACAATTGCCAACTATGTTCGAAAGACATGCAAAAGTGTTTCAAGAACTTGGTTTTCCTTTAGATTTATCGAACCCAGAGTTTCCTAAAAAAGCGGTTTTTGGTGGAGAAATCACAGATTTGGTTGAAGAAAATTATGAAAAACTGATTGGAATTGCTCCTTTTGCACAATATGATTCTAAAGTTTATCCTTTTGATTTAATGAAGGAAGTAATAACAAAACTGGCAGAAAATAAAGATTATACAATTTTGCTTTTTGGAGGAGGAAAGAAAGAAATTGAAATTTTGAATTCACTTTCGGAGCCTTTTAAAAATGTAATAAATGTTGCCGGAAAAATTAAGTTTCAGCAGGAATTAAAATTAATAAGCAATCTTGATGTAATGCTTTCTATGGATTCTGGAAATGCACATATTGCTGCAATGCTTGGTGTAAAAGTAATTACACTTTGGGGCGCAACACATCCTTATGCAGGATTTTTACCTTTCAACCAAAGTTTAGAAAATGCTTTAACTTCAGACAGAAATCAATATCCAAAATTACCAACTTCTGTTTACGGAAATAAAATTGTAGAAGGTTACGAGGATGCGATGAGAACGATTTCTCCAGATGAAGTTGTTTCTAAAATTAAGAAGCAATTATAATAACATTGTCAGACTAGCGAAGTCGAAGTCTTCTGGGCATATAAGCCCTTCGATTTCGCTCAGGGTGACTAAAAAGCAATAAAAAAAATTCCAAATTCCAACTTTTTAAAATTGGAATTTGGAATTTTTTTTATTGGAATTTTTATAAATCCAAAAGAAGATATCCTATTGCTTTCTTTTTGTTTTTATCAACTACAACTTTAACAAAATGATTTTCTTTTTCAGTGGCTAATAAAATATGTTCAAAATCATTGGTTGAATTTCTGTAAACTTTATGAACCAATTCAGATTCTTTGATTTTTTTCGATAAAATTTTAGCCGCTTTTAATTCACTTACATAAGGCCAAATATTAAAAAAACTATCATTAGAGATTGATATTTCTGTCATTCCCTCATTTTTTGAGCAATCATACTTTTCTTTTGAAAGTAGTTTAGGAGCTTTTCTGTTTTTTCTTTTTTTGATAACGAAGTAGAGACAAAAAAGAGAAGTTATTACAAAAAGTAATATAAAAGTTAGACGAAGGTAGTGATGCATTGCCATAATATTAATGTTTTAAAAACGTGTTGACAAGTCTTAAGTGCACTACTAATATACTAAATTTCAATCATGTTTTTTAAAAATAACCCAATTATTTAAATGCTTTTTTGTGTATTTCTTAAATTTGAAAAGTATATTTTCCAAATTTTAAAACTGATAAAAGAAATAACTCACAAAAAAAATTCCAAATTCCAATTGTAAAATCGGAATTTGGAATTTATATTTTTAAAATTTAGAAGACTAAACGTCGTCGTAATCTACATAAATAGTATCTGAAGTTGGGTGCGCCTGACAGGTTAAAATTAAACCTTCGGCAATTTCACCATCTGTTAAAATAGAATTTTTTGTCATTTCAGCAGTTCCGGCAGTAACTCTTCCTAAACAGCTGCTGCAAATTCCGCCCTGACAAGAATAAGGAGCATCAACGCCATGTTTTAAAGCTGCATCAAGAATGGTTTGTTTTTTAGACATTTCAAAAGTGACCTCTTCATCATCAACTAAAACAGTAATTTTAGTATGCCCTTCCTGAGAACCTTGAATTACATGTTCTTCAGAAGAAGTTGTAAAAAGCTCAAATTTAATAGCAGATTCTTTTACGTTTTTTTCTTTCAAAACATTCGAAACCGTATTGATCATTTCTTCAGGTCCACACAAATAAAACTTATCAAATTCTAATTCTTTGTGTTTGTTGTTCAATACAAAATTCACAGTCGATTTTTCGATTCTTCCAAACAATGCATTTTCAACTTTCGCCTGACTGTACACATAATGCACGAAAAAACGGCCAACATACTGCAATTGTAAATCGTGTAATTCCTGATGAAAAATAGTTGCTTCAGGAGTTCTGTTTCCATAAACCAATACAAATGAACTTTTAGGTTCATTCTTTAAAACTGATTTTAAAATAGAAAGTACCGGCGTGATTCCGCTTCCGGCAGCAAACGCAACATAATTTTTTTGTCTTTCAGCATCAGGCTCAAAAGTAAATTTTCCTTCCGGCTGACCCACTTCAAGAACATCTCCTGCTTTTAGTATTGTATTGGCAAATTGCGAAAACAAACCGCTTTTTACGGCCTTAACCGCAATTCGCAATTCACCGCTTTCTGGCGCAGAACAAATAGAGTAAGCACGACGAATTTCTTGATTGTCAAGAGTTAATTTTAAATTTATGTATTGTCCGGCTATAAATTTATAGTCCTGTTTAAGTTCTTCTGGAACATTAAAAAGTACAGAAACCGCATCGGCAGTTTCGCGTTTTACCTCTTTAATTATAAGTTTTAAGAATGAAGGCATGATTTAATTTTTTTGCAAAAGTAGCAAACCATAAGTAATTGACACTTACTAAAATATTTTTTTTAACTTTTTTTGTAACGTTTTCCTACATTTGATCTCTTACTACAAAAATCAAAACCAATTTACCATGATTAAAAAGTTTATTTATCTCGAATGGAAAGCCTTTATCAGATCGGCATCATTTGGTAAAAACCTGGCAATGAAAATTATAATAGGATTTTTAATGATCTATTTTTCATTAATTTTTATTGCAATGGGTATTGGAGCATTTTACATTCTTAAAGAAATGCATCTGGAACCATTAGTAACCGTAAACCGATTTCTGATTTATTACTTTCTTTTTGATTTAGTAATTCGTTTACTGCTGCAATCAATTCCCGTTTTGAACATAAAACCGCTATTGGTTTTACCTTTTAAAAAACCTGTAATTGTTCATTTTTCATTGGGAAAAACAGTTTTGTCCTTTTTTAATTGGGTTCACGGTTTATTTTTTGTTCCGTTTTCGGTTGTTTTAGCGATAGAAGGATATGATATAACAGCTATTATTTTCTGGAATCTGGCAATGCTTTCGTTTATATACATCAACAATTTCCTGAATATAATTTTAAGTAATATCGACAAATTATTTGTTGTTTTTGTTGGATTAATTCTTGTTTTGGGTGGCGCCCAATATTACAAATGGTTTGATATTACAACTTTTACAACTCCCTTTTTTCTGGGGTTTTATGCTAAAAAAGGACAATTTTTAATTCCCGTTTTAGTATTGGTGGGTTTATATATTTTTAGTTTTAAATTCCTCAAAAAAAATCTCTATCTAGATGCAGGACTTTCTGTAAAAGAAGATGTTGCTGAGACAGAGAATCTTTCGTGGCTGAATCAATTTGGAACTTTGGGAACTTTTCTGAAAAACGATATTAAACTTATCAAAAGAAACAAAAGGTCGAAAACGACTATTTTTATGAGCATTTTATTTTTGTTCTACGGATTTTTATTTTTCTCCGGAGGAATTGAAACATACGACAAACCAGTAATGCACCTTTTAGCGGGAATTTTTGTTTCGGGCGGGTTTTTATTTGTCTTTGGACAATTTGTACCCAGCTGGGATAGTGCGTATTATCAATTAATGATGACACAAAATATTCCGTATCGTGGTTATATTATGGCAAAATGGTGGCTGATTGTTATTGCCACAATTATTTCTACAATTCTGGCTTCGTTTTATATTTATTTTGGATGGTATGTTTATTTAACGATTGTTGTTGCGGCAATTTATAATATTGGAGTCAATTCACATTTGGTGTTATTGGGAGGCGCTTTTACTAAAACCCCAATCGATTTAAGTAATGCCGGCGGTGCTTTTGGAGATAAAAAAGCATTTAATGTAAGTGCAATGTTGTTAACGCTTCCTAAAATTTTACTGCCTTTGGGACTTTATGGAGCAGGAATTTATTTTGACAACAAAAACCTCGGATTAGCATTAGTTGCCGGAGCAGGAGTTTTAGGTTTTATCTTTAAAGACAAGGTTTTTTCTTTAATCGAAAAAAGATATAAAATCGAAAAGTACAGTACAATAAATGCTTATAAACAAAAGAGTTAATTAGAGAATATGTCATTTGATAATGAGATAATTTTATCAGATAGAGATCTAAAATCAACAATCCAAAATCTAAAATTACAATGATACAAGTAAATCAACTTTCAAAAAAATATAACGGTACTACAGTTTTAAACATTAATAATCTTGAAATTCCAAAAGGGCAGAGTTTTGGATTAGTGGGAAACAACGGAGCAGGAAAAACTACCTTTTTTAGTTTGCTTTTAGATTTAATCCAGCCTTCAACGGGAAATATAACAAGCAATGATATTCAGGTAAATACGAGTGAAAACTGGAAATCTTTTACCGGTTCTTTTTTAGATGAAAGTTTCCTGATTGGCTATCTGACTCCTGAAGAATATTTTTATTTTATTGGAGATTTACGCCATCAAAATAAAGCTGATATTGATGCATTGTTAGCCAAACACGAAGAATTTTTTAATGGAGAAATTTTAAACAACAAAAAATACCTTCGCGATTTATCAAAAGGGAATCAAAAGAAAGTGGGAATTATTGCCACACTTATAGGAAACCCTGAAGTGGTAATTTTAGATGAACCTTTTGCAAATTTAGACCCGACAACAGTAAGCAGATTAAAGAAAATTATTAAAGAATTAGCTGAAAATCCAAATGTTACTGTTTTGGTTTCGAGCCATGATTTACAACACACCGTTGAGGTTTGCGATAGAATCGTCGCACTCAATAAAGGTGAAATTGTAAAGGATATTCAAACCTCAGAAGAAACCTTACAAGAATTGGAATCTTTTTTTGCAGTGTAAGTCTCTAAAGTTTCAAAAAAGAAGTGTATTTTTACAAGTCATTATACTAAAAATGCTTTTTAGAAGTTAATGCTTTAAAATCAGTTCTATTGAAAAAGAGTACTCTTAAATATAGTTTTTTTCTCACGTTTTTTCTTCTTTTGATAGCATGTTCTACCAAGAATAATACTTTTGTGAACAGGAATTCCCATGCATTAAGTACAAAATATAACATTTTGTATAATGGAGGAATTGGTCTTGACAAAGGATTGCTAGCTATTCAGGCCAACAATCAGGACAATTTCTGGAAAAGACTTCCTATTGAAAAAATGCAGTTTGATGAAAATTTTTCGGAAGGATCAAAAACAAAAAATCCTGACTTCGAAAAAGCAGAAACTAAAGCAACAAAAGCAATTCAAAAACACTCCATGAATATTGGAGGAAGAGAAAGAAACTATCAAATTGACGAGGCATACTTAATGCTTGGAAAAGCCAGATATTACGATCAGCGTTTTATTCCGGCTTTAGATGCTTTCAATTACATTCTCTACAAATACCCTAACAGCAGTAATATTTATACAGCAAAAATCTGGCGTGAAAAAACCAATATGCGTTTAGGAAATGATGCGATTGTGGTTAAAAACATTAATCTGTTATTAAAGAAAACGGATTTAGATAAACAGACATTTTCTGATGCCAATGCTTTATTGGCAGAAGCTTTCCTGAATTTAGAAGAAAGAGACAGCGCCGTTGCAAAACTTAGAATTGCAGAAGAATTTTCAAGAATAAATGAAGATCGTGCCCGTTATAAATTCATCTTGGGACAAATGTATCAGGAAGTTGGAAATAAAGACAGCGCTACCTATTATTATGATGGCGTAATCGACATGAATCGTAAAGCCAACAGAAAATACATGATGCATGCTTACGCAAAAAAAGCGCAGATGTACGATTATGAAAAAGGCAACGATACCATATTTTTAAAAATCTATAATAAGTTAGTTGCAGATCGTGAAAACCGACCTTATTATGATGTTCTTTTTTATGAAATGGGGGTTTTCTATGATAAAAAGAAAGACAAAGAAAATGCATTAAAATTCTACAATAAATCTTTAGGCAGAAAATCTACAGATCCTTATTTAATGGCATCGGCTTATCGAAATATTGGAAACATGTATTTTAAAAATACAGACTATACAATGGCTGCTAAATATTATGACAGTACATTGACAAAATTAGACCCAAAAACAAGGGAGTTTACTTTTATCGAAAAAAACAGAAAAAATCTTGACGACGTAATTAAATACGAAGGAATTGCAAAAAGAAACGACAGTATTATTAAAGTCTACGGATTGCCTGATGCTGACAGAAAAATTTATTTTGAAAATTACATTGCCGAGCTTAAAAAGAAAGACGAAGCAAAACGAATTTTAGAAGAGAAAGAAAAAGAGAAGTTGGCTAATATCGACCGAAACACAAATGCTTCGAGTGCGCCAACAGCAGTAAATCCAAATTCATTGGGTAAACCTGCAGATCCTGATGACGGAATAAGACCTCCATCTGGAAATGACGCTACGGCAAGTACTTTTTATTTTTACAACCCAACGACAGTTGCATACGGAAAGTTGCAGTTTAAAAAAATGTGGGGTAACAGAACGCTTGGCGGAAACTGGAGACTGGCCACAATAAAATCGGCAAATGATGCAGCGATGCTCAATGACAGTATAAATGAAGCGGACGCGGCTAAATTGAAAGACACGGTTGTTATTGAAAAGTATACTACTGCTTTTTATGAAAAACAACTTCCGAAAACACAAATAGCAATGGATAGTATTGGCAAAGAACGCAATTTTGCCTATTATCAATTAGGTCTTATATATAAGGAGAAATTTAAGGAATATAAATTAGCCAGTGATAAACTGGAGCAATTACTTAAAAATAATCCAGAAGAAAAATTGGTGCTTCCATCGAAGTATAATTTGTATAAAATATATCAAATTACAGATCCGGAAAAAGCAGCAAAAATTAAATCAGACATAACGACAAATTACCCAACGTCGAGATATGCACAGATTTTAAATAATACAAATGCTGATGATATAGCTTCACCTGAAAAAGAATACCAAAAATGGTATAAATTATTTCAGGAGGAGAATTTTGATGTTGTCTTAGATAATATTGATAATTTAATCAATCAATATTCTGGAGAAGAGATTGTTTCTAAATTTGAATTACTAAAAGCAAACACTTTAGGAAAAGTCAACGGATTAGAAGCCTATAAAAAAGGTTTAGAAAACGTGGCAGATAATTATCCAAATAGTGAAGAAGGAAAAAATGCCAGAGAAATTTTGGAGAAAAATGTCCCAGCTTTAGAAAGACTTAATTTTACAACTGTAGATAATAAAAACTGGAAAATTGTATATCTGGTTTCTAATACGGATACTAAAACAGTTAAAAAGATTGAAGAAGCAATTAGAGTATTTTTGTTAGTCGAAAATTTCGAAAGATTAACAACGTCTTTTGATAAATACAACAGAACCCAAAGTTTTGTGTCAATTCATGGTTTAAAATCTGAAGCTTATGCCAGAGATGTAGCAGGAGTTTTGAGAGAAGACGATAAATATAAAATTGCACATCCGTCAATTATTATATCAGCAGATAATTACAAAGTGGTTCAAATTAAAAAGAACCTAGACGCCTACCTCGCCCCAAAAACCCCATAATATAATGTTTGACAAAGTAAAAAAAAACGGAACAGAACTTTTAGGAAAAACAAACCGAATTGTTGAAGGAACTTCTATTGTAGGAGATATTGTTTCAAAAGCCGATTTTAGATTAGATGGCGAATTGATTGGAAATTTCACCTCGCAGGGAAAATTAGTGATTGGCGCAACAGGCGCAGTAAAAGGAGAAATCATTTGTAATAATGCCGATATCGAAGGAGAATTTCACGGAAAAATTAAAGTTCTTGAAATCCTTAATATCAAAGCAGCAGCAAAAATTCACGGCGAAGTTGCCGTTGGAAAACTGTCTATAGAACCGGGAGCAGAGTTTACAGCAACTTGTACCATGCTCACACAAAATAAAGAAGTAACCATAAAAGATGGAAAAGGACCCGAATAAAAAACAAAACAATAAATGGATAGCCCTCATAAATATTCCTATTCAAATGGGGGTTATTATTTTCTTGTTTTCTTATTTAGGAACCTGGTTAGACGAAAACCATCCAAGCGAAAAGATATACTATAATAAGGTATTAGTTATGGTTGGAGTTGCAATTGCATTATATAATGTAATTCGTCAGGTAAACGAAATCAACAAAACAAAGTAAATTAAGTTTTAAAAATGGCTTGAATAAATATTGCATCTTTGCAAAAAAATGTTCGGGATGTTTTTAAAAAACTACAAACTTATTCTTCATCTGCATATTCTTGCATTTGCTTCCTATATATTACATAAGGGAGTTTTCTATATTTTTAAAATCAATGATCAAAACTTTCATTACAGTATAGAAGTATTGTATTTGATCTTTTTATTTTTTTCTGCCTTACTATTAACACTAACAGTAAAATTCAAAAAAGATAAGTTCGACAGCATCGGAATGTTTTTTATGCTTGGAACTTTTATTCAAATGTTTGTGTATTATTTTGTTTTGCGGCCGATTTTATCCGACAAGATTCACAACATCCGTGTTGAAAAAATCAATTTTTTTGTAACATTTATTCTCTTTTTGTTATTTCAAACGATTTTAACTGTCCGATTATTAAATGAAAAGCGTTAAAATGCGGATTCTTTAAAACAAGGTTCAAAAATAATTTTTCATATCCTTTTGAATATTAATAAAAAATGTACCTTTGCACCAAATTTTAGAAACATAAAAAATAAGAATTTCCACAGATATGGTGATTTCAAACAAACCACTCAGATTTATTCTTGCAGCTTTTGTAGCTTGTCTTCCACTAATGAGCTTTTCTAATTCAGAAAAAGACTCGGCGCATGTTCAAACTGAAACAGCTCACGAAGCAGCTTCTGAAGGGCACCATGCAGAACCAACTGATGTAAAATCTAAAATTAAGGCTTTCATTGGCCACCACGTTTTGGACTCTCACGATTTTACTTTAACACAAGATGATGAGACTGGTAAATATTATGGTTTTCCATTGCCGGTAATTATTTTGGATAATGGTCTTCAAATTTTTTCTTCTTCAAAATTTAACCACGGTCATGCAGTAGCAGAATCAAACGGAAATTATTACGTGATTAATCATCATGATGGTAAAATCTACAAAACAGATGCTGCCGGAACAATTACTGAAGATGAAAAAACTGGTCATCCAACAAATGTTCGTCCGTTAGACTTTTCAATTACAAAAACAGTACTTTCTATTTTTGTTGCAGCATTATTAATGTTCTGGTTATTTACAAGTTTAGCAAAATCATATGCTAAAAATGGAGGAATTGCTTCTGGAGCAGGAAGATTCTTTGAACCACTTGTAATTTTCATTCGTGACGAAGTTGCTATTCCTAATATTGGAGAAAAGCACCATAAAAAATACATGAGTTATTTATTGACAATATTTTTCTTTGTATTGTTTTTAAATATCTTCGGATTAACTCCACTAGGAATTAATGCTACTGGTAATTTAACAATTACATTCTCTTTAGCAATCCTTACTTTCTTAATTACAAACCTTACTGCAAATAAAAACTACTGGGGTCACATTTTCTGGATGCCGGGAGTGCCAAAACCAATGAGAATTATTTTGGCTCCAATTGAATTGCTAGGAGTTTTCATTAAACCATTTTCATTAATGATTCGTTTGTATGCAAATATCTTCGCAGGTCACATTGTATTGATGAGTATCATCGGATTAATGTTTATCTTTAAGAGCTGGATTGGAAGCAGTCTTTCTTTCGGATTATCATTTGCACTTTCTATACTAGAGATTTTAGTTGCATTTTTACAAGCCTATATTTTTACAATGCTGTCTGCACTTTATTTTGGTTCAGCAGTAGAAGAGCACCACCACGAAGAGGAGGGGCACCACTAAAATTAGATTTTAGAGTTTAGATTTCAGATTATTTTCAATCTAAAATCTATATTCAAAAATCTAAAATCAAATAGAATGTTTAATTTTTAATATATACATATATGAACGGTTTAAATTTCATTGGAGCAGGATTAATCGTAATCGGAGCTGCTTTAGGTATTGGTAGAATTGGTGGTTCAGCAATGGACGCTATCGCTCGTCAACCAGAAGCTTCAGGAAAAATCCAAACAGCTATGCTTATCGCTGCTGCACTTATTGAAGGAATTGGTTTCGCTGCGTTATTCGCTGCTTAATTAAAACACAAAAAACAATAGTTGCAACGGTTGGTTGTAACTATTGTTTTAAAATTAAAACATTAAAATTGCCTTTGGCAGTTAAAAAGACATAATTTAAAATTTATAATCATATATAATGGAAAAGTTAATAAATCAGTTTGAGTTCGGTTTGTTCTTTTGGCAGATTCTAATATTTGTTGGATTAATATTTTTATTGAAAAAATTCGCTTGGAAACCAATTCTTGATGCAGTAAATGATAGAGAACAAGGTATTAAAGATGCATTGCTTTCTGCTGAAAATGCTAGACAAGAAATGCAAAACTTACAAGCAGACAATCAAAGAATTTTGAACGAAGCTCGTGCTGAACGTGATGCTATGTTAAAAGAAGCTCGCGAAATGAAAGAGAAAATGATTGCTGATTCTAAAAACGAAGCACAAGCGCAAGGTCAAAAAATGATCGAGCAGGCTAAAGCGGCTATCGAAAGCGAAAAAAATGCTGCAATGGCAGAATTGAAATCTCAGGTTTCAACTTTATCATTAAGTATTGCTGAAAAATTATTGAAAGAAGAATTATCTAACAAAGAATCTCAAGCTAAATTAGTAGAGAAAATGTTAGGTGACGTAAAGTTAAACTAAGATTATGGCAAGTACAAGAGCAGCAATTCGTTATGCAAAAGCAATTCTAGACTTAGCAAACTCTAAAGGTGTTGCCGAAGCTGTCAATAACGATATGAAGTCAATTGCTTTGGCAATTGAGACAAATGCAGAATTGAGTACCTTTATTCAAAACCCAACTACAAAAGTTGAAGTTAAGGAAAGTGCTCTTTTAGAAGTTTTCGCAAATGTAAATGGCGTAACCAAAGGTTTATTTCATTTATTATTTGAAAACAAAAGATTTGAAATTCTAGAAGCAATTGCAGTAGAATACAGCAAATTATTTGATCAAAGTAATGGTATTGAAGTAGCAAAAGTTACAACTGCAATTCCTATGGATGCTGCATTAGAAGCTAAAGTTTTAGCTAAAATTGCAACTTTGTCAGATAAAAAAATTACAATTGAAAATATCGTAGATCCTTCTATCATAGGTGGATTTATTTTAAGAATAGGTGATAATCAATACAATGCATCTGTTGCAAACAGATTACAAGTATTAAAAAGAGAGTTAAGTAATTAGTTTTATTACACATAAAAAGTGTCTAAATTATAAATTAAGATGGCGGAAATCAAACCTGCTGAAATTTCAGCAATATTAAGAAAGCAAGTAGAAGGTTTTGAATCTGGTGCTACGCTAGAGGAAGTAGGAACAGTACTTCAAGTTGGAGACGGTATTGCTCGTATTTACGGGTTATCGAATGTACAATATGGTGAGTTAGTTGAATTTGATAACGGACTTGAAGCTATTGTATTGAACCTTGAAGAAGACAATGTTGGTGTGGTACTTTTAGGACCATCAACAGGAATCAAAGAAGGATCAACAGCAAAAAGAACACAACGTATTGCTTCTCTTAAAGTAGGTGAGCAAATGGTAGGACGTGTTGTTAACACTCTTGGTTTTCCAATTGATGGAAAAGGACCAATTGGTGGGGACTTATACGAAATGCCTTTAGAAAGAAAAGCTCCAGGAGTTATCTTCCGTCAGCCAGTTACTGAGCCATTACAAACAGGAGTAAAAGCAGTAGATGCTATGATCCCGGTTGGACGTGGACAACGTGAGCTTGTTATCGGTGACCGTCAAACAGGTAAATCAACTGTTTGTATCGATACAATCTTAAATCAAAAAGAATTTTACGATGCAGGAAAACCTGTATTCTGTATATATGTTGCAATTGGACAAAAAGCTTCAACTGTAGCAGGAATCGCAAAAATGTTAGAAGAAAAAGGAGCAATGGCTTATACAGTTATCGTTGCTGCAAATGCTTCTGACCCAGCTCCAATGCAAGTTTACGCTCCTTTCGCAGGTGCTGCAATTGGAGAATACTTTAGAGATTCAGGTCGTCCTGCACTTATTGTGTATGATGATTTATCTAAACAAGCTGTTGCTTACCGTGAGGTTTCTCTTTTATTAAGAAGACCACCGGGACGTGAGGCTTACCCTGGAGACGTTTTCTACTTGCACTCTCGTTTATTAGAGCGTGCTTGTAAAGTAATTGCTGATGACGGAATTGCTAAAAACATGAACGACTTACCAGATTCTATCAAGTCTATCGTAAAAGGTGGTGGTTCATTGACTGCTTTACCAATTATCGAAACTCAGGCTGGTGACGTTTCTGCATATATCCCAACAAACGTAATCTCGATTACAGATGGTCAGATTTTCCTTGATGGAGATTTGTTCAACTCTGGAGTTCGTCCGGCTATTAACGTAGGTATTTCTGTATCTCGTGTTGGAGGTAATGCTCAAATTAAATCAATGAAAAAAGTTTCAGGAACTTTAAAATTAGATCAAGCTCAATTCCGTGAATTAGAAGCGTTTGCTAAATTTGGTTCTGACTTAGATTCTGTTACTCTAAACGTAATTGAAAAAGGAAAAAGAAACGTTGAGATCTTGAAACAAGGTTTAAATGATCCTTATACAGTTGAAAACCAAGTAGCAATTATCTACGCTGGTTCTAAAAACTTATTAAGAAACGTTCCTGTAAATAAAGTAAAAGAATTTGAAGCGGATTTCTTAGCTTACTTAAACAGTAAACATAAAGATACGCTTAACGCGTTGAAAGCTGGTAAATTAGATGACAACATTACTGATGTTATCGAAAAAGCAGCAAAAGAAATTTCAGCAAAATATATCTAATTAGATAATTCGTAAATTAGATAATTAGAAAGCTCTTCAAAGACTTTTTAATTATCTAATTTTCAAATTGTCACATTTTTTTAATCGACAAATGGCAAATTTAAAGGAAATACGTAATAGAATTACTTCCGTTTCATCGACGATGCAAATTACATCGGCAATGAAAATGGTTTCTGCAGCAAAGCTTAAGAAAGCACAAGATGCAATCACAGCAATGCGCCCGTATGCCGAGAAATTAACGGAGTTGTTGCAAAATCTTTCTGCTACACTTGAAGGTGAAGTAGGAGGTGATTACACAACACAACGTGAAGTAAAAAAAGTATTGCTTGTGGCTATAACTTCAAATAGAGGTTTATGTGGTGCATTCAATTCAAATGTTATTAAAGAAATTAAAAACCGTACTGCCTTTTACGCCGGAAAACAAGTTGATATTTTTCCTATTGGTAAAAAAGGAAATGATGTTTTAAGTAAAACGTATAAAGTTCACGGTCATCATAATGCAATTTTTGATCATTTAACTTTTGAAAACGTTGGTCATATCGCAGATAATTTGACTGAAAAATTCTTATCTGGAGAATATGATAGAATCGAATTAATTTACAATCAATTTAAAAATGCTGCAACTCAAATTGTTCAAACGGAGCAGTTTTTGCCTTTAGCACCTATTAAAACTGATGTCGCAGTTTCTGCGGGAGATTATATTTTCGAACCTTCAAAAGAAGAAATTGTTTTGACTTTAATTCCGAAGTCTTTAAAAACACAATTATACAAAGGTATTCGTGATTCATTTGCTTCTGAGCACGGAGCGCGTATGACAGCAATGCACAAAGCAACTGACAACGCAACAGAATTAAGAAACCAATTGAAATTAACTTACAACAAAGCACGTCAAGCTGCAATTACAAATGAAATCTTAGAGATCGTTGGTGGAGCAGAAGCTTTGAATGGATAATTAATTCATAAATATATAAAAAAGCCAGCAAATTTTGCTGGCTTTTTTTTTGAAAAATATTGAATTTGTATTCTTAAGCTATTTATTTTTTGTAAGAACAATAAAACCAGTTTTAGTCGTTTTTATTGTTGCTTTTTTTAGAAGTAATGATGCATTATATCCTATTTTATATCCCCTATTTTTTGAAACCTACCTTCGATTTTCCTTATTCTTTTAGGAATATTTAAAGCTTTTTTTAACAATCATTCCCGCTCTTATTTTAAATTATTGTAATATATTATTTCTAATTATGGTTTAATTTGAAAGAAAAACTTTATAATTTAATTTAAAAGTATATTTTTGTCTTTTATTAATTCATCTTCAATTAATCAATTATATAATTGGAGCGAAAGAAAAGTAAGTAATAATGACAAACGATAGTTTTAATTGGAAGAAGCTCTTTATTAATGAAGAACAGAGCGATAATGAACAATCTGAATTTGTAAGAGAAAAAGACGCGTCATTAAACTCAAACAATCAATTTCCTGTTTAAAGCGAAGAAAAATATAATTCAAATTCGCCAAATCCTTTTCTAAATGAGATTCTTGATGTTTATGAAAAAGGTTTTGATTCTTTGAATCTTGCTGGTTTCGATTTCTTCGAAATGTATAAATCTGTTCTTGCTGTTGGAAGTTCGAATGCGCAAAGTTATCAAATGGCTTATACGATGGGTAAATCTTTAAATTCAGATTTAACAAAAGAATATCTTTTAGAAAAAGGAAATTTTTATATCACTGAAATTGAAAAGGTTTATGAAAAGTATAATGTTATAGGTAAAGCAAAAAAAAAGGAATTAGACAGTACGATCACACAAGAAAAATATAATCTTTCCAAAAGTGTTTCTGAACTAGAAACTAAAATTGCTGAATTGCAAAAAGAACTTGAATCTAAAAAAATGGAACTTCAAAAAATGGATCCGAATAATGAGAAACAGCTTTTAGAAATTCAGCTGAAAATAGAAGCCAACGATTTAGCTAGGCAGAAAATTTTATCGTCAATAAATACTGTAATTACAGGAATCAACCAATATTTATAGAAACATGGATAAGTACGAACAAGAAAAAAGTACACTTTTATCATTACCAATATTAAAACACTTTGATGAATCAAAGGGCGAAATAGCTTTAAAAACAGCAGATCTTAAAAAAGGAGAAAAAGGATTATTTCTCGCTTTGGCAATAGGCCTGTTGGGAATGGGAGGTTATTTAGTGTGGACTTATATTATTCCTCCATTATTTACCATGCTCGGACAAGCTATAGCATTATCTGCTACAGGTATTTTCCTGGTTTTTTTAGTAATGATGGCACCAGTTATAATGAAAGCACTTCGTTTTACTACAAAAAAAATTCACAAAGCTTTAATTCAAAGTGATCCTTTTAATGAATTGGAAGAGCAAAAGCAAAAAATGATTAAAAACCGTGAGGTTTTTAAAAATACAAAAGCCAAGCTAAAAGGACTGAAAAATGATATGGAAATAGAAGCTAATAAATCTGAAAAAGAAGCAAAATCTTTTCAGGATGATGTTTTGAGTTTACAGCGTCAGTCAGAAAAATTAAAATCGGCGATGGATGAGATGGTGAAAGTAAATGGCCTCGCTGCTAAGGACACTGATGAATATGTGGCTTTGCAAAGTGAGTTAGCTAAAAAACTAAGTGAATCTCAAAGAATCTCGACACAATATGAACAAAGTAAAAGTTTTATTCAGAAGTATGGAGTAAGAGCGAACGTCCTTGGAAAAATGGATAGGAAATTAACTTTGGCAGGAACAGCAATCGATATCAAAATTGCAGATTTTGATGCCACGGTTAAAATGCTTCAAAAAGAATATGAATTTGCAAAGAATGCCAGAGAAGCAACAGAAAGCGCAAAAAGCGCTATGATGTTTACAAAGGATTGGGAATTAGAATATGCTTTAGAAGTGGTGACATCAACAATTGCTCAGGATATTGCTAAAACATCTGAAAACTTAATTGATATTGATGCTTTGACTTCTAAATACTCTGTTGATAATGATGAGCTCTATTCAAGATTAGATTCATTGGCAGATGAAATTAAAACTGGAAATAACACAATTCCGGATTCTACAAAATATTCTGGTCCAAATTATAAAATGACGAAGGAAGATAAATTGTCAAGCGGCGGCTTTGGTGATATTTTTTAATAACGAATAAATAAAATTCAAATATATAATGGGAAAAATTTTAAGAACACAAAAGTTAACTACATTTTCAGAATTGCTGATTGTCATTGTAGCAATTGGAGTTGTTTTAGGAGGAATTTATTATTTATCTCCGGGAATCAAAACGGCTGTGTCAAAACAATTAAGCGGTATTGATCTTAACCAAATGGACGTTAATAATGTAACTAATGCCGAAAAAATTGCACTTCCATCTAAAGAGGTTTCTACAGAAGTTACTAATAAACCATTAGTAAGAATTGCGGCTTATGCGTGGAATGCTCAATCTGGAATTATTGTTTCTAACGGAGGTCCAAAAACTACAAAAGGTTCTTTGATGGAAAAAAATGGAGTAAATCTTGAAATTCTTCGTCAGGATTGGCTTTCGGAATTACGTAATATGCAAATGAAATTTATTGAAGAATTTGATAAAGGAGAAACTTATCCAAATTCAAATAAAAGTGCTTTTGCTATTATGATGATGGGAGACGGCGCGCCGTTTTATATCAGCTCTATGCAAAAATCACTAAATGAAAAATATGGAAAAAATAAATACCATGTACAAGTTTTAGGTGTTGTTGGAATGAGTAATGGAGAAGATAAATTGATTGGACCGCCAAATTGGAAATCTGATCCAAAATCAATGAAAGGTTCTGTTATTTCTGCCGTTCTTGGAGATGGAGACTGGGTTACAACAGTAAATTATTGTTTTGCAAATGGTTTAAAAGTAAATCCAGACCCAACTACTTATGATGCTGAAGCTGTAAATATTTATCCATCTGAAAATGATGATTATATCAAATCTGCTGAAGAATTGATTAAATCTCAAACAACAGGCTGGACCGTAACGCTTAAAGAAGTTGTAAATGGTAAGTTGACTGGAAAATCTGTAAACAGAAAAATTGACGGCTGTGCGACTTGGACCCCAGGTGATAAAACTGTTTTTGACAGGCTTTCGGGTTTTGTAGATATTGTTTCTACGAAAGAATTTAATAATCAAATGCCAACCGTAATTATTGGAGTAAAAGAATGGGCAGAAAAAAACCCTGAAATTGTTTCAAACATTTTGAAATCGGCACTTACAGCTTCAAACCAAATGAAAAATTATGAAGACTGGAAAGTAAGAGCTTCGCAGGCAGTTGCAGATACATATCAAATTGAAACGCCGGAATATTGGTATAAAATGTTTAAAGGTCAGCAAGAAACTAAAAATGGATTAACCTATAATATGGGAGGTTCTAAAGTATTTAATTATGCTGATGCAATGCAGTACTTTGGTTTATCTGATGGAGTTAACAGATATAAATCTGTATACAATCAGGTTTCTGGATATTTGACAGAATTGAATCCGTTTGGATTTAATGAAAATGTGGGAACTCCTGTTTCTTATGATGAAGCAGTGAATTTATTTTTCCTGAAAAACATTAATGATATTGAGTCAACTTCTGCAGATAAAGCAGATTATAGTAATAAAGCGACTGAAGTTGTGGCTTCAGGAGAATGGAAAATTAACTTTAATACAGGAAGTGCCGAAATTTCAAGTTCATCAAGCAAAGAAGTAGAAAGAATTTATAATCTGTTAGTTCAGGCAGAAAACACAAAACTTACAGTGGTTGGACATACAGATAACGTTGGAAATCCAGATGCCAATCTAGCATTATCAAAAAGCAGAGCTGAAGCAGTTGTAAATTATTTAAAACAAAAAGGAATCCCTGCAAGTCGTTTTCAAATGGTTGACGGAAAAGGTCAAAGTGATCCTGTTGCCGATAATAATTCTGCTTCTGGAAAAGCATTAAACAGAAGAGTTGTAATTACTTTCTTAAAATAAAAATTAAATATAGAAGGCTGTCTTATGATGGCCTTCTTCTATAATTATGATAAAATATTTTATTCCTTTTGAAAAATTATCAAAAATCAACAGCACCTTTATTGTAATGGCATGGCTGGTGCTTTTGATAGCGATTTGGTTTATAGCAACATCCGGGCAAAAACATCTTTTTCCTTCTCCGAGTCAGGTATTAACTGGATTTACAGAATTGTATAAAGAAGGTTTGGTAGTGCATATTTTTAATTCTCTAAAACTGTGTTTTGTCTCTATTTTTTTAGCAACACTAATATCATTGTTATTTGCTTATTTATGGCCGATACCATTATTAAAACCAGTATCTGAATTTATAACTAAATTTAGGTTTTTGCCATTTACCGGTCTTTCATTTTATATTACAATGGTTATTCACGAAGCGAGAATGATGCAAGTCTGGATTTTAGTTATTTTCCTGACTACATTTTTAACAACGTCATTAATTGCAGTCGTTAAAGACATTCCGCAGGAAGAATTTGACCATGCCAAAATGCTGAAATGTACACGTTGGGAAGTACTTTGGCAGGTTATTATTTTAGGAAGACTAGATTATGTGATTGATGTAATCAGACAAAATTTAGCCATAACTTGGATGATGTTGGTTACAGTAGAATCTATTGTAGTGGCTTCTGGTGGATTGGGTTTTTTAATTAAAAATTCTGATAAATTCATGAATACTGGCCGTATCATTGCATTGCAGATCATCATTTTATTAATTGGTTTAGGATTAGATTCAGGAATCAACTTTTTGAGAAAAGCACTATTTAGATATTCAAAAATATAAGTATGAAATATGAATTTAAAGAAACGCTTTTATATGTAGAAAATCTTAGCGTTGCATACGATGATAACATCATTATTAAAGATATAAATATTATAGAAAAAGATGTAGTGCGGGATGAAAGTGATTGTACAGGACAAGTTCTGGCTTTTGTTGGAAGATCAGGCCGTGGAAAATCTACTTTTTTTAAAGCACTTACAGGATTAGTACCTGCGAGTTCAGGAAAAATTTTAATTAAAGATTTTGAAAATCCTGCACCCAACATGGCCAAAACAATTCACGAAGGCGACATTGGTTTTGTAGATCAAAAATATACTTTGTTTAGACATAAAACAGTTCGGGAAGCGCTTAAATTTTCTTTAAGAAAAACGAATCTTTCAAATAGTGATAAAGACGAAAAAATTAATCAGTATTTAAAGGAATGGGGCTTAGTGAATTGTGCCGATAAATATCCTAATGAACTTTCTGGTGGACAAAGGCAAAGAACAGCAATTATTGAACAATTATTTTCATCTGATCAATTTATCGTTTTAGATGAACCTTTTTCAGGTCTTGATGTTGGAAATATAGAAGAAGTAAAAAAAGCATTTGAATTACTTGGAAATTCTTCGGAATTCAATACCGTTATTTTTTCTACACATGATATTGAACTGGCTTTAGAACTGGCGCAGGTAATTTATGTTATAGGATATCCAACCGTAAATGGAGTACAGCAATCCTATGGAACAATTGTAGCCAAATATGATCTTAGAGAAATGGGATTAGCCTGGACAGAATATTGCGAAGATCATTTAAAATTATCAAAAGAAATTATTCATCAAATGATGATTTCTTAAAATAGTATGCAATGAAAAAAAATCCGATCTCGATTATAGAAGATTCATTTCTGTCTTTAAAAAAATATTTAGAGTTAAATATAAATGATAATGAAGCCGTTTTTACGGCTTCATTTATTAAAAAGCTCCACAACGAAACAACCAATATTCTTGAAATTTGCGATGTATTAAATCAGGATCGAGATTTTATTGTAAAAATAAACGAATGTAAAAGCAATGGATTTCAAGGAAAATTATTGAAAACAGAACATTTTTTTCTGGCAGATTTCATTACGCTTTTTAAAATCGAAATGAAGCAAAACGAGAAAGCACAATTTGTAATGGCTTATTACTATGATGTTTTACGAAATAAACATTTTGCAGATAAAGATTCGTCAGATGTATTAAATCAGTTGATTTATTCAAATGAATTTAAAGAAAGCTTTCAAAATATTATTCAGGAAAATACCGTTATCCCGGCAAAAGAGATGAAACATCAGTATTTTTTGTTAGAACAATTAAATGATACAAAGCAGGAAGAAATAATCAAAAAATATAAAAACTTTATTGAATATGCCTTTGATAAAAAAGTTACTGATATAGAAAAATTCAAAGAATTTTTTGGAATAAAATCTAATTCTGAATTTGAAAAAAATAATGCAATAAGTGAAGTTTTAGAAGATGATACATTAGAAAAAGTACTTCAGGAATTAAACGGATTGATAGGTCTTGATGAAGTTAAAAAAGATATTGAAGAGCTTATCAATTTATTAGAAATCCAAAAAAAGAGATCAAAAGAAGGATTAAAGAATATTGAAATAACATTACATACTGTTTTCCTTGGATCTCCAGGAACAGGTAAAACAACTGTTGCGAGATTGTTAAGCAGAATTTTTAAACATTTAGGTTTTTTATCTAAAGGACAATTATACGAAACCGATAGAGAAGGTCTTATTGCCGGATATGTTGGGCAAACAGCCACGAAGGTAAACAATGTAGTAAACTCAAGCATTGGCGGTGTACTATTTATAGACGAAGCGTATGCCTTAACACAAAATTCGCTGGGGAATGATTATGGATCTGAAGCCGTAAATATATTGCTGAAAAGAATGGAAGATAACCGAAAAGATTTGGCAGTTGTAGCAGCAGGATATACAGAACCAATGAAAATTTTTATAGAATCAAATCCCGGATTAAGATCCCGTTTTAATAGATATTTTTATTTTAAAGATTTTACGCCTAATGAATTGTATGAAATTTTTGAATCGTTTTGTGTGAAATCTGATTTCATAATTTCTATTGATGCTAAAGAAAAACTAAAAGATACTTTTGAATTATTGTATAGAGATAAAACCGAAAGTTTTGGGAATGCCAGATTAGTGCGAAATATATTTGAAAAATGTGTACAAAATCAAGCAAATAGAATTATAACTTTGAAAGAATTAAACAGCGACACTTTGAAAACATTAATAGATGATGATATTCCGGAATTAAAAGAAATTGAATATAATTTTGATTCCTGATATAAAAAAATAGCCGACAAATATTTGTCGGCTATTTTTTTTGGAAGTTTTTTCTTTTTTAAGAATATCATCTATAAACAAGAAAATTTATAAAATGGTGATTCTCAATTTACCCAAAATTGAGAATCCATACCATTTTATAAAATTATTGACACAGATTTTATCACTCTGTAGCTTTGTCTTTCATGGGAACAAACTAGCTTTATAAATCCCAATGCTCTGTTTTTTTAAGGGTTACATTTCAGCAGAATCAATCCCTGTGCTTTGTCTTTTATGGGAACAAACTAGCTTTATTAGTCCCATTGCTCTGTTTTTATTAGGGTTACATTTCAGCAGAATCAATCCCTTGTGCTTTGTCTTTTATGGGAACAAACAAGCTTTATCAGTCCCAGTGCTTCCTTTTTTATAAGGGTTGTATTTAGCTTTCTCAATCCCTGTGAAACAAATTTAGGAAAATACGGTTTAAAAAAAGTTACATAATTTTCAGCCTTAATTTACATATTTCACATGTTAGTGTGTTGTTAATTATATAACTTGCTTAAAAAAAATAATTAATTTTGAGGTCTATATCTATCACAATGGCTTTACAAATACGCGAATTTACTACGATTGACGAAATGGTGACTCAAATTGACACCATTCGATTTCTATATCCTAATATAACTTTAGAAAAATACCAATCCTTTCTTTCTGAGATGGTTCCGCATAATTATATTCAGATTGGAGTTTTTGAAAACGAAGTTTGTCTGGGTATTACAGGCTGTTGGTCAGCAACAAAATTATGGACAGGAAAATATCTCGAAATTGACAATTTTGTGGTAAATCCTGAATATCGTTCTAAAGGAATTGGAAAAATGCTTACCGATTATATTGAACAAAAAGCACTTGATTTAGGATGCAGCAGTATTGTTTTGGATGCTTTTTCGGGAAATTTTGGCGCGCACAGATTTTATTACAATCAAGGATATGGCCCAAAAGGTTTTCATTTTGTGAAAGTTTTAGACGAAAATAAATTAACAGATTAAAATTGTCGCTAAGTTTTTTTATTGAACCGTCAAAAGGACTAATAAAACCAAAGAATTGGTTATTTTTGTTTTTTGAACTTTATTACTAATTATTTTGGGATTATATAAAAATCTATTCAAACAAACTGCAATTTATGGACTGGCAACCGTTTTACCGCGAATGCTCAGTTTTTTATTGGTCAGATTATATACAGGTATTTTACCGACTGCCGAATATGGCGAAGTTTCGATTGTTTTGTCTTGGATGGTTTTCTTTAACGTAGTGCTTTCTTACGGAATGGAAACAGCATTCTTTAGATTTTACAGTGCCGAAGAAGACAAGAAAAATGTAATTGCAACTTCAACAATATCAATATTTTGGTCGTCAATTGGGTTCTTGTTTGCGGCTTTAATTTTTAGGAATACGTTGGCAAACTGGGCCGAAGTTGATGCACAATACATTACCTATTCTGTTTGGATTTTAGTTTTAGACGCATTGGTTTTAGTACCATTTTCAAAATTAAGAGCAAATCAAAGACCAATGGTTTATGCTGCGATTAAAATTGGAAACGTGATAATTAATTTACTGCTGAATATTTTCTTTTTATTGTATCTGCCAAAATTAGCGGCTTCACATCCTAATTCCGTTTGGGATAATTTATATGTAGAAAATTTCCAAATTGCCTATATTTTCATCGCTAATCTGTTGGCAAGTTTAGCAACGTTCATCGTACTTTCTCCAAATTATCTTTCACTTGGACGAAAATTCGATCCCGTACTTTGGAAAAAAATGATGAAATATGGTCTGCCAATTTTAGTTGCCGGACTGGCATTTGCAGTTAATGAACATTTCGATAAAATTTTATTAGGATATTTACTTCCAGAAAATCTTGCAAAATCAGAAGTTGGAGCATATTCTGCCTGTTATAAACTAGGTTTATTTATGGTTTTGTTTGCAACCGCTTTTAGATTAGGGATTGAACCTTTCTTTTTCAGCCATGCAAAAAACGAAAATGCACCGCAGACTTATGCCGTAATTACAAAATATTTTGTGATTCTGGGTTCACTGATTTTATTAGGAGTTATCGTTTTTGCAGACATTCTTAAATATCTTTTATTAGACAATAAATCCTATTGGGAAGCCATGAAAGTGGTACCGTTAATTATTCTGGCAAACTTCTTTTTAGGAATTTACAACAACTTATCGGTTTGGTATAAACTAACAGATCAAACAAGAATTGGAGCCTATATTTCAATTGTTGGAGCAATCGTAACTTTGGTTTTAAATTACTTTTTAATTCCAAAATACAGTTATTACGGATCTGCAATTGCAACTATTTCTGCTTACGGAAGCATGATGTTAATATCGTATGTTTTAGGAAACAAATATTATCCTATTCCATATGACATGAATAAAATTTCGGCTTATTTAGGAATCTCAATTTTATTTTCTGCTATTTCTTTTTATGGATTTAGAGAAAATTATTTTGTTGGAATTCCGTTATTATTAGGCTTTATGTACTTTGTTTATCACAACGAAAAAGACACAATTAAAGGAATAATGAACAGAAAGTAAAAGTGCTTTTTTAATCTTTTATAATAAAAATGAAAATACAAATTATCAATAAATCACAACACGATTTACCAAATTACGAAACAATTGCTTCTGCAGGGATGGACTTGCGTGCCAATATTACAGAACCAATTACGTTAAAACCTTTAGAAAGAACAATTGTAAAAACAGGACTTTTTATTGAATTACCAATTGGTTACGAAGCACAGGTTAGACCAAGAAGCGGACTGGCAGCAAAAAAAGGAGTTACAGTTTTAAATTCTCCGGGAACTGTCGATGCAGATTACAGAGGTGAAATAGGTGTGATCTTGGTAAATTTATCAAATGAAGAATTTGTAATTGAAAACGGAGAAAGAATTGCACAATTAATTATTGCCAAACACGAAAGAGCAGAATGGATTGAAGTGGAAGAATTAACAGAAACTTCAAGAGGAGCAGGCGGATTTGGAAGTACTGGAGTAAAGTAGTTTTCAGTCTCAGTTGACAGCCCTTTACTGTATTTAAAACTTGAACTAACCAAACAAACGAAGGTTTTAGGATCTTCCCACATAAAATAAAATTAGATGAGAATAATCGTTCCAATGGCAGGTCGTGGATCAAGACTTCGCCCACATACATTAACAGTACCAAAACCATTAATTCCGGTTGCGGGAAAATCTATCGTTCACCGTTTAGTAGAAGATATCGCTAAAATATTAAAACAGCCTATAGAAGAAGTGGCATTTATTCTTGGAGATGAAGCGTTTTTTGGAGATGACGTTGTTACAAGTCTGCAGGATTTAGCACAAGGTTTAGGAGCAAAAGCTTCAATCTATCGTCAGGATTTACCTTTAGGAACCGGGCATGCGATTATGTGTGCAAAAGAGTCTTTATCAGGACCAGCGGTTATCGCTTATGCAGATACTTTAATCAGAGCCGATTTCGAATTAGATCCATCTGCCGATGCTGTGATTTGGGTAAAACAGGTTGATCAGCCGGAAGCTTTTGGAGTTGTAAAATTAAATCCAAATAATGAAATTATAGAATTGGTTGAAAAACCAAAAGAGTTTGTTAGTGATTTGGCTGTTATCGGAATTTATTATTTTAAAGAAGTTGGAGATCTGAAAAAAGAACTTCAGGAAGTTTTAGATAATAACATTCAAAATGGCGGTGAATACCAAATCAACGACGGTATTAAAGCGATGATGGCAAACGGTAAAGTTTTTAAAACCGGAAGTGTTGACGAATGGATGGACTGCGGAAACAAAGATGTTACTGTTGAAACGAACAGCAGAATGTTAGGATTTTTACACAATGACGGAGAACATTTAGTAGATTATAATGTAACGCTTGAAAATTCAACAATTATTCCTCCATGTTATATTGGCGAAAATGTAGTGTTGAAAAACACCACAGTTGGACCAAATGTTTCAATAGGAAAAGGCTGCCATGTAACCGACAGTTCTATTAAAAATAGCTTAATACAAACTAATTCTCAAATAAAAAATGCTAACTTAGATAATGCAATGATTGGAAATCATGTTAGTTATGATGGAAAATTCACAAGTATCAGCATTGGAGATTATTCGGTTTTAGAATAAAAATGAAATCGTAAAAAGATGAAAAAAAGGATTTTGATAATTTTATTTTTTGCTTTACTAAGCAATTCAGCTTCGGTTTTCGCGCAAACGGAACCAGAAGATATTGCTTTGGCACCAGATGAATATCAAGATGCTTTTTACGAATCTTTGAAACAAAAAGGAATCGAAAATTACGATAAAGCAATAGCATCTTTAGAAAAATGCATCAAAATCAAACCTTCTGATGCTGTCGCTTATTTTGAAGTTGGAAAAAATTACCTGGCACTAAAAGAATATCAAAATGCCCAAAATGCATTTGAAAAAGCCACGCAGTTAAATCCAAAAAACAAATGGTACTGGCTGGGAATTTACGACGTAAGTTACGAAACCAAAAATTACGCTCTGGCAATAGAAACGATTCAGAAAATTATTGTTTTTGATGAAGAATATAAAGACGATCTGATTTCGTTATACATGCTGACAAATCAATACGATAAAGCTCTTGTTGCTATTAATGAAATGAACGATAAATTCGGAAAATCTGAAGATCGTGATCGTTATAAAACGCAAATTTTATCGCAGGGAAAATATCAAAATGCAGAGATTTCAAATTTAATTGAGCAGATTAAAAAGAACCCAAAAGAAGAATCAAATTATGTCAATCTGATTTTTCTATATTCAAAATCTGATGAAACAGAGAAAGCTGTTGATGTTGCAAAACAACTGGCAAAAGAACTTCCAGATTCTGAATGGGGACAGGTAAGTTTGTTCAAAAGTTATTTAGATGCAAATCAGGCAGACAAAGCCATTAAGTCGATGAATGTAATTTTGTCAAGTTCAAAAATTGATTCAAAAATCAAACATCGAACTTTAAATGAGTTTTTGATTTATGTGAATAAAAATCCGCAATATGGAGCAGATTTAGAAAAAGCCATTTCTTATTTTGACAATGATAAAGAAGTTGATGTTGCTAAAGAAATTGGAAAATTTTATCACAGTAAAAACCAGTTTGAAAACGCCATTAAATATTATGAAAAAGATTTAATGACTAATTCAGATACAGATCGTGAAACGAATCTGCTTTTGCTTGAAGCTTATACACAAGCAAAACAATTTGCGCCAATGACAAAAAGAGCCATGACGATGATTGAAGTTTATCCAAGCCAGCCGCAATTTTATTATTATGCAGGTTTGGGAAGCAATCAGTTACAGCAATTTAAAAACGCAAAAACCGTTTTAGAAATGGGACTTGATTATGTTGTTGATGATAAAAAATTAGAGGCAAATTTTAATATTCAATTGGGAGAGGCATATAATGGATTAGGAGATGCTAAGAAAAAAGAGGAATACTTTTTGAAGGCAAATGAATTATTAAAAAAGAAGTAAGGAGAAATTAAGATGAAAAAATATATTATAATAATATTAATGTCGGCTTTTATGATTTCGTGTAAATCAAAAGCCGTTGCTGTTCAAAACAATAATACTACCGAAGTTGTTGCGAAAAAAGACAATAAAGCAATTGAAAAACATTACGAAAACAAACTAGATTTTTCGACCTTAAATATAAGAGCCAGCGCGAGATATGAAGACGAAAAACAAAGTCAGAATGTTACAGCCGATATAAAAATCGAGAAAGATAAACAGATTTTAATAAGTGTTAAATTCCTGGGAATTACAATGGCAAAAGCGTTGATAACTCCAACGTCTGTAAGTTATTACGAAAAAATAAAAGGTACTTATTATGAAGGTGATTTTAGCAGTTTGAGCGAATGGCTTGGAACTGACCTGGATTATAATAAAGTTCAGAATTTATTAATTGGAGAAGCTTTTGATGATTTACGAAAAGGAGAGTATACACAGACAATTGTAGAAAATCTTATTCGTTTAGAAGATCAAAAAAGCCAAAAGATTCAAAAAGCATTTTATTTAGATCCTGAAAAATATCTAGTACAAAAAGAACAGATTTCTCAGTCGGCTGAAAATATAAAGCTAGAAATCAATTATTCAGATACTAAAACTTTCAGTCAGGGAACTATTCCAACAACATTGGTAATTAATGCATTGCAGCCAAAAGGAACAACGAATATTAATTTGAATTATAACAATATATCATTTAACGAAGAACTTTCTTTTCCGTATAGTGTGCCAAGCGGTTATAAAAAAGTTTTAATTAAGTAAATTTGTAAAAAGAAAAATAGAAAGATGCCAAAATTTCTCCTAAGCCTAATTTTTGTTTGCGCCACGACTTTTGTCTGGGCACAAGATTCGCAGCAAGAAAAACTTGAACAACGCAAAGCGCAGATTCTTCAGGAAATAAAAGACAACGAAAAAATGCTGCAGTCTGTAAGGAAAAAAGAAAAATCAGCAGTGAATGAATATTTAATTCAGGCAAATAAAATTAAGCTTAAAGAAAAGCTGATCAATACAACAGCAAAACAGGAAAGAATTTTAAGCAACGACATGTATATTAATCAGGTTCAGGTTAATAAACTGAAAAAAGAACTGGCGGTTTTAAAAGAAGATTATGCAAAAATGATTTTGAAATCGTATAAAAGCCGTTCTGAGCAAAGCCGTGCGATGTTTATTTTATCTTCAGAAAGTTTTTTACAAGCCTACAAAAGAGCACAATATTTAAAACAATATACAAATTTTAGAAAAAACCAAGGTCTAGAAATTCAGTCTAAAACCGCGCAACTAGTTGATTTTAATGCCAAATTAGACGGGCAGAGAAAGGTTAAGAAAAAAATTATTGTTGAAAACGAAAAAGAAAAACAAAGTTTAGAAGTAGAGAAAAAAGAACAGCAAAAGCTTGTTAACGCAATTAAAAAAGATAAAAACAGAATTGCTTCTGATATTAAAGCAAAACAAAGCGAATCAAAAAGAATTGACAGACAAATTGATCGTTTGATTCGTGAAGCAATTGCCGAAGCAAACAGAAAAGCGGCACTTGAAAAAGCTAAAGAAAATCCTGGGTCTAATGCAACTGTAAAACCAGTTTCATCTTCTAAAATCGCAATGACGCCAGAAGATAAAGTTTTAGCAGCCGATTTTAAAGCCAATAAAGGAAGACTGCCTTGGCCGGTAGAAAAAGGATTTATTTCGTTAGGTTATGGAGATCAGCAGCATCCGCTTTATCCAGATATTAAAGTTCATAATTCAGGAGTTGAAATTACGACCGAAGATGGTGCAAATGCAAGATCTGTTTTTGCCGGTGAAGTTTTCAGTGTAATGGTTTTATCTCCGGTAAATACGGTAGTTATGATCCAGCACGGAGATTACTTTAGCGTTTACCAAAACCTGAGCAAAGTATTTGTAAGCAAAGGAGAAAAAGTTTCGATCAAACAAAATATTGGAAAAGTAAGAACCAGCGGTGATAGCGGAAAAACGGTTATCAAATTCTTGATTCTTCAAAATACAACCAATACCGATCCTGAAAATTGGTTGCAAAACAGATAATAAAAAGGGAGCTATTTAGGCTCCCTTTTTTATTTAATCATATTGTTCTAAAAAATATTTAATAACATCAGTTGTTGTTACAATCCCTTTCAGTTCTCCGTTGTCTACAACCGGAAGAGCGTGAAATTCTTCTTTTACAAATGTCGATGCTAGATCTTTAATAATAGTTTCAGAAGAAAGAGTTTTAGGTTTTGATGTCATAACCTGAGAAATCGTCAGCATATCTAAAATAGCTTCATCGATACCTTCCTGCCCTTCAAACAAAGCACCAAAAGTAAGACGATTCACATCTGTACGGCTGATAATACCCACAACTTCTTTGCCGTTTACAACAGGAATATGTCGAATAGAATTCGATTTTAGTTTTTCTACTACTTTTCTTAAATCGTCATTTTGATTTACAGTCACCACGGTTTTAGTCATGATGTGACTAATTGGTTCTCTTTTTTTCATAATAGATCAGTTTTATATTTATATCAAATATGTAGAATAATTCTGATAAATAACATGACCTTTATCAGCTTTTAAAACAATTAAAAACTCGATATAGAGATACTTTTTTGAGGGTAATACATTGAAAAGTATAGCGAAATTTCAATAATAATTCTTTACTTAATTTGAAATTGCAATGAATGAATTTAAAAATAGTATTTTTGCACTATGGAAACAAATAGACAGAAAAAAATAGGCAGTGTCATCCAAAAAGATTTGGTTGATATTCTGCAAGGTGAAGTGCGAAAAAATGGAGTTAGCAATTTGGTAATTTCAGTATCCAAAGTTAGTGTAACCTCAGATTTATCTGTGGCAACAGTATATTTAAGCATTTTTCCTCAAGAAAAAGCAAAGGAAACTTTAGAAGGAATAAAATCAAATACAACTTTAATCAAACATGATTTGTCGCAGCGCGTTCGTCTTCAATTGCGTCGTGTGCCAAATTTGGTTTTCTTTATCGATGACTCATTAGATTATATCGAAAAAATTGACAATGCATTAGCAAACAGAGAAAACCCAATTGAAAACCGTGATCTTTTAGAAAAAAGAAGAAAATCATAAATTGAATTTCCCATTTTACATAGCCAAACGTTATCTTTTCAGCCTTAGTAAAAATAACGCGATCAATATCATCAATTTAATTGCCAGTATGGGAATTATTGTTGGTACAATGGCTTTGTTTGTGGTTTTATCTGTTTTTAGCGGATTAAAAGTTTTCAGTCTTTCGTTTACAAATGAGATTGATCCGGATTTAAAAATGACAAGTACGTACGGAAAATCATTTTTAATTTCACCCCAGCAAGAAAAAGAGCTGAAAGAAATTAACGGTGTTGCCTGCTACACCAAAATTATTGAAGAAAGAGTTTTGTTTTTATTTAAAGACAAGCAGCGCGTTACTTATTTAAAAGGTGTTGACAGTATCTACCCGGTTGTAAACAATATTAAAGTAAAACTTTTTAACGGACAATGGCTAAAACCAGATTCGTATCAAGTTGTTATTGGTTACGGAATTGCACAGGATTTTTCGCTGGGAATTCTTGATTTTGAAAACCCGCTGCAGATATTTGCTCCAAAACCAGGAAAAGGAGCAATCGACAATCCCGAAGAAGCATTTAATAAAACTGATGTTTTACCCGTTGGAATTTACTCAATCAGCGAAGATTTAGATTCGAAATATGTTTTTGCAGATTTAGGTTTAACACAGGAATTATTGATGTATAAGCCAAATCAAATTTCGGGAATCGAATTCAGGTTAAAACCAAACGCAGACGAAAATGCGGTGAATGCTCAGATTAAAAAGATTTTTAATAATAAAGTCACTATAAAAAATAGAGAGCAATTGAATGAGTCTTTATATAAAATGCTCAACACCGAAAATATTGCTGTTTATTTAATTTTTACGCTTGTAATTATTGTGGCACTTTTCAATTTGATTGGCGCTTTAATAATGATGATTTTAGATAAGAGAGCAAATTTAAAAACCCTTTTTAATCTGGGAACAGAAATAAACAGTTTGAGAAGAATTTTCATTCTGCAAGGAACTTTACTCACTGTTTTTGGAGGTTTGATAGGACTTTATTACGGGATTATATTAGTCACATTACAGCAAAAATATGAGCTGATAATGATCACGCCAACGCTGGCTTACCCAGTTGTTTTTACACTCGAAAATGTTGTAATCGTAATGACAACAATTGTTTCCCTAGGATTCGTGGCATCACTTATTGCCAGCAGCCGTGTAAGTAAAAAATTATTAGATTAATATTTTCTTTCAAAATATTACTTATATTTACCGCCTTGAAAATTCACAGCATATGATAGTTTCTGCCTAATCCTATTTTATTTTTAAGAATAATTAGGATACTTACGTTTTTTACTTTTCAGTTCAGATAAACACATCTGGACCAATTTTATCATTTATCCTAATATATCATGACAGAAACAACTATACAAAAAAGTTTTTTTTCTAAATTTTTTACCACTTTAAAACAAGCCTTAAAAGGCGACGAATCATTTGATTATACTGCCGGAAGTATAAAGAAAGCCGTAATTCTATTAGCCATTCCAATGGTTTTAGAAATGATGATGGAATCGGTTTTTGCTTTAGTCGATTTATATTTTGTCGGACATTTGGAGCATAGCAGTTTTGCTATTCAAACGGTTGGTTTGACCGAATCTGTTTTGACTATTATATATTCTCTTGCAATAGGAATGAGTATGGCGGCAACAGCAGTTGTAGCAAGACGTATTGGAGAAAAAGATCCAGTCGCTGCAGCAAAAGCCGGAATGCAGGCCATAATTGTAGCATTTGCTGTTAACGCTGTCCTGAGTGTTTTGGGAATTATCTATGCAAAAGATATTCTGCTTTTGATGGGCGCTTCTGTTGATGCTGCCGAACACGGTTTCAGATTCACACAAATTATGATTGGCTCAAGTTTATGCATTATGCTTTTATTCTTGATTAACGGAATTTTCCGTGGAGCTGGAAATGCAGCAATTGCAATGAAAAGTCTTTGGATTGCCAACATTTGCAATATTATTTTATGTCCGATTTTAATTAACGGTTTTGGACCAATTCCTGCTTTTGGTTTAGTTGGAGCTGCCTTGGCAACAACTTTAGGAAGAAGTATTGGGGTTTTATACCAGGTTTATCATTTGTTTTCTGGAAACGGAATTTTAAAAATTAAAATAGCGTATTTCGCTCCAGACTTTAAACAAATAAAAGCTTTGGTTAAAATAGCTGCACCGGGAATTTTACAATTCGTAATTGCATCATGCAGTTGGATTTTCTTAGCACAATTAGTCGCAACAACTGGTGGAGACCACGGTTCTGCAGGATATCAAACAGCACTTAGAATTATGATGTTTTTTATTCTTCCAGCTTGGGGATTGAGTAATGCTGCGGCAACTTTGGTTGGACAGAATTTAGGAGCAAAACAAATTGAACGTGCCGAAAAATCGGTTTATACAACAGCAAGATATAACGTAATTTTCATGGCCACAATTATGATTATTACTTTAGGCTTTGGCCAATATATCATTTCATTTTTCACGAATGATGAAGCTGTAAAAACAATTGCTGTCGAAGCATTGCAAATCATGAGCATCGGATTTATCTTTTACGGAATCGGGATGGTTTTGATCAATACTTTCAACGGAGCGGGAGATACCTGGACACCAACCGGAATTAATTTCTTCGGTTTTTGGCTGTTCCAAATTCCACTGGCTTTTGTATTGGCCAAACATTTCAATATGGGACCAACCGGAGTTTTCATAGCAATTCCCGTTGCAGAAACCGCTATAACTTTAGCAGGAATCTTTTTCTATAAAAGAGGAAAGTGGAAAAGAGTTCAAGTGTAATAAAAATAAAAAGGCCTTCAATATTGAAGGTTTTTTTATTTGTAAGAAATTTATATTAAATTTGTTTCTTTGTTTTTTATTGAATTTAATATTTTATGATTAAAATTAACTTAGAAAATACCTTTGAAGCTAAATACGTAAGTCCAAATTTTGATCAATATATTTTTGAATCTCTATTAAAAGATAGTACAATAATTCAGCTTAAAGTTAAGTTTACCAATATTGCAGAATCCTTATTACCCAATGTTTATAATTTAGCTTTTGGTCCATTTGATGTAAATGGAAAAATTAATGATTCTATAAATCTTAAACACAATGATAGTAATAAAGTTTTCTCGACAATTATTTTGTTTTCGATAACTTTTTTAAAAAATAATCCTCATACTTCAATTGGCATTGATGGCTCAGATGATTTACGAGCCAATCTATATCATCGAATGTTTAGATATAATTACAAAGATTTAAAAGATTTTTTAGTGATTATCGGAGTAGATTGGTACGTGAGATTACTGCGAAATGGCACAATTGAATTAGATAATAATGGATCGGCGTTTTTTAAGCCAAAACCAGAATCGTTTGATTTTCAAAGAAAAACTAACGATCTTTATAGATACTATATGTTTAATTTAAATCAATAATGTTTAAATTTGCTTTATGAAAGATTCTATTCAAAATAAGATTAATAAAATTCAGGAAATTGCTTTAGCTTCTGCTTCTGACAAAAACATTGCTGATCACAGAGATGTTACAGAATCAAATTATAGCGATAATTTGACTAAATCAATTCGAAATAAAAAAGAAGCTGAACTATTTTTTTCTGAGTTAAAATCAGCTATTGATCTAGCTAAAAGAAATTCAACAAGAAATATTTTAGAATAAAAATATATAAAAAAAGACCTTCGATCGAAGGTCTTTTTTGTATTTCAGTTTTTTGTCAAAGTTCAAAACTTTGACAAAGATTATATTTTAAACAAATTCATATCCAGCATAAACCTGTTCGATTTCTTTCATAATCGCAAACAAATCTTCTGGAGCATCAGTCGTAACTAATTTCTGTTTGAATTCTTTAAAAGAATGAATACCTTTAAAATAGTTGGTATAATGACGACGCATTTCTACAATTCCTAAACGCTCGCCTTTCCAATCCATTGACCATTGCAAATGATTTCTCGCAGCTTCAACACGATCAATAACCGTTGGAGCAGGTAAGTGTTCACCCGTTTTAAAATAATGCTTGATTTCATTAAAAATCCACGGATAACCAATCGCTGCGCGGCCAATCATGATACCGTCAATTCCGTATTCATTTTTATATTTTAATGCTTTTTCGGGACTGTCGATATCGCCGTTTCCAAAAATAGGCATTGTAATTCTTGGATTATTTTTTACTCTTGCAATGTGTGACCAGTCAGAATGGCCTTTGTACATTTGAGCACGAGTTCTGGCGTGAATCGTCAAAGCCTGAACACCAATATCCTGAAGTCTTTCGGCAACTTCATCAATATTAATAGAACTTTCGTCCCAGCCTAAACGCGTTTTTACTGTAACAGGTAAATCTGTCCCTTTGATAACGGCTTGCGTCAAACGCACCATCAAATCAACATCTTTTAAAACCCCAGCTCCAGCACCTTTACAAACTACTTTTTTTACCGGACATCCAAAATTGATATCCACTAAATCAGGTTTTACAGTAGAAACAATTTTAGAAGACATCTCCATTGCTTCTTCATCACCGCCAAAAATCTGAATTCCAACTGGACGTTCGTAATCAAAAATATCCAGTTTCATGCGGCTTTTTATAGCATCACGAATTAATCCTTCCGACGAAATAAATTCAGAATACATCATGTCAGCGCCATGCGTTTTGCATAATCTGCGAAACGGCGGATCACTAACATCTTCCATCGGTGCGAGTAATAAAGGAAATTCGGGTAATTCTATGTTGCCAATCTTGACCATCTTCATAATTTTTTGCAAAATTACAACATTTAGTTTAATTCACAGAAAAACATTCAAGAAGCTGAAAATAAACCATATAAGTGATATAAGTTCATTTAAAAGATTGCGTATATGAGCGCTTTAATTAAATGAACTTATATCACTTATATGGTGAAAAATTTTTTATATGTTTCTGTAGTCAAAAAAACGAATTGGTTTTCTACTCATTGGGTTAAAAACTAAAGGATTTAAAGTTTCTTTTGAAGCAAATTCTATTTTTGGAGTTACTCTTAGTTTTGCTCTAAAGTGATCTTTAATTTCCTGCAGAAATTCTGGTGTTTGATTTTTAACCGCAATTTTTATCACGATTTCATCCGTGCCTAAATCGTTTGTAGAGATTTCGATAATATGATTTTCGATATTGTCAAATCCGCTTAAAACATCGTTCATTGCAGGCGGATAAAGCGTTGTCCCTTTGTATTTTATCATTTGCTTTTTACGGCCAACAACAGGACCAACACGCAAAGTATTTCTCCCGCAGGCGCAAGGCTCGTTATGAAGCTGTACAATATCTCCCGTTTTAAAACGTAATAACGGCATCGCTTCAATACCTAAAGTAGTAAAAGTAAGTTCGCCTGTTTCTCCGTCTTTAACGGGTAAATTATTTTCGTCCAAAACTTCAACAATGATTAATTCCGGATGATGATGTCCGCCATTTCCGTGTTCACATTCTGTAAACGCCGTACTCATTTCGGTAGAAGCATAAGTCGAAAACAACTTAATATTCCATTTATCCGTGATTTTTTTAGACAAAGTATTCATCGAAAAATCCTGATCTCGCAAAGATTCTCCAATGCAAATTGCCCCTTTTATACTCGAATTATTATAATCGATTCCGTGAATTTCGGCATATTCAATTAACTTCAATAAAAAGGACGGAACAGTAATTAAATAACTTGGATTGTATTTTAAAATCGAATCCCACTGCATTTCCGGAATTCCGGCACCAACACGAATCACGCCGACTTTTAATTTTCGTAAACCCAGAAAATAAGCCAAACCCGCCATAAATTTTCTATCGATTGTCGTCATCAATTGCACAACATCACCTTCGGTAATCCCGGCGCAGGCAAATGAAATAGCTTCGTTGTAAGCCAGTCGATCTAAATCAGAATCGGTTAAACCAAAAGTTACAGGATCGCCTAAAGTTCCTGAAGTAGAGGCGTAATCGATAATTTTATTTTGCGGAACGCATACAAAATCATCATTATATTGCTGTAAATCTTCTTTTGTCGTAACAGGTAAATGCTGTAAATCTTCTAAAGTTTTGATTTTTGAAATATCAATATTTTGTCCGGCAAAAAGTCTTTTATAAAAAGGAGAATTTTGACTGATATATTGTAAAAGTTCAGATAGTTTTTTTTCTTGAAAAATTTTAATTTCTTCTAAAGAATCTTTTTCTATTGCTGGAATCATTTTAATTTTCTTTTGATTTTTTTTAAATATTTTTCAATTTTTTCTTTTTCAGGCAACGTTGTAATTTCTTTGGTCAAAGCTTTTTCAAAATTAAGTTTTGCCTGCTGAAAATCTTTTATTTGGTAAAAGTACAATCCTGCCTTATAATATACAACCCAATAATCAGGGTTTAATGATTGATAATTTTGAATGAATTCTGGAGAAATCGTTTCCTTATTTTCAAGAAACGAATCTATTTTATGATCTTCAATTTTGAATATTTTATAATTGCGAAAAGCGACCGTTTCTAAAAACGGATCTTTGGCAATATTTAAATTTTCTTTTTGAAAAGAATTTAAGGAATCATTTTTTCTTTCGCCAAAAACCGAATTCAAATCGTAACAAACAAATTCTCCCAATTGATACGGATTTGCCGAAACCCAAACCAATTTTTCTTTTGGTTTAAAAATAATTCCATGATGCGCCATTAATTGGTTTAATGCTTTTTCAGAACCGTAACCAAGCGGAATATCTTTTAAACCATTTTTATTCCGAAGAATTTCTGAAGCAATTTCAGGGTTCACTTTTGGATTTTTTGCCAAAAGTTCCTCCATTCTTTCAAAGCGATATTCAGAATGACTGTTTATAATTTGTTCCTGATTTCGTTTATCAGTTGCAAAAACATTTCCCTGAAAATGATTCGAGCATATTAACTGATCGCTGTTTGGAACATCGTAAACATCCATTTTTGTTGGTGAAACCTCAATTAAAATTGCTTTATTGTCGTTTGCACTTCCTACCATTATGGATTCAGAAACAAAAACTTTTCTCTTTTTTGCAATAGAAATGGCTTCGTCTATGTTTTTAGCGTGCTGTAAAATTTCGCGTGTCAAAATCGAAATGGGCGTTTTGGCAATTAGCGGAATTTTAGATTTCGAAGCATTAATCGTCACGGTTAAACCTTCCTGATTCATTCCGGAAACGGCGCCAACCATTCCCGGCCAGGTAACCATCATAAATTTATAACCTGTTTTCGGATTTATAAACGCCACGATTTTATTTTCCGCGAAAGCGTCATTTACATAAAAATCAAAATTACGTCCGAGGATTAAATTTCCATCTTCCGTTTTTTCATTCCAAGCAGCAAAAGACGAACAGCCAACCAAAGCCAAATCTTGTAAAGCGTGGCCAATATCGTGCGCTGCATGAAGATATAAACCACGCTGATATTTGGGCGCAATGTTATCAAGTTCATCCGAAGTGTATTCAGAAACGCCATAAATTTCCGTTTGATATTCTTCGGGAACATTCAAATATAATTTTCGATTGTACCATTTTAAAAACTGACGGAGTATTTTTTGCTGAAAAGCAGACGGAATAAAATCTTTCACCTTAGAGAAAAAAACGCGCTGCTGATTTTTTAAAAGAGAATCGGTTAAAGCTCCGGTGTTTAAACCAATTTCAAGTGGATCGCCTTCGACATACAATTCCCAAATACCTTGTTTATTTTTTAAAAGAGAATTTTTTCCGGAGATAAATACAGAATCTGATTTTTTTAGAACAATTGGTTTTACCGAATTATAGTGAGAAAGATCAGGTTTATGATGCATTGATTTTGATGTTCCGCAAGAAACAAACAAGAATAGAAAACCGATAAAGAAGAAAAATAAAATTCGGTTTTTCATGATTTCTATTCAGATTCGGAATTAATTTTCGTAACCAAATATTCTTTGCCCACAATTTCAGAACAGGTTGAAACGGCACCAATTGTTACGCCCAAAACGCCGTGCATATTGATACTCTGCCCTGTAAGATATAAATTATCCAATTTAGTCTTTGCCGGAATTAACGTTCTCATCGGATTATTAGAATCTTTAACATATCCATACATATTTCCGTTATAACCGCCAATATAATCTCGATACGAAAGCGGAGTAGAAGTGTGAATTGATTTTATACAATCCCTGATTCCCGGAAATTTGATTTCAATTTCGTTTAAAAATTTTTCGGCTTTTCGGGATTTAAATTCCTCATAACTTTCGCCGCGGTCGCTTTCTTCTGCAGTTGTATTAAAAGTGTCGGCCCAGGGCGCAACATCTTCGTATTTCATGTAGGTTATAAACGTCATTCCGTCGGCCCAGATTTCCTCTTTTTTTGAAGCATTCATCGATGCCATAAAACCTTTTGGCCACGAATCTTCATCATATTCATGTGCTGTCCAGACTTCACTGCTTTTCTTAAAATGATAAAAATTATGATTGATATATTTAAAAGTTTTCGGCTTAAAAACAATATATAAACTAAAGGCAGAAATTACGCCTTCAAGACTTTGTACACGATTAATAAACGCTTTCCTGAAGTTTTCTTCGCCAGCCATTCTCAAAGTCGTTTTAGGTTCAATATTCGAAATAAACATTGAGCCAAAAACTTTTGCTCCATCTTTTAATTCAACAAAATCAACTTTGTTATCTACAACATTAAAACGCGTAACTTCTTTATATTTATAAAATTCACCGCCGTACTTTTTCAGTTGTTTTAAAAGCTGTTTTGTAATCTGGCTTCCGCCATTAATGCATCGCCACGAACTTTGAATATAAGAGTTTACAGATAAGGCATGAACGTAAAAAGGCGATTTATCCGGAATACCCGCATACAGAAAATTCGAACCGGCAAGAACCGCTTTTAATTTTTCATTCTGCGTACATTCTTCAATTGTTTCTTTTGCATTTAATGACAAAATCTCGTTGTCATATTTACCTTCCCAGTTTAAATTATAAAGAGGAAAAGCATCGCAGATGGTTTGCAGCTTTTCGCAGTATTTTTCAATATTTGCTTTTTCTTCAGGAAAAAAAACGGCAAGCTGTTTAGCAAAATTTTCATAACCCTGAGCATGCGGATATTCTATTTGATCATCTTCAAAAGAAATCATATCGTAACAATTCTCGTCTAATTTTTTTAAATTGAGATGATCAATAATGCCGATATATTTAAAATATTTATACAAATTTTGACCTTCGGACAAGCCTCCGATATAATGAATTCCGGTATCAAAAATAGTTTTATCACGAACAAAAGTCTGCAGATTCCCGCCATATTGATTGTTCTTTTCGAGCACACAAACGCTGTAGCCTTCTTTAGCCAAAATTATAGACGAAACTAATCCGCCTAAACCGCTGCCAACAATTACTACATCGTACTGCTCTTTCATTTACTTTTTATTTAATACCGTAATACCTTTTTCTTCAGAAATAATTTCAAAACCAGAATTAATCAATTTTGTTTTATAATGCAGAGAATTAATCAAGATTACAGAAGAAAATTTAGAGGTGAAAATTTCAGGATTTTCATTATAACTTTGATCCGAAATTAAAAGAATCTCGTGTTGATTTTCAACTACAGAATCTAGTGAATCCAGATAAGATATTTTTCTCTTTTTTAAAAAATAATTTGTTTTGGCAACCAATACTTTTTCTTCATCATTTATAAAAGAAACTATTTTTCGCTGCGGTTCCTGCAATGCCAATAAAACGTCTAATTGCCCATAATCATTGCCAAGATGTAAAATTTTTGCCTTTGGATTAATGTATTTATTTAAATTGAAATAGGTTTCTAAATTCTGCTTTAAATCTTTTTTTACAGCATCGCCAACTTCAATTTCTTTATAATCGTAACTATTAATCAGCATTTTTTTGAAATAATCCGGCCCTTCTAACTGCTGACGAATTTTGCGATGTTCTGCTTTAAAAAAGGTACTTATTTGTTTTGTTCTTTCGGCATAATTATTTCCGAAAGAAGTATTTTCAGGAGTAATTCTTTCTAAAATGGTAACCGTTAAAGTTCCGTCATGAATGACAAAATCACCTTTCGGAATTAACTCCGAAGCGCCATGAATGACAACCGGAATGATGTCTAATTTAAATTCTTCAGCAAGGAAAAAAGCACCTTTGTGGAATCGTTTAATAACATTATTTTCTGAACGAGTTCCTTCCGGAAAAACCATTAACGAATATCCTTCGTTTACTTTTTTACGCAAATGTTCAACGCCGCCTTCCAAACCTTCAGAAACGGGATAAAAACCTGCTTTCCTGACAACGCCGCCAAAAATAGGAGAGTTGTAAACCCAGTCGCTTACCAAAAATATAATTTTTGGACTCAGCATTCCAATTGATAAAATATCTAAAAATGAAGAATGATTGGCAATAATGACCGCTGGTTTTTCGAACGTTTCATTAAAATTGTTAACGACTTTTTTGTGTATAAACGGGTTCGAATATAAAACCGATTTCATGTATTTTGAAACCACATATCTAAAACCCTGCATTTTTGTTTTTTTGCTAAGTGGCAAAATCGGCATTAATGTGAAACTGAAAATTGACATTAAAATTCCACCCAAACCATAATAGAAAAATGACATTACACCAAAAATAAAAGTGCGTAATTGAAAAGGCGGATTTCCTTTTTTAGGTCTGTTTGACAAAAATAATTTGAACAGAATTGGATAGAAAATGAATGTTATAATTAACGCCGCAAAAACCCCAATTAAGGAAACGGAAGAAATAGAACGAAGCGCCGGATGTTTGGCAAAAATCATCGCACCAATTCCTAAAATAGTTGTAATTACTGCCAGAATAATGGAAGTTCTGTAAATGGCAATTTCGTTTTTTCCGTTTGTATATTCTTTCTGTAAAGCACTTGTCATGAAAATACTAAAATCGACACCATGACCAAAAATTAAAGTGCAGACAATCATGCTGAAAATGTTCATTTGAATGCCAAAAATGCCCATAATTCCGGCTGTTACAATTCCCGTTAAAGCAATTGGAATACAGCTTACAATTACCAATTCAATTCTTCTAAAAAAGAAAAACAGAATCAAAATTACCGCAACAAAAGAGTAATTGACAAGCGAATTAAAATCAGTTTTTAAAGTGCTGAAAAAAGTTTCGTTCATTTGCTGACGATCAATTGCAATAAGATTTTCTTTTGCAGAAGTCGATTTTACAAATTTATCACGCTGTTCCGGCGTAACTTTTACCAAAGTCGAAATCGTATAAAAACCATTTTTTTCGGTTACGAATTCCTTCAGCTGTAATGCCTGAATTTTTAAATAATCTTGGGTAGAAATGGGTTTGAAATCAAAATCTAAATGATCAAAAAATAGTGAATAAGTAGTTGGTTTAAAGCCGAGTTTTGAACCTTCAGTAATTAATTGAGATTTTAAAATTTGTTTTTTTTCTGAGTTCCAAAACGAATTCCATTTTTCGATTTTTTGAAGCTGCTCTTTTTGCGAAAGCACAATTCCGCCAACAGAACTAAAATTTAATATTTTGTCTTGTTGTTTTTCTTTGGATAAATCGGTAAAAAGTTTGCTGTTGTTTTGCAAAACTTCTTCCATGCTTTTTCCGTAAGCCGCAACATAAATCGTTTTTGAAGTTAAGCTGGTACTTTCTTCCAATTGTTTTTCGGCCGCCTTAATATCTTTTGGAACAAAATTTAACTGCGATAAATCGTTATTGAAACCAACATCGTTATATGTAAAACAGCAAATAATGGTAATGATAACACAAAAACCAATTAAGAATTTGTTATTGTGAAATGAAAAATGAGCCAGTTTATCGATCGCATTTTTCTTGTGTTCAAAATTGTTTTCCTTCGGTTTATATAAATGCGGAACAATCAAAAGAGAAAAAATTCCGGTTGCCATAACAATAACAGCGGCAAAAATTCCGAGATCATTTAAGGCGTCAGATTTTACAAAAAGCAGACATAAAAAGGCAACGGCAGTTGTTGAACTGCTCATAATTACTGGCATTGTAATATCTTTATACAATGTTTTGATGTCGCTGTTGTGTTTGTAATGCGTAAGAATATGAAGCGAATAATCGATCGTAATTCCTAATAAAATAGACCCAATTCCGAGAGAAATGGCTGAGATTTGTTCTTTTACAAAATATAAAAACGCCACGGCAAATAAAGCTCCGAAAACCGTTGGAAGGAAAATAATTAGCGGAATAAATATTTTTCTGTAAAACAAAATCAAAATCAGCATTAGCGTAATCATCGCAATTGTTGTCGTTAAAACAATATCGCTTTTAATTTGTTTGGCATTTGCGGCCGCAATTAATGCTGAACCAAAATAGCTTACCGAAGTTTTTCCTTTAAATTGTTTATTTAAGTTTTCCTGAATCGATTTTAGTTTTTCGGCAAAAATGCTGTTTTTTTCTGTTTCGCTTGAAGAAATATCTGAGGTTATAAAAAGCAGTAATTTCTTTTTATCCTTTGTCATTACAAAACCATTGTCAAGGGTAAAATCATCTCCAATATTTAATTGCTGTAATTTTTTTAAAGCGATAAAAGAAATCCCAAGCGGATCCTGCAGAATAAAATCTTTGGTAATAAATCCCGAAGGAGAAATAATCGATTTGTAATTTCCCTCAACGGTTGCTGCAATACTGTCTTTTTGCAGTTTAGTTTGAATGGCAGCATAATCTTTATCTTCAAGAAAAAGAGGCAGATTATTGTAAACAAAATCGATAGTTTCCTGAATGTTTTCTTCATCAACTTTTCCCTGAATTCCGGTTATGTAAGGTTTACAGGATTTAGCAACGCTGTCTGAAAAAGCCGCAGCTATTTCTTTTAACTCTTCGGCAGAACCGTTTTTTTCGAGTTTGAAAATAACGGTCGTTTTATCGGCAAAGTTTAATTGTTTTAAAACTTTTGCAGTTGCATCGGCTTTGTCGTTTGTTGGGATAAGTTTGGTTATGTCCTCTTCAAACTTAATTCGGGAAGCAAAAAATCCAAATACCAAAAGCATCAAAATAGCCAAAAGAACCGAGAGAGATTTTCTTCGGTTTACAAATAAATGAATGGCGTAAAAGTATTGATGCATAATTTTTTATATTGTTTTTTTGCCACAAATTAAAACATTAGCTTTAGTTTGTCACCCTGAGCGAAGTCAAAGGGCGTTCCAATTGGACGTGGGCTTCGACTTCGCTCAGCCTGACAAACGGGATGTAAAAATCATTTTAATCCGTATAATCTGTGGCAAAACTTTATTTAATATTCGTTTTGTTTTTAGAACTAAAAGCGCTTAAAAGCAAATAACTTATAAGCCCGGCTGATAGTGCTAAAACGGATGCTAAAATAAGACTTCCGACGATATATTGTGCAGCGTTTTTTTGAATATCGTCAAGCGTGGCCGAACTATCTAAAATCAGCGGCGCATCGCTCGTAATAAAAAGACTTCCTGTTTTTAATGAACCGTAGATTACCAACGGAATAAAAGGCGGGAAACTCACATTTGACGACAAAAAAGCGATTACTTTATTGAGCCTGAACAAAGCCGCAAAAGTAAAAAGAAGTATGGTTTGAAATCCCCAAAAAGGCGAAATCCCGATAAAAATTCCCAGAGCAATCGAAGCCGATTTTGTGAAATTAGAATCGTTGCTTTCTAAAATATCTTCTAGAAAAAACTTTTTAAAACCTTTTTTTTTTGCTCGCCGAAAGAAATCGCGAGGTTTAATATACAGCAAAGCGTTTGTTACCAAAACAGTATTCAAAATACTGATTCGGGTAAAATCCCTGAAAGGGCGAAAATGCGAAACACGTTCAGCCGGATCATACAAAACCTGAATCGGAATATTTTTTACTACAATTCCTTTCCATGCAGAACGTACAATCACTTCAATTTCAAACTCAAATTTATTGGTATAAAATCGTTTCGGAATTAATTTAAGCGGATATAATCTAAAACCAGATTGTGTGTCCTGAAGTTCAATTCCGGTTTCAAACTTAAACCAGAAATTGGAAAATTTGTTTCCGAAACTGCTTTTCTTAGGAACATTTTCCTGCGTCATGTTTCGGCTTCCAATTAAAAGCGAATTAGGTTCGTTTTGAATTGCTGAAATGAAACTTGGAATATCAGAAGCGAAATGCTGCCCGTCAGAATCTATCGTGATGGCATATTCAAAATTTAGTTCAATTGCTTTTCTAAAACCATTTCGCAGCGCTCTTCCTTTTCCTAAATTTTTAGGATGATGAATTTGCGTAAACTGCGAATATTGTTTTAAAATTTCGTTGGTTTCATCTGTTGAACCATCGTTGACAATAATGATATTTTGAGTGAAATCTAAAATAGAATCCAACACTTTTTTCAATGTTTTATGGTTATTGTAAGTGGGTACAATAACACAAAAAGAAGTTGAATCGAGCAATTCCTGCTTTGATAAAATAGGTTTCATTGAGAATTTTTCATGAGCTTATTTTACAAACTGTTTCTCTTTGTCAGAGAAACTTTTCGATTGTAAAACAAAGTCTTTTAGATAATCTTTCAAAGCACCATTTTGCTCTGCATAATGTGCTGTGATAAATTTTTTATCTTCTTTAATATTTTTTCTATAACCTGTAATTCCGGGAACATTTTCCTGAATACTTAATCGAATCATTCTGATTTCGATATTATTAGGCTCGCTTTTTATAGTCGATTCCAGAAGTTTTGCCCCTTCTTTAAAACGAGAAATTTTGCTTCCTAAAACACTTTCAAATTTAGAATCTAATAAAATCGAAGCGGCTTTGTAAGCCACTAAAATTTTATCATCGGTGTTTGAAACGCCTGAAAGTTTTTCGATAAATTCCTTAGAATTGGTTTCTGATTTGGTAACATCAGTGTACATTTTGCGAATGGAAGCCAAATCTGGAGTTCCTGCAAAATTTATCCATAGAAGTAATGACAATAGTAATTTCATAATTATAATTTTTTATACACATTGCTCAATTTTAAAGCGGTGGTATCGTTAAAATATGTGGTGTTTTTCACCTTTACCAAATCATCTTCTGTGGTTGTAATGTCAAGTTCTAAACGGAGTTCCGGATTCGTCTCCGGATTAATTAATGCCATGAATTTTACATTCGAAAGTGTTTGTATTATCAAGGAACTTTTTGTGATTGACTCAGCAAGTTCTTTAATAATTTGAATCATGCAAACGCCCGGCATTATTGGGTTTCCAGGAAAATGACCTTTAAAAACCTCATGATTGGCATTAACTAATATACGAAAATTATATTTAGCATCGCCTGTTTTCTCCTCCGAAAGGACTTTGTAAAAGTCTTTTAAAACCATAAATTTTTATTATTTCACATCAAAAGAATAGGTAACACCTATTTGAAAATTGACATTAGAATTATAATCACTAAAAAAGTAATCATTGTTATTAGAATTATTATAATAATAATCGCTGTCTAAAATATCATAAAGACCTTTTTTAAATCGAATCTCAAATCCAAGTCCCGAGGGTATTTTATAAGCAACGCCAGTAACAAATGCCAGATCATTGTTTGTTTTTCTAAAAGCTAAATTGTCGTCTAAAAGAACATCTAAAGCAGGGCCAAACTGTACCTGAAAACCTTGCCCAAATTTTAATTTGTTAATCAAACCAATCGACAAATAACTAATTTGTAAATCCTGATAAACGACTCTTTCTGTCTGCGTATTTGGATCGAAAAAATTTCGGGCAACGTTATTAGAACCCTGCCTGATATAATTTATTTCGGGCTGAAGCGCATAACGTTTCGATAAGTTTATTTCTCCAAAACCGCCAACATAAAAATCAGGCTTGTAATCAGCATGCGTTTCTGAAATTGTCGAAAGACTCAAACCAGCTCTTAAACCAGGACTAAAAGTGACTTGGGCTTTTGAGGTAAAGATTCCGATAAATAAAACAAAAGCAAATACGATTATTTTCCTCATTATTTTACTTTAAAAGTATAACTGATTCCTATTTGGAAAACCTGATTTAAAATTACATCATTGTAATAGTAATCATCATTGTTATTATCAAGTCCGTCATAACCATAAATATCTATCATACCTTGTTTGATTCTCGCTTCAAAAGTCAATCCATTTGGCAGTGTATATCCAACACCTCCCACAATTGCAAGGTCAAAACCTTCAGGATTGCTGTTGATATAATTATCACCAACTTTTATATCTAAAGATGGACCGGCTAAAACATGAAAACCTTTACCTCCAAAATGATATTTGGCAACGGCACCAAGTGTAAGATAGTTTAATTCATACTTTTCAGAATAATAACGACCGTTTTCGAAATATCTTCCTTCATCACCTTGTCTTGAATATGTTATCTCAGGCTGCAGCGAAAAATATTTATTAAATTTAATGTCCACTAATCCACCAATATAAAAATCTGTTTTAGATCTATTATCGTCAATATTGGTTAATGTTGAAATATTCAAACCGCCTCTAAGGCCGGGACTAACTTTTACCTGTGCTTGTGATTTTACAAGACCGATAAATAAAACGAATGCAATTAAGGTTATTTTTTTCATCTTTTGATTAGTTTAATTTTATGGTTAGTTTAAGTTTCTACTCTGATTTAAAATAATTTAGCTCAATTTTAAGCTTAATATTTTGATGAATTATCTGGATTTTCTCAGCAAAAATATTGTTTTCTGAATTGAAAAACAGCGTAAATTTTTCTTTTGTTTTAGATGCGTGAACGATCTTTTCTAATTTTCGATCTTTTTTAGAGATAAAAATATAATTGTCACGTTTTCCATCTGCCGATTTATAAATGTCATTTGATTCGTTTTCAAATTGTTCCTGAATCAAATATTGCTTTTTTAAAAGCAGTCGAAAATCTTCTTTTAACGTATTGATTAAAATTTTTCGATCTAATTCTGAAACAATCGAATTGACTTTAAAATCATTTTCAGAAATTTCAAAATCCATTAATTTATTTCCGAATTCTGTTGTAAAAACAATTCGATGCGTAGTGTCGTTTATTTTTTTGGCAATGAAAATTCCCGACAATTCATTTCCGTAAACAGATATATTAGTTTTATAAACATAATCGGTTTTTGAATCAGAAAAATACGGAACGTCATAAGACGTTTTGTCTAATTTTTTCGGCGTATAGTTTTTTGTGACCGAGCCGCAAGAAACCAAAACAATTGCCAGAAAGCAATTAATTAGTAAAAACTGAATCGTCGATTTTTGCATTGATCACTTTATTTTTAAGTACAATTCGGGTATAATCCTCAGATGATTCTAATAATTTTACCTGAACTACAGTTGCCTCTTCCTTGTCAAAAGTCAGTTCAATTTGTTTGATGTATTTTTTCAGCGTCGCATCTTTCGGAATAAATTTCGCTAAGTTTTGACCTTTCAATTTAAAATATGAAATCGTAAATTCTTTATCATCAAACATGTTTCCGCTTACGCTTCCCACAATTAATTTATTGATGCGGGCAAAGATTTTGCTGTTGCCAATATCGACCGCACTTTTCTTTCCTTCGTCGTTAATCAGGATTTTACCGTTCTTGAAAACAATGCTGTAATTGTATGGTTTTTTATATTGCCATTGCAAAAGTGCCGGTTCTTTAAAAATCATTTTTCCAGAAGTTTCAATGTCTTTCGAAAGAAAATCCAAATGTTTGTACTGAACAAAATCTGTACTTAAAGTCTTGATTTTTTTCGCCACAACGTTTACATCTTGTTTAAAAGAAGCAATTTCGGCATCGGTCATTTTTTGTTCCTGAGCGAACAAACTTCCTGAAAAAAATAGAATTAATAATGCTATTTTAGTTTTCATATTTTTTTAAAAATTGTGCTTTTAAAATTTTTTAGCCACAGATTAAATGGATTTAAACAGATTATTATTTAATAAAAAATCCGTTTTAATCCGTGTTTTCGCTTTAGCGAATCCGTTTCATCCGCGTTCAATTTCATAAGCATTAAGATTCAGTAATTCTTCAATCGAAACCACTTCATAATCATTCTGCTGTAAAAATTGCAAAAACTGTTCCAATACTAAAACAGAATGTGATTCGGTATCATGCAAAAGTACAATTCCGCCCGGAGAAACCCGTTTTATAATTCGATTCAAAATTAATTCCTGATTTTTTGTGCCTCCATCAAGAGAACGAATATTCCAGCCAATTGTTTTATGTCCGGTGATTTTTAAAGCTCTTCGAATCGAAGGAGTAGTAACTCCGTAAGGCGGACGAAAGAAGTTTATTTTCTTAGAAGTGAATTTTTCCAGCAATTCATCTGTTTTACGAAGTTCATTCGTTATTTTATCTTCATGATAAAAATCGAAAAATTTAGAATGAGAATAAGAATGATTTCCAACCAAATGTCCTTCTTCAATAACTTTTTGAATAATTTCAGGATGTTTTTCAATGTTTTTTCCAATGCAGAAAAAAGTCGCTTTAGCATTGTGTTTTTTCAGAAGCTCTAAAACTTCCAAAGTAAATTCACTTGGGCCGTCATCAAAAGTTAGAGCAATTTTTTTCTCTGTTTCCAGCGGATTATTGCAGAAAGCTTTTACATGATAATTAGAAGAAATTATAGAAGAGCCAACAGCATTTATTCCGATCCAAACAAAAACTACAGCAAAAAAATACCACAAATTTATTGCCATAAAAAGATTCAGAAGAAAAACTAAAAGCAATAAAAAGATAAAAAAGATCGAGATGTTTTTATGCGTTATCATTTTGAAAGTAACGTAAAACTATGATTTTTTCCGTTTAATTGATTGTACAATAAAATGGTTTTGTAAACTGGTTTTACAGCCGAATTTACTTTTATAATTTCTGGAATTTCCTGTGTTTTTAAAATCTTCGAAGCCATCCAAAAAGCAAAAGCCGAAGCCGTATCATATTCGCCACTCAAATGTTTGTAATATAAAACAGGAGTTTTGGCGAAAGCATTTTCGGCAAGATTTTTATAATAATTTTCAAAAGAAGCATTTCCGTCAAAACCTAAAACTAAAGCGTCAACATCAGAAATTTCTAAATTATTTGATTTCAAAAAAGATTTAATCTCTGTTTCAATTTCGTTTTCTTCCAGCGTATTTACGATTGCAATATCCAGAAGTTCAGCATAAGTGTTTTCTTTTCTTTCGTTTTCTAAAACAAAAAAACTCGCACCTTCACCATAAACAGCTCCGCTGGTTTTAGAATTTAAAACATCATAAGGCGCAGCATTATCTGCTTTGATTCGGCCGTTTAATTTAAAAAGCGAAGTCGTATAATCACCATTTTCATCAACGCCGCCTACTAAAATTGAATTAGCTTCGTCTTCTTCAATCTGCATTTTAGCATCCAAAAGTGCCGATTCAAAAGAAACTGCGCCGTTTACATAAGTAAAATTATAACCTTTACATTGCTGTAAAAGTGCAATTTGCGCACCAACTGTATTGTGCGTAGATTGGATAAAAGAAGTTGGCGTTAGAAATTCTTCTTTATTATCTAAAATGCTTTTCAGGAATTTTTCAGAATCTTCGATGCATCCTAAACCCGTTCCAGTAATAATGGCATCGACTTTTTCGACATTAGCATCTTTCATTGCCAAAGCCGAAGCTACGATTCCGTTTTTCACCCCTTTTGCCATTCTGCGGCTTGCAGCTGGCGAAATATATTCTTTGTATGCCGGCGAAACAATTGCCAGTACATTTTCATCGTGATTTACATTGGCTTCTTCTAAAAAAACAGTATCAAATGTTTTTTGAGTCGAAATACAGCCTACTCCATTTATATATGTTTTTTTCATTTTAGCTTTTTGAAAATATAAGAGTGGAACAATTTCCTCCAAATCCAAAAGAATTAGACAAAACGTGTTCGATATTTTTAGTTATTAATGAAGTCTGCGGAGTCAAATCGAATTCTTCCATTTGCGTTTCAAAATTCAAATTCGGATAAACAACATTATTCTGAATCGCCAAAACACTGTAAACAGCTTCAATTGCCGCCGCAGCCGCTAAAGTATGTCCTGTAAAAGGTTTTGTTGAACTAAAATCAGGCACTTTTTCGTCTTCGTAAATTCGGCGTAAAGCTCTTCCTTCAGATAAATCGTTGTTTGGCGTTGCAGTTCCGTGAACGTTGATATAGTCAATTTGAGAAGGTTTTAAACCCGAAATTTCAAATGCTTTTTTCATCGCCAAAAAAGCGCCGTCTCCATTTTCTGAAGAAGCCGTTTGATGAAAAGCATCATTTGCATTTCCATAACCCGAAACTCTTGCCAATACTTTTTTGTTTTGTTTAGCAACAATTTCATCCGATTCTAAAACTAAAAAAGCAGCAGCTTCCCCAAGATTTAATCCTTTTCTGTTATTGTCGAAAGGCTTGTTATAATCGTCAGATAAAATCATTAAAGTCTTAAATCCGTTGATGGTGAATTTTGACAAAGCATCGGCTCCGCCCACAATTACGCGATCCAATTTTCCGGTTTTGATTAATCTTGCACCCAGCATAATTGAATTTGCTGCAGAGGAACAAGCGGTACTGATTGTTGAAACCATTCCTTTTAAACCCAGTTCTTCGGCAATTTTATCGGCAACATCGCCGCCGTCGTGACAAGTGATATATTTAACCAATTCCGGTTTTTCGAAATAATCGTAATAATGTTTCTCCGTCATGTCCATTCCACCCACACTTGTAGCCGAAATAAGTCCGGTTCTAAATTCGTTGATAGAGGTTATGCCGGCATTTTCAACAGCTTGTTTTGCTGCCAAAGTACCAATCATAGCGGTTCTCGAAAAATTGTTATCGCTGTTTAATTCCAGTTCAGCGATAAGTTCATCGTTGGTTTTTTTGATTTCACCTACTTTAATAACATCCGCATGAACTGTAGAAATATTAGAGATACGGGAAATTCCGATTTTATTTTCGATTAATGAATGGTAATTTTCCTCAACCGAATTCCCGATTGCGGAGATAATTCCCATTCCCGTTATTGCAACACCCTTTGTCATTTTAGATTTATGATTTTAGATTTTAGATTCTTAGAACTTTGTCAAAGTTTTAAACATTGACAAAGTTGACGGATTTTTAAACCATTTTAGATTTTAGATTTCCAACTGGAATCTAAAATCTAAAGTCTAAAATCTACAATTTATTTAGTTCTGTTAGCGCTAATGTAAGCCGCCATAGTCTCGATAGACTGGAAAATTGTTTTTCCTTCTTTCGGATCTACTAATTTAATTCCGTAATCTTTATCTAAAATCACGATCAATTCAAGTGCATCAATCGAGTCTAAACCTAAACCATCTCCAAACAAAGGATCGTTATCAGCAATGTCTTCAATTGTGATATCTTCAAGGTTTAAAGTCGTAATGATTTTATTTTTTAATTCTTCTTTTAATGCTTCCATGATTATTTATTGTATAATGTATTGATAGTTTCGTTTGTATATTTTGTGTTTTCTGCTGCGCTTATAGTGCACAGAAAAGCCTTATAATTATCATTAAAATATTCTACCCAGCCGCACAAAACCATATCTGCCTTATTTGTATTCAGGAGAATATCTGAATAATTCGACATGAATTCCGTGTTAAAGGTGTCAAATATAAAGAAAGAATTTTCACTTTTCAGCTGATGACGGATACTTATTTCGCCCAGACAAATATTTGGCAGCGTATAAACGAAAACCGCCGGACTCGGAAAATAGTTTTCTTTATCTGAAATTGATTCCTGATATTTTACATCGGTATCTAAACTCGACGATTTATTCGCCAAAACCAAAGCGATATTATGTTCTCTTTCTTCTGAAGTTATCGGACTCAAAAGCAATTCTGATCCTAAAAAAGCGAGTTTGCTCAAAGCATCCATTTTGAAAAATTTTGGATATTGCATTTCAAAATTACGATAGGCTTGTTTGGAGAAATCAGCAAAATCTGTTGGTTCAGTTTTGAATACAGAAGTTCCGTTCAAAACAATTTCGTTGTTTTGGATGGTGATGTAGGATTGTATGTAGGTTTTGTTTTGAGTCATTTTGCTTAATTAGTATAAAATTTATACTGATTACTTGTTTTCAGTCGTCTGCATTTTTTTATTAATAACTTCATTTATTTGTCTAATAAAATTATCTACATTTTCTTCTCCATTTTTTATAATGTAAAAATTCTTCATTTTCTCTTTCATCTGTAAGAAGAATTCTAAAGAGACTTTTTCAAAATTTAAATTTTTAAAACAAGGAATTATATACTGTGATAAGTAATCTAGATTTTCTATGTCATTAATTATTAAATATATAGAGCAAAATAAATAGTCCTTGTCGATATATTCATTGTTGCTAAAAAGCATTTCATCAGCTAATTGATAAAGTACATCTTCATTCCAATTTAATATTTCGATAGAAAATTTTTCACTATCTGTTTGATTTAAGTTACTAATGTAATCTCTAATATTAGGATGTAATACGTATTCCCAGCAGCCACTACTTTCACCAAGATTATTTTCAATATATTTTTTTAAAGCTTCAATTCCGTCGTTCATAATTGAATATTTATTTTATGAAACCCAAGTATTAACAATTTTACTAATATGCCATTCTCCGGATTTATTTTCAATTGTGATTTGAAACCCTTGTCCACAAGTTCCACCGCCACATGAAGCACTAGCCGTTATAGTTCCCAAAGTTTTGTTTTTATTAAACTTTATATTAGAAATCTGGATTGTGCCAACTGGCATTCCGCTTTTTTTATCTTCAATATCCCAATATCGTTCTTCTGGAAATTTGGAAGCGTATTGAAAATCAAATTTTTTATTGTTTTTAAAAGGTGTTAAATCAAATTTTTCATTTCGGATTTTGTTATTTACTACAAAATCATAAACGCCAATTAAAATTCTGTTTTTGTCATTTTTAATACTGTCTTGTTCAATCTGATATCTTTTTAATCTATCGTGATATCCAATAGTATCTTCTTTATTTGTTTTGAAATCTCTCCTTGGCATTGGCGGCGGAAGTATCGTTCTTCTATCCATATAAATAGAATCTACAATTTCGACAAAGACAGTATTCATGACGTCTTTTTCAAAATCAGATTCGGACACTTCTTTCTTTTTACATCCAAAAGATGAAAGAAGAATAAGAATTATAAATATGGATTTTGATAATTTCATCTTTGATTTAATATATTTTGAACTTGCAAGATTTACTTGAATGTTGAAATTTATTTTACCTTTTCAAAAACCACAGCCGTATTACAACCTCCAAATCCAGAAGCCGTTTTCAAAAAATATTCAATAGTTGCCTTTTCATTTTTCTCAATCACATTTACAGTTTCACTAACCCCAATTTCATCAAAACCTTTTGATTCAAAAAGCATATTTTGATTGGCAGATTCAATTGCAATTACCGTTTCTAATAATCCCGAAGCGCCTAAGGTATGACCGTAAAATCCTTTTAAACTATTTACAGGAACATTTTGTAAACCTAAACGGTTTAAGGCAATTGCTTCCATTTCGTCGTTAAACGGAGTTGCGGTTCCATGCGCTGAAATATAATCTAATTTATTTGCTTCAATTTGAGCTTCTTTTAAAGCATTTTGAATACTTCTGAACAAACCTTCACCTGTTCTTGATGGACCCGAAATATGATTCGCATCGTTTATCGAACTATCTCCAATCACTTTTATTTTAGCGTTTTTGGCTTCCGCCGAAACTAAAACGGCTGCTGTTGCTTCGCCTAAACTTACCCCGGTTCTGTTTTTTGAATACGGTTTACAAGGCAGATCGCTCATGGCTTGAAACGCATTAAAACCAGACAAAACAAATTCTGAAACTTCATCGCCAGCAACGACAAAAACATTATCGTAAAGTTCAGACTGAATCATTCTTTTGGCAATTGAAACCGCTAAAATTCCAGAAACGCAGGCATTTGAAACGACAATTGGCTGTGTTTTAAATCCGAAGAAATCTGAAATGTTTTTTGCTAAAACATCTAAATGTGCGTTGTTGAAACTTTCATCAGAATCATTTGCTAAAGCCGTAACATTTCCTTTTGTGGTAGAAAGTATAAAAGCCGTTTTCGAATTTAATTCAACTCCTGAGTTTTTGATAATCGGCTCTAAAGCCAAAATCATCATTTTCTCTAAACGAGAATATTTAGTTTCAATGCTGATTTCTGCAAAAGCACTGTTTATTTTTTCATCAGAAATAATCGAAGCATAAAATGAATTTGGCATTAAAGAAATGTCATTATGAAGCTGAATGCCAGAATCGCCACGAAGAATCGCTTCAACATTCGATTCGACATCAAAACCTAAAGGTGTGATACAATTGGTTTGCGTAATGTATATTTCTCTTAACATTTTATGGTTTTTTCCTGTGTGTTTTTTATGGCTCGCAGATTTTACAGATTAAGCAGGTTTACACAGCGTATTTTATTTTTAATTCGTGAAAATTAGTGCAATCCGTGTTTTATAATAGTAACCCAACTTTCTTTTTCCATTCAGCATAAAAAGGAGGATTTGTCAGCATTAAATTCCCTTCCTTATCTAAAAAAACCTGAACGGTTTCGCCAGTGCAGGCGATTTCACCTTTGTCATCAATAATTTTAAAACGGTAAATCATTTTTGCAGCGGGCGTATCGACAACTGTTGTTTCGATTGTAACCACATCGCCGTAACGTAAAGACAATTTATGTTCGCAAGTCGATTTTACAATTGGAGTTGTATATCCGGTTTTGGCAATGTCTAAATACGTAAGTCCGTGCTGACGGCCAAACGCTTCACGTCCATCTTCAAAATAGGTTATATAGTTGCCGTGCCAAACAATTCCAAGCGGATCAGTTTCGTTAAAACGAATTCTGATTTCGTGTGTAACGGTCAGGTTTGTAGCTTCGTTAAACTGCTCTTTTCTTTTTATCATAAAATAATGCGATGGCTGTGGTAAGAATAAAAAACAAAAATAGTAAACTTATTTTTGGGATGATTTCCAGGAAAGAAACGTTGCGTAAAAGAACGTCGTAAAAAGCATCTAATCCCCAGTTCATTGGAGACGATTTGGCAATAATCTGCATGATTTTCGGCATGGCAAAAACCGGAACCCAGATTCCACCAATTGCTGCTAAAATAATAACACTCGTTGCGCCAAACGGAGCCGATTGTTCCTGTGTGCTTGCAATTGTTCCCAATAAAATTCCGAATCCGATGGCAGCAAAACCTGAAAATAATGCTACGACACTCATCAATACTAAATGTCCTTCGATATTTAAAGACGGCAATCCGATAGATGGAAATAAAAATACAGCAACGGCAACCATCATATAAAACTGAATCATACAGATTACAGAATAAGTAATGGTTTTTCCAATAATCACGACTAAACTAGAAACAGGATTTGTTCTTAATCGAACGAAAGTTCCTTGTGATTTTTCTTTTACAATATTAATAGATAACGGAATTACAATAAAAAATATCGCAAAAAGTGTCCACGCGGGAACATTGTGTTGTACCGAATTTGGACGAACTTCTTTATTATTAATCTTCGGGATTATCTCTTTGAAAGAAATGAAACTTTTTTGCTCAAAATTGGTAGTTCCTTCTCCTAATTGATTTTGGAAAGTCGTGTAAATTGATTTGGTTTCAATTTGCGAAATCATTTTGTCGATTGAACTCATGACCGCATTTTTGAAACTCATTTGAACTGCCGGATCAAAATACAGTCTTACTTCTTTTTCTTTGATAATTCGCTGAGGTTCGCTTGCTGCGGTACTATCAGTCATGCCTAAACTGCTGACAATTTTTTCGACATTTTGATCAACTTTTGCCTGCAAATCAGAACTTAAATTTTTCGGGATTATAATTGCCAATTGAAATTTTCCTTTGTAAACGTTTTCTCTGGCAACATCTTCGGTAATTGTTTTATTGTCTATTTGTGTTACAACGCTAAACAAATTACTTTTTTCTAAATTCTCAAAAACGGTTTTAGAAACAGAACCTTTGTCGTAATCCACCAATAAAATTGGAATTTTAGAATCGCTTACGGTTTTAAAAGTACTGTCCTGAATTAACGTAACAGTAATGACTAAAACCAATGGCATTATAAACAGAATAATCAATCCGCCTAAATCGCGTTTAAGCAGTAAAAATTCTTTTACGACCGACATCCAAATTTTATATAGCATCTCTCAAGTCTTTACCGGTTAATGAAATAAAAACGTCTTCGAGATTTCGGGCATCTTCAACAGAATTGATTAAAGTTGAAGGCGTTCCTTTTGCATAAATTCGGCCTCGGTCTAAAATGGCAATATTGGTGCAGAAATCTTCGGCTTCAGCCAAATGATGCGAAGTATAAATAATGGATGTTCCGTTTTGGTTCAACACTTTTAGATAATCTATAATGGCATTTTTAGACTGTACATCAACGCCAACAGTTGGTTCATCTAAAAATAAAACTTTTGGTTTGTGCAGAATTCCGGCAATTAAATTCACACGACGTTTCATCCCGCCGGAGAAAGTTTCAACAGGTTTGTCGGCAAATTTTAAAAGGCCTAAAAGATCTAAAGTTTCGATTACTTTATCTTTTAAATCAGAACCTTTTAAACCGTACATACTTCCAAAATAATGCAGATTTTCTCTTGCTGTAAGAGTAGGGTATAAGGCATATTCCTGAGGAACAACACCTATGATTTTTTTAATTTTTGAAGAGTGATGCTGATAATCTAAATCATCAATTGTAAAATGTCCCGATGTTGGTTTTACCAATCCGCAGAGCATTGAAATTAAAGTTGTTTTTCCGGCACCGTTTGGGCCGAGTAGACCAAAAATTTCTCCTTCATTTATATTTAGCGAAACGTCGTTCAAAGAAAACTGATCGGCATCTTTGTACTTTTTCGAAAGGGATTCTATTTTAATTATGGATTGCAAAATATCTTAGCTGATGGCTTTTTTTAGTTTTTTGAAAAAGATTTCTTCTCTGTTGGCAATGTCCAAAAGTTCATCGGCAATATTGTTGTAAGCATCTTCTTTGGCACTTCTGTTTTTATAAATTCTTGAGGCTTCAACGGCAAAATCTCGCCAAGAATCGCCAATTTGTGTCATTTCTTTCGAAAGTTCTTTCAATTCTTCATTATTTAGAATAACCGAAGCTTCCTGCAAAAATGCCGCATAAATAAAACGGAAACCACCGCCTCCAGTTCCAATTTCTTCCTGCATACGAACCATTTGCGCCAGATAATGATTGGCTTTTTTAGTTCCGTGCTTTATAGGCCATTTTCTAATTTGTTTCGATACAAATTTGATGCCGCGAACACCTACAATTGGCATTGGCGCCAGCATGTCTCTGCATGTATTTTTTATTCCTTTAATGATGGCACTTTTTAAATCAACATCTTTCGGAACCTGAATTGGATAATACATTTGTCCGCGCGGTGCAAAAGCACCTTTTGCAAAACGAACTTTATCTAATTCTTCATGCGTTAAAGTGGTTACGGTTTCCATTACAGGATCGCTTACTAAATAATCAGTTTCGGTTTTTCCGTAAACAACTAAATTGTGTGCGTTGAAATGAAAACGATATTCGTCTGGGAAATAACTTAAATTGTAAACACCAACTTGTAATCCCGTTGGAATATTATTTTTTAAATTTTCATCTAATGCTTTAGTGGCATTTGATACCGATGAAAATTTTTGTCTTTTTATTTTTAAATTTAAACGATTGGCAACTTTATTAAAAATTTGTCCAGGCAGAGTTCTGTAACTAATTGCAGGAGCATAATTGACTTTTATAAAAGGCAGATATACAAAAAATAATCCTGAGCCAATACCAAAAACCATCGGTTCGCTGATGTTTAGTCCGCTATTTTTTAGCAGATTCGACGCTACTCCATTCTCGCAATGAGCAGACTGATGATGTGTGAAAGTTAATTCCATTATTTGGTGATGCTGTTTTTTAATTCTTCAATTGAAATTTCAAATGTGTCGGCATATTTCTGTAAAACTTTATCGTTTAGTTTTGCAAAAACGCTTGGTTTAAAATGCCTTTTTACACGCCATTTCCAAAGTCCTACGTAACTTGATAAAATAGTAAGATCCATTTTATTTACTTCCATAAAATAAACAATCGGGCTTACTTCGCCATTTAAAACCTGTTGTCTGGCTTCGGCAATACGCTCGTTTATTTCATCAATAGAATTTGAAAGTGCTATTGTTTTGGGTTCCCAGCCTGTGCTTAGCGTTGTGGTATAATTGCCGTTTTCATCAGTTGCGTACAAAAGCTCTTTTACGTTGTTTTTAGTTAAGTTGCTTTTATCCTGAGGTACTTTATCTTTTTCCATTACCTAGTTATGTTTTCAAGTGGAATTATTACGAAACCGAAACTGTTTTTTGAATGAACAAATTAATTTCGCATTCTAAGAGTATCTGATCTTCTACTGAACTTTGACAGCTCATTGTGCATAAAGTGTAATCGTCGCCAACAAATTTTGAAACTAAATCTGCTTTGGTAATTATGGTTTCGCCAACTTTTGGCAGCGAATGAATTTTTACATTTTTTAAGGCACTGATAAATCCAATTACATTTACGTTCTCATTTTCTGTTCCGTCTTCGTCAAAAAAATATTTTTTTCCAACAATAGACGAACAGGTCTGCGCCGTATTTTCAATTAAACCCGCTTCGATAAAAACATTATTCTGTACAAAAATATTGTCTTCTTTTATCAAAAAAGTGGTTTCTACGAAGTTGGCATCAATATCCAAAATTAAATCTACCATAAGCATTGGCGCTCGGTGCGGTAAATAATTTTGTATGTCAACTCCGGTATTCAAAATCATATTATTTGGCTAAAACGGTTTTCATTTGTCCGTTTGCAATTTCTTCATTATTTAATGTTGTAACGATATTCACCAAAGTGATTCCAGCAAATTCCTGTAAAATAGTTACTTCAGACTGAATATTGTCGTTTAATTGAGGCAGTTTTTTAATTTCAATTTCTTTAATAGAACCAATATAACCTGTTGGAGCAGTTTCGTTTCTTAAAAAAAACTGATATCCTGTATGTAGTGCCACAGATTGTGCCATGTGTTCAATTAAACCGGCTTCCAGAAAAATATCGTTTTTTACGAAAATATTATCCTGCTGAATTTTTAAACCAGAAACCAAAGAAGTTTCGGTATAAGAATGCATAGCATCAACCATTACAAAAGGGAACTTTTGAGGTAATAAATTTTCGACTGTTTCTTTTTCTAAAAGTGCCATTGTTTCCATTAGCAAACTGTTAAATACGCATACGCAAAAGAGAATCTTCCGCTTTCCGGAACTGATAAAAGAACTTTATCTCCTTTTTTCAAATTCCCTGAATTCATTAATTCTTCTAGGGCTAAATAAATAGAAGCAGAACCAACATTTCCAACTCTGGAAAGGTTCATGAACCATTTATCATCGCTCATTCCAATTCCTTTTTCAGTTAATCCTTTTTTCAATCCTTCGACAAAAAAGTTAGAGGAAACGTGAGGAATAAAATAATCGATATCTTCAGATTTGATGTTGTTTTTGTCCATCGCATCTTTCATACTTTCGGCACCTTTAGAAAGAATAAATTCATCTAAAAGTTTAACGTCTTGTTTAATAGAGAAAACAGATTCATTTAACCATTGTTCCGGCGCGTAATCGCTCCATGATTTTATTTCTCCATTTTCTAATTTATCACCTCCGGCATACATGCAGGTTTCTAATTCGTATGCATACGAAAAAGCTTCCATCCATTCTATTTTTAGAGAAATCGTTCCTCGTGGTTTATTTTCTAATAAAAAAGCTCCGGCACCGTCAGACAACATCCATCGTAAAAAATCTTTTTTGAACGCGATAATTGGCTGTTCTTCCAGATTTTTTAAATTGTCGGCTTCGTGATTGTATTTTTGAGCATTCAGCCAGGTAGAAACTTTTTCAGATCCTGTGCAGATTGCATTTTTTGAATTTCCAGAACGTACGGAAAGAAAACCAAATTTAAGAGAGTTCATTCCGGCACAGCAAACTCCTGTTGAAGAGTTTAATTCTACCGATTTATTTTTTAGCAAACCATGAACCATTGCCGCGTGTGAAGGCAGAAAGATGTCCGGAGTTGAGGTTCCGCATGAAAGTACTTCTAAATCCTGAGGCGTAAAATTTTCGTCGAATAACGGCAAAATAGCATTTCTGGTTAATTCGGCATTACTATGAGTGCTTTTTCCTGTTTTGTCAACAGCGTAATAACGGCTTGTAATTTTGTTGTTGCGCAAAATAATACGTCTTGCTTTTGAGGCAGTATCGTTGATAAGTCCTAAATAAGCTTCCATTTCGTCATTTGAAACAGCTTCGTTAGGCAAATATTTTGCAGCTTTTGTTATATATACTTCAAACATAATCTAAAATTCGCTTCTAAACTCCTTGATAATATTGAGTTTGTCTTTTTATGGTTTTTAACTTAAAAGGGTAGGAAATAAAGTGCAATATATACACTATTGGTGAGATTAACCAAATTGCCAAGAATAAATAAACATTAAATACTTTTAGAAGCTTTTTTCGGTTTTTTTGATTTTTAAAAATCAGGTTTGACCATTTATTGAAAATTTTATTGGCCGTTTTGTCTACTGTTACTAAGTACGGACTAATTTTTACGGCTCCAATTTGTACTAATTTTGGCTGTAATTGGTCTAAATTATTCTCGTTAAAGGCAGAAAGCATTGCTTCACCAAACTTTGGGGATTCGTTTATGTCTTTTTCTGAAACTCCCGGCAATGGAAAAATACCTAAATACTTTTTCTTAACGCCGGAGAACATCCATTCTACAATTGTAATAACGCTTATTAAATTTCCAACACGATCTACTAAAGCTACATTACCTACTAATTGTGCATTGGCTTCTTTTAGTAACGTTTTAATTTTTTCCTGCGCCATAATCCACATGTTTCTTGAGCCGCTGATGGTTACAACAGGCGTATTGTTCAGGATTTTTTTGGCTTCGTCGCTTTTTAAAAACGAGTTGATTGGAATTGAAGGCGACAAATACCAAACCTGATAATGGAAAAGCACCAAATCAAATTTTGTGTTTAAAATTTCTTCAGGAACTGGTTTTAAGGCTGTTGGAATTTGTAAAAACGATTCTGGAAAGGCATCAAAAAAAGCATCTTTACTCCACGGAAATGGGAATGGTTTTTCTAATTGTATTTCGTGAAAAGTCACCTTTATATTCTCTGAATTTAGAAATGGTTTTGCGATGTTTTGCGCAATAGTTTCTAACTGTCCGGATTGAGAATAATAAATAACAAGAACATTTTTCATTAGGGTTTGTTGCTTTGGTTGCGAACAAAAATAAGTAAATTTATTTAAACGGATTTTTCTTGTTTGTTATGAGGTTTTTGGCCCGCAGATTTTACGGATGAAACGGGTTTACACAGGTTTTCTTTATAAGTAACTAAACAAAAAATAATCCGTGTAAACCCGTTTCATCCGTAAAATCAGTGGTCTATTTCTTCAAATCATTCCAAAAATCGAAATAATTAAACCATTGCAAAGGGTATTTTTTTAAGATGTTTTCTACGCTTGTTATGTATTCTTTTAGCAATGCTTTTTCGTCACGGTGTTTAACTGTGGCTTCTCTGGCGTATAAATGATAATGTAAATTTGGCTCTTTCATAACATAAACAAACACAACCGGAACTTTTAATCTTGATGCAATTAAAAATGGTCCGGCAGGGAAGTTGGCTTCTTTGCCTAAAATGTTTTCAGAAAGTGATTTTGTGCCTTCAAAATAACGATCGCCTGTAAAACAAACTAATTCGTTATTGGCCAAAGCCGCATTGATCTCAAAGATATGAGACAAGTCTTCTTTGATAATGATGAATTTTACGGTTGGTTTTTGGGTAATGCTTTCCAGATAATTTTTAATGGCAGAATGTTCTAAATCTGTAGTGACTAAATTGATTTGAAAATCAAGATCAATATCACCTAAGAAATGTTCTGCAATTTCAAAATTTCCAACGTGTGCGCTAATTAAAACACCGCCTTTTTTTTCGGCGAGGAGCTTTTTTAAAATTTCAATTCCGTCAAATTCATAGGTGAATTTGTTTCGCATTCCTGCCGAAATGGAAACTTTATCAATAATGGTCTGTCCAAAAGTGTAGTAACTTTTGAAAACCATTTTTTTTGATTTAAAATAGGAGTATTGAAGCCTTTCTTTAAAGTAATAAAAAATAGCACGATTGCTTTTCTTTAAAAATAAAAAGTAATAAGAAGCGACAAAATAAAGTAAAACATAAGCAGATTTGACACCCGCTTTTTGAATCAAAAAAACGAATATTCTATAACCTAAAACAGTTCCTTTTGATTTGCCATCCCATTCACTCATTAAGCTGTTTTGGCTTTTAATTTGGTTTCGATAAGGTCATAGAAGCTTTGGAAATCAGAAATTCCAACAAAATCTGCCTCAACTAGTTTTACGCCAAAGTTTGATTCTATTGAAACTACTAAATCAACATAATCTAAACTATCTAAGCCAAGCGTATCTTTTAAATTAGCATTTGGTTCAATGTCGTCATTGTCTACTTCAAATTCATCAACTAAAAAACCATTGATTTTTGCTATAATATCTTCTTTATTCATCGTTCAATTTAAACTTTTTAACCACCAACGCCGAGTTGGTTCCTCCGAAACCGAAAGAATTGGACAAAAATATGTCAAATTTTTTGTTTAACGTAGTTTTAACTAAATTTAATTTTGAAGCATCTTCATCTGGATTGTCTAAATTGATGTTTGGTGCAATGAAATCGTTCAGCATCATTATGATAGAGTAGATAATTTCGCTTGCTCCGGCCATCCAGCATTCGTGACCTGTCATTGATTTTGTTGAACTTACATAAGGGTTTTTCTCACCAAAAACTTCAAAAATAGCTTTGGCTTCGTTTGCATCGCCAACCGGAGTTGAGGTTGCGTGTGCATTTATATACTCAATATCTGATGCTTTTAGTTTAGCATCATCCAGTGCTCTTTGCATCGCTGTAGCGGGACCTTCCACATTTGGAGTTGAGATATGTCCGCCGTTTGATGAAAATCCGTAACCTGAAACTTCGGCAATAATATTAGCTCCACGTGCAATTGCAGATTCGTAACTTTCCAGAATTAAAGTTGCACCTCCGCCACTCGGAATTAATCCGTCACGTCCGGCATCAAAAGGCCTTGAAGCTTTTTCAGGATCACTTTCTCGGTTAGAAAAAACGCCTAAACCATCAAAACTGCTCATCGCATATTTGTTGATTTCCTGCGCTCCTCCAGTTATAATGATATCCTGAAAACCACTTTTTATTAAAAAATAAGCTAATCCAATAGAATGTGAACCGCTTGCACAGGCAGCACTTACGGTTAAATTGATGCCGCGAAGTTTAAAAATCGTGGAAAGATTCATCGTAACGGTAGAATTCATTGATTTAAAAATCGCCCCTGAACCAATTAAGGCAGTATCTTTTTTCTCGCGCACGATATCTGTAGCATCAATTATTGCTTTAGAAACGCTGTCGTTTCCGTACATAATTCCAACTTCGCGAGTGTCAAAAAAAGCATCGTCGATATTCGCATTTTTCAGTGCTTCGATAGTAGCCATATAAGCATATTCGGTTTCTTCACCAATGCTCATACGTTGTCTACGGGTCAATAGGTTTTTTAAATCAGCTTTAGGAACCATTCCGGTTAAGGCTGATTGAAAACCAAATTCTTTTCGTTCAGCATCAAACTGAATCCCCGATTTTCCGTTATACAATGATTCCTTTACTTCATCTAAAGAAGTTCCGATACAAGAATAAATTCCCATTCCAGTAATTACAACTCTCTTATTCATCGTCTTTCAAAGTAATTTTTTATCCTTAAAGTGTAATTTTTAAACAAAGGCACAATTTTTTTAATCTATTTATTATGCAAACATAGTATTTTAAGAATATATTCCTCCGTTTATATTAATAATCTCGCCGGTAATATAGCTCGATTTTTTTGAAATCAAAAAGCTTACCAAATCTGCAACTTCTTCGGCTTCGCCAAAACGATTTACAGGAATCAGCTTTAATAATTCTTTTTCATCAAGCGCACTTGTCATATCTGTTCTAATAAAACCCGGTGCAACAGCGTTTACCGTTATATTACGTTTTGCAACTTCTTGTGCCAATGCTTTTGTTGCGGCAACAATTGCACCTTTTGCAGCCGAATAATTGGTTTGTCCTGCGGTTCCTTTTACTCCGGAAACAGAAACCATATTTACAATTCGGCCGTATTTATTGCGAAGCATTTTTTGAATAAAAAACTGCGTCACATTAAAAAATCCGTTTAAACTTGTGTTTACAACCCCGTTCCAGTCTTCTGGAGTCATCCACATAAAAAGACCATCTTTTGTAATTCCGGCATTGTTTACAATGGCTTCTACAATAGCTTCAGGATTTGATTCCTGCCATTGTGTTAAAACAGTTTGTACTTGTTCAAAATTGGCAACATCAAAACCTAAAATTTCTCCGGTTGCGCCTAATTTTTGTATTTCCTGAAGTGTTTCTTCGGCAGCGGTTTTGTTTGAATGATAATTGATCAGAATATGATAATTAGATTCAACGGCTAATTTTTTACAAATAGCACTACCAATTCCTCTTGAACCGCCTGTTACTAATACACATTTCATTTATGTAGATTTTATTTTTTTTTCTTAGTTGCTGGTTTGCTTGCCGGTTTTGCTGTTGTTTTTGTTTCAGCTTTTGGACTTTCAGCAGCTACACTTGTTTCCTTTTTTTCTCTTTCTGCTGTTTGTGAAAACAATTCAGCATTTTCAAACCATTGGTTTCCTAATACAGTTCCGTCAGGTCTTAAAAATCCCCATTTTCCTTCATTTTTTACTCTTGCAAGACCATCAATAAAACCTTTATCCTGCTGTACAAAAAGTGCAATAACGAATCCGTTTGAAGTAATTCCGTATTGCGTTGGAATTACTAGTTTTCCGCTTTCATTAATAAATCCCCAGTTGCTTTCTTTTACAGGAGCTAAACCATTTGTGCTGAAAACCTCTGCATCGCTGTACGTTGGTTCTATTACAAATGTTCCTTTTAAATTGATATAACCCCATTTTTTTCCAACTAAAACCGGAGCTAAATTTTTTGAGAATGCTTTTCCTTTGTCATATATAGGCAGGATTACCCAATTTCCGTTTAAATCAATAAAACCAATCTTTCCGTTCTTTTTGGCATATGTTAAATCCTGAGTTTCAAAATCCCATATTTTTTCGGCACCATCAACCGGAATAAATTTTCCGTTGCTTACCAATCCAAAAGTTTTATCTTTTCTTGCCCAGGTTGTGCCTTTAAAATAGTTTCCAATTTCTGCGTAAGCCGGTTCAACTAATTCTTTTCCGGAAGTATTTATAATTCCCCAGTTTTTATTTAGTTCCACTCTTGCATAACCATTTTCAAAAGGTTTGATCTGGTCGTATTTTGGTTCTAAAACCACGGCAAGTTTTGAATTGATTAATCCAACTTTGTTTCCTTGTCTTATAAAAGCAACGCCGTTATTAAAATCGAATATTTTTTCGGTAGCAGGCGCTTTTAAAATTTCACCTTTTGTATTAATATAAACCCAGTCCTTATCTTTTTGTACTACTGCGATTCCGCTGTTAAAATCTTTAGCATTATTAAAAGATGCCGGAATTACCCAGCTTCCTTTGGTGTCAATAAAACCCCATTTTCCATTGTCTTCGACAGCGGCTAAACCTTCAGAAAAACTTTTGGCAGATTTATATTGAGGTTCAATTTTAAAGGATCCGTCTTTGGAAATATATCCAATTTTTGAATTCTTTTTAACTAATGCCAGTTCTTGACTATTAACAAATTGAATGCAACTTAGCAACAAAAAAATAAGTGTTTTTTTCATGATTTTAAGATTCAATATTAATAATATAAAAATGCTTTTTTATTCCTGAAAGAGTTCAGCATTCTGAAACCATTCAATCAAAAGCTTTCCATCTGGTTTAAGAAAACCCCATTTACCATTGCGTTTTACTCTTGCTAATCCGCCGATGAATCCTTTTTCTTCACGCATATAGCTTCCAAATGCTGCTGAAATTTCATAATCTGCCGGAATAACTACTATTCCGCTTTCATTAATAAATCCCCAGCCGTATCCTTTGTTTACAGCAGCAAGTCCGTCGCTAAAAGGCTCTGCATCATAAAACATAGGTTGTACCACACATATTCCTTCTAGATTAGTATAACCCCATTTTTCTCGAATGCGAACAGGTGCTAAATTATTAGAGAATGGTTTTGTTTTGTCAAATAGTGGTTTAAGAACCCATTGTCCTTCAAAATTTACAAATCCCCATTTTGCTCCTTTTTTCGCAGCAATTAAATCCTGCGTTCCAAAAGCGCCAAATTCACTTACATCGTCTATTTTAATAAACTGTCCGTTATGAACCAGTCCATAATCTTTTCCTTTTTTTGCCCAGGTTGTGTTGTTGTAGTAATCTCCAACTTCGTCATAAATGGCTTCAACAACCTCTTTTCCAGATGGGTCAACAATTCCCCATTTATCATTTACGGCAGCTTTTGCATAACCATTATAAAAAGCTCTGATCACATCATATTTTGGAGCCAGAACAATTTCAAATTTATTATTGATAATCCCCACTTTGTCGGCTTGTCTAAAAAAAGCTGCTCCGTAATGAAAATCAAATAATTTATCAGATTCCGGATTGCCTTTTAATATTTCGCCTTGTTTGTTGATGTAATACCAAACTGCTTTTTTTTCTATAGTCGCAATTCCGCTGTTGAAATCCCTTGCATTGTCAAAAGTTGCAGGAATTACAAAAGTTCCTTTTCTATCGACATATCCCCATTTTCCATTTTGTTTAACAGCTGCTAATCCATCAGAAAAATCTCTTGCACTGTCAAATTTTGGTTCAACGGCAAAAGTTCCTTCTTTTGTAATAAGACCAAATTTACCGTCTTTTTTAACTAAAGCCAGTTCTTGGGCATTAACGAATTGAAAAGCTATTAGAGATAAAAAAAATATTTTCTTCATGTTTTTAAAATATGATTCATGTCCAATTAATTGTTAATCAAATAATCTTTTACATTTTGAACAAATGGATACATTACCTGATCTTCCTTAAATGTTGGAATTATATTTCTAACATCATCGTACCATTTTTTGGTAACCGATGAAATTTTATCTTTTTGTCCTAAATAATCAATTGCCTGAACGATAGTAATCATTTCGATTGCCAATACTTCAAAAGCATTTTCGATTACTTTTGATGTAATTACCGCAGCATTTGTTCCCATACTTACAATGTCCTGATTGTCATTGTTATTTGGAATACTATGAACGTACATTGGATTTGAAAGCATCTGACTTTCGGCAGTTGTTGAAGTTGCTGTAAACTGAACTCCCTGCATTCCGAAATTAAATCCTAATGTTCCTAAATTTACAAATGGAGGCAGTAATTCGTTGATTTTTGAATTTAATAAATAATTCAACTGACGTTCTGCAAGCATCGTTAATTTTGTAATAACAATTTTTAGTTTATCCATTTCCAGCGAAATATAATCTCCGTGGAAATTTCCTCCGTGATAAACGTGTTGATTTTTTACGTCGATAATTGGGTTGTCGTTTGCCGAGTTAAATTCGTCTTCAAGAATAGAAGCTACATTATTAATCGTTTCTAAAACCGGCCCCAAAATTTGAGGAACACATCTTAATGAATAATATTCCTGAACTTTTTCTTTGAAGATTTCTTCGGTATTTTCACCAGAATATAAATGGTCTTCCCTTTTACGGATTAAAGTACTGTCTGAAAGATTCTGACGCATTTTAGCCGCAATTTCCTGTTGTCCTTTATGACGTTTTGTTTGGTTTAATTCTGCAGAGAAATGATCATCATAAGCCTGAACCAATTCGTTTATGGCGCAAGAAGATTTTAATGACCAGTCTAATAATTTTTTAGCGTGATATACATTTACAACGCCAATTCCTGTCATTACAGAAGTTCCGTTGATTAATGCCAGACCTTCTCTAATTTCTACCTGAATTGGTTTTAAACCTTCAATTTCGAAAACTTCAGGAGTTGGTCTTCTTTCGCCTTTATAAAAAACTTCACCTTCGCCAATTAAAACTAAAGCTAAATGTGATAACTGCACTAAGTCACCGCTGGCACCAACGCCGCCGTGTTCAAATATTAAAGGTGTAATATCTCTATTAATAAGTTCAGACATTAAATGAATTACTGACGGATGTACACCAGAATTTCCTAATGAAAGTGTATTTAATCGAGCCAATATTGCTGCTTTTGCACAAGCTGCATTTAATGGTTTTCCTGTTCCTGAAGAGTGGCTGCGGATTAAATTATATTGAAGCTGAATTTGATCAGACTCTTTAATTCTGTATTGCGCCATTGGGCCAAAGCCTGTGTTTACGCCGTAAATTACTTTATTTCCAGAGAATTCTTTTAAGAAATTGAAGCTTTCGTTTACTCGGTTTAGAACTACATCGCTAATTGTAACTTTTTGATTTCCAAAGATTATGGCTTCAAACTCTGCTAAACTTAAATATTCATTAATTGTATTCATTAACTCGTTTTTGGTTGTGCTAATTTAATTTTATTTATCAAAATAAATGTAGTTATTTTGATGATGGCAAATGTAGGTTAATAATTGATAATATTTTTATTATGACAAAGGAGTTTGTAGATGTTTTAGTAATAGGCGCCGGACCATCTGGATGCGTATCGGCATCGTATCTTCATAAAAACAATGTTAAGGTGAAAGTTGTTGAGAAACAGAAGTTTCCGAGACTTGTTGTGGGCGAAAGCTTAATTCCGAGAGTAATGGATCATTTTGCTGAGGCAGAATTGTTTGATGCTCTTAATTCAATGAACTTTGAAAAGAAACTTGGAGCCCGTTTTATTAGAGGTGAAGAGATTTGTGTTTTTGATTTCAGTAAAAAATTTGGAGAAGGCTGGGATTGGACCTGGCAGATTCCAAGAGCTGATTTTGACAACACAATGGCACAGGAAGTAGTTCGTAAAGGTGTTGACCTTGAATTTGAAACGGAAGTTTTAGAAGTTTCTTTTGAAGGAAAAAATTCAAAAACAATTGTAAAAGATAAAGAAGGAAATTTAAAAGAGATTCATGCTAAATTTATCGTCGATTCCAGCGGATATGGACGTGTTTTGCCAAGACTTTTAGATTTAGATACGCCTTCGAAATTAGATCCGCATTCTTCGATTTTTACACACGTAAAAGATATTAACAGACCAGAAGGTGAGGAAGGAACGCAGATTTCATTTGATATTTTAGAAACTGAAGTATGGCTTTGGGTAATTCCGTTTTCTAACGGAAATACTAGCTTAGGTGTTGTTGGCCCAACAGATTTTATTAATTCGCTTTCTGAAAATAAAGATAATGCGGAGGCCTTGAAAAACGCCATTCAGCTATCAGATTATTATATCCAAAGATTTAAAGGAACAGAATTCTTATTTGAACCTGTAAAACTGGAGAATTATTCGAGAGCAGTAAAAAGAATGTATGGAGACGGTTTTGCTTTAACAGGAAACAGTTCTGAATTTCTTGATCCTGTTTTTTCGTCTGGAGTAGCTTTTGCAACAGAATCTGGAATGCTGGCAGCAAAATTATACTTAAAAGAATCGCAGGGAATTCCTGTTGACTGGGAAGTGGAGTTTACACAATATATGAAACGCGGAATTTCGGTATTCACGACTTATGTGCAGGAATGGTATACTGGAAACCTTCAGACTTTATTTTTCCATCAGCCGGAAAATCCTGAAGTAAAAGAAAAAATATGTTCTGTGTTGGCAGGTTATGTTTGGAACGAAGAGAATTCGTTTGTCAAGAAACATGATCACGTTATAGCAAATATGGCGTATTTACTGAATATGCAAAAAGAACAAAGCCCTGAATAATCAGGGCTTTTTTTTGGTTTTATTTGAATGCTTTTTTCAATAAAAGCTTAGATAACGATTTTGCAGTTTTGGCGAATCCTTCTCCAATTCTTGTTTCATTGCTAAAATTACTTCCCCATTGATCTCCGGGAGCTTCTTCGCTTGTAATTTCTAATAACACATTTGATTTGTTTGCTGTTTCAACAAATTTAAGATTTGTAGTAACCTTTGCAGGCTGTTTCATAATTCCTGCATCCCAGCCCGGATAAATCCATACCGTTTGTACAATTAAAGTATAAGGAGTATTTAATCCTTCCTGAAAATTTACATCTTTTCCAGCTTTAGATAATACAATGTTTCCTATTTCTAAAAACTTAGGAGTCCAGATTTGATCTTTTGCAACAGCCCATCTTTTTTCCCAAAGGTTTCCGTTTCCTTTTGCTTTTTCGTCTAAATCGGCTTTGTGTTCTTTAATGTATTGCGCTTCAGATTTTTTTTCTTTCATCATAGTGAAGCTGCTATAATCAAATATGGTATTGATTTCTTTTTGATCTTTTAAGAAATCAAAGTTTCCTTTTACTACTTCCATGTCCTGAGCAAAAGCGGTTCCGGAAATAATAAATAAAGCAAAAATTAGTTTTTTCATTTTTTATTTATTTTGGTTAATTACTGGGCTAAAAGTAATTAAAATGTTTATACAAACATTTTTCTTGTTAAAATAAAATTGTCGATAAAATCTACTTTTACTTATAACGGAAAGATTTTGACTAAAATTAAAATAATTGAAACAGAGAAGAATAGTAATGCTTCAAATTTAATAACTTGTTTTAAAGATAATCCTAAACGCATTTTTTTGCCAAGAATTCTGCTTATCAAAATAGCGGTAATTAAAAACAGGAATATAACTATAGAATTAAGAATAAAACGGTTAAGAAATAGCAGGAATAATGAATCATTTTTTAATTGAATGTTTTTTTCCTCACTTCCGATCCATAAATAGGTACTAAAGCATATTGCAATTATCCCCAGGATTAGGAGAATTGTGTGGATAATTTTAAAAAAAATATTCTTCATGTTTTCTCCGGAATAAAGAGCTTTATGACTATTTCTATTTTGTATTAATGTTTTGACTTTCGTGTCATTAAATTTTGATAATATACTTCATAATCAAATACTTGTTTGAGCTGATTGTTTTTATACAAATAAATACTGGACTGACCTTTAACTTTTACTATTGAGTCTCCAACTTCTACTTCATACCAAAAACTATCTACTACAGCATTGCTTGAACTACTTGTAAATTTAAGCATTGGCGTACAATGTTGCGATGAATCAATATATTTTTCAATCACAATGCCTGAATATGATTCTTCTTTACGATTCTCAAGTGCTCTTTTATAAAAAGCTTCATTTCCTGAAAGATAATTTGCCCAAAAACCCATTGCAGTTACTAAAGTTACGAAAACCAGAAGTTTAAGTACGTTTTCTTTTTTTATCATAGAGAGCAAATTTTTCTTTTTTGTAATAGTGGTTCTTATTTAACTTAATCCAAAAACAAATTTTAAAAAACAAATTACGGAACAAAAGGCAGAAACTAAAATAATTCCCCAATGTTTAATTTTATCTAAACGATGCCCTTCTTTTACATAGAATTCATTTTTACTATTTTTAAGCCAATACTTGTGAAATTTATAGGATCCAAATGAAAACAAGGCAAAGAAAACGCAATAAAACAAATTAGATTCCATAAAATTTTAATTTGACCAGAAGCAAAAATAAAAAAAGGGATCCCATACAGGATCCCTTTTCACTTCAAAATTACTTATTAAAAAATTACCAGAATTTAACGTACAATGCTACGATAATCAGTAATGTAATTACAATTAAAACTGTTGTTTGTGGTTTTACTTTAAACATTTCAGAGTCTATTTCAAACGCTTTTGGATTTACTTTTGGTCCAGCAAAACTGATTCCAATCATGGCTAACATTGTAAAGAAGAATGATAATCCCATACAGATGTGGAAAGGAATTTCGTACACAGGAACACCGCCTATAACTTTTCCAGTTGGCCATGCGGTATATAGTAAAGTTTCGTTTCCAAATAAAGCCGGAGCATATTCGTTGAATAATACAGATAAAAGAAATCCTAAAATTACCCCAACAATAGCGGCAGTTCCAGTAGTTCTTTTCCAGAACATACCAAGGAAGAACATAGCGAAAACTCCAGGGCTAATGAAACCAGTATATTTTTGAATGAATGTGAATCCACCTTCTCCTCCAATTCCAAGAAGGTCATTCCATGTAAATAAAACAGCCAAAAGCATAGCAGCAAAAACAGCAATTCTACCAATATTTACCTGTTGTTTTTCGCCAGCTTGTTTTTGAATGTATTTTTTATGAACATCTAAAGTATAAATAGTAGAGATACTGTTTACTTTTCCAGCTAATGAAGCTACAATTGCAGCAGTTAATGCCGCAACAGAAAGTCCTTTAAGGCCCGTTGGAAGAAACGTTAACACAGCCGAATAAGCTCCATCTTTTCCTCCAACTAATTGTGGTAAATGACCGTCTTTGTACAAAACAAAAGCTGCGATTCCAGGAAGCATTACAATTAAAGGCATTAATAATTTTAACATTCCGGCAAATAAAATTCCGGTACGAGCCGTTTGTAAATCTGCACCAAGAGCTCTTTGTGTAATGTATTGGTTACATCCCCAATAGTTTAAGTTGATGATCCAGATACCTGCAAGGTAAGACATCAAACCTGGGAAAGTTAAATATTTATTGATTTCAAGTTGAGATGAAGTTGCGGTTGGTCTTGGTATAATCATTTTGAAATGTTCAGGAGCTTCTCTCATTAAAACTTTAAAACCTGCAATTGCATTTTCTCCAACTCCAAAAGCACTCCCAACAGTTGTAAGCGCAATGTATGAAGTTACTAAACCCCCAATGATTAAAACCGCTACCTGAATAACATCTGTATAAGCCACAACCTTCATTCCTCCAAGAGAAATAAATAAGGCAAACACAGCCAGACCAATCATAATAATGTGAAGATATCCTCCACCAGCAAGACCGTCAATGGCAACTGCCCCTAAGTATAGAATAGAAGTTAAATTTACAAATACATATAAAAACAACCAGAAAACAGCCATAATCAACGCAGTCGATTCGTTATAACGTGTTTTTAAGAATTGAGGCATAGTATATATCTTATTTTTAAGATACACCGGAATGAACCAAACGGCTACAATAATTAAGGCAATAGCAGCAAGCCATTCATAAGCAGCAACAGCGATTCCTAAAAAGAAACCTTCACCACTCATCCCGATGAATTGTTCTGCTGAAATGTTTGATGCAATTAACGAAGCTCCAATTGCCCACCAGGTTAAATTTCCTTCGGCAAGAAAATAAGCTTTAGCATCGTGCTCGTCTTGTTTACGTTTGCGATAAACGGTGTAACCGTAGACAGATACTACGATAAAATAAATAATAAAAACCGCATAATCTGCGAGTGCGAGGTTTGACTTCATTGTTAATAGTATTTTAGATAATTAGTATAGGTGATTGTTTAAGTTAAAAACTGAAATTAATATTTATGTGGTTTAATGTGTTTAAAACTGAAATATGTGTTTTTATTTTGTTATTTTTTTGTCAAAACAAAAACGAAAGCCAAATTTAAAATAAAAACTTAAAAAACAATCACTTTAAATGTGTTATTTACATTTATAAACAAATAATTCTGTTAAATTTTCAAATTATTGGTTATTGGCGTAAAATTTAGTCAATTTTTACTGCATTTTTATAATGCACTTCAGCTTGTTGTCTTAAAATTTCGGCACTTTTCTCCGGAGTAATATCTCTTTGCGATTCCCCCATCATTTCGTAACCAACCATGAATTTTTTTACGGTTGCAGAACGAAGCAACGGCGGATAAAAATGCATGTGAAAATGCCATTCCGGATGGTCAAAACCATCTGTTGGTGCCTGGTGAATTCCAGACGAATACGGAAATGAAGTGTTGAATAAATTATCGTATTTGATCGTTAACTGCTTTAAAATTTTGGCGTAAGCCGAAACTTCTTCAGCCGTAAAATCAGTGATTTTGCTAATCGCTCTTTTGCTTACAATCATTGTTTCGTAAGGCCAGATTGCCCAAAACGGAACTAATGCCACAAAATATTCGTTTTCAATCACGATACGGCTTCCTACTTTTAATTCGGCCTGAACGTAATCTTCTAATAAAGTTCTGTGGTTTTTATCAAAATACGATTTTAAGCTGTTATGTGTTTTTTCAACCTGAGTTGGCAATGAAGACTGTGCCCAGATCTGCCCGTGCGGGTGCGGGTTGCTGCAGCCCATAACACTTCCTTTATTTTCAAAAATCTGAACGTGGTTGATGTATTTTATATTACCTAAATCAGTATATTCTTTCTGCCAGGTTTTTACAATATTTTCAATGTCTGAAACTTCCATTTCCGGAAGCGTAAGATCGTGTCTTGGAGAAAAACAAACCACTCTCGAAATTCCTTGTTCTGGTTTTGCCTTAAAAAATGTATGCTTAATATCTTCTTCAAAAATAATTTCATCCTGTTTTAAAGCAGCAAAATCATTGTCGAAAACAAAGTTGTTTTTGTATGCCGGATTACTAACTCCGTTTGCACGAACATTTCCCGGGCATAAATAGCATTCGGGATCGTGTTTAGGAAGTGATTCTGTCGAAATGGTTTCATTTTGTCCCTGCCACGGACGTTTTGCACGATGAGGTGAAACCAAAACCCATTCATTAATTAAGGGATTAAAACGTCTGTGAGGATCTTCGTTAATGTCAAAATTTTTCATTGTGTTGTGTGTGGTATTAAAGTAATGTTGTTCCGTTTGAGATTTTTACATCATAAAATTTTAATTCAATCCCAAATGTATCTAAATAAAGATTTGAAAACTTACTTTTTACCTGATTTTCATGTCCTTTTTTAATTAAATTTATAGTGCAGCCTCCAAAACCGCCTCCCATAACGCGAGAACCAATAATGGCGTCATCTGCTTTTGCAGTGTCTACAAGCATGTCCAGCTCGTCGCAGCTTACTTCATATTCCTGCGATAAACCATAATGCGTTTCAAAAAGCAATTGTCCTAAAAGTTCAATATCTCCTTTGTCCAGCGCTTCACAGGCTTTTATAACCCGGTTGATTTCTTTTACAACAAAATGAACTCTTTTAAAAACCGTTTCGCTCATTTTATCCTGAATGCTTAAAAGCTGTTCTTCAGAACAATCCCTGAAACTTTTTACTTCAGAAAAATTACTTTTAATAATCGCTAAACCTTGCTCACACTCAATTCTGCGGGTATTATATTCCGATGTAAAAAGAGAATGTTTTACATTACTATCCATTAAAATCAATGAATAATCTTTGAAATCGGCGTTGTGATATTCAAAATCAAGCGTGTTGCAATCTAGTTTTATAACTTTATTTTCAAGACCGTGAACGCTCGAAAACTGATCCATAATTCCGCAGTTAATACCAACCCAGTGTTCTGCTTTTTGTCCTAATAATGCTATGTCAACTTTTTCAATTTTTAAATCAAAAAGCTGTTTGATTCCGAATAAAGTTCCGCATTCTAAAGCGGCAGAAGAAGACAATCCAGAACCAACCGGAATATTACTGCTAAAAACACAGTTGAAACCTTCAAACGAATATCCGTTATCCTGTAATTGTTTTATAACACCGCGAATGTAATTCGTCCAGACAACGTCGCTCAGTTTTACTTCTTCGGTTAAATCAATTTCAAATTCTTCATTTAAATCAATTGCGATTACTTTTGATTTTTTTGATTTGTTTTTTTCAAAAGCAAAACAAATCACTTTATCAATTGCAGCCGGTAAAACAAAACCGTCATTGTAATCAATATGTTCTCCAATAATATTAATTCTTCCCGGAGAAAGCACCACTTTTTCTGGCTTCGAGCCAAATGATTTCTCAAAAAAAGCAGTCGTATTTTGTATTAAAATATCACTCATTATATTGTAATAGGTAGTTAGTTTATATTTTCAAATTTGTAAACCGTTTTCTGATTATATTCTTCGCTTTTTTTCAAAACAGAATTTGGAAAATGTGCGTGGTTTGGAGCGTCTGGAAAATTTTGGGTTTCAAAACAAATACCGCTTGTTTTGTGGTAAACCACATCGTTTTTTCCTTTTAAAACATCAAAACAGTTTCCGCCTACATATATATGTACACTTGGCTGATCTGTAAAAATGCTCATTTTTAAATTATTTTTTGAGCTTGATAAAACCGCCGCAGCATTCTTTGTCGGTTCGATCACAAAAGAATTATCTATCGAAGCCGGACAGCTTTTCGCAGCTCTAAAATCAAATTCATGATTCGTAAGATCAATAAATTTTCCCGTTGGAATATTCTCGTGGTTCGTCTCAACTATTTTTTCAGCATCAATAAAAACGGTCTGATTCAAAACATTTCCATCGTGTCCGTCGAGATTAAAATAACTGTGGTGCGTTAAATTTATAATGGTATCTTCTGTTGAAACCGCTTTATAATCTAATTTCAATTCATTTTCTTCTGTCAAAGTATACGTTAAATCAACGTGCAATTCTCCAGGATAATTTTCATCTAAATCTTTACTTATAAGGCTAAAAGTTATCGAAGGATTTTCGCCCAAAGTTTGATTGGTAACATTCCATACTTTTCTTCCAAAACCATTATTTCCGCCATGAAGGGAATTTTCATTATTGTTTTTAGCCAACTCGTATGTTTTTCCATTCAATGAAAAAGTACCTTTATTGATTCTTCCCGCATAACGTCCAACAGTTGTTCCAAAATAAGGAGCACTTGGCAGCAAATAAGATTCCAAATAAGAAGAAACAGAATCAAAACCTAAAACCACATCAACAAGATTTCCGTTAGAAACAGGAACTTGTAATGACGTCACAGTCGCTCCATAATTTGTAATCTCGACTTTCATACCATTTTTATTCGATAATTCTAAAGAAAGAATTTCGTTATTATCTGGAGTGAAACCAAAGGATTTAGAATCATAAGTTTCCTTTAAATGCGATTTATGTTTTATTTCCATGTAAATTTTGCCAAAAGTGAAATTCAAAAATAGAAACATTTCTTTACTTTTACATACCAGTACCTACCAGTTTTTGTATATTGCACAAAATTTCTCCTTTCCTATGAATATAATTTCGATTCAAAACAACATTGGTCTGCCAAAATATAAGCAGATAATTCTTTCAATAGAAAAAGCAATTGAAGAAGAAAAATTAGTAAAAGGCGACAGGCTTCCGTCAGTAAACAAAGTCTGTCTGGCGTTTTCATTATCGCGTGATACTGTTTTGCTGGGCTATGACGAACTCAAAAAAAGAGGGATTATTTATGCCATTCCTGGAAAAGGATATTACGTTAAAAGCGTTGAAATCACTATAAAACAAAAGATTTTTTTGCTTTTTGATGAGCTGAATATTTTTAAAGAAGATATTTATAACTCGTTTTTAAACAACATTGGAAAAAATGTTCAGGTCGATATTTTCTTTCATCATTTCAATAGTCAGGTTTTTCAAAAGCTCATAAATGACAGTAACGGCAATTATACCAAATACATTTTGATGCCCACAAATTTAAAAGATATCATTGCCTCGATAAAAACCCTACCAGTAGGTGACGTAATTATACTGGATCAAACCAATCCTGATTTGAAAATATATCCGGCCATTTATCAAAATCACCAAAAAGATATTTTTGAAGGATTACATAGAGGAAAAGAGCGTTTGCGTAAATACAAAAAACTGATTTTGATTTTTCCTGGTTTTCGCGAACCGCTGGGAATGAAATTGGGTTTTGAAGATTTTTGTTCCGAATATAATTTTGAATCGGAAGTTATTGCCGAATTTACAAACAGAGAAATTACCGAAGGAGATTTATATATAATTCCGAATGATCGTGATTTAGTTCGCGTAATCGAAAACGCCAGAGATAAAAACTTAAAACTCGGAACTGATTTTGGAATTATATCTTATAATGAAACACCGTTGAAGAAAATCGCGGCCAACGGAATCACCACTATTTCAACACATTTTGAAGCGATGGGAAAAATCCTGGCCGAAATGGTTCTTAAAGGAAAGAAGGAACAAATTGAAAATAAATCATCCTTAATTATGCGAAATTCTTTATAATCACTCAACAAAGAACTTTAGCAAAATGATTGTTTATATCACAGTAAAACAGCTTTTTGTTTGAAAAATCTAATAGTAAATTAATAAAAAACAATTTCTTGTTTTTGAAGATATATTTTGCTTACATTTGCAAATGTAAATTTTACACTTATTAATTTGTTTTAGCGGTTAGTGTTCATAATGACCGCTAAAAACAAGGTTAAAAAAGATAATAAATAATTTTGTTTATTTTTTTAATAGTAGTTTTATTGAAGAAAAAACCCTGAAAATTGTGGATTTCAGGGTTTTGTTTTTTTAGTATTTTGCCACAGATTAAAAAGATTCACACAGATTTAAAAAAATCATTTTAATCTGTGGCAATATCTATAATCTGCTTTATCTGCGTGAGACTTTTTATAAATTCAATACAAAATCGTTTAAAAGTTTCTCTTCATACTTCTCTTTATTAAAAGTGTATAAATAAGATCCTTTTCTGGACGACTGCATGTCTTTTTCTTCCAGTTTATTCAGAATTTCAAGAGAATTTATTTTACTGATAAAATTTCTCTTATCTAATTCTTTGCTTAAAATCGCTTCGTATAATTCTAAAAGCTGACGCATGGTGAATTTTTCCGGAAGCAATTCAAATCCAATTGGTTTTATCGAAGTTTTATAACGAAGTCTTTTTATCGCATTTTGAACCATGTCATTGTGGTCAAAAATTAAATGCGGTGCTTCGTTAATAGGAAACCATTCAGCGTGATAATTTTTAATTAGTTCTTCATTATGGTTTTCGATATTAATCAAAGCAAAATACGAAACCGAAATTGTTCTTTCGACAGGGTCACGATCAATTTCGCTGTAAGCATATAACTGCTCCATGTAGATATCGTTAAGACCTGTATATGTATTTAAAATTCGGATAGCCGCATCGTCTAAAACTTCATCACGTTTTAAAAACCCCCCAATTAAAGACCATTTTCCCTTTTCAGGTTCAAAGTCCCTTTGAATTAAAAGTATTTTTAAACCGTCACTGTCGAATCCAAAAATAATACAATCTACCGCTAGTAAAACCTTATCGGCAGAGCTATAACTGTTTAGCATATTCAATATTTTATTGGTAAAGATATAAACTTCCTCAATTGTTTCATAATTTATTAATGTAGATTTCACACTTACAATAATAACACTTCAAAAATAGAGTTAAAAAAATCACTTTTTGGACAAAAATAACATTCATTTTTCTTTTTTAAGATTTTTTTAATTCAAAAACAGGATAATACAGGATAATACAGGATAGTTTTTTGAAAAAAAGTTAAAAACACCAATCGGTTAAATAAGTTTTTATTTACAAAAATAGCAATTAAATGGTGTTTAAATAATTAAAAAACAACTCATTTATGCATTTTTTCTATAGGCCGTTTTTTTGATTAAAAAGTGGCTTTTTGATTAAAAGTGTAGTTTTTACACAATTAACACATCAAAAACGTTTCTTTTTTTGAAATATATAGCAATTTTTTAAATGTTACAAATACACTTAATTTGCGATATATGTTTTTTTTCAGATGTTTTTTTGCCATATTAATTTGTTTTTGCGCATTTTTTTTATTTAAATTTACAAATGTAAGATTAACACTTATTAACTAACCACAAAACCAACCTTAAACAAACCAGTATGATAACAAACCAACAATTAATTTTTTACTGCAATTTTTTATTGCCAAAAAAAGACTGGATTTTAGCAATTTGCATGCTAATTTTTTCTGTTAATCAAATGTCGGCTCAAGGCAAAACGATTAGCGGAGTTGTTACTTCGGCACAAGACAATCTGCCTTTGCCGGGAGTTAACATCATGATAAAAGGAACCAAAACAGTTGTTACAACTGGATTTGACGGAGAGTATACGATTAAGGCATCTTCGACAGATGTTTTAGTTTATTCATTTATAGGATTTCAAATTCGTGAAATCCCGGTAGCAAATCAATTAAAAATAGACGTAGCCTTAAACGAAGACACAAACAAATTAAACGAAGTCGTGGTTATTGGTTACGGAACTCAAAAGAAATCAGACTTAACCGGTTCTGTAAGTGTTGTAAATTTAGAGTCGGCAAAAAAAACAGTTACTTATGATGCGGCTAAAATGCTGCAGGGACAAGTTCCGGGCGTAACCGTACAATCATCAGGTGAGCCAGGAGGTTTTGTCAATATTAAAATTAGAGGGATAACTTCCTTTACCAATAATAATCCGCTTTTTGTAATTGACGGGATTATGGTAGACGCTCCGTATGATTTTGCTCCGGGAGAAATAGAATCTATGCAGGTTTTAAAAGACGCTTCTTCGGCAGCAATTTATGGTGTTCGCGGTGCAAATGGAGTCGTAATTATTACAACAAAAAAAGGTAAAGCGGGCCGAATGGACGTTAAATTCAAATCGATTGTAGGACTTCAGAATGTAGCTAAAAAATGGGATGTTACAGATCGTGAAGGTTATCAAAAAATTACCAGTGAAGCCGAAAGAAACAGAGATATTAGAGCGGGTGTTCCAATAAGTATTGCACCGGGAAATGACCCAAACAGTCCATCTTATATTACAAATGTAAATACAGACTGGCAAAAAGAAGCTTTACAAACGGGAGTTATACAAAATCAAGCGCTTACACTTAACGGAGGTGCAGAAAATATAGCCTATAGTTTTAATGTCGATTATTTTAAAAACACGAGTTATATTAAAACGCCTCAGGATTATGAGAGATTGTCTACCAATTTGAATTTAAATGGTAAAAAAGGAAAATTCAAATACGGTGTAAAAATAAGCTACACACAATCTGATAAAGAAATTTTTAATGAATACAATGCGGGGCAAACGGTTATCAGCGATATTCTGGGTGCAGTTCCAACAATGCCGGTTTATGATTCTAACCGATTGGGCGGGTACGGCGGAACAGATAATTTAACGCAAAGAGCGATTTCAATGAACCCAATTGGGTATAACAATCTAATTGAAAACAATGGAAAAAGAAACCGTTTCCTTGGCGATGTTTGGGGAGAAATTGAAATCGTAAAAGGTCTAAAATATAAATTAGATGTAAGTTACGACCGAACAGACTGGCAAAGCAGAAAATTTATTCCGCCAAGTGATTTAGGATGGTATTATATCACCACAAATGACGAAGCATCTTTAGATATTTCTAACGGAAATGAATTAAGAACGTTCCTGAATAATTTATTGACTTATGAAGTTACGCTTGGTAAACACAAAATAGATGCTCTTGCAGGATGGATTCAGGAAAGAAGAGAAAATTACAATCACTGGTCAAGAGGAGTAGGTTTTAAACCGGGCGAAATCAGCATGATGCAGTACGCAGATTCCAGAGATGCAGGAGAATACAAGTTTACCATAACCGGAATATCGTATATCAGCAGATTAAATTATTCTTATGATGACAGATATTTGCTGCAGGCCAATTTTAGACAAGATAAAACCTCTCTTTTTAGTGAGATCAATAATTCGGCTAATTTTTATTCTTTTTCAGGAGGATGGAAAATCAGCAATGAAAAATTCATAACCTTACCAAAATGGATCAGCAATATTAAACTTCGCGGTGGTTATGGTACATTGGGTAATAACACGATTCCGCAATACTTTTTTGCTTCAACAGTAAACAGTTTCGCCGGATACGATTTCAACAACGAACTGGCACCGGGTACAACCGTAGTAAGTTCTCTTGACCCAAATGTAAAATGGGAGAAAACAAGCAGCAATAACATTGCCTTAGAACTTGGTTTTTTTAATAACGATTTACAATTTACAGCGGAGTATTTTTCTAAAAAAGTTACAGATATCTTAGTAACGGTGCCTCTGCCGTTTTCTACGGGAGCTTTTCCAGCAAGTATTTTTACGAATGCAGGAGACATGAAAAATCATGGTTTAGAATTTACAGCATCATACAGCAATCATCATAATAAATTTAAATATGATATCTCGGCTAATTTTGGAACGCTGAAGAATGAAGTTACCAAAATTGGAGTGAATTCAAATCCGCTTTACGGAGCAGTTTCAAAAACAGAAGTAGGAAGATCTGTGGGTGAACTTTTTGCATGGGAAGCAATTGGAATTTTCCAAAATGCAGCTGAGGTTGCGGCTTCTCCAACACAAACGGGTGCAGCTCCCGGAGATATTAAATTTAGAGATGTAAACGGCGACGGCGCCATTACAGATGCCGATAGAACTTTTCAGGGTGTAACAATTCCTAAATATGGTTTCGGAGTGAATTTTAGTGCTTCTTATGCCAATTTTGATTTCTCGATGTTCTGGCAGGGAAGCGGCGGAAATAAAATTTTCAATGCCATGTACCGTAATTTGATGATTGGACAATATACAAACCATCATACAGATGAATTAAATTATTGGACGCCAACCAATACAAATACGAACGTTCCGGCTCCGGTTATTGGCGATCCTAACGGAAATTCAAGAGACTCAAACAGATTTATTGAAAGCGGGGATTATGTAAGACTGCAAACAATGGAATTAGGATATAACATTCCGTTAAAAGATAAATTTATTCAAAGTGCTAAGGTTTACATCAATGGGCAGAACTTATTAACGATCACAAAATACAAGGGTTACGATCCTGATTTTAATAGTGACGGACTACTTTCAAGAGGATATGATGCAGGATCTTTTCCAAATCCAAGAACTATTTCTTTGGGTGTTGAAGTAAATTTTTAAACTAGCCTAACCAACTAAAAACGTATTAAAATGAAATATAAAATATTTAACTATATAGCGGTTTTCTTTTCACTGGCTGTTGTAACAACAAGCTGTGTTGATGATGAAGATTTAACCCAACTCGACCCAAATAATGATGCAGTAGATTCTTTTTGGAAAACAGATCAGGATGCTCTTGAAGGAATTAACGCCGTTTACGGAAGTTTATTAACAGATGGTACGTACATGAGAAGTACACCATTATTATTAGATGCCAAAGCCGATGATTCTCGCACAAACAGCCCTTGGCCGTCGATGTATAATGTTGGACATTTTAACTCCAATGTAGCCGATGCAGCTATTTACGGATGGGCTTTTGAAACTTATTATCAAGGTATTTATCGTGCGAATCAGGTTTTGACAAATGTTCCCGATATTCAATTTGAAAACGAAGCACTTAAAAACAGAATTTTAGGACAAGCTTATTTTTTAAGAGGATTGTATTTATTTCACGCCGTAAATATGTTTAAAAATGTACCAATTCCATTAGACGTTGAGGTATATCATCCGCAAAGATCAAATGAAGAAGGCTGGGCTCAGGTTATTGCCGATTTTAAAACAGCAGCCGAATTACTGCCTAATTCTTACGTTGGAGTTACAGGTCCGGATGCAGGTCAAAAAGGACGCGCTACAAAAGGGGCAGCTTTAGGATATTTAGGAAAAGCGTATTTATTTACTAAAGATTTTACAAATGCCAGAACGACTTTTAAACAAGTTATTGATTTAGGAGTGTATTCTTTAGTTTCAAATTATCGAGATAATTTTACAACAGCAAACGAAAACAATTCAGAATCCCTGTTTGAAGTACAATTTAGCAGAGATGCCGGCGGTGTTGATTTAGGCTGGGGCGGTGCACCTGCATCTGGCTGGGGGAAAACATCTGCTCGTGCGATTACGTATGCACCAAGAGCTTTTGGATGGACAGATGTGCAGCCAACATGGGCATTATTTAATGAATTTCAGGAAGAAAAAACAAAAACAGGAGACGTTGATCCGCGTTTAGATGCCACGATATTTTACAATAAACCCGGAACAAAATTATACGGAAGAGATTTCGCCGCTTTTTATGCTTCAAGTCCCGGAGATTTAAACGATTTGTTCTGTAGAAAATATCAAAATTCTGATGGTGAATTTGCAGACGAATACGACTGGCGTTCTGGAATTAATGAACGATTATTAAGATACGCCGATATTCTTTTAATGTATGCCGAAACTTTAAATGAAACAGGCGATACACCGGGAGCATACACGTACATTCAAATGGTTAGAAACCGAGTGAACCTGCCGGATTTATCAGTTACAAAACCGGGAATGAACCAAGACCAGATGAGAGAACAAATTGGTCACGAAAGATTTTTAGAATTTCCTCTGGAAGGCCACCGTTTTGATGATATACGCCGCTGGGGATGGCTTCAAAATCAAACAAAATTAGCATGGCTGAAAACAAGAGACGCCGAGTTTAATTCGTATACAGCAGGACGTGAATATTTCCCAATTCCGCAGTTAGAAATGGATAATAATCCGGGAACAAAACAGAATGACAGTTATTGAGTTTTGAGTTTTCAGTCGCAGTTTTCAGTGAGACTGGGACTGTAAACTGAAAACTGCGACTGCAAACCGAGACTAAAAATAAATTTTGAGTTAGTTAGAATACTTAATATCATGTGAAGACCTCAAAACCTTCACATGATATTGCAACATTAAAAACCTATGAAAAAAGCACTTTTAATTACATTTCTTATCGCCTTTTGTAATCAGGCAGGATTCTCCCAAAGCACAGTTGTTACTATAAAAAACAACGCAGATGCGCCAACAATCAACAAAAATATCTACGGGCATTTTGCAGAACATTTAGGACGCTGTATTTACGGAGGTTTTTTTGTGGGAGATACTTCAAAAATACCTAACACAAAAGGAGTTAGAAATGATATTATCACTGCTTTAAAAGATCTAAAAATTCCAAATTTAAGATGGCCTGGAGGATGTTTTGCCGATACGTATCATTGGAAAGACGGAATTGGACCAAAAGAACAAAGACCTACAATTGTAAATCAATGGTGGGGTGGTGTAACCGAAGATAACAGCTTTGGAACACACGACTTTTTAAACCTTTGTGAAGTATTGGGAGCAGAACCGTATTTATCAGGAAACGTAGGCAGCGGAACCGTTCAGGAATTATCAGACTGGGTTCAGTATACCAATTTTGGAGGTAAAAGTCCGATGAGTGATTTGCGTGTAAAAAACGGAAGAACAGAACCTTGGAAAGTAAAATTCTGGGGAATTGGAAACGAAGCTTGGGGCTGCGGCGGAAATATGACTGCAGATTATTATGCTGGAGAATACCGCAAATTCACCACTTTTATGTCTGACTGGAATAATTCTGGCGGGATCACACGCATCGCATCTGGAGCAAATAGCAGCGACTACAACTGGACAGAAGTTTTAATGAAAAATATTCCGCTAAATATGTTAGGCGGAGTTGGCGTTCACCATTATGCCGTAATTGACTGGGGTAAAAAAGGAGACGGCGTAAATTTTTCTGAAGAAGAATATTTCAAAACTATGCAGTCTGCCTTAAAAATGGAAGAACTGGTAACCAAACATGCTGTCGTAATGGACAAATACGATCCGGAGAAAAAAGTAGCAATGGTTGTAGACGAATGGGGAGGCTGGTACGAAGTAGAAAAAGGAACAAATCCGGGATTTTTATATCAGCAAAATACTATGCGTGATGCCGTTTTAGCCGGAGCAACTTTAAATATTTTCAATAACCACGCTAACAGAGTTCGTATGGCAAATTTGGCACAATGCGTAAATGTTTTACAAGCCGTAATTCTTACCGATAAAGCTAAAATGATTGTAACGCCAACCTATCATGTAATGAAAATGTACAGCGTTCATCAGGATGCAAAATTACTGCCAATCAGTTTTCAGTCGCCTTTGTATACCGTTAAAGGAGAAACACTTCCTGCGGTATCTGTTTCAGCATCAAAAGATAAAAACGGAGCCGTTCATATTTCAGTAGTCAATGTTGATGCTAAAAATAAAAACAAAATAGAAATCGACACCAATGATCTTGGCGTTAAAAACTTTACAGCAACAGTTTTAACATCAGCAAAATTGCAGGATTACAATTCATTCGATACACCAAACAAAATTGTACCAACAGTTTTTAAAGGTTTTGAAAACAAAAAAGGAAAACTTGAAATTACTATTCCTCCTTTCTCAGTAATTGTTTTAGAAGGAAAATAAAAGATAAAAAAGATGAAAAAATTAAATTCCATTTTAAAAATAGTTCCTTTCATCGGGTTTTTGGTGATAGCTGTTTTATCCGGCTGTTCCAAAGATGATCCGGCGTTAGAAACTCCTACTCCGCCCGTAGTCGTAGATCCGCCTGTAGTTACGCCAGCTTTTCCCGGGCCGACTTATGCAGATAATTATACGGCAATATCAAGCTGGGGAAACAGAACACAATGGAATTTAGCCAACGTACACGATCCCTCAGTAGAAAAATCGGGAGAGTATTATTATATGTACCAAACCGATGCTTCTTATGGAAATGCTCATGACGGAAACGGACATTTTTTCTACAGAAGATCAAAAGATTTAATCAATTGGGAATTCATGGGATCATCAATGACTCAGGCTCCGGCTTGGGTAAAAGATTCTTTAAATAATAAAAGAGCGAGAATGTCTCCCGCACTTCCTCCAATAGAAAACCCAAATTATGGATATTGGGCACCGTGCGTTCGCAAAGTCGGAAACATTTACAGAATGTATTACAGCATTGTAGTAACCAATCCAATCACAGGAACAGATACAAATACTTCCTGGACAGAACGTGCTTTTATTGGTTTGGCAGAAACGAATGATCTAGCCTCAAACAATTGGACAGATAAAGGAATGGTAGTCTGCTCAGAACCCGACGGCGTAAAAAGTTACGTTCGAAACGGAGGAAACGATTGGGACGCTTATTTTAAATTCAACGCCATTGATCCAAGTTTTATCGAAACTCCAGAAGGCGATCAATATTTAATCTACGGTTCATGGCATTCCGGAATTGCTGCTTTAAAATTAAACCCAACAACAGGAAAACCAGACAAACTAAAAACAATCGACGATTACGGAACAAGAATCGCAGGACGCGGAAATGTAAATACAAACCGCTGGCAGGCACTCGAAGGCCCTGAAATTATCTACAATCCAGATACACAATTCTATTATTTATTTTTGGCTTATGATGAATTATCTGTTGCTTACAATACTCGTGTAGCACGCTCAAAAAACATTTTAGGTCCTTATGTAACCAATACCGGAATCAGTATTACCAATGGAGCAGAATGTTATCCGATGGTAACACATCCGTATCAATTTAAAAATCATACAGGCTGGGTTGGATTTTCGCATTGTGCTGTTTTTCAAAATCCTACAACCAAACAATGGTATTACGCGTCACAGGCGCGTCTGCCCGAAGGTGTTGCCGGAATTAACGTTTCAAACGCTGTAATGATGGGACATGTTCACGGCATTCAATGGACAGAAGACGGCTGGCCTGTTGTAGAACCGGAACGCTACGCAGGAGTTCCAACAACTACAATTGCCGACGCAAGTTTAGTGGGAACCTGGGAGCAAATTACCATGAATTACCAATATAAAACCATGCAAAAATCAGTTACGATTTATTTAACTGCTGATAAAAAAGTAAGCGGTGATATAACCGGAACATGGTCGTATGACGCGACTAAAAAAATTGCAACCATAAACGGAGTTAAATGCAACGTAATTGATGCTTGGGATTGGGAATCAGCAACAAGAAAAGTGACGTTAAGTTACACCGGAATAAACAGCGCAGGATTAGCAGTTTGGGGAAAGAAAATAAATTAAAGATAATGCCACAGATTTCACAGATTAAAAGGATTAAAAAATCTGTGTGATAAAAAATAAGTCACGAATTACACAAATTAAATTCGAGAAAATTGGTACAATTCGCGGCAAAAAAATAAAGACAAAGATTAAAAAGAAATCATTTTAATCCATTTAATCTGTTGCAAAAAAATAATAATAATGAAAAACCTATTTACAAGCCTATCCATTTTGCTTTTATCGATTGCAGGAACTGCTCAATCGATAAAGACAAACAATCCCATTATTAAAGATAAATACACCGGAGATCCCGCAGCATTGGTTTATAAAGACAAAGTATATTTATACGCCGGTCATGACGAAGCACCAAACGATTTTCACTTTTATAAAATGAATGAATGGCTGGTATATTCTTCATCAGATATGAAAACCTGGGAATCGCATCCCGTGCCTTTAAAAGTAACCGATTTTAAATGGGCAAAAAGCGATGCATGGGCTTCGCAGGTAATTGAAAGAAATGGAAAATTTTATTGGTATGTAACAGTGGAACACGGTTCTGTACCCGGAAAATCAATTGGAGTTGCCGTTTCAGAAAGTCCGACAGGACCTTTTAAAGATGCATTGGGAAAAGCTCTAGTTACAAACGATATGACCAAATTTTCAAATATAAGCTGGGACGATATCGACCCGACAGTTTATATTGATACTGACGGACAAGCGTATTTGTTTTGGGGAAATACCGCCTGTCATTACGCCAAATTAAAAGAAAACATGACTGAAATAGACGGTGAAATTCATCATATAAAACTACCAAATTTTACAGAAGCACCATGGATTCACAAACATAAAAACTGGTATTATCTATCATACGCCTATGAGTTTCCGGAGAAAATTGCCTACGCCATGAGCAAATCGATTAACGGCCCATGGGAATTTAAAGGAATTTTAAATGAAATCGCAGGAAACAGCAACACCAATCATCAATCGATAATTGAGTTTAAAGGACAACCCTATTTCATTTATCACAACGGAGCATCCATTCCCGACGGAGGAAGTTTTAGAAGATCAGTCTGTGTCGATAAATTATATTATAACAAAGACGGAACAATGAAAAGAGTAGTTATGACATCTGAGGGAATTCAATGATTAGTGTTCAGTATTCAGGTTTTTAGTGATCAGTCGCAGTCGCAGTCACAGTTTTCAGTCACAGCTTATATGACCTAAAAAACATTCAGATAAAACCAAACTTAAATTAACTTATATAACTTATATGGTTTACAAAAACATAAAATATACACTTTCTGTTCTAATTTTCTGGATTGGTTTAATCTCGCATGCACAGGAAATTGTAGTACACGATCCCGTTGTTATCAAACAAAAAGACACGTATTATTTGTTCTGTACCGGAAAAGGAATCAGTGTTTTTAGTTCCAAAGATTTAAAAAACTGGAATCCAGAACCACAAGTTTTCAAAGAAAAACCAGTTTGGGCAGACGGCGTCGCAGCCGATTTTAAAAACCATATTTGGGCGCCGGATATTTCATTTCACAATAATACTTATTATCTGTATTATTCGGTTTCGGCTTTCGCCAAAAATACTTCGGCGATTGGCGTTGCGACCAACACAACATTAGATCCAAAAGACAAAAACTACAAATGGGTCGATAAGGGAATTGTCATTCAGTCACAGCCAAACCGCGATATGTGGAACGCCATTGACCCGAATTTAATCCTTGATGAAAACAATACACCATGGCTGGCTTTCGGTTCTTTTTGGGAAGGATTAAAACTGGTAAAACTAAATGCAGATTTAAAATCAATTGTACAGCCACAGGAATGGCATACGATTTCGAAACGCAAAAGAACTTTTGAATTACCAGATTCTGATCCCGGAGACGGTGCACTCGAAGCTCCTTTTATCTTTAAGAAAAATGGATATTATTATCAATTTCTTTCGTGGGATTTATGCTGTCGCGGAGAAAAAAGCACTTATAAAGTGGTCGTGGGAAGATCTAAAAATGTAACCGGACCTTATATTGATAAAGACGGAAAATTATTAACGGAAGGCGGCGGAAGTTTAGTCGTTCAGGGCGATGAAAATTACTTTGGCGCAGGCCACAACAGCGCTTATACATTTGACGGTAAAGATTATATTTTTTACCATGCTTACGAAAAGAAATCAAACGGAACGCCAAGATTAGTAGTAAAAGAAATGAAATGGGACGCAGATTTATGGCCAATTTTAAAATAGAATAATCAATAGAATGAAAAAATATACTTTCACTTTAATACCAATTTTAATCACACTCCTCGTTTTGATTTCCTGTAAAGAAACCAAAAACGATGTCGTGCAATCGAATAAAACTTCGGCCTTAAAAGCGGGTTACGAAATTGAACCCGTTAATATTCAAAATGTAAAATTGACCGATTCATTCTGGCTGCCAATTATCAAAAGAGTGCAGGAAGTTACGATTGCATACGCCATTCAAAAATGTAATGAAGAAGGCCGTTTCGAAAATTTCTTAATCGCAGGAAAACAAAAAACAGGAGAAGTTCGAGGGCAAATGCCTTTTGACGACACTGATGTTTATAAAATTATTGAAGGTGCATCAAACACTTTAATTTCAGCTCCAAATCCGAAATTGGAAAAAGTGCTCGATTCCTTAATTGCCATTGTAAAAATTGGTCAGGAAAAAGACGGTTACTTAACTACATGGAGAACCATAAATCCAGCAAAACCGCCAGCACCGTGGGTTCCTGTTATTGAAGGAAAACGTTGGGAATCGCTGCAAATAAGCCACGAATGCTACAATGCAGGTCATTTAATTGAAGCTGCCGTGGTACATTATGAAGCAACCGGAAAACGAAATTTCCTTGACATCGCCATCAAAAATGCTGATTTATTAGTGAAAACTTTCGGTGATAAACCAGGTCAGGTAAAAGGCGTTCCGGGACATCAAATTGTAGAAACAGGTTTGATTAAATTATATCAAATTACAGGAAAAGAAGATTATCTAAAACTGGCAAAATACTTTCTAGACAATCGCGGAAACCCAAACAATCATAAATTATATGGAGAATATGCACAGGATCATATTCCGGTAATTCAGCAAAATGAGGTGGTTGGACACGCCGTAAGAGCCGTTTATATGTACGCAGGAATGACTGATATTGCTGCCATGACAAAAGATCAAGGTTATACCAATGCCGTAAATAATTTATGGGAAAACATGGTGAACAAAAAAATGTACATCACAGGCGGAATTGGCTCAAGACACGATGGAGAAGCTTTTGGAGCCAATTACGAATTACCAAATTTAACCGCATACAACGAAACCTGCGCAGCAATTGGCGATGTATACTGGAATCACCGACTGCATAATTTATACGGAAAATCACAATATTTTGATGTGATCGAAAGAACTATGTACAATGGATTAATATCCGGAATTTCATTAGACGGAAAAGAATTTTTCTATCCAAATGCCTTAGAAGCCGATGGCATTTTTAAATCAAACAGAGGTTCTTGTACGCGTCAGGCTTGGTTTGATTGTTCTTGCTGCCCAACAAATTTAATCCGTTTTATTCCGTCGATTCCGGGGCTTATTTATTCGAAATCAAAAGATGTTTTATATGTGAATTTATATGCTTCAAATAATGCAAATTTCACACTAGGAAAAACCGATTTACAGATTTCACAGCAAACATCTTATCCTTGGAACGGAAAAATAGCTATTTCGGTTAACCCGAAAAAAGAAAGCCAATTCACAATCAAACTTAGAGTTCCGGGCTGGGCAAGAAATGAAGTTTTACCGGGAGATTTATATTCTTATAAAAAAGCTTCAACTCAAAAAGCAACCATTAATCTGAATGGAGAAATATTAGCAATTCAGCAACAAGACGGTTATTTCGTAATCTCAAGAAACTGGAAAAAAGGCGATAAAATCAATCTTAATTTCCCAATGGAAGTTCAGGAAGTAGAAACTAATTCAAAAGTAGAAACCAATAAAAGCAAAGTTTCTTTAGAATATGGACCAATCGTTTATGCCGTAGAAGAAATCGACAACAAAACCAATTTCGACAACATAAATGTAGAGTTATCAGACACTTTCAAAGTAAAAAAAGAAGCCAATTTATTGCAAGGTGTAAATGTTATCGAGAATGAAAAATTCAAAGCAATTCCATATTATTCATGGTCAAACCGAGGAATAGGAAAAATGAAAGTTTGGCTAGACTACAAAGCGAATTAATATGAAGAATTAAAGTTCCGAAGGAACGATTCATATTGTAGAGACGGATTTCAATCCGTCAGACGTATAAGAAATAAAAAATAATAGCCACAGATTTCACAGATTAAAAGGATTTTTAAAGTCTGCTAAAATGAAATCATTTAAATCATTTTAATCTGTGGCAAAAAATAATTAAAAAATAAATAGAATGAATAATCTTATTACAAAAATTACCCTTTGCGGAGCCTTGCTGACGAGCATTTACACATCGGCGCAAAAAAACAATTTTGAAGTAGACGCATCCAAATCGATTACTAAAATTCAGCCAACGATGTACGGAGTATTTTTTGAAGACATCAATTTTGCTGCCGATGGAGGTTTATACGCCGAAATGATCAAAAACAGATCGTTCGAATTCCTGTTTCCAATGATGGGATGGAACGAACCAAACAGTGACCGTCATAAACTAAACCAACAATCCGGAATCGCAACTGTAATTCAGTATTCTCAAAAAGGAACCAATCACAATTATTGCAGAGTTACGATTAATGATGCAAATGGTTATCAATTGGTAAACGAAGGCTTCAGAGGAATGGGGATCAAGAAAGATTTGAAATACAATCTGACTTTAAAAGCATCAAAAGTTTCCGGAAACATTTCGAAAATTAAATTTCAGTTTATTGATAAAGACAATAAAATTTTGGGAGAAACTTCAATTGTGCCGACATCGAATGATTGGTTGAATTATTCAGCTCAGTTAACATCAAATGCAACGGAAGCTAAAGCTAAATTGAAAATCACTTTTGAAGGAAACGGAGTAATTGATCTGGATAATATTTCATTGTTTCCGGAAGATACCTGGGCAGGAAGAAAAAACGGACTTCGTAAAGATTTAGTACAATTATTATACGATTTAAAACCGGGATTTTTACGTTTCCCTGGAGGCTGTATTGTTGAAGGGAGAACGCTGGCAGAGCGTTACCAATGGAAAAAATCAGTAGGAAAAGTTGAAGAAAGAGAAACTGCAGTAAACCGTTGGAATATGGAATTTGCCCACAGACCTGCACCAGATTATTTCCAGAGTTTTGGTTTAGGGTTCTTTGAATATTTTCAGCTTTCAGAGGATATTGGCGCTTCTCCGCTTCCCATTTTAAGCTGCGGAATGGCTTGTCAGTTTAATACGGGACAATTAGTTCCGATGGATCAGTTAGATCCGTATGTGCAGGACGCTTTAGATTTAATCGAATTCGCAAATGGCGGAACAGAAACAGCTTGGGGAAAAGTAAGAGCCGATATGGGACATCTAAAACCATTCAACTTAAAATTCATTGGAGTTGGAAATGAGCAATGGGGACCAGATTATATTGAGCGTTTCAAAGTGTTTCAAAAAGCCATCAAATCAAAATATCCAAACATTACCATTGTTTCAGGAACGGGACCTTTTCCTGACGGAGATTTTTATGATTACGGTATGAAAGAACTTAAAAAATTGAACGCCGAAATCGTTGACGAACATTATTATAAAGATCCAGCTTGGTTCAGAAAAAACGTAACACGTTACGATAATTATGACCGAAAAGGGCCAAAGATTTTTGCTGGAGAATATGCAGCGCAAAGTGTAGCAATTGCAAGCCCGGATAACAAAAATAATTGGGAATGTGCATTTTCTGAAGCCGCTTTTATGACCGGAATGGAGAGAAATGCTGAGGTTGTTCAATTAACATCTTATGCGCCTTTATTAGCTCACGTTGAAGGCTGGCAATGGACGCCGGACATGATTTGGTTTAATAATTTACAATCGTACGGAACGCCAAATTATTATGTTCAAAAGTTATTTTCTAATAATAAAGGAACAGACTTAATCAACATTACAAAAGACGGAAAAGCAGTTACAGGCCAAAATGATTTGTTTGCATCTGCAGTAAAAGATGTGAATTCTAAAGAAGTAATTCTGAAAATTGTAAACACATCGGCAGCGTCTCAAAATATTTCAATTGATATAAAAGGAGCAAAATTAGACGCAAAAGGAACAGCGGTAATTTTAAAAGGAGATGGAATAAATGATGAGAATTCTTTTGAAAATCTGACTAAAATCAGCCCAAAAGAAAGCGAATTTAAAGTGTCTGGAAATAAAGTTCAATATGATTTTCCGGCATACTCAGTTACTGTTTTGAAAATTAAGATGAAATAATCGCAATGTAATAAATGTAACACTAACATTTATTTTTTGTTTTGGTCTTAAACCCTTGTTTTGATGCATTATTTGTAAAAATTCAAACGCTATATTTTATTAAGTGTTTTTAATACACTTATAAATTATTTATAATTATATTTGTCATTATTTAAAATTAATTTCGAATGAAAAATTACGTAATAGGATTAGACTACGGAACAGATTCTGTTCGTGCGGTGCTTATCGATACTGAAAATGGACAGGAATTAGCATCTAATGTTTCTCATTACAAAAGATGGAAAAACAAGCAATATTGTGACGCATCTATTAATCAATTTCGTCAGCATCCTTTAGATCATATTGAAGGATTGGAAATCACAATTCAAACCGTTATAAAAGAAAGTAAAGTTGATCCAAAACTGGTTCGCGGAATTTGTATCGACACAACAGGATCTTCTCCAGTTCCGGTTACAAAAGACGGAACTCCGCTGGCTTTGACAAAAGGTTTTGAAGAAAACCCAAATGCAATGATGGTTTTATGGAAAGATCATACGTCTATAAACGAAGCAAACGAAATCAACGAACTGGCAGTAAGCTGGGGTGGAGAAGATGTTACAAAATATGTTGGAGGAATTTATTCGTCTGAGTGGTTTTGGGCAAAAATCCTTCACATTGCCAGAGAAGATGAAGCCGTTCGAAACGCAGCGCACACCTGGATGGAGCACTGCGATTTAATGACGTATTTATTAATTGACAATAAAGACTTAAAAACATTCAAAAGAAGCCGTTGCGCAGCAGGTCACAAAGCAATGTGGCACGCAGACTGGAACGGACTTCCTCCGGTTGAATTCTTAGAAAAATTACATCCGTATTTAGCACAGCTTCGCGGAAATTTATATGATGAAACCTATACATCTGATTTATCAGCAGGAAATTTAAGCAAAGAATGGGCGGATCGTTTAGGACTTTCTACAGAAACAGTTGTAGCTGTTGGAACTTTCGATGCGCATTCTGGTGCAGTTGGAGCTAAGATTGGCGAGAATACTTTAGTTCGCGTTATGGGAACTTCAACCTGCGATATTTTAGTTGGTTCTTATGATGAAGTTGGAACCAAAACCGTTCGCGGAATTTGCGGACAAGTTGATGGATCAGTAATTCCAGGCTTTATTGGTCTAGAAGCCGGACAATCTGCTTTTGGAGATTTATTGGCTTGGTACAAAGAATTATTGCTTTGGCCTACAGATCATTTATTAGGTTCTTCAGCTGTTTTAAATGAAGCTCAAAAAGAACAATTAAGAGAAGAATTCAGCGATAAATTAATTGTTGAATTAACGAAAGAAGCAGAGAAAATTCCAGTTTCAGAAAGTCTTCCAATTGCTTTAGACTGGATTAACGGACGTAGAACTCCAGATGCAAATCAGGAACTAAAAAGCGCGATTTCAAATTTATCTTTAGGAACGAAAGCACCACATATTTTTAAAGCTTTAGTAAACGCAATTTGTTTTGGAGCGAAGAAAATTGTAGATCGTTTTGAAGAAGAAGGAGTAAAAATTGACAGTGTTATCGGAATTGGCGGTGTTGCCCGTAAATCTCCTTTTATCATGCAGACTTTGGCAAATGTTTTAAACAAGCCAATCAAAATTGCAGCTTCAGACCAAACACCAGCTTTAGGAGCAGCAATTTACGGAGCAGTTGCAGCCGGAATTTATCCGAACGTAATCGAAGCAAGTCAAAAAATAGGAAGCGATTTCGACGGAGAATATTTCCCTCAATTAGATAAAGTGGCAGCCTATCATAAACTGCTTTTAGGATACGAACAATTAAGCGCTTTTGCAGATCCAAACCTTAAAATATCGGAACATGAGCTCTCTTTATAAAGATTTAAAACAAGAATGTTACGAAGCCAACATGCAGTTAAATGCATTGAATTTGGTGGTATATACTTTTGGAAATGTGAGTGCCGTGGACAGAAAAAATGGTGTTTTTGCCATTAAACCAAGCGGTGTTCCGTATGAAGATTTAAAGCCGGAAGATATTGTAATTGTTGATTTTGACAATAATGTTATTGAAGGAACTATGCGTCCGTCATCAGACACTAAAACGCATGCTTATTTATATAAAAACTGGCCAAATATTGGCGGCGTTGCGCATACACACGCGACATATTCTGTGGCTTGGGCTCAGTCGCAAAGAGATATTCCAATTTTCGGAACAACACATGCTGATCACTTGACTGCTGATATTCCGTGTGCTCCGCCAATGGCAGATTCTCTTATTGAAGGAAACTATGAACACAATACCGGAATTCAGATTTTGGATTGTTTCAAAGAAAAAAATCTTTCATACGAAGAAGTAGAAATGATCCTGATAGGAAATCACGGCCCGTTTGCGTGGGGAAAAAATGCAGCAAAAGCGGTTTACAATAGTAAAGTTTTAGAAGTAGTTGCCGAAATGGCTTACCTGACTTTGCAAATAAATCCAAATGCTCCAAAATTGAAAGATTCATTAATTAAGAAACATTACAACCGCAAACACGGAAAAGATTCGTATTACGGGCAATAATAATTTTAGATTTTAGAATGCAGATTTTAGATTTTTAGAACCTGCAAACGATTAAACAGTTCAACAAATAAACGATTAAACAGCATGATTGATATATCTCAAAAAGAAGTATGGTTTGTAGTAGGAAGCCAGGAATTATACGGTGAAGAAACATTAAGAAAAGTAGCAGAACATTCGCAGATTATTGCAAAAGGATTAGACGCTTCGTCTAGTATTCCGGTAAAAGTGGTTTATAAAGATGTGGTGAAATCTCCTTCGCAGATTTTAGATGTTTGTTTGGCTGCTAATTCGGCTAAAAACTGTATCGGAATTATTGCCTGGATGCATACTTTTTCACCGGCAAAAATGTGGATTGGAGGATTAAATATCCTAAAAAAACCATTATGCCATTTGCATACACAATATAATGCTGAAATTCCATGGGGATCTATCGACATGGATTTCATGAACCTGAACCAATCCGCTCACGGAGATCGTGAATTTGGTTTTATCATGTCAAGATTACGTAAAAAACGTAAAGTTGTGGTTGGACACTGGGAAGATCAAAGAGTTCAAAAACAATTAGGAATCTGGTCAAGAGTTGTCCTTGGTTGGGATGAACTTCAAAACTTAAAAGTGGCTCGTATTGGAGACAATATGCGCGAAGTTGCCGTTACAGAAGGTGATAAAGTAGAAGCTCAGATTCGTTTTGGAGTTTCGGTAAATGGATACGATTCTTCAGATGTTACGAAACATATTGAAAAAGTAACTGACAAACAACTAGCTGATTTATTAGCGGTTTACGAAGCATCTTATACTTTAACTGATTCTTTAAAAGAAGGCGGAATGCAAAGAAGTTCTTTAGTTGAAGCAGCAAAAATTGAATTAGGTTTAAGAACTTTCCTTGAAGAAGGAGGTTTTGGCGCTTTTACAGATACGTTTGAAAACCTAGGTGTTTGGAAACAATTACCAGGAATTGCGACGCAAAGATTAATGGCCGATGGTTACGGTTTTGGAGGAGAAGGAGACTGGAAAACGGCGGCAATGGTAAGGGCTTTAAAAGTAATGAATATTGGGCTTGAAGGAGGAACTTCTTTCATGGAAGATTACACCTATCATTTCACACCGCAAAAATCATATGTTTTAGGATCACACATGTTGGAAATTTGTCCTTCTATTGCTGATGGAAAACCTTCTTGCGAAGTACATCCGTTAGGAATTGGTGGAAAAGAAGACCCAGCTCGTTTGGTATTTAATTCACCTGTCGGAGATGCAATCAATGTTTCTTTAGTTGATATGGGAACTCGTTTCCGTTTAATTGTAAACGAAGTTGAAGCAGTTAAACCAATGGCTGAATTACCAAAATTACCAGTTGCAAGAGTTTTATGGGATTGTAAACCAAACCTTGAGATCGCAGCAACAGCTTGGATTTTGGCAGGAGGAGCACATCACACGGTTTACAGCCAGTCATTAACAACAGAATACATGGAAGATTTCGCCGATATCGCCGGAATTGAATTATTGGTTATTGATGAAAAAACTACTGTAAGAGAGTTTAAAGATAAGATCAATGCTAATGAAGCTTATTTCCATTTGTTTCAGCATGGACTATAATTAAGGTATTAAGATTCTGAGTTGCTATCCTGATAGCTATCGGGACTAAAGTTTTTTTTGTTACTTTTAAACTTCTCACATTTCACTTTTTACAATAATCAAAAAATATCATTTATGAATGTATTAAAACGTTGTTTTTTTGGAATTGGCCTGTTAAGTTTGGCTTTAGTTTCAGTTCAATGCAAAAACGATAAAAAAATGGATGACACTACAGTTTCTTCAGATCAAAAAGCTAAGGTTACAATCGAAAAATCTTCTTACGGAACAACTGCTAAAGGAGAAAAAGTAGACAGTTATAAACTGAAAAACCAAAATGGGATGGAAGTCGATATCATCACTTTTGGAGGAAGAATTACAGATTTGAAAGTGCCAAATAAAGAAGGAGTTTCTGAAAACGTGGTGACCGGATTTAATTCTTTGGCACAATATGAGAAAGAAAATCCATTTTTTGGAGCTTTAATTGGAAGATACGGAAACCGAATTGCGAAAGGAAAATTCACTTTAGACGGTAAAGAGTATCAATTAGCGATAAACAATGCTCCAAACGCTTTGCACGGTGGACCGCAGGGATATTTTAATGTTGTCTGGAAAGCAGATGAGGTTAAATCTGGTGAAACAGCTTCTTTAAAATTATCTTATTTAAGTAAAGATATGGAAGAAGGTTATCCCGGAAACCTAAAAGTTTTTGTAACGTATACATTGACAAATAATAATGAATTAGAAGTTTTGTATGAAGCAGAAACTGATAAAAAGACGGTTGTGAATTTAACACAGCACACTTATTTCAATTTATCTGGAGATTTTTCGAAAACAATTCTAGATCACGAATTGACTTTAAATGCTGATAAAATTGTTCCGGTAGATGCGACTTTAATTCCAACAGGAAAATTAGAAGATGTTGCCAATACGCCTTTCGATTTTAGAAAACCAAAATTAATTGGAAAAGACATCGAGGTTAAAAACGAACAATTAGAAAGAGGAAAAGGTTACGATCATTGCTGGGTATTGAACAATCTTGAAAAAGGAAAAACAATCATTGCAAAAGTATATCACGCACCAAGCGGAAGAGTTTTAGAAATGACTACAGACGAACCTGGAATTCAGTTTTACTCAGGAAATTTCCTTGATGGAACTTTACCAACTCGTGATGGAAAAACATACGCTCACAGAACTGGACTTTGTTTAGAAACAGAACATTATCCGGATTCTCCAAACCAGAAAAATTTCCCAACAACGGTTTTAAACCCGGGAGAAAAATACAAAACTAAAACTACCTTTAAATTCTCAGTGAAGAAATAGTTTTAGAATTTGTTTATTCGTTTAATTCTCTAAGAAACCTCGAAAGTGATAAACTTTCGAGGTTTTTTATTAAAAAAACCACAATTGAATTTATAATTCTTTCTTTACATTTGATGATTTTGATAAGTTTTCTAATTGAATAAACTGCTATAATTTTCTAAAACAGAATGAAGATAAATTTTATAATCGAAAGTATTTTACCATTATTATTTGTGTTGCCACTGACTATTCTTTTTATAAAGGATAAATCTCAAATTAATATAATTGCACTTTTTTCTGTAGTTTTTATTGTACATGAAATAATTCTTCATTTGCCAAAAGAATTTATTGAGCTTCAATTAATCAAAGGAAAATGGAATTGGACCGGAAAGTTGGCAGGAATCATTTTCGGAATTTTCACATACATGATATTAAGGGATAAATTGAAACCTTTCGATTTTTTGAGATTTAGACAGTACCCTAAAACTTTTTTTAAAACCTTAGTAGTTGTTTTAATTATGGTTTGTATTTCTTTTTTTTCGTATTTTGATACTGCAAAAGAATTTGACTGGGAAACACTCATTTTTCAATTGACGATGCCGGGTTTCGATGAAGAAATAATATTCCGGGCAATTCTTTTAGGATTATTATTAACGTGCTTAAATGATAACATTAAAATTAGCAGATGGACTTTAGGAAATCCAAGTGTTCTAATTGTGAGCCTTTTATTTGGATTAGTACATGGAATTCATTTTAAAAATAATTTTGAATTTGAGTTTTATCCATTTTTTGCATCCTCTCTCTATGGTTATGTTTGGGGCTGGATAACAATTAAGAGCAGAAGTATTCTGCTTCCAATAATATCTCATAATTTGACAAACTTTTTGAATAATGTATTAAGAATGATTTAATAGAATTATAATCTATTGGAGTTGAGTTTACAGCGAATAATTAAATTTGGAATAAAATGACATTGAAAAAACATATATTTAAGGCAGTATTAAACTGGACTTCAAAACAAAATTCAGCCGAATCATCAAGGAAATTCTACAGCAAAAGCCATCAAATTAAAATTGAAGGAAAACCGGTTTTAGATGTTTCAGCTGCAAAAGCTTTCAAAGGCGATCCATCATTATATAATCCCGAAGATTTATTACTGAGTAGTTTGGTTTCTTGTCATATGATGTCATACTTATATGTGTGTTCTCAAAACAGAATAGAAGTTCTAGAGTATTCAGACAATGCTGAGGCAACACTCGAAGTTTCTCCAGACGGAAGCGGGCGTTTTGTTGAGGTTAGATTATATCCGAAGATAAAAATTTCAAATCCAGATCAAATCAAATTGGCTTTAGAGTTACATTTTAAAGCAAATCAATTGTGTTTTATTGCTAATTCGTGTAATTTTCCTGTTTTACATGAGGCGAGTTGTGAGGTTTAAACCATATAAGTTATATAAGTAAATATAAATATGAGTTATAAAAAGACAGCTATTAAATGAACTTATATAACTTATATGGTGGAAATAATCCTCCTAAAACTAAAAAAACCTCTTCCGTTAAGAAGAGGTTTTTTGTACCCGGAGCCGGAGTCGAACCGGCACGGTTTCCCACAGGTGTTTGAGACCAGCGCGTCTACCAATTCCGCCATCCGGGCTTAGCAGACGAAAAAATAATGATAAATCAGTTATTTTAACGCAATAGAATGAGAACAAAAATGTGCCCATTCCTTTAACACGGTGCAAATGTAAAAAATAAAATTAAATGTTCTACTAAAAATACTTAAATATTTCCTTTCAGTCTCCAATAAATTTTATAAATTTGCACCTCGTTAAAACGACGCACACACAACTAACTACACCCGAGGCATTTATACAAGTCTGGCTTTACGAAAATCATAAAGTCGAATTGTGCAGAGCGCAGCGGAGCAAAAACAACAAATTATAATGTCGCACCTAGAACCAGAAGCTAAAATTTTTGCTTGTTCACAAAGTGTTTATCTTGCAGAAAAAATTGCAGAACAATACGGAATTCCGTTAGGAAAAGTAACGATGTCAACGTATAGTGACGGAGAATTTCAACCGTCTTACGAAGAATCAATAAGAGGATTACGTGTTTTTATTGTGTGTTCAACTTTCCCATCTGCAGATAATTTGATGGAATTGTTATTAATGATTGATGCAGCAAAACGTGCATCAGCAAGACATATTACAGCTGTTATGCCTTATTTTGGTTGGGCAAGACAGGATAGAAAAGACAAACCAAGAGTGCCGATTGGAGCGAAGTTAGTAGCAAATCTATTAACCGCTGCAGGAGCAACAAGAATCATGACAATGGATTTGCATGCAGATCAAATTCAGGGATTCTTTGAAAAACCAGTAGATCATTTATTTGCATCTACAATCTTTTTGCCTTACGTGCAGAGTTTAAATTTAGAAAATTTGACTATTGCATCTCCAGACATGGGAGGTTCAAAAAGAGCTTATGCTTACTCTAAGTTTTTAGAATCAGATGTAGTAATCTGCTATAAACAAAGAAAAGCAGCGAACGTTATCGACACTATGGAATTGATTGGTGAGGTTAAAGGTCGTAACGTAATCTTAGTAGACGACATGATCGATACAGGAGGAACTTTAGCAAAAGCAGCCGACTTAATGATCGAAAAAGGAGCACTAAGCGTAAGAGCAATTTGTACACACGCTATTTTATCAGGCGGTGCGTATGAGAAAATTGAAAATTCGAAACTAACAGAATTAATCGTAACAGATTCAATTCCGTTAAAGAAAGAATCAAACAAAATTAGAGTAGTGAGTTGTGCACCTCTTTTTGCCGAAGTTATGCACATGGTGCACCACAACAATTCCATTAGTGGAAAATTTATCATGTAGAAGCAATAGGCTGTAGGCTTTAAGCCGTAAGCTTTGTTTCTCATTTTAAAAAGCGTAAAGCCTAGTGCCTAAAGCTTAAAGCAAACGAGAATATTTATTAATAACTATATTTTTTTACAATGAAATCGATTACAATTAAAGGATCAGAAAGAGAAAGCGTGGGCAAAGTGTCAACTAAAGCCTTACGTAATGCTGGAGCGGTTCCTTGCGTGTTATACGGAGGAAATCAGGCAGTACATTTCTCAGCGGACGCTGCGGCATTCAAAAACTTGGTTTACACTCCAAACGCTCACACAGTTGTGATCGAACTTGGAAAAGGAAAATCATTCAATGCAATTTTGCAAGACATTCAGGTTCATCCGGTATCTGACAAAATTTTACACATTGACTTCTTCCAATTATTTGATGATAAAGAAATCACAATGGAAGTCCCTGTGAAAATCGTTGGTACATCTAAAGGTGTTCTTGCCGGAGGTGTTTTACGTTTAAACACTCGTAAATTAAAAGTAAAAGCTTTACCTAAAAATCTTCCTGATTTTGTTGAAGCGGATATTACTCCACTTGAAATGGGTAACAAATTATACGTTACTAAAGTTGGTGCTCCAGAATACAAAATTATGCACCCAGACAACACAGTTGTTGCTCAGGTAAGAATTTCACGTGCTGCTATGAAAGCTGCTCAAGAAGCTGCAAAAGCTGCAAAAGCTCCTGCAAAAGGAAAGAAAAAATAATTTTTTTCAACTCAATACAAAAAGCCTCAATCTTACGATTGGGGCTTTTTTTTGAGTTTCTAAGTTTCTAAGGTGTTGAGATACTAAGTTTTTTCATTGCTGTCAGGCTGAGCGAAGTCGAAGCCCGCACAAAGTATTAAATTTAGATTATCGAGTATCTTGCGGTCCTTCTCCCGAGGCTTCGGGATCGCTCAGGATGACAATATTGAACATACAAGTAAAAATTAGTGTAAACCAGTTTTATCCGCGTCATCTGTGTGCCATTGTTAACAATCTTCGCTGTTAAAAAATAATTATCCAATCAACCAATTGGCACATTCTCTAATTAATCTTACTTTTGCAAACATGATAAAATGGATAACAAAACTGTTTTCATCAACACAAAAAGAAGAGAACATAGATAATATGAAGAAATATTTAATCGTTGGTTTAGGGAATATCGGAGCCGAATACGTAAACACAAGGCACAATATCGGATTTAAAGTATTAGACTTTTTAGCCAGAAAAGAAAGTCTTTCATTTGAAACCGTAAAACTAGGATCTTTGGCCGAATATAAGTTTAAAGGAAGAACGTTCTTTCTGCTTAAACCAAATACTTACATGAACCTTAGCGGGAAAGCAGTAAAATACTGGATGGATAAAGAAAATATTCCATTAGAAAATATCTTGGTAATTACAGATGATTTAAACTTGTCTTTCGGAACTATCAGAATTAAACCAAAAGGAAGTGATGGCGGACATAACGGATTAAAAAACATTAATCTCGTTTTAAACACGCAGCAATATACCCGATTCAGATTTGGAATCAGCGATCAATTTAAAAAAGGACAGCAGATAGATTATGTTTTGGGAGAATGGAATGATGACGAAAATTCAAAATTACCAGAACGTTTAGAAACTTCAGCTGAAATTATTAGATCTTTTGGAACAGCCGGATTAGAAAATACAATGACAACCTTTAATGGAAAATAAAGATTTTCAGTTATTTATATTTTAATTAATCAATAAATCGATTAATTAAATTGAATTATAACGAAATAGTATTTTCAATTCCAAAGTTAAATGTCTAAATTTGGGATAAATTATTATAAACCATAAAAATCCTTATATCATGGCTTTTGAATTACCACAATTACCTTATGCATATGATGCATTAGAACCACATATTGATGCGCGTACAATGGAAATCCACCATACAAAGCACCACAATGCATACACTACAAATCTTAACGCTGCTATCGCAGGAACTGATTTAGAAGGAAAAACAATCGAAAATATCTTAATCAACCTAGATAAATCAAACGCTGCAGTTCGTAATAATGGTGGAGGTTTTTACAACCACAATTTATTCTGGACAGTAATGTCTCCAAACGGAGGAGGATTACCAACAGGAGATTTATTAGCTGCTATCGAAGATTCTTTTGGAACTTTCGAAGAGTTTAAAGCAAAATTTGCTAAAGCTGGAGCAACTCAGTTTGGTTCAGGATGGGCTTGGTTAACAGTATTAAAAGGAGGAAAATTAGAAGTTGTAGGTACTCCAAATCAAGATAATCCATTAATGCCGGAAGTTGCTGGTAATGGTGGAACTCCAATCTTAGGAATGGATGTTTGGGAGCACGCTTATTATTTAAACTACCAAAACAGAAGACCAGATTATATTGAGGCTTTCTTCAGTGTAATTAACTGGACAGAAGTTGCTAGAAGATATGCTTTAGACAAATAAGAAAATAGAGCAAAGAATAAAGAGAAAAGACGAGTGCCAAATGGTACTCGTCTTTTTTTATATCTATAAGTCTAGTCTTTATTCTTTTTTCTTCTCTAAAAAAAGAAAATAAAAAAGGCGGAATCTCTTCCACCTTTTTTGCCCCAAATCTACCATAAACTTAACCTACTAATGTTATGGTTTTATAAATGTATGACAGTTATTTTTATTAAGAAAATTTTTCGGATGAAAGGTAAATATATCCGATGAAATGAATATAATGACTTAAAGGAGAAATACTTGAGTTTATTCCAATAAAAAAGGTGGAATCTCTTCCACCCTTTTTGCCCCAAATCTACCATAAACTTAACCTACTAATGTTATGGTTTCCCAAAAGTATTGTAGCTTTTCATTTTTACCAAACAAACAGGATAAACGGCAAAAAAAACCGATGAAATGCACAAATTAACCTTTTGTTAATACTTTTTTAATACGCTCTGGCGTCTTTTCCTTCGTAGAAATTCATAAACGCACGGTTTACAACACGGTTTCCTCCTGGGGTAGGATAATCACCTGTAAAGTACCAGTCTCCTAAGTTTTTAGGACACGCAATATGTAAATCTTCTACTTTTTGGAAAATAATTTTTACTTCGGCATTAATTTCAGGAGAACTTAACATCTCGGCAATTTTATCTGAAATCTCTTCTGGTGTAAATTGATCGTAAATTGCTGTTACGTAATTCACAACATCTTTATCTGCGAAATTTTCCTGTGCTTTACATTTAGCATAAACTTCGTCAACAATATGATATAAGTTTCTTTCTTTCAATAACGTTAAAGCAGCTCTAAAGGCAACTAGTCCTTCAAGTTTTGCCATATCAATTCCGTAACAGTCTGGATAACGAATTTGTGGAGCCGATGAAACAATAACAATACGTTTTGGTTTTAAACGGTCCATCATTTTAATGATACTCATTTTTAATGTAGTACCACGAACAATACTATCGTCAATAATAACCAAGTTGTCTTCTGGTTTAATTACGCCGTAAGTAACATCATAAACGTGAGCCACTAAATCGTCACGGCTGCTGTCTTCAGTAATAAAGGTTCTAAGTTTAGCATCTTTAATAGCCACTTTTTCTGTACGTATTTTTACAGCTAAAAGTTCCTGAAGCGTTTCTGCAGTAAGTGTATTTCTATTTTCTAGAATATAATTGTTTTTTCTCTGATTTAAGAAATCCTGAGCAGCTTCGACTAAACCATAAAATGAAGTTTCGGCTGTATTTGGAATATAAGAGAAAACAGTATTGTCTGTATCACTGTCAATTGCATTAAGAACAGCAGGTAAAATTAATTTACCTAAGTTTTTACGTTCCTGATAAATTTCAGCATCACTTCCTCTTGAGAAATAAATTCTTTCAAACGAACAAGCTTTCTTTACAGTTGGTTCTAAGATTTGATTCATAGAAACTTTTCCGTTTTTCTTGATAATCAAAGCGTGACCCGGATCGATTTCCTGAACACTTTCAAACGGAACATTAAATACAGTTTGAATAACAGGTCTTTCAGAAGCAACGACAACGACTTCATCATCTTGGTAAAAATATGCTGGACGAATTCCGGCTGGATCTCTAAAAACAAAAGCGTCTCCATGACCTAATAATCCGGCCATTGCGTAACCTCCGTCTAAGTTTTTAGCAGAACGGGCTAATATTTTTGCAATATCCAAACGTTCAGCAATTACTGGCGAAGCTTCTCTTTTTGAGTAACCTTCAGCTTTACAGTCTTGGTACAATTGCATAACTTCTTTATCTAAGAAGTGACCAATTTTTTCCATTACCGTAACAGTATCAGCCATTTCTTTTGGGTGCTGTCCTAATTCAACTAAGTTTTCGAAAAGCTCTTTAACATTCGTCATATTAAAGTTTCCTGCCAAAATCAAGTTACGGTGCATCCAGTTACTTTGACGTAAAAATGGATGAACGCTTTCGATACTGTTTTTTCCGAAAGTTCCGTAACGAACGTGTCCTAAAAACAATTCGCCAACATATGGAATTTCCGATTTTATTTTTTGAACATCTTCACCAATTTCAGGCTGTGCTTTTAACTCTTCACTGATTCGCTCATTGATTTGTTTAAAAACATCTTGTATTGGCTGAGAGTGGTTTGAACGAACTCTGCTTATGTAGCGTTGCCCAGGTTCAACATCTAGTTTGATGCTTGCAAAACCAGCTCCGTCTTGTCCACGGTTGTGCTGCTTTTCCATCATCAAATACATTTTCTGAATTCCGTAAAAAGCAGTTCCGTATTTTTCTTTATAATATTCAAGCGGTTTGAGAAGTCTAACTAAGGCTATACCACATTCGTGTTTTAAAGCGTCGCTCATTGTTTTTTGTATTTTGTGTTGTTGTAAGTTGTGTGTATTAACGTAATAAAAAAAGCCCCGTGTTATCGAGGCTTTTGGGCATTATATTTCTATGTCAAACTGAGTTAACGACTTAAATTGCTGTAATCGAATCGCTACTTCTGCTTTGCTTAATGTTTCCATCCTTTCAGTTCCAAATTTTTCTACGCAGAACGAAGCTAAATTTGAACCGTAAATAATTGCGTTTTTCAAATTGTTAAACGAAATGTTTTCGCTTTGTGCAATGAATCCAGAAAATCCTCCTGCAAAAGTGTCTCCAGCTCCTGTTGGATCAAAAACATCTTCTAGCGGTAAAGCTGGTGCAAAGAATACTTCTCTATTGTGGAATAAAAGTGCGCCATGTTCTCCTTTTTTGATCACCACATATTTTGGTCCCATATCCTGGATTTTAGCCGCTGCTTTTACTAATGAATATTCACCAGAAAGTTGTCTTGCTTCTTCGTCATTGATTGTAATAACATCTACACGTTTAATAACGTCTAATAATTCCGGAAGAGCGCAGTCCATCCAAAAGTTCATTGTATCTAAAACAACTAATTTTGGTTTTTTCTCTAATTGATCTAAAACGCTGCTTTGTACTAACGGATGTAAATTTCCTAACATTACAACATCAGCATCTTTATAGTTTTGAGGAACTTTTGGCTGAAAATCAGCTAAAACGTTCAACTCAGTAACCAATGTATCTCTAGAGTTTAAATCATTGTGGTATAAACCGCTCCAAAAAAACGTTTTACCGCCTTTTACAATTTCGATACCAGAGATATCAATATTTTTTGAAGTTAATAAGTCTAAATGTTCTTGTGGAAAATCGTCGCCAACTACAGAAACGATAGCCGATTGCAAGTTAAAAAATGAAGCTGATAAACCAATGTATGTTGCAGCACCACCTAAAATTTTATCTGTTTTTCCGAAAGGAGTTTCAATCGCATCGAAAGCAACCGTTCCAACAATCAATAATTTATTCATTTTATGAATTTCGAATTAGGGTGCAAAGATACTCTATAAGTTACAATATTGCAACGGTTTAGGTTCTCAAAATTTTCTTAAAAAAAAGATATCGATTTCGGGGCTAATTCCATTGTAAATGAATGAATTATATTTGGTTTTTGAGAGTGCTTAAAATATGTTTTCCGAATTTAAATCGCAAGTTTTATTTTGAAAAAATCGCTTAATATTTTTGCTAGATTTGTTTCAACATCAAATTCCATTTATGAAAAAAAACGTAATCATATTAATGTTGTTGTGTCTTTTGATTTCCTGCGAAAGAAAAGAGCCTAATTTTTCTGAAGAAATGATTGAGAAATTGGTTTATCAGGGTAATAATAAAGATGGATTTGCAATTCCTACTCCGTATAATTCCTTTGATTTATACATTCGTACATATAATAATGAAATTTTTATAACGAATTCTAGTTATTTATATGAATCCTACAAACGTTACTATATAACCAAATTTAAAAGCTTTAAAGAGTTTTTGGAAGTTGTTTTAGATGAAAATTATGTCTTTGTCAAGACGAATCCAAAAATAATGCTTGCAAGATATTTTGAATTAAATCAAAAAATCGAAAAAGAATATTCGACCTTAGGATTTGATAAATTTTTAAAGAAATATTCTGAACGATCAAATAGGGAAAATCAAATTGAATTGAAGAAATCAATTATACAATCAGAAGAATATGCTACAATTAGCTACTTATTATATTTAAACCGATATGATGTTAGTTTTGATGATATCCATGTTAGATATTCTATAATTAAAAGAGAAGATTCGTTCAAACAATAACGCTACAACTGATACTTCTTATCAAAATAATTCTTCAAAACCCCAATTTGAATTAAAACCATAAAAGGAACAATTAAAATAGCATACAATATAGTTTTAGAAATATGAATACCAGAAACAATTGCCGAAATTTTATCGGTATACGATTTTCCTATTTCTAAATTATTTTCTGCTCCGGCAAAATACATATTATATATAGCTAAAAGAGCCAAAGCAAATCCAATAAAAATCCATGTTGAGATGGAAATTAAAGGTTTGTAAGGTTTGACTTTTACTTCTTCGGCAGCAAGGATTTTTGACATTATATTTGAAGTAAAGTCGGCAGATGGCGATTGAAGCGTATTTTCAGCCATCATTTTCTCAATAAGATTTTCTATATTTTTATCTTCCTCTTTCATAATACTCTACTATTTCTGGTTCTAACTGCTTTTTTAAAATTACGGCTAATTTTTGTCGGCTCCTAAATAATTTTACCTTGACATTATTAGCATTGATGCTCATGATTTTGCCAATTTCTTCTAAGTTTTGATCTTCAAAATAAAACAAAGTCAGCAGGAAATTCTCTTCACTTGGTAACAAATTTAAACAATTTTGAATGGTTTGCTTTCGTTCCTTATCTTCTAAAGCACTTAAAGCATTATCCATCGTTTTGATCAAATGAGATGAAAAATCATCTATCGAAATATTCAAATCTTCTTTTTTGCTTTTCTTTAATCTGTCGAGGCAAGTATTATAAGCAATCTTATAAATCCAGGTTGAAAACTTAGAATCACCCTTAAATTTATTGAGCGAATTATAAATTTTGATAAAAGTGTCTTGTGAAACTTCTTCTGCTTCCTCTCTGTTTTTTACCATTTTGAGTGCCAAAGTAAAGATCATATTCTTATAACGATCTACCAGCACGGCAAACGCATTGGTTTGTCCCTGCAGAACTTTATCGATATAATGCTGATCATTTAATGTACTCATATTATATAGGACGACAGTTTATTTGTTCAGGTTACAAGAAAATTAAAATAAATTCTAAATTTTTTTAAAAGCACAAATTCTAAATGGAAAATCCAATATTAAAATTCCAAATTTCAATTTGATTATATATACATATATATATAAGTATAGAACTTTGTCAAAAACTTATATTCACAATTTGTTCACGTATTCTTGTCATTTCGACGAAGGAGAAATATCCACAAGTAACTCCGCAACGAGAGTCTAAATCTTTGACGAGCTTCTCGAGGAGATTTCTCCTTCGTCGAAATGACAATTACGACTCGTATTTGTTATTAAATACTTTTAATAAAACTCAAAATTAACTGATAATCAGCAAGTTTTGGAGTTTGAAATTTAAAAATTTAAATTTTTTTAATTTTCTTGTAACCTGAATTTAAAAAGCCTCGTCATATGGAGTATCAATCAATTAATAAAAACATAAAATTATGGGACCACAAGTTTTAGTACCGCTTAGTTTATTTTTGATGATCTTCGGGATTGTCTATCTTATTTATTCAACACGAAACAGAGAGCGTTTGGCTCTTATAGAAAAAGGAGTTGATGCCAGCATCTTTTTAAAAGGAAAGATAAATGGAGGTTCAGCATGGAAAATTTTTGTTGTAAATCTTGCTTTCTTATTAATAGGAAGTGGAGTTGGAATTTTTCTTGCCTTGATTATTACAACTTACACTTCTCTTAACGATGGTGCAGTTTATCCTTCAATTATTTTTATAATGGCTGGTATTGGGCTTTTGGTAGGGTTTAAAACCGCAAAAGATTTAGACAAAGAGTAGTAGAGTATGTAAAGATTTTAAGTTAGTAATTAAAAAACGCGTTTAAAGCAATTGTTTTAAACGCGTTTTTGTTATTCTTTAGATCCAATGGTTTCGTAATAAACATCAACAGAAAGCTTGGGCTGTGCTGATGCCATAACGGCAAGTTCGTCGCAGCGTTCATTTTGTGGATGATTATTGTGACCTTTTATCCATTTAAAATCTACCTGATGTTTACGATAAATAATTAAAAAGCGTTTCCATAAATCGGGATTTTTTCTGCCGGCAAATTTCTTTTTTTCCCAGCCCAAAACCCATTTTTTTTCAACAGAATCGACTACATATTTAGAATCAGAAATTACAAGGACTTTCATATTTGGCTTTTTCAGTTTTTCTAAACCAACAATTACAGCCAAAAGTTCCATTCTGTTATTAGTAGTAAGTCGAAAACCTTCGTAAAATTCTTTTTTATGCGGAGTTCCAACCAATTCCATGACCACGCCATAGCCGCCATTTCCCGGATTTCCTTTTGCAGCGCCATCTGTATATATATGTACTTCGTGTTGGGTCATTTTATTTTTTTGTTAACCATATAAGTTATATAAGTCCATTTAAAGTATTGTCTTATATTTCTTAGGTTATTTAAAAGTTCATTCCGATTTTAGTATTTTTTAAACGCCAGCCTTAAATTATCTTATATAACTTATATGGTTTTAAATTTTAGAATCTGAATCTTCCAAAATTCTATGAATAATCTCAGGAAAATGTTTTTGCTCTAATTCATGAATCTTTTCAGCCACCGTTTCCGGAGTATCTTCTTCAGTTAAAAGAACATTTTGCTGAAATATGATACCGCCTTCATCGTAGTTTTCGTTTACATAATGAATCGAGATTCCGGTTTCTTTTTCCTTATTATTAACTATTGCTCTGTGTATATGCATTCCGTACATTCCTTTGCCTCCATATTTAGGTAAAAGCGCTGGATGAATGTTGATTATTTTGTTTGGATACTCCTCAATTATGTTTTCGGGAAATTTCAATAAAAAACCGGCAAGAACTATCAAATCCGGGTCGATTTTTTGTATTTTTTGTAATACGTTTCTTTCTAAAAGTTCGCTTTTTTCGAAAATTTCGATAGGAATTTGATGATTTTTTGCTCTTTCAATAACTTTTGCCGAAGCATTATTTGTAAAAATAGAAACGACCTTTGCAATTTCAATGTTCGAAAAATATTTTATAATGTTTTCTGCGTTAGTTCCTGATCCTGAGGCAAAAACGATAATTTTTTTCATAATAGAATTTATTTTGAGAATGCAAAAAACGGAATAAAAATCGAAAATAAATAGCTTTAAAAGACCTTTCTTGAAATTAATTTTATAAATTAGTGTCACATTTATAAACTAAATAGTTGTTTTAAAATAAAGTTTTTTATTTTTGCCAACAAATTAAATTCTAAAATTAAAGATTATGTCAGACATTGCATCAAGAGTAAAAGCGATTATCGTAGACAAATTAGGTGTTGACGAAAACGAAGTTGTAACAGAAGCAAGCTTCACTAATGATTTGGGAGCTGACTCATTAGACACTGTTGAGCTTATTATGGAATTCGAAAAAGAATTTGATATTCAAATTCCAGACGATCAAGCAGAAAACATTGCTACTGTAGGTCAAGCTATTTCTTATATCGAGGAAGCTAAAAAATAATAATACCACACCCGATTTCTAAAAATCCCAATTTTTGAAATTCCAAATTCCAATTGGAATTTGATTTTTGAAATGTGAAATTTTTAAGAGTCGGGTGTTATTATTTTTTTAAATTTAAATTTCGATTGATTTTCAATCAAAAAGATATATTTATATTGTAATACCCATGGCTCTTAAGTAACAAAACGGTTAAGAAAGCGTGGGTTTTATTTGTTTAAAGACACAAAATACATAATTTATGACATTAAGGCGAGTTGTGGTAACAGGATTAGGTGCACTTACTCCTATCGGGAATAATATCCAGGATTATTGGAATGCACTTGTGAATGGGGTAAGCGGAGCCGCTCCTATCACATATTATGATACAGAGAAGCATAAAACGAAATTTGCCTGCGAAGTGAAAAACTTCAATATTGAAGATTACATGGATCGCAAGGAATCTCGAAGATTAGATAAATTTGCTCAATATGCAGTTGCTGCCAGTGATGAAGCTATTAAAGATGCTGGACTTACAGATGATAATGTCGACAAAACTAGAGTTGGGGTTATCTGGGGAGCAGGAATTGGAGGTTTAGAAACATTCCAGGAAGAAGTAATTTATTATGCAAAAGGTGATGGAACTCCAAAGTTCAATCCGTTTTTTATTCCAAAAATGATTGCCGATATCGCTCCAGCGCATATTTCTATGCGTAACGGGTATATGGGACCAAATTATACTACAGTTTCTGCATGTGCATCTTCTGCAAATGCATTAATTGATGCTTTCAACTACATTCGTTTAGGAATGTGTGATATTATTGTATCTGGTGGTTCTGAAGCTGCAATTACCATTGCCGGTATGGGAGGTTTTAACTCTATGCACGCTTTGTCTACAAGAAATGAAAGTCCGGAAACAGCTTCAAGACCTTTTGATGCAACCAGAGATGGTTTTGTTTTAGGAGAAGGAGCAGGAGCTTTAGTTCTTGAAGATTACGAACATGCAAAAGCAAGAGGCGCAAAAATTTACTGTGAAATTGGCGGAGGCGGAATGTCATCTGATGCTTACCATTTAACAGCACCACATCCGGAAGGAATTGGAGTTATTGCAGTAATGAAAAATACGCTGAGAGATGCTGGAATGAATCCTGAAGATGTTGATCATATCAATACTCACGGAACTTCTACTCCACTAGGAGACGTTGCTGAATTGAAAGCTATTAGTGCCGTTTTTGGTGATCATGCTAAAAACATCAATATCAACTCGACAAAATCAATGACAGGACATTTACTTGGTGCTGCCGGAGCTATTGAAGCTATTGCTTCTATCTTAGCAATGAAACACGGTATTGTTCCTCCTACGATCAATCACACAGTAGTTGATGAGAATATCGATCCTGCATTAAACCTTACCTTAAACCAACCTCAAAAAAGAGAAGTGAATGTTGCTATGAGTAACACATTTGGTTTTGGCGGACACAATGCTTGTGTGTTATTTAAAAAAATCGCTGACTAATTTTCGTATATGAATATTATCAAAAAAATATTTTCTAAATCCCGTTCTCTAGAAGACGGGATTTTTTTTGACACTATTCAGAAAATTCTTGGTTTTCAGCCTGTAAATATTGAATTTTACAAAAAAGCTTTTACCCATAGATCGTCAAATAAATTAGATGAAGCAGGGCATCCTATAAATTACGAACGTTTAGAATTTTTAGGAGATGCTATGCTAAGTGCCGTAATTGCTGCGCATTTGTTTAATAAGGCGCCAAATGGAGACGAAGGATATTTAACAAAAATGCGTTCAAAAATCGTAAGCCGCGAACATTTAAATGAACTTGGCAAAGATTTGAATTTAGTGCGTTTTGTAGAAAGCAAAGTACCTGTTCAGCATTTTGGAGAAAATATTCATGGTAATATTTTCGAATCGCTGATTGGTGCTATTTATTTGGATAAAGGTTATTCATATTGTGAAAGATTTATCCAAAAAAGAGTAATTACACCTTATGTCGATATTGCAAGACTTGAAGGAAAAGTAATTAGTTATAAAAGCTTAGTTATCGAATGGTGTCAGAAAGAAAAGAGGATCTTTCATTACGACATTTTCGAAGATAACGGTATTGACGGACAACGCTTGTTTGGTGTCAAATTAAGTATAGACGATAAGGTAATCGCACGAGCGCGGGCAACCTCAAAAAAGAAAGCAGAAGAGAAAGCTTCACAAAGAGCATATTTTGCATTTCAGGAAAAAATAGATAAGAAATAATTACAATTTTGATGTAATTTTCTTAATGCTAAATCGTTTTCGTTTATAAATTAACAAAAACAAGCTGCTTATAACTATTGATGCTCCGTTAGAAATAGTATATTTACAACTTGATTTTTCATGACATGGCTATTCATAGATTGGATTTAGACGAATTTGACGAAATTGATTATTATTTAATGGCAATTCATACTTCATTAGAAGATTATAGACTGGCCTATTTTATCAATAAGAACCTTCCGATTAACTTAAGTAAGAGCAAAAACGAGATCCATGCTCAGACTAAAGAAGGTGAGGCAAATTTTTCGAGATTTTATTATTATGATTCTGAGAAAGCTGTATCGTGGAATTTGATTCAGAATAAAAATGAGATCATTTCTGTGAGTACAAATGATTTCCAGAATTTGTTTTCTAATGAAACAAGTGAGGTTTCTACAACAATTCATTTACTTCCTGAATTCAAAAAAGTAGATTTTTTCCTGAAAATCGATAACAGTGAGGAAGCTGTCGATTTTTCAGAAATTCAGCAACAACTAAATTCAATAGAAAGTATTGCAGCAATTTATGCTGTGGATACCAATAAAATAAAATCAAAAAACAATCTAATTTTTTAAAAAAAATGTTAACAAACAAGAAAACCAAAATTGTAGCTACATTAGGCCCTGCATGTGGTACGAGAGAGATTATCAAGGATATGATCGACGCAGGGGTGAATGTGTTTAGAATCAATTTTTCGCATGCAGACTACGAAGGAGTAAAAGAAAAAATTAACATTATTAGAGGCCTGAACGAAGAGTTTGGTTACACTACAGCGATCTTAGGAGATTTGCAGGGACCAAAACTTAGAGTTGGTGTAATGGAAGAAGGAACGGTTGTACATGATGGTGACGAAATTACTTTCACTACAGCAGAAGATATTATCGGAAATGCAAAAAAAGCATTCATGAAATATCAAAATTTCCCAAATGATGTAAATGTTGGAGAACGTATTTTGCTTGATGATGGTAAACTGATTTTCGAAATTGTTTCAACAGATAAAAAAACAGAAGTTGTTGCTAAAGTAATTCAGGGTGGAGAATTAAAATCTAAAAAAGGGGTTAATCTTCCAAACACAAAAATTTCTTTACCGGCTTTAACTGAAAAAGATATTGCAGATGCCATTTTTGCAATTGAACAAAAAGTAGACTGGATCGCACTTTCATTTGTGAAAACTCCTCGCGATTTACAAGATTTACAAGAATTAATCGCTAAGCATTCAGAATATAAAATTCCAATTATTGCTAAAATTGAAATGCCGGAAGCTCTTGAGAACATGGATAAAATTGTAGCATATTGCGATGGTTTAATGGTTGCTCGTGGAGACCTTGGAGTTGAACTTCCTGCTCACGAAGTACCATTAGTACAAAAAGATTTGATCCGCAGAGCAAAAACGGCTAGAATTCCTGTTATCGTTGCTACACAAATGATGGAAACAATGATTACAAGTTTAACGCCAACAAGAGCAGAAGTAAATGACGTTGCTAACTCAGTAATGGACGGTGCAGATGCTGTAATGTTATCTGGAGAAACGGCAACAGGAAACTATCCTGTACAAGTTATTCAAAGAATGACACAAATTTGTGAGGCTGTTGAAGATTCTCCACTAATTCGTGTTCCACAAAATACACCACAAATTAAAACAAAACGTTTTGTTACTAAAACAGTTTGTCATCAGGCAGCTTTATTAGCAAATGAAATCGAAGCTAAAGCAATTTGTACATTAACAAATAGTGGTTATACAGCTTTCCAAATTTCGGCATGGAGACCATCTTCGGCACATATTTTAGTATTTACTTCAAACAGAAGAATCTTAACACAATTGAATTTATTATGGGGAGTTAAATCATTCTTCTATGATAATGAAGAAAGTACAGATGATACTGTAACAGATGTAAACAAAATTGCAGTTGAAAAAGGATATGCATCAAAAGGAGATTATTTAATCAATCTTGCTGCAATGCCAATTAAAGAAAAAGGAATGGTTAATACCATGAGAGTTTCTGAAATAGAATAGTTTTCTTTTAAGATCACGATATTTTTAAAATCAAATCCACCCATTCGGGTGGATTTTTTTTGCTTTATATATTCTTCAGTTTATAAATCCTGAGGTTTCAAGTTATAATTTGAAACATCATGGAGCAAAATAAAACCATTTTCATGTTGCAAGTTATAATTTGCAACAACCTACAGCCTTAAAAATAAGATTATTCGTGTTTTTATTGCTTAATTTTGAGATACTTAACAAAACGTTAAAAAAAAGTTGTTGCAAATTCCCTCAATGTCAACAGCTAAATGTTCCAATAAATTGCTTCTAATACAGGTTACATTTTCTACTTCTTTATTGTAGGAAATTATGATTCGATTTTAAATAAAACCATTATACAAACGAATTATTAACAAATCTTATTACCATGAAACAAAGTAAATTTAGAAATGCCATAATGCTTTTTGCATTAGTATGCTTCACGATTGTTCAGGTGAAAGCTCAGAAAAAAGTCAACATTTTAGTATTATGGGGCGATGATATTGGAACAACCAATATTAGTGCCTATAGCGATGGACTTATGGGATACACTACCCCAAATATTGACCGTTTAGCAAATGAAGGATTACGTTTTTTACATTATTATGGAGAACAAAGCTGTACAGCAGGACGTGCTGCTTTTTTAACGGGACAACACGGTCTTAGAACCGGACTTACAAAAGTTGGTTTTCCAGGAGCTCCAATGGGTATGAGTCAGTTAGATCCTTCTATTGGTGGAATAATGAAAAGCCTGGGGTATGTAACAGGTCAGTTTGGTAAAAACCACGTAGGAGACCGTAATGAAAATTTACCAACGGTAAACGGTTTCGATGAATTCTTTGGAAATCTGTATCACTTAAATGCAGAAGAAGAACCAGAACTGCCAGATTATCCTAAAGATCCGGAATATTTGAAAAGATTTGGACCAAGAGGAGTATTAAAATGTACAGCCACAAGTGCAGATGACGGCACAGTTGATCCTCGCTTTGGAAAAGTCGGAAAACAAAAAATAGAAGATACCGGAGCGCTTACTAAAAAAAGAATGGAAACGGTAGATGATGAAACATCAGCCGCAGCAATTGATTTTATCAAAAGACAAAATGCAGCAGGTAAACCATTTTTCTGCTGGTTTAATGCTACTCGTATGCACCTTCGTACGCACGTAAGAGCAGAACACAGAGGAAGATATACGCACGGCGATAGTGAATATATTGATGGTATGATTGAACACGATGAAACTATCGGTAGTATTTTGAAAGCTTTAGATGATTTAGGAATTGCTGACAATACTATTGTAGTATATTCTACAGATAATGGACCTCACATGAATACATGGCCAGATGGTGCAATGACACCTTACCGTTCAGAAAAAAACACAAACTGGGAAGGAGCTTTCCGTGTACCTTGTATCGTACGTTGGCCAGGACATATCAAACCAGGAACTATTACTAACGAATTAATGAGCCATAATGACTGGATGCCAACCTTGGCTTCAATTGCTGGTGAGCCAGATTTAACTAACAAACTTTTAAAAGGTTACACTGCAAACGGAAAATCATACAAAGTCCATTTAGACGGTTTTGATCAAAGTAAATTTTTAGAAGGCAAAACACCAAAAAGCGCCAGAGATAAATTCTTCTATACAGATGATGATGGTTTATTAGTTGGTTTAAGAGAAGGAGATTATAAATATGTTTTTGCAGAACAGCGTTTGGAAGGTACACTTGGAGTTTGGGCTGAGCCGTTTACTAAACTGCGTTTGCAAAAAACATTCAATTTATTTCAAGATCCTTTTGAAAGAGCTGATATTACCTCAAATACATTTTGGGACTGGCAGATGAATCATGTCGGGTCAATTTACGGTGCAATACAAGATGTAGTAGTATTTGCAGAAACATTTAAGGAATATCCTCCAAGATCAATTCCGCCAAGTTTCTCTGCTTATACGATTATGGAAGAAACAATGAAAGATATTAAGGCACAAAAATACATAGAGAAAAACGTTTTGCCTAAATTAAAAGAAGACGAAGCTGCAGATTCAAAAAAGAAAAAGTAGAAAAATAATGTTTAACAGAGCTTGAATTACCCCCTAGTTCAAGCTCTTTAACTTAAAAATCAATACCATGTATAAGAAAATATATGTATTGTCTCTGCTTTTATTTTTACTGGTTTCGTGCAAAAATAAATCAGATGACGCCACAACTGTTAATCCTAAAGACAGTTCAGCCGTTATAGTGGGAGATCCGCTTCCCAGCTGGAACAAAGGTGCTTTAAAAGATGACATTATTGCTTATGTTGAAAAAGTAACCAAAAAAGGAAGTCCCGATTTTATTCCGATAGAGGATAGAATCGCGACTTTTGATAACGACGGAACATTATGGGCTGAAAAACCATATGTTCAGGAACTATTTGCTTTTTATCAGGTAAAAAAAATGGTTGGAGCCAATCCGGCTTTGGCACAAAAACAACCTTTTAAAGCCGTAGTTGAAAAAGACAAAACCTTTTTTGAAAAAGGCGGAGACAAAGCACTCATAGAACTTGTCGCGGCAACCCACACCGGAATGACTGAAGATGAATTTGAAAAATCAGTAAATGACTTTTTTAAAACCGCTAGCTATCCGGGCAAAAATATTCCTGTAAAACAAATACGGTATCAGCCTCAATTGGAATTGCTAAATTATCTCCGTGCCAACGGATTTAAAACCTATATCGTAACAGGCGGTACAATTGAAGTGGTGAGAGCAATATCTCAGGATTTTTATGGAATTCCAAAAGATCAGGTCGTAGGAACTTCTTTTAAATACAAATATGATGATGCTAAAAATGCCGTGCAGAGAGAATCTGCTTTAGATCATTTTAATGATAAAGAAGGAAAACCGGTTGGTATACAACTGCATATAGGCCAGCGTCCGGTTTTTGCGTGCGGAAACGAAGGCGGCGCAGGAGATATTGCCATGCTGAAATATTCGCAGGGAAACAAATATCCATCCTTTCAATTATTGATCAATCACAATGATTCCATCAGAGAATACAGCTATCAGGAAAAAGATAATTTATCATTAAATACAGCCGCAAAAAATAAGTGGCATGTAGTAAGCATAAAAGACGACTGGAAAAAAGTTTTTGCAGATAAATAATTTGAATTAGTTAGGATCTCAAATGAAGCAGCTTTTGCCCGTCAAAAGTTGTTTCATTGGGATTTTTAGAGGAATTAAAAATCTTAAAAAAACAGCTATGAAACGAATCAAGTATTACATCAGTCCTAAATTATTTTTCAGCACTCTGTTTTTTACTTTTTCTTTTGTTATTTCTGCTCAGGAAGCCGCGCCAAAAGCCGGTGCAAGTGCGCAGGAACTAGCAGATAAATTAGCAAATCCCGTGGCAAGCTTAATTAGTGTGCCTTTGCAGAATAACTTAAATTATGGTATTGGCCCTTTTAACGGATCAAAATATACAATAAATGTGCAGCCGGTAATTCCGTTTAAATTAACAGAAAATCTAAATTTAATTACCCGCTATATATTGCCAGTTGTAGATCAAAGAGACATTACAGGAGAAAATACACATCAATTTGGATTAAGCGATGCAACGGTTACCGCTTTTTTTGCTCCAAAAACAAAAGGACTTATTTTAGGAGTTGGGCCCGCATTTTTAATTCCAACTGCAACAGATGAATTATTAGGAACAGAAAAATTTGGAGTTGGTCCAAGTGTATTAGTAATGCATCAGGGAAAAGGACTTTCAGTAGGTTTTATTGCCAATCAAATTTGGTCCGTTGCCGGAAATGAAGACCGCGCCGATTTCAATCAGTTTTACACTCAGATATTTCTTTCTCACAGTTATAAAAGCGGCGCCAGTTTAGGGATTAGCTCAGAAATTACTCAAAATTGGGAAGGCAATACAACTTTAATTACGATTAGTCCTAATATAGGAGCCGTAACAAAATTGGGCGATCAGGTCGTTCAATTTGCCATTATGCCATTAATTCCGATTGTAGGACCACATGAAATTAAACCAGATTGGGGATTACGTGCTGTTTTGGCCTTTGTTTTTCCGGGTTCATAACACCGTTTTTGAGCTTCTTTCATCTTAAAAAAACAAATCATGAAGTTAAAAAATCTATCCATTATAATAATGAGTTGTTTGGTCTCGTGTACCAATTCTACAACAAAAAACGAAACTTCAACTCCTGCCGATACTACAAAAACAACAGCGTTTAAGCCTGCAGATTTTGAAGAACAACTTATTTATAATAGAGCAGTTGAATCTGTGATTTGGGGAATTCCCGTTGTTAATTCAGAATTACTGCATGAAAGTCTTGTAAAAGTAAAAGGCGATTACAATCAAATTATTTATTGGTCGGGATTAATCAGTTCCAAAAATCAAACCTTAACCCCAAATCCAGACGTGATTTATGTAAATCCGCTTTATGATACACGACAAGGCCCTGTTGTTTTAGAAATTCCTCCGGTTGATGGCGTTTCATCACTAACAGGAAGTTTAGATGATGGCTGGCAAACGGCAATTGAAGATATTGGCCCAGCGGGTGTAGATAAAGGAAAAGGCGGCAAATACCTCATTTTACCGCCCAATTATAAAGATGCCGTTCCGTTAGGTTACATACCCATGCCATCTTCAACTTTTACAGGATATGCCATACTTCGTTCAAATCTTACAGACGGAAGTCCAAATGATATTAAAAGAGCGGTTGACTACGGAAAAAAAGTTAAGATATATCCGCTTTCTGAAGCTGATAATCCACCCGCAACAACATTTGTTGATTTGTTAGAAGTTCCATTTAGTAACACCATTCCATACAACTTTCATTTTTTTGAAATATTGAATCAATTTATTCAAAGAGAACCTTGGATAAATCGTGACATAGCAATGATTGATCAGTTAAAAACTATTGGAATTGAAAAAGGAAAAACCTTTCAGGCCGATGCCAGAAAACAGGAAATTTTAAATGCTGCAATAAAAGATGCACATGCCTGGATTGATTCAGAATATGAAAATGCGTTTAAAATACCTTTTTATAATGACACCAAGTGGGCATTGCCGGTTTCGCAGGATTTTGTAAAATCAATTGGAAGTAATTATTCAATACCAAATCTTTATCCTGTACGTGAAAGAGCAATAGCTTATTCAATAGCCTATTTTAGTGCCAAACATTTAGGAACAGGACAATTCTATTTAATATCAATTAAAGATGATAAAGGACAAGAATTTGACGGCTCAAAATTGTATAAACTTCATTTGCCTGCAAAAGTTCCGGTAAAACTATATTGGTCCGTAACAGTCTATGATCGTGAAACCCACGCCCTTATTTTAGGAATGAAATATGCAAGCCGGGCTTCAACATCGCCGGGACTTCAAAAAAACAGTGATGGTTCTGTAGATATTTATTTTGGAGCAAAAGCTCCGGCAGGAAAAGAATCAAATTGGGTTCCAACTAATCCAAAAGGGAAATTTGAATTATTAGCACGTTTCTATGGACCTGAGAAAGGGTTTTTTGACAAAACATGGAAAATGGGAGATGTTGAAGAAGTAAAATAAGAATCATTTTTATGATTGAAAAAGCAACACATAAAAACGAAACTTTATTTGATCCACTGGCATCAAAAGCAGAACGTTATGAGAAAGGCGCAGCAATCAGAAAAAATGTCCCGTGCTCTTCTCATCAGGAATATAAGGCTGCAGAAGATCGGGAAGATCCTATCGATATTTTGATAAAAACCAGTGTTGGCAGAATAGAAAGTTTGCTGCCCATTCGATACAGAAGAATGATGGAATCTCCATTTGCCTTTTTTCGCGGTGCGGCGGCAATTATGGCAGCAGATTTGACACAAACGCCAAACACAGGAATCGATTTACAGCTTTGCGGCGATTGCCATTTAATGAATTTTGGAGGATTTGCAACACCAGAACGTAAATTGGTTTTTGATATAAATGATTTTGATGAAACTTTTCAAGGCCCTTGGGAATGGGATGTAAAACGCTTGGCAGCAAGTTTTGCTATTGCAGGAAGATGGCTCAAATTTTCTAATAAAAGCAATAAAGAATTTGCCTGGCATGTGGCAGATAGTTACAAAAGACACATGTTGGATTACAGCAAATTATCGGCACTTCAAATTTGGTATGCTGATATTGATCTGGCCGAACTTATCGAACTCGGAAAAGATGAAGAAATAAAAGAATTTCATCAAAAGCGAATAAAAAAAGCAGCCGAATATACGGCACACGAAAAGGAATTTGCAAAAATGACGTATCAGGATGGAGTTCGCGCCCGAATAAAAGATGAACCGCCCTTGATATTTCATTCCTCCGGAAATGATGAAAAGATAATTATGAAAGAAGCAGAATTAGTTCATAAACGCTACATAGAATCATTGCCAGAAGACAAACAAGTTTTGCTAAGCAGATATTCCATGCATGACTTTGCCATAAAAGTGGTAGGCGTAGGAAGTGTAGGCACACTTTGCGGAATTAGTTTATTAATGTCTGCCACGGGTGAACCTATTTTTTTGCAGTTTAAAGAAGCAAGACAAAGTGTTTTAGAACAACACGTAAAAGCTAAAAGAAAATACAATCATGAAGGAGAACGAATTGTAATGGGACAAAAGCTGATGCAGTCTGCTTCGGATATATTTTTAGGATGGACAAATGACGATAGGGGAAGATTTTTTTACATCCGTCAGCTTCGCGATGCAAAGGTCAAACCCGTTCTTGAAATAATGAAAGAAGAAAACCTGGCAGATTATGCCAAAGCCTGCGGATGGGCGCTTGCAAGAGCTCATGCACGCTCCGGAGATCCATCTGTATTATCCGGATACATTGGCGATGGTAATGAATTTGCCAATGCCATTTCGAAGTTTTCCCTTTTATATGCAGATCAAAATGAATTAGATTATAATAAAATGATCAAAGCCATAAAAGAAGGAAAACTACCCGTTTCTGCAGAAATATAAGATAAATAAAACAATTTCAAATAAGTAAGAATATTTTGCTAAATGTTATGTCAATTAAATAAAATGATTATCTTTGAATATTTGTTAAAAGCCTGTATTTTAGTTCTTTGTGTTTAGTTTACGCATTGTGAAAGCCACTTTATCATTCATTCAAGATTTTTCAGAATTAATAATTCCAGTTAAGTAATTAATCATTAATTTAAATTCTACAAAATGAATATTAAAAGAACAAATCTTCGCATCATCCCAATGTTAGTGTTAGTATTGGGTTTAATTTACAGCTGTTCCCCAACAGTTAATGTTACAACAGATTATGATCATGCTGCAAATTTTAGTGAATATAAAACTTTTGCAGTTTACGATTTAAAAGCACAACAAGGTCAGGTAAACGAATTAAACGCAGATCGTGTAACAAAAGCAATTCGTGCTGAAATGATTGCAAAAGGATTTACAGAAAGTTCAAATCCTGATTTAAAAGTAAACGCTGTTTCTATCTTAAAAAATAAAACACAAGTTACTGCCGATTCTAATTTCTACGGTTATGGGGGAATGTATCGCCCATACGGATATTGGGGCGGCGGAGCCATGATGGGCGGTGGTACTACAACCTTTAATACTTATGATTATGTAGATGGATCATTAGTAATTGATATCGTTTCTACAAAAACACAAAAACTGCTTTGGCAGGGAGTAGGAAATGCTCAAATTGACAGCAAACCAGATAACCCTGAAGAATTTATTAACGGCGCAGTAAAAAAAATATTAGCAGGATTCCCTCCTGGCGCAGTAAAAAAATAGCATAAAACTACTGTTTTAATAGGCTGTACTTTCCATTTTAGTAAGTACAGCTTATAATCGCACATTTTATTTTCTTTGAAAATCCCCCTTCTCAAAGAAAAAGGACAAACTAATCAAAGCTTAAAACGTATGACCGATATAGTACTTTCGCTTTTCTTTTTTATAGCTACAATTGTAGGATTTGCGACTTCATTTATGGTTCTTTTTTCAAAGAAAAATTATTCTAAAAGTTTTTTCTTAGGACTGTTTTTGTTTAGTCTTGCACTTGTAAGCGTCTATAATTTTTACTTATCGGCAAATGTTTTTAAGGAGTTTCCGGATCTGTTTATGATCACAAAATCGTTTATTTTTTTAGCAGCTCCCTGTGCATTTTTATACGTGCGGAATATTTTATTCCCAAATTCATCTTATAAAAAATACGACTGGTTTCATTTCCTGCCATTCCTCATTTATTTCTCCCTGACCATTGTGGTCTGGATTGGAAATTACACCAATATTTATTTGATAGACTATATTTCGGTAAAAACAAAAAATCCATTTTCAATGTTAAGTCTCAGCGTTTGGCTTATGTATGCATTTTGCCAGACCATGATGATTTTAAATTACGACATTAAAAAATTTAAAGAAAATCATCTGCAGCGAATAAAAATTTTAGGCTGGATCAGAGTTTATAATCTGGTTATTTTGTTTTTGTTTTCAACGCTTTTCGTGCATTTCTTTTTAATTAATAATGTAGACAATTTAGATTTATCCTGCTACATTCTTATTTCATCGGTTTTAATATTTACGGTTGGCTGGCTGTATTTTAAACCGCAGCTTTTTTATGATACAAACGAAAATGAAACAGATTTTGTTAATGAAGACTTGAGAACCTACGCCTCACAGGAAACCAAAAATTCACTGCCAATAGTAAAAGAGTTAACACTCGAAAAACGACAGCTGTATCTGGCCAAACTAGAAAACATTTTCGACTCTAAAAAACTCTTTTTAAAGAAAGATCTGGTGATACGTGATATTTCAGAAGAAACCGGAATTACAGTAAACAATCTTTCTTGTTTAATAAATTCAGAATTCAACCTGCACTTTCAGGATTATATCAATTTAAAACGAATCGAATATTTTAAAGAAAAAATAAACGATTCAGACTGGAAAGATCTTTCACTCGAAGGAATGGCCTGGGCATCTGGTTTTAAATCCAGAACAACCTGTTTTAGGGCTTTTATAAAACATACGGGAAAATCTCCTTCAGAATATTTTAGAGTAATCAGGATTAACCCTGAAAAAAGCAGTTCTTATTTTTTTAAGCAGTCTACAAATTGAAATAGTTTGTAAAAATGGATTGTAAAGTCTCATTAATTTAAAGAAGAAACCATGAAAACGAAATCAAAACAAACCATAAAATCAGTATTCACCTTATTATTTCTGTTCGTTTGTTTTTTAGGAAACGCACAGCTAAAAGGAGGTCATATTCTTGGAGCAATGGGATTACAATCCGGAACTCAGACTCCGGCAAATACATTAAGTATTTACGTGCCGGGTTATTTGTATGATGCAGGTTCGCTGCGAGATGCAAACGGTGACGAATCTCTTGCAAATCCAGACATTACGATGTTTATAACAGGAGTTGGGGCCAATTATGTAAGTGATTTTAAAATTTTAGGTGCCAATTATGGAGCTACTATTTTGCTGGCTTTTGCCTCAAATACCATTCAGGGAAATAGTATTGATGCGACAAATTCACTCGCTTTTACAGACATGTATGTGCAGCCAATTCAATTAGGCTGGCACAACAAAAGAGCCGATTTTGTTTTTAGTTACCAATTATATCTTCCAACAGGAAAATTTACTGCCGGAGCTTCAGACAATGCCGGTTTAGGAATGCTGATGAATGAATTTTCGGCCGGAACAACTGTATACTTTAATGACAAAAAAACATTTCATTTTTCTGCTTTAGCCTCTTACGAAATAAACGGAAAAAAGAAAGATACCGATATCAAAACCGGAGACATTTTAAGTGTTGAAGGCGGCTTGGGAAAAACCTTTTACACGCTCAATGCGGCGAAAACTGCTCCAAGCGGAATACTAAATGCAGGTTTAATTTACTATTTGCAATATAAAATTTCAAACGATAAAATTCCTGTTGGCAATTTAGTTCTTGAACCAGACAAAGACAAAATAGGAGGCGTTGGTGCTGAGGTAAATTATTTCCATATAGGCTGCAAAACTTCTGCTGGACTTCGCTGGGTTTCAGAATTTGGAGCCGAAAGCCGTTTTCAGGGAAATACTTTTTTCCTGACACTTGCCCATGTGTTCAGTCTGGCAAAAGAGAAAAAAGAATAACCCTCAAAACGATTTAAGTTGATGTTTTTTTAAGTGAATACGATAATTTTAAATTGATTTAAATGAGAAATACATATTCAGATTCTTCCATAAAAAACAGAAAACTTTTTCTAAAACTGGTTTTCATTTTTGCTTTGTGTTTTTTTTCTCTTCAAAATATAAACGCACAAACAGCACAAAAACCGCATATTACCACAAAAGACTCTCTTGACGGAGCTTTTGATTTAAGTAATTATATTATTTACGCACACGGTTTTATTGTAGTTCCTACCGTTATTACAGAACCGGCTCTGGGCGGAATTGGAGGTGCAATCGTCCCCGTTTTTCTTAAAAAACGTGCTCCGGTTGTAGACGAAAACGGCAAAAAACGGTTTATAAATCCAGACATAACCGGAGGAATTGGTATGTATACCGAAAATAAAAGCTGGATGGCAGGTGCTTTTCGTTCGGCAACTTTGGTAAAGCCTAAAATATTATATCGTGTTATGGCCGGTTATGGCGATATGAATTTATCTTTTTATGCCAATAATATCCCAAATGCAAAAGATCAGGAATTTAAACTCAATTTTAGATCAACTATATTTTATACACAATGGCTAAAGCAATTTAGAAATGCAAAATGGAGCGCCGGGCCGCAATACCTCTTTTTAAACTCAAAAATAAACCTGCCCGATGTTGATCTTCCGCCGCCATTTGTACAGCCAAAAGATATCAAAAGTACCATAAGTCAGCTGGGAGCTGCGCTTCAGTTTGACGGACGCGACAATATATTTACACCAGATAAAGGAATCCGGCTTCAGTCAGATTTCTTTTGGTCAGATGATGCAATAGGAAGCGATTACGACGCCTGGCGCGTCAATTTATCGGCAATAGGATTTTATCCATTAACAAAAAAATTAATTGGCGGGCTTAGGGTAGAGGGAGAGCAGGCGTTTGGGAGTCCGCCTTTTTATCTATTGCCCGGAATCAATTTACGCGGAATTCCCGCCGCCAGATATCAGGGAAAAACCAGTATAGTTACCGAAGCCGAATTGCGTTGGGATTTATACCGAAGATGGAGTCTTATGGGTTACGGAGGCCTCGCAAGTGCTTTTAACGATTGGGATAAAGCCTTTGCAAAACCCGTTGTCTACAGTTACGGAACCGGATTCAGATATCTATTAGCCCGAAAATTCAAACTCCGCATGGGCGTTGACGTAGCAAAAGGCCCCGAAGATTGGGCGTATTATATTGTTTTTGGAAGCAATTGGCTGCGATAATTGTTAATTGTTAGTTGTGAATTGTGAAAAGTAAAAAAGTAAAATAAAAATTCCCGATAATAAATATCGGGAATTCAAATATAATTTGTGGAAATTCGTGCAATTCGTGGCAAAAAAAAACTCTATTTCCTCCAATAAGGCTTAATAATTTTATTTTCTTTTTGGCTCAAGGCCAATAATATAATGGCGGCCAAAGTGCAGAAAATAACAGCTTGAACAGATCCTTCGGGACCAAATTCTCCTCCGCTAATAAATTCAGAACCCTGAATTTTTGAAACCAGTAAACTATTTGTTTTTGAATTTCCAGATGTTATAGCTCCAAAAATTCCCGACTGCATAAAATTCCACGCAAAATGAATCGCAATAGGAAACCATAAATTTCTGGTATAAATAAAAGCCGCGCCCAAAAGCAATCCGGCTTCAATGGCAATACATAAAGCAGAAAGCAAAGTACTGTGTTCGTTTGCCAAATGCAAAGCGCCAAAAATTAGTGCCGAAATAATAAGCGCCACATAACTTCCCAGTTTTTCTTCCATAATTCTAAAAAGGATTCCGCGAACTAAGATCTCTTCGATAACAGCAGCCGTAAAAGCAATCGTAAGCGGAATAATGATAAACGAAAAAGGATTTATAGAAAGAACTTCATAACCGCCATTAAAATAAATCACCAAAATTGTCAGCGATTGTAAAGCCGCACCAATTAAAATCCCGATGATTAAATTTTTGGCAAGACCTTTAAGAGCTAATTCTGTTATGGTTCTTTTTTCATAATATTTATAAAAATCAATATAACTTATCAAAGCTAAACCGCACACAATAATTCCTTTTATAAGATTTCTATAATCTTTGTCCAGAGAAGTTTGCAGTAATAATTTCCCCGCAAAGAACTGCCCAATATTAATTATTAAAAGACAGGCAATTAATCCTAAAATAATTTTGGTTAACGGGAAATTGAATATTTTTTGTTTTGTAGTTAAAGTTTCCATCAGTTTGGTTTATTAATTTGAAGCAAAGTTAAATCGCATTGAAAACAAAAAATAGAATGAAATTTGCCTCTTTATAATTTTTGAAATTGTTTTGGCAGAAATCCCGTTTGACTTTTAAACGTTCTAATAAAATGACTTTGATCTGCAAATCCGCATTCGAGGGCAATTTCGGTTAAATTATTTTCGTGAGATTGTATCAGCGAAAGCGAACGGTTTATTTTAATTCGGCGCATGTATTCGCCCAAAGTACAGCCAAAATACTTAGGAAAATGTTTAGAAATTGTAATAGGATTTAAATTTAAAACCGTCGCCAAATCCTGCAGATTTGGGTTTTCGTTCCAGCAGTCATTCAGTAATTCCTGTAAACTTTTCACCCAAAACGGACTTTTTTCAAATCGTTCCAAATGATTTTGGGCACTTGCCATCTGCGAAAAAAGCATCGTAATTGTATCGGCAGAAAAAGCATCGGCAGTAAGCGTTTCCTTAAAAATCTTTAGAATAAGAAATTTACTAAATGCCGAATTTTGAATGGATTTTTCGAGCACAGCCTCAGACATTTGAAGTTCTTTCAGCAAATTTTCTTCAACTTCAATATTGATATTTCGGGACGGAAAAAGCGTATCCTGATTCAAATGCAGTTCGTCGCTGTGGTAAAACAATAACGAACCGGGACCAACTGTTTCGCTGAAATTTTTTCGTTTTTCGGTTGTTCCGCCTTTCAGGAAAAGCGTTATGTGTGCGTTATTGTGCGAATGCCAGCCTTCGTAAACCTTATTTTGATATTCGGTTTCGACAACCGCAATTCCGTTTGAGGTTGTAAAAATGTTTTTAGTATTACCTAAGTATTTCTCTTTTTCGAGTTCGTACATTTTGGGGTTTATAGCGTGGCATTTCAACAGCCAAAATACTATTTATTTGCATATAAAATCAAAAAAGATTTGATTCTAAACAGATTATGTTTTTATATAGTTTGTAAGGTTTTGAGGATTAATAAAAACATTGTATAAACATTAACTGTTAAATAATAGTTTATTTACCGAATATTTAATTTTTTTGTAACAAAAATATAATACAGGCTACTAATAAGTAACTATTTAAATCTTTTGATTATGTATAAAAATACGATGAAATCAGTTTTCGCGGCATCTGCTTTTTTAGTTGGTGTAAGTGGCTGTTTTGCGCAGGACATTTTAGTAAATTCCTTAAAGCTAAATGCGAGTGATAAAAGTAAAGAAGCTTTTAAATTCACTGAGGTAGTTAACTTAGGAACAACGTCGATTAAAAACCAGGGTTCATCAGGAACTTGCTGGAGTTATGCATCAAACTCATTTTTAGAGTCAGAAATGATTCGTTTAGGAAAACAGCCTGTTGAGCTTTCTCAGGTTTTTTCTGCAAGAAATGTGTATGTTGACAAAGGAGTAAATTATGTTCGTATGCACGGCGCGATCACTTTAGGTGACGGAGGTTCGCTGCACGACGTAATTAATATGTACAAAAAATACGGAACCGTACCAAGAGAAGTTTACACTGGTTTGAACTACGGAACAGATAAAAATAAATTTGCCGAAATGTCTGCACTTATCGAAGGTGTTTTGGCTGCGGTGGTTAAAAATCCAAACGGAGAGTTAACTCCAAACTGGCAAAAAGCGTATGCTGCCGTTATTGATTCTTATTTAGGAAAAGTGCCGGATAACTTCAACTACAAAGGAAAAAACTACACACCGCAGTCTTTTGCTAAAGAAGTGGTAGGAATTAATCCTGATGAATATGTAGAAATGTCTTCGTTTACAACTGCTCCATATTACCAAAAAACAGTTCTTGCTGTGCCGGACAACTGGTCTTTAGATCAGGTTTACAACGTAAAAGTAAACGACATGACAGATGTTATCGACAATGCTTTGAAAAAAGGTTATACTGTAGCTTGGGCAACAGACGTAAGTGAGAAAAGCTTTAGCTGGAAAAATGGTGTGGCATATGTTCCAACAAAGAAATTTGACGACATGACTGCCGAAGAAAAAGCAGATATGTTTAACGGACCAAAAGCAGAACCGGAAATTACTCCAGAAATGCGTCAGGCTGCGTTTGATAGTTACGGTACAACAGACGACCACGGAATGCACATTATTGGTCTTGCAAAAGATCAAACCGGAAAAGAATATTATATCGTAAAAAATTCTTGGGGAGAAACAAACGACTATAAAGGTTTCTTGTTCGTAACCAAAAATTTCGTAAAATATAAAACAACTGCCTTAATGGTAAACAAAGGCGGAATTCCTGCTGAAATTGCTAAGAAGTTAGGGGTTTAAGAAGTTTAAGGTTTTTAATGAAATGGAAAAGCGCTGTGATCTTTGGATTGCGGCGCTTTTTTTATTAATCTAAAAAACTATCTCGATATACTAATTTATCGGGTAACTCTCGATATTTAATATCGTTATACTCAGAATAGATCTCATTCATCTTTTTCTTGTGTATTGTAACAACTTTTGTCCCATTAGTAGAGCTTTCTTCACTTACGATATCATAATATTTTTGAAAGAGATTTTTAGGATTTCTTTTGAATATGGCTTTAATTGTGTTTTCAAATTCCAAAATTAAATCATCTTGGATGAACAACTTAAGTTGATTCATATCTTTATTACGAACTAAATAGTTTGAATACAATTGAAACGCAGCTATTCCAACTAAATTACTTCTATTAAAATCTGGTTTTTCAATGATAAGTCTAGTTAAAAATATTTGATAGAATTGATAACTTAATTTGACATTGTTTAATCTGCTAAATACTAATTCGGTAAAATATTGACTTGGATTGGAAGATATAGAAACCGCAATTGCAAGTTCATTTGGAATAGTTCTTATGATGAATTCGTTTGGAATTGTCGGCAATCGCACGATGTATTCTGCAGTTAAATATTCTTGTAAAGATTTATGAGCAAATTCATAAAATTCATATCCTGATTGAAGAAATAGACCTGTATGAGTTTCTAATTCTTCCATCACATTTTTTGAGTCTTTTTTTTCTAAACCAAAATCTTCATTTATTTTATAATATGCACTTTCTAGATTGGACTTTGAAAATATAGATCTTTTGCTACTTACCGTTAAAAAATATGCAATACTTGTAAGGAATTCAAATTTTCGATCAATTTCAAAATCGGCATATTTGGAAATTCTTTTTACGTTTCTTTGTTCATCCCATTCTTCAAGTAATAGATTAACAATCTTTTTATATACTGTTTTTGGTTTTTCGGGTATTTTGCCAACTCTTTCATAAATTGCACAAAGATGTGCAATTGTTAAAGGACGGACAGCTGTGTCGATAAAAGGAGAGTTATATACTTCTTTTAAGAAAGAAATAACTTTTTGATCATCATTTAGCCATTTTTTTGCAAAATCATTAATTTGCAGATTATTTAAAGAACATAATTCGTATATATCTATGTTTTCAAAATCATAATTAAAGTCGGATGTTCTTGAAGTTAAAATTAATTTTGAGTTTTCTAAATAGTTGGCTAACTCGATAATTTCACCTAATACTATATCTCTATGACTTCTGTAGCTTAATTCATCAAACCCATCAATTATTAATAAAACATTTAACTTTTCAACGATATAATGTACTAATTTTTGCTTTGTTCTAATTATTTCTGCTTCGCTTTGATTGTCTTTTATTTCGATTGAAAATCCAAAAACATTATACAAATATTCGATTAAAATCCCAGCATCATTTTTATTATTTCGTGGAGTATTAAAATCTCTTAGTTTAATTAAGATTGGATATTTAAATTCTAAATCTATAGAGTTTTCTGAAAAGAAAATCGATTGGCAAAGGTATTTCATCGAGGTAGTTTTCCCCGCCCCTGGTTGTCCTAAAATTGCAAAATGATTTTTACTAGTAGTAAAAATTTTATTAAGAGGAATAGTTTGTATGTTTTCATTTTCATACATTCTAATTTTACGTGGATAAACATACATATCTAATTCGATATATGTTTGTTGCACATCTTTTGATGCTTTTAAATCTTTGAAAGTTATTTCGCTAGACCAATTTTTTGTTTTTTGAACGTGTTCTATCAAAGAATCTTGAATATCTTTTTCTTTTGAAATTAGTTTGCCTAAATTCTTCTTTAGAAAACTGCTTGCGTATTTAAATATTTCTTTAGCAGATTCTTTTAAAATTAATTCTTGTATCATGATAAATCTTAAATAAAAATAAATATATAATAATATTTTTACAAAATGATATATCTATGGTTTTATACGATGTTATGAAACATTTTTATTTTGCCTTCAAAAATTGATTTAGTTCAATTGCACTCCTAACTAGTTTTTCAGGATTTTCAAGTATTTTCAAATATTTTGGATCTAAATATTTTTTAAAACTTACAATAGGATTTTTATAGATATTGTTTTTTGTTTCTGTGAGAGCTTCTGAAATAATTAATATATTAAAGTAATCAGCCCATTTGCTTTTCATGTCTTCTTCGTCAAGTTCAGATAGGATTGAACATGTTTCATCTCCAGCACCTATTGCCCAACTTAAAAAATTAATGCAATTAAATAACCTCAAATAATTAGAAAAAGAGTATTCAATATCTTGATTTAATGCATGAAAAATGAGATGACGATTAAAAGAATCAGTTACAACAGTATTGTGCTTTGTGTTTAAATATAAATTGTTTTGTAAATAATTTTTCAACTGTTTAATCCATAATTCAAAATATTCTTTGTGTTTTTTTAAAATTTGCTTTTCTTGATTTGTGTCAAAATATTTGTTTATAGTAACTAAGGAATGATACCGTCTTTTTAGATATTTTTTTTGTAAATCAACATAATCAATTGTCATTAATTCAAAAACACTTAATAATTTAGAAATATTAATTTCTTGTTCTTTTTCAATCCCTTGTTTTGAAACTAAATATTTTCGTAAAGTGCCCTCGATTACTGGTAATAAGACATTGATAGCGCCATTAAAATCTTTTTGAATGCAAAGAATTACGGATTCCTCAATTGATGAAGAGTATTCTTTTAAAAAAGGTCTTTTAGAGTAAAAACCATCTATAAAATGAATTGTATTGCGTAAATCTAAAAACTTTTTAGCAAAGAAATGTAAAATTTCTTCCTTTGGATTTTCAGCTTCAGTTGATAATCTTTGAAGTATTCCAATATCCATGCCTTGGCTATAAGGATGAAGAAAAATCCAGTTATATTGTTGGAGATATGAATTAATAGAATCTAACTTAGATAGTAATTCAATTTCTTTAGTAATAAGATTGATTTCTTTTTGGAATATTTGTTTCGTCAATATTTTTTAAAGTTAAGATTTCTATGTAAAAGATTTTGTTGTGAATAAACTCTCTTTTGTAAGAATCCTGTTGTAAAAATAATTTATTATTTGAGAATTTGTAATTTTCTAAATTATGGTGTTATAGTTGGTTTTTTTCTAATCGACACGAATATTGTTTTTAAAAATAGAAATCCTACTTCCCTTTCAACAACTTCTCCAAATATTCAACCTTATCTTTTTCAGCCTGAACCAAACGCTCATAAAGTTCAATAACTTTATCAAGAGGATTAAAATTACAGTGATATGCATTTCCATTAATAACACTTCCGTCATTTAATGTATTTCCAATAATATTTAAAACCGCTTCTTCAGAGAAATTTTTAATTCCTTCAACAGTCACGCCTAATATTTCGGCAATTGCCTGAAGTTTTTCATCATCAATTGTTTCGCTGTTTTCAATAATCGAAATAGTTTGTTGGTTCGTGCCTAAAGCCTGCGCCAAAGCTTCCTGCTTCATATCGCGAAGTTCACGAATACGGCTTATTTTTCGCCCTATATGATTTGGTTTTGTTAGTGTGCTCATAATTCAAAGATATTTAAAATTCCTGAAAAAAGTATTTCTGCTGTAAAATACAAGATGTTTTTGTGTGATACAATTTGCTGCGATTTCGGGAGAAAACAAAAATACAATTTTTCGCACAACGAATAATTAAAAACTAAAATTATAAAAACGATTAGCGTTGGTCAAAAAAGCAAAACGCACACTTAATCGTCTTTATAAGCACTTCACGGTCAAAGTAATGCATAAACGTCACGAAATCAGTAGCTTTATATAGTGTTTTACGGAGTATCAACTTTAATTTATTACTTATGAAAACATATTTACTACATTTTGCGGCTCTTGCCGGTTTGTTTTCAATAAGTGGTTTTGCTCAGCAAACCAATTATATGGTAGCAAACACAGACTCACGAAGAGTGCCCTATAAATTTGACAGCAAACCAACCGATGATCGTGTTATAGAATCGTATTTGGTTGTAGAAGTAATTAATATGCCTTTCGGAAAAAGAACTACAAAATACGAAGTTTCAAAACTGGATATGGTGTATACAAATGATCTCGGTCCAAATAATACCAGAACGGTAACTCCAATTTATAAAAAACCAAAAGTAAGAACAGAAAGTACAATTTTACCCTCAAAAGCAATGGCAGATGCCACTGCTGAAAAAATTAAACCAGTCGAAGTTGAGGTTACAGCTCCGGCTTATAGTGAGAAGTTTGTAAAAATAGATATTCTCGATACCTACGCCAATGTTTTGGATAAAGGGTACGAATCTATAGATATGCTTAAAAAAGTCGCTGACAAGTACTATTTTGAAAGTAATTTTGATGATGCCGTTAAATATTACACTGAGTTATTTACGCTCGATGCAAATTTAGACACCATTTATTATTTCAGATACGCACAATGTTTAAAAGCAACAAACGAAAAAGAAAAGGGTGAAGAGATGATGAAATTATTTGAAAGCAAAAACCTTAATCAATAAATGTCTAAAACATAAAATAGGCAAGGAATTAAACTATAAAAGACTTAATAGGATTTATAAACATAGCCCGGGATTTCAACCGCGAAGATGCAATTTTTGGGTAATACATTTTTTATAATTTGTATAGCGTTTCCCGTGGTTGAAACCAGGAGCTGTGTTTGAAATATGATTTAATTGAGAAGAGATATAATGAAATTTTTCGGGAGTAAAAATCGAATAAATATAAATGAGATTAAAAAACATCAAGAAATTAAATCGTAAAAAAGGTTTTGCACAATATAATAAACATAGCCTGCGGTTTCAACCGCAGGAACGCAATGATTGGACAATATATTTTATTATGATTTGTATCACGTTTCCCGTGGTTGAAACCACGGGCTATGTTTGAAAGTAGGCTCAGTTTTGTCATTTCGACTGAAAGGAGAAATCGCACTAGTAATTCGACATGCAAAATCGCCAATCTTTGTAGAGCTTTGAGTGCGATTTCTCCTTTCAGTCGAAATGACAAACTTTGAGTAAAAACAGTTAAAAACAAAAAAAGACGATCATTTGATCGTCTTTTTTTAAGCTCCCCCTCTTGGGCTCGAACCAAGGACCCTCTGATTAACAGTCAGATGCTCTAACCAACTGAGCTAAGGAGGAATCACCTTAAAGGTAAATATGTTTGCTAAAAAAAGTTGCTCCCCCTCTTGGGCTCGAACCAAGGACCCTCTGATTAACAGTCAGATGCTCTAACCAACTGAGCTAAGGAGGAAGTTGTTGCTCTTTTTAGCGAGTGCAAATATAATTGAATTTTTAGTTTCTCAAAAATATTTTAACTCTTTTTCTCAAAATATTTTTTTACTTGATAATTGCCTTATAAATGTCGTTTCCGTTTGCGAACAAAAGCAGTGCTATAAGTAGTACAAAGCCAACCATTTGGGCGTTTTCAAGGAATTTATCGCTCGGTTTTTTACCGCTGATAATTTCATACAATAAAAACATCACATGTCCGCCATCAAGTGCCGGAATTGGCAATAAATTCATAACTCCAAGCATAATTGACAATAAAGCAGTGATTGACCAGAATGTTTCCCAGCTCCAAAAACTCGGAAAAATGTTGTAAATCGCTGCAAAACCACCCACTTGTTTGTAAGCTTTTGTTTCAGGATTAAAAATCATTTTCAATTGTTTTCCGTAACCTACTAACTGATCTTTTCCTTTTTGAATTCCAACCGGAATAGATTCAAAGAAACTATATTCTCTCGTACTTACTTTATAGTAACCTAATTTTTCTAAAGACTCGATTCCTAAACCGCCAACACCAATACCTAATTTTCCTAGTTTAGAAACCTTAACCGTAATAGGGGTTTCTTTTAAATCACGTAAAACAACAGCAGGAATGGTTTTTCCTTTGTTAGCCTCTAAAACAGCTTTAGCTTCGTCAAAATATTTTATCTTTTGATTATTCAGGCTTACAATGATATCTTTTGGTTTTAAAGAAGTATTTTCTGAATCTTCAGAAATTTTACCCACCACAAAAGGCATTCTGATACCAATCAATAAACCTTTTTCATATTTAGATAATTGGTCAACAAAATCATTCGGAATATTAATCGTTTGTTGTTTTCCGTCTCTTTCGATCAAAACATGTTTCGACATGATAACGTTCATATTCATGTCGCTGTCAAAATTTTCAACCGTTTTACCATCAATAGAAATGATTTTGTCTCCGGTTTTAAAACCAGCTTTAAGCATTGCAGGATTTTCGATAAAAACTCCGTCTTTCAAATCAGCATTTGCCACATACGTATCGCCGTAAGCAAAAGCCATTCCTATATATATAATAAACGCCAGAATAAAGTTTACCGTAACACCGCCAAGCATAATAATTAAACGCTGCCAAGCCGGTTTAGAACGAAATTCCCACGGCTGAGGTGGAAGTGCCATTTGCTCCTTGTCCATACTCTCGTCAATCATACCAGAGATTTTCACATAACCTCCAAGCGGTAACCATCCAATTCCGTATTCTGTTTCGCCAATTTTCTTTTTTAACAGCGAATATTTAACATCAAAAAATAAGTAAAATTTTTCAACTCTCGTTTTAAACAATTTGGCAGGAATAAAGTGCCCTAATTCGTGAAGAATAATAAGTAAAGATAAACTCAATAGAAATTGAGAGAGTTTGATAACTATATCCATTTTGTATTTTTAGTTCGTATTTAACGCACAAAAGTAGCGTTTCTATTTTAATTTGAAAGCGCAATATAATACATAAGGTTTTAAATGTTTGTTAATTAATAAACATTTCAATTTCTCGTTTTAACAAGATACAGTAACTTTACTTTTTAAACGGCTGTCAATATCTATTGGTAGTCCAAAACCATTAAAAGTTACAAACATGGCTTCACAATTATTTTCCCCCTTAACTTTAAAAAACATCACCTTAAAAAATAGAATTGTTATTTCGCCAATGTGCCAATATTCGGCAGTTGACGGCTTTGCAAACGACTGGCATCTGGTTCATTTAGGAAGCCGTGCAAGCGGAGGCGCCGGATTAATTATTCAGGAAGCCACAGCGGTTTCTCCCGAAGCAAGAATTTCTCCTGCCGATTTAGGAATCTGGAAAGATGAACATATCGAAAAACTAAAACAAATCAACGAATTTATCGTTTCTCAAAATGCTGTTCCCGGAATTCAGCTGGCACATGCCGGAAGAAAAGCAAGTGTTTCTTCTCCGTGGGAAGGAAATAAAAAATTAGATTTCGCTCAAGGCGGATGGCAGACTGTTGCGCCAAGTGCGATTCCGTATCACGACGGAGAACCTTTTCTTCCCAAAGCTTTAGACAAAAACGGAATCCAAAAAGTAATTTCCGATTTTAAAGAAGCAACAAAAAGAGTTGTCAAAGCAGGGTACAAAGTTTTAGAAATTCATGCCGCACACGGTTATTTGTTACATCAGTTTTTATCGCCTTTAACCAACGTAAGAACCGACGAATATGGAGGAAGTTTTGAAAACCGAATTCGTTTTACACTCGAAATTGTAGAAGCAGTTCAAACCGAATGGCCTTCAGATTTGCCTTTAATCGTTAGAATTTCAGCTACAGACTGGGCAGAAAACGGATGGAATCCTGAAGAATCAGTACAGCTTTCAAAAATATTAAAAGAAAAAGGAGTAGATTTAATCGATGTTTCGTCTGGCGGACTGGTTTCGCATCAAAAAATTGCGATTGGTCCGGGTTATCAGGTTTCTTTCGCAGAAAAAGTAAAAAAGGAAGCTAATATTTTGACAGGCGCTGTTGGTTTAATTACCGAAGCAAAACAAGCCGAAGAAATTTTGAAAAACAATCAGGCCGATTTAATTTTGTTTGCCAGAGAATCACTGAGAAATCCAAATTTACCGTTAGATTTCGCTAAAGAATTAGACAGCGATATTCAATGGCCAAAACAATACGAACGAGCTAAGATTTAAATTTTTATTAGCCACAGATTGCACAGATTAAAGTGATTTTTTTAGTTTTTTTGCCACGAATTTCGCGAATTTCCACAAATAATTGCGTTTAGAAAAACTTAAAAATTCGTGATAATTAGTGAAATTCGTGGCAAACAAAAAATCCTTTTTAATCACATTAATCTGTGGCAAAAAAAACATACAAAATGAAAAAAATAAAAACAGCACTATTATCATACGGAATGTCGGGAAAGGTTTTTCACGCGCCTTTTTTAGATATTCATCCGGGTTTTGAATTATTAGGATCTTGGGAAAGAAGCAAAAAACTAATTCAGGAAGATTATCCATACGTAAAAAGTTATCCTTCAATCGACGATTTATTAGCCGATGATGTGGACTTGGTAATTGTAAACACTCCGGTAGGAACACATTATGAATATGCTAAAAAAGTACTTTTGGCAGGAAAACATGCCGTGGTCGAAAAAGCTTTCACAACAACTGTAGCCGAGGCTGAAGAATTAGCCAAAATCGCCGAAGAAAAAGGATTAAAATTAGCCGTTTTTCAAAACAGAAGATGGGACAGCGATTTCAAAACCATTCAAAAAATAATCAATGAAGGAGTTTTGGGAGATATAGTAGAAGCCGAATTTCACTTCGACAGATACAATCCGTTATTAAGTCCGAAAGCCCATAAAGAAACCGCCAATGACGGAGCCGGAGTTTTAAAAGATTTAGGTCCGCATATTATAGATCAGGCTATTTGTTTATTTGGTTCTCCAAAATCAGTTTTTGGAGATGTCAGAATTACAAGAGAAAACTCTTTAGTCGATGACTGGTTCGATTTATTATTGATTTATGACGATTTCAGAGTACGTTTAAAAGCTGGTTTCTTTGTACGAGAAGCAAATCCGGCGTATACCATTCACGGAAAAAAAGGTTCTTTTTTAAAACATCGTGGAGACATTCAGGAAGATGAATTAAAAATTGGTAAAAAACCAAACTTAGAATCTTGGGGAAAAGAACCGGATGATTTACAAGGAATTCTGCATACTGAAATTGACGGAAAAGTAATTCGCGAAAAAGTATCGACACTTCAGGGAAATTATTTCTCTTTTTTTGATGGCGTTTTCAATTCTATAACAAACGATGTTGCAGAACCAGTTACCGCTCAAGACGGCGTAAAAGTAATGCAGATTATCGAAGCAGCAATTGCAAGCAGCGCGCAGCGTACTGTAATTAATTTATAGCCCACTCCCGATAGCTATCGGGATTACGGATTAAACGGGTTTACGCTGGTTTAATTTTTTATAATCTGTAGAGAGAATGCACACAATATATATCGTAGAGACGCACAGCAGTGCGTCTTTTTTTATGCGTAAAAATAAAATAACATCTGTGTAAACCCGTTTAATCCGTAAAACTCGTGGGCAAATTCGTAGAAATCTGTGGGCAAAACCCCGCTATTTATAAACAATAACGTTGTAAATAATTCAACAATTTGTACCTTTAAGTAAATACAAAGGTTTTTTGTACATTTATAATATAATCCCAAAACGCATACATTTTGATAAATTTTAATCCACTACAACTTTTTCAGACTAAAGGAAAAATCAAGAAAGTTTTTAGAGAAGCAAAAGCTTCGTATTTAAACCGAATTCGTTTTGCCGTTGGAATGTTTTATTTCGGAATGGGATTAAGTTTTGCAACCTGGGCAAGTCGAATTCCGGATATAAAAACCGCACTTCACTTAACCGAAGGCGATTTAGGTTCTATACTTTTCTCCCTGCCAATGGGACAATTAATTATCATGCCTTTTTCAGGAAAAATGGTAACGAAGTTTGGAAGTCACCGCATTTTAGTTTTCTCCCTAATAATGTATGTTTTGTGTCTGGCTAATTTAGGTTTAGCCACAACGGGTTTGCAGTTATCGGTTGGATTATTTTTATTTGGCTTATTCGGAAATTTAGCCAACATAGCCGTAAATACACAAGGTGTTTATACCGAAGTTCTTTTCAAAAAAACAATCATGTCTTCTTTCCACGGAATGTGGAGTTTCGCCGGATTTACAGGTGCATTGGTTGGTTTAGGAATGCTGGCCTTAAACTTAACACCATTACATCATTTCCTGATTGTTGGAGGAATTGTGTTATTAATGGTAGCTTTTAATTTTAAATTTTTAATTCGTGCCAAAGAAAAAATCAAACATAATACAGAGAAAAGAAAAATCTTTGTAAAACCAGACAGCGCCTTAATTTGGCTTGGTGTAATTGGTTTTTGCAGCATGGCAAGCGAAGGTGTAATGTTTGACTGGAGCGGAGTTTATTTTAAAGATGTAGTAAAAGCACCAGGTCCATTAGTAATTTTAGGATATACTTCTTTTATGATTATGATGGCTGGCGGAAGATTCCTGGGCGACGGATTAATCAATAAATTTGGTCGTGAGCGTGTCATGCAGATAAGTGGAGTTATGATTTCTGCCGGACTTTTTACAGCTGTTTTTCTACCTTATATTATTCCGTGTACCATTGCTTTTATGGCAGTTGGTTTAGGAGTTGCCACTATTGTTCCAACCGTTTATAGTATGGCTGGAAAAAACCCAACAGTTCCGCCGGGAGAAGCTTTAACAATAGTTTCGAGTGTAAGCTTTTTAGGTTTTTTAATGGGACCGCCTGTAATTGGTCACATCGCTCAAAATTTCGGATTGCAGTTTTCTTTTGCTTTTATTGGAATTTTTGGTGTTCTGATCGCCTTTATGGTTTCAAAAATTCGAACAACTGCTTAATTTTTTATTGCCCACAGATTTAACGGATTAGGCTAATTTGCGCCATGTTTTTTTAAACTTCTTTATGAAATAAATTATTTTTGTAAGAATTTATTTCTTTTTAAGCGTTATTTTTTTCTACATTTGAACCTAGAGTTTGCTTGTCTTACGGACAAGACTCTTTTCCAAAAACCAATTTTATCTTTTGAATAGGAGATTAATATCCGAAAACAATTTTCAAAGTAAATTGGAATTTTTAATGGTAAAAAAATACGTGCTCTTTTTTATTTTATGGTCTTTTAGTTTTGCCTTTGCACAAGAAACAGTTTTTAGAGGAATTGTTGTTGATGCTAAAACGCAAAATCCTCTTGAAAATGTTGTAGTAAGTATTCAAAATTCTTCTATAACAAAACTTACTTCTAAAAGAGGCAAATTTGAATTGAGTTCTCCTATAGAAGGAGAACAGCTGCTTTTGATTCACAGTCAGGACTGCAAAGATTTACTGCTGAAAATTCATTCTAATTTTGGTCAGATTATATATCTCGGGGTATTACAATTAGAAGATATTTATTCTGATGAAGTTCCCGCTGCACTGATCACATTATTAGAAAGCGATTTGTCTGATGATAATAGTTCATCTGAAATGACTTCAGGACTTTTGCAATCTTCCAAAGATGCTTTTATGCAGGCATCGGCATTTAATTGGGGTCAAGCCCGATTTAGAGTTCGTGGTTTAGACAGTGAAAACGGAACCATGATGCTCAACGGAATGACGATGAATAAAATCTACGACGACAGACCGCAATGGAACAATTGGGGCGGACTAAATAATGTACTTCGTAATCAGGAATTTTCGGTTGGAACGGCCACTTCAAATTATACTTTTGGAGGTGTTTTAGGAACACAGCAAATTTTTACCCGCGCTTCTTTATATCGCAAAGGAGCACAGTTAACCTTTTCAGGAAGTAATACAACCTACAGCTTGCGTGCAATTGGAACTTATGCTTCGGGAATGGATATTGACGGCTGGGCTTATGTAGTTTCTGCAGGAAAAAGATGGGCAGATGAAGGTTATTTTGAAGGAACAAATTTCAATGCTGATTCTTTTTTTATGAGCGTTGAGAAGAAATTCAATAATAAACATTCACTCAATTTTACCGGATTTTATACGCCCAATTCCCGCGGAAAAAATTCTCCAAATACAAACGAAGTAACCAGTTTAATGAGCGAAAAATACAATTCGTATTGGGGATTTCAGAATGGCGAAAAGCGAAATGCAAGAGTGAAAACTGTTGAAGAACCGTTGTTCATGCTGAATCATTATTTTAAAATTGATGAAAAAACAAACCTGAATTCGAGTGTAATGTATCAATTTGGGAAAGTTGGAAACAGTAATATTGATTATCAAAACGCCGACAGTCCTGATCCGGTTTATTATAGAAAAATGCCGAGTTATTTCAGTTCGCTTTATGCAAAAGACAAAGGTGAATTTTCGGGAGCATTTACGCCGGATTATGAAAATGCAGAAAAAAGTAAACTCACCTTTCTGGCAAATTCGCAAATTGACTGGAACGCCATGTATTCTGCAAATCAAAAACCAGGCGAAAATGGTTATGAACCTGCAAAAAGCCATTATGTTTTATATGAAGACAGAACAGATGATAAAACTTTCGCAGTAAATTCAAACTTAAATACGCAGCTAACTCCAAATATTTCCTTTGATGGAGGAGTTACGTATCAGAATTTAAAATCACATAATTTTCAATATTTACTAGATCTTCTTGGCGGGAAATATTTCGAAGACATTGATCCATTTTACAAAGGCGACCTTTCACAGTCTGACTTGCAAAACCCAAACAGACAAGTCGTAAAAGGAGATATTTATGGCTACAACTATAATTTCTTAGCCAATACAATTAATGCTTTTGCACAGTTTAAATTTTCATACAATAAAACTGAATTTTATTTGGCACAATCCTATTCCGTTTCTGATTATCAAAGAGAAGGATTGTACCAAAACGGACTTTACCCAACTACTTCTTTAGGGAAAAGCGAGAAAGTAACTTTCGAAAACTTTGGTTTTAAAGGAGGTTTCACTTATAAAATTTCAGGAAAACAATGGCTGTTTTTTAATGGCGCGCATTTAACCAGAGCGCCATCGCTTCGAAACACATTTTCAAATTCACGTTTAAATAATAATATAGTTGATGGAATTGAAAGTGAAAACATTACAAGTGCCGAAGCCAATTATGTTTATCGTTCGCCAAAGTTGAAATTACGTTTAACAGCTTTTTATACTCTGATTAAAAACATATCGAAAACTTCCTTTTTCTATGCCGAAGGAATTTTTGATAACGGAGCGGGTTACGACGCAACAGATGCTTTTGTCAGTCAGACTTTAACAAACTTAGATAAGAAAAACACAGGAGCAGAATTGAGTTTTGAATATCAGATTTCGTCAACGTTTAAAACTACTTTATCAGCCGCTTACGGAAATTATATTTACAACAGCAATCCAAATGTATCAATTACAAACGATGCAAACGCTGCAAAAGACGGAGCACAGACTGCTTTTGATTTTGGTAAAGCCTATCTTAAAAATTACAAACAAGCCGGAACGCCTCAAAATGCACTCTCATTAGGTTTGGAATACCGAGATCCTAAATATTGGTGGATTGGAGCTAATATTAATTATTTAACCGATAATTACATTGATGTTTCACCCATTTCAAGGACATCACAATTTTACATTAATCCCGCAAATGGATTTCCTTTTCCCGAAGCAACTTCTGAGCGAGGAAATGAATTATTAAAACAAGAAAAATTTGATCCCATAACCTTATTAAATATCAATGGCGGAAAATCCTGGCGCGTTCATAAAAAGTATATCGGGCTTTTTGCCAGCATTAATAATGCATTAGGATTAGTGTATAAAACGGGTGGTTTTGAACAGGCCAGAAATGCAAATTTTAGAGCACTGAATCAAGATGTATCCAGCGGAACACCATCATTTGGTCCAAAATATTATTACGGTTACGGAAGAACCTATTTTTTAAATCTCACAATCGGTTTATAAATCGAAATCTATTTATCATGAAAAATATAATTTTAAATACATTTTTAGCTTCATCATTATTATTTATCTACAGCTGCAGTACAGAAATAGCAAACCCAAAATTAGAATGTAATCAGCCTGATTTTAAAGTAAACAAAACGGTAGAAAAAGTTTATGAACTTTCAAGCAATACGGCTAAACAATATTTGTATGATGATATTATAGAAGCTTATGTTGTTTCGAGTGACGAAGGCGGGAATTTTTTTAAATCTATTTCACTCCAGACAAAAGCTTCTGAAGGAATTCCTGCCATTGGTTTTAGCGTTCCCATTGATGTGTCAAATACTTATATCGATTATCGAATAGGGAATAAAGTATATGTAAAACTTAAAAATCAGTTTACAGATTTGTACTATGGAGGATTACGAATTGGCAGTTTATATGTGAACAACGCCGGCGATCCAACAATAGGCAGAATTTCTCAAAATGAATATAAAAATGTTTTAAACGCTTCATGTTCTATCATTGATGAAAATCAGCTGGTTGAATCACTTTCTATAGAACATGCACTATCCGATAGTAAATTAAACACATTGATAGAACTTAATGATGTTGAATTTACAGAAGGGGCATTGGGGCGTCATTATTTTGAAGAATCGAATAATATTGGAGGATCAACAAACTGGAACTTGCGTGATAAAACCGGAAATCAAATTATTTTTAGAACAAGCAGTTATGCAAAATTTGCAGATCATTTTGTGCCGGAAGAAAGCGGGAAAGTTAGAGGAATTTTAACCAAGTTTGGTACAGATTATCAATTAATGGTTCGTTCAGAAGAAGATGTGGTTATGAACGGAAAAAGAAGTGTTCCATTTTTTGCAGAGGATTTTCAATCGGTTAAAAACAATGTCAATTTTGCACTTCCGGGTTGGAGCAACATTGTAGAAAAAGCAACAAAACTATGGAAAAGCATGGTTTATGCGGGAAATGGTTATGCAGAATTTAATACCACAAGTACAACAGCGGTCGAAAATATTGCCTGGCTGGTTTCTCCCAAAATTAATTTGACGGGCTATAAAAATGCGGTTCTTTCTTTTAGAAGCGCACAGCATGATTTAAAAGTCGATTCGCCATTAAATACGCTCGAAGTATATGTCTCAACAAACTTTGACGGTTCAAGTGTGACCAAGGCAAAATGGACCAAATTAGAAGCAAAAGTTCCAACGCTTTCAACTCCTACTCGTGAATTTATAAGTTCTGGCGGAATAGATTTATCTGCCTATACAGGAATTATAAATATTGCCTTTAGATATGTGGGTTCAGGAAAAGATAAAACACTAAATGGTGCATTTATGGTTGATGATGTGAAGATTTTTGGTGAGAATTAAGAATTGTATTTATGTAAGTTGTTGATTTATAATTTTCTAAAATTGATTTTCTGTTTTTTTAAATTTTAAATTGTCAAATTTTGGCAGAATTTTGTATTTTGGTCATCCCAAATCAATACAAAAACAAAATGAAAACCTACTTTATTGCCATCCTGATGATGGTGTTTCCATTCTTGATGCAGAGTCAGGAAAACGTTAGATTGAAGCAGATCAATATTGTAAAAACAAATTACCAAAATTCTAAAGACGGTGAAATTGTAAATAAAACAATGGTCTTTAAAGAGGGTAAACTTCAAACCATTACAACTTCAGACGTTATTCAGAACTTTTTTTATAACAAAAAAGGTTTATTGGATATGTCTGTTAAAGATAAAGTGGGAAGTGACTGGAAAGAAGTTATCAATTACACTTATGATGCTGATAACAACATTACAAAATTTGTAAAAAAATATCAGGAAGGACCGGATTATATTACAAAAGTTGTATCGTTTGTTTATGAAGGTGCTAGAGTAAAAGTAACGACTAAAAAAAGCACAAATCACCAAAATTTAGTTGAAGATATTGAATATATCATTGAAAACGGTACTATCGTTAGACGTACTTCACGTGATAGAAACAAGGCAATTATCGGGAAAATCGAGTACGTTTATGTAAACGATAATGTATCAAAACATAAAGGATTAGTTGGAGATAAAATCTCTAAAACGTATACTTATGATGATAAAAAATCGGTAGATCAGTTAATCGTTCAAAGCCTTTTTGGAGATAATTATAAAGTAATTGTACCAATGATTTCATACCATGAAGACGAATTTACTTTTGAGTCGATTTCATATAATAACGAAATGAATTTTAGTCCTTCGTCTACAGCTTTAGTTGCGGTAAGCCGAAAATACAAATACAACAAATTAAATTTTCCAATTTCATGTTCTCAGATTGAAGAAAATGGAATTGTAAAAACAGAAAAAACTTTTATCTACGAATAAAAAGTTTTTTGAATCCTTTTAAGCCATTTAAAAATCAAGTTTTATTAAAGAAATACTTTTGTAAAACATGATTTTTAGATGGTTTATCATTTTAAATAATATTTAAAAACGTAATTCTATAATTGTAGTAGTATACAAATGATTAAATTTGTAGCTTATTTTAAGATATGTTAGAGAAAGAAGTTATAAATTTTGAGAAAACAGCCATTGTTGGTATTATAACTCAAAATCAAAGTGAGGAAAAACTTAATGAATATTTAGACGAATTAGAGTTTTTAACCTTTACTGCAGGAGGTGAAGTTATTAAACGCTTTTCGCAAAAAATGGAACGCCCGAATCCCAAGACTTTTGTGGGTACGGGAAAAATAGATGAAATCAATCTTTTTGTAAAAGAAAACGGAATATCGACTTTAATTTTTGATGATGAATTATCACCATCACAACAAAAAAATATTTCCCGAATTATAGATTGTAAAATCCTTGACAGAACCAATTTGATTCTGGATATTTTTGCGCAAAGAGCCGAAACTTCCTATGCAAGAACACAGGTAGAATTAGCGCAGTGTATTTATTTACTGCCAAGACTTTCTGGTTTATGGACGCACCTTGAGCGTCAAAAAGGGGGAATTGGTATGCGTGGTCCTGGTGAAACAGAGATCGAAACAGATAGACGTATTGTACGTGACCGAATTTCGTTATTGAAAGATAAAATCAAGACAATCGACAAACAAATGAGCATTCAACGAAGCAATCGCGGCGCAATGGTTCGTGTGGCGCTTGTTGGATATACAAACGTTGGAAAATCGACTTTGATGAATGCTATTGGTAAAAGTGATGTTTTTGTTGAGAATAAATTATTCGCAACATTAGATACAACAGTTCGAAAAGTGGTGATTAAAAACCTTCCGTTCTTACTTTCAGATACAGTTGGTTTCATTCGAAAACTGCCAACACAATTAGTTGATTCTTTCAAAAGTACACTTGATGAGGTTCGCGAAGCCGATTTACTTTTACACGTTGTCGATATTTCGCATCCTGATTTTGAAGATCATATTGAATCTGTAAATCAGACCTTGCAGGAAATTAAGAGCAATGATAAACCAACCATTATGGTTTTCAATAAAATCGACGCTTACAAACATCTAACCATTGACGAAGATGATTTGATCACCGAAAGAACCAGAAAACATTGGACTCTTGAAGAATGGAAACAAACCTGGATGAGTAATGTGGGAGAAGATAACGCCTTGTTTATTTCGGCAACTCAAAAAGAAAATTTTGAAGAATTTAGAGAAACGGTTTATGAAGCTGTTCGTCAGATTCACATAACAAGATTTCCATATAATAAATTTCTGTATCCAGATTATAAGGATGCAGTTGAGAAAGAAGAGGAGCAGGATTAATTTAATTTACCGCAAAGAGCGCTAAGATTATATTAAAGTATCTTTCAGAAAACACAAAGTTCGCAAAGCTAATCTACATCCAGCTTTGCGAACTTTGTGTTTATATGAAACTTAACATATAAAATCTTTGCGTTCTTTGCGGTAAAATATAAGCGTTTCGACTTTCAAATTAAAATCCAAAATTAATCCCTAAACCAAATACTTCTCTGGTTTGAAGACCTTGAAAAGCATTGTCATCATAAATAGCCTGGAACGCTAAATTTGCAGATAAGTACTTGTTTACTTTCATGATAATATTTAAAGAGTAATTGATGTCTACGTTTTGAGGATCTTCCAGATAATTAGAATATAAATTCAACGTGTTTTCTGCGGTTACGTTCGTCATAATGGCCAATTTGTAATAGACAGAAGCATAAAAACCCAGTTCATAACGCATAGTTTTACCTTCGTCAACTCCAAAATAATCGCCATCTACATAAGGCAGACCAGTAAATTTATCAATTCCACTTGTATAAGCGTTGTCTACAAAAGTGAATTTTGAAGTTAGAGGAGCAAAGTTTATTTTCAGGTTTTCGTCTTTAGACCAGTAAATACCAGGTCCAGTAGTAAGATATCCAGGCGACATAAATTTAGTCTGCTCGGTTCTAATTTCTTTTCCATTGGCATCCTGACCGTAAATATAGCCCGTTGTAAATTGAGTTCTAAAGTTTAGAAAGAAAGAGTAATACCATTCACCAAAAGCTCTTTTACCAACAATTGAATTAAACTCTAAACGGTCATCAGTCTTTTTTCCGAAATCGGTATTTTTAGTTTGTAAAAGCCCGTAAGAAGCAAGGATTTTATTGTCCCAGGTTACATCGTCTTTTTTGTAGTTGAAGTCGTAGTTTATTCCTAAAGTCCCAGAGAAACTATCCTCACCACCTGCGATCCAGTTATTGAAGCTGGATTGGTTTAATAAAAGAGAAACTGTTCCTTTTGCTTTCCATCCTTCGTCCTCAATTGTATCGTTTATTTTTTTTACCGCTTTTTCGGTATTCTGAATTAGTTCTTTTTCTGAATTTTGGGCCTGAACAAAAGTAAAGTTCGCTAAGATAAATAGTAATAACGTCAGCTTTCTCATAGTTGTTTAGTTTAAGTGTATATTAACAAATATACTAAAATACAACCGAAGGTTAAGGGAATATTACTTTAAAATGAAGGTTATTTCTTAGATTCTTTGTATAAAGGCACAGCAGAACAAGCTTCGCCATACATAATACTGCGGGCAAAGGGCTGTAAATAAGTCGTTGCTAAAATATAAGCACGCATAGGAACCGGTTTCTTTGAACAGCCTTTTACAATAACCGGTTTGTTTTTGTATGCCGAATAATCGATTTTGCTTAAAATTTCTTCGTATAAACTTGAATCCAGATCTTCAATAGTTCCGTTTACTACTTTTTTAGCAAAAGGAGCTAAATGAACGCTTACTAAAATTAATGCCCAAGCGGGAATTATAGCGTCTGTAGCACAATGTACAGCGACATATTGATCTTGGTATTGTGACCAATCATGATTTTTAAGATGCTCTCTAAAGTCTTTTTCTTTCAATAAAAATCCTTCCAAAAGCCATTGCGAAATGTCAATTTGCACACGCATTCCTTTTGGATAATAATCCTCTAAATCAAAAACTTCTAAAGCACTATTGGCAACTTTATTGATAATTTCTTCCATGATTTTTGTAGTAGGCAGTGGTCAGTTTTTTAGTATTCAGTAACTTCTGAACACTAAAAAACTAAATACTGAACACTTTATTTTAAAGCATTCCTAATTCTAATTTTGCTTCTTCGCTCATTAAATCTTTACTCCAAGGCGGATCAAAAGTAATCTCTACTTCAACATCTTTAATGTGTTCGATTGTTTTTACTTTCTCTTCAACTTCTCTTGGTAAACTTTCTGCAACCGGGCAGTTTGGCGATGTTAACGTCATCAGGATTTTTACTTCGTAATCTGTATTAACCATTACGTCATAAATTAATCCTAACTCATAAATATCAACGGGAATCTCAGGGTCGTAAATTCCTTTTAAAATTTTTACGATTGATTCTCCTAATTCGTTTGTGTCTATTTCTTGTTCCATTTTGTTATTTGTTTTTTCGCCACGAATTTCACAAATTTCCCGAATTTAAAAATTAGTGTTAATTCGTGAAATTCGTGGCAGAAAGAAATTTAATTTTTGTTTTTTGCATCAAAGGCCAAAGCGTACATTTTGATGTTTTTTATCATCGAAACCAAACCGTTTGCACGAGTTGCTGATAAATGTTCTTTTAATCCAATTTCGTCTATAAATTCAGTATCAGCATTTATAATGTCTGATGCTTTTTGATTAGAAAAAGCGCGAATTAAAATTGCAATTATTCCTTTAGTCAAAATAGCGTCACTGTCTGCAGTGAAAACAATTTTATCATCGTTTTGCTCGCCTTGAAGCCAGACTTTTGACTGACAGCCTTTGATTAAATTCTCGTCGGTTTTGTATTCTTCTTTAATTAACGGAAGACTTTTCCCCAGTTCGATAATGTATTCATAACGCTGCATCCAGTCGTCGAACATCGAAAATTCGTCTATTATTTCGTTTTGTATGTCTTTAATTGTCATAATTATTCTTTAGCAAAATCAACCAGTAAATTTACCAGTTTTTCAATTTCCTTTGGAGGAAAACCATTGTCGAAACCTGCTGTTTCGTATGTTTTTTGATCTTGAGTTATTTTTAAATTTCCAATCGCTGCACCATCATAAAAACGTTTTTCAGTTGGTGCTTTTAATGCCGAAAGTTTGTTTAAATCTACTTTTGAAAATTCAGCAACAATTTTGTTCCATTTCGCATCGTCAATTTTAGTTTCAATAGGCTGTTGATCTCTGCCGTTTGTAACATAAACAGTCTGATTTTGAACTACAATCTTTTTGTAATATCCTCTTGACATTGCAGAATATTCAATTTGAGTTGTAGCCATGTTTGTCTTTTTTTGACTGCAGCAGCCTGTTGCGATAAAAAGCGTTAAAAGCAATAAAGATATTATTCTCATAAAAATAGATGTTAGCTTAGCATTGTTTGTGCCTTTTTAACGGCATCGACCATTTGGTCAATTTCTTCTTTGGTGTTATAAAATGAAAAAGAAGCGCGAATCGTTCCCGGAATACAAAAGAAATTCATAATTGGCTGCGCGCAATGATGTCCGGTTCTTACTGCAATTCCTAATTTGTCAATAATTGAACCAACATCATATGGATGAATTCCATCAATATTAAACGAGATTACAGAAGCTTTATTTTTTCCTGTCCCGTAGATTCTTAAACCTTCAATTTCAGATAAACGTTTTGTAGCGTAATCTAAAAGTTCAGTTTCATATTCGTGAATATTCTCAAAGCCAACACTGTTTAAATAATCAATTGCAGTTCCTAAAACAATTCCGCCCGCAATGTTTGGAGTTCCAGCTTCAAATTTATGTGGAAGATCTGCGTAAGTCGTTTTTTCGAAAGTAACTTCTTTAATCATTTCACCGCCGCCTTGATAAGGAGGAAGTTTATTTAACCATTCTTCTTTTCCGTACAAAATTCCAGTTCCCGTTGGACCACACATTTTATGACCAGAAAAAGCATAAAAATCACAATCTAATTCCTGAACATTTGGTTTTAAATGCGGAACTGCCTGCGCACCGTCAATCAAAACTGCAGCGCCAACAGCGTGAGCTTTATCAATGATATATTTTATCGGATTAATAATTCCGAGTGCATTTGAAATATGATTAACCGTAACCACTTTTGTTTTTTCTGAAAGAAGGGCATCAAAATCTTCAAGAATTAATTCTCCATTTTGATTAATCGGAATAACTTTTAAAGTTGCTCCCGTTCTTTCGCATAACATTTGCCAAGGAACAATATTACTGTGATGTTCCAATGAAGAAACCATTACTTCGTCGCCAGGTTTTAAAATAGAAGCAAAACCGTTTGTAACTAAGTTGATTCCGTGCGTAGTCCCCGAAGTAAAAAGGACTTCGTGAGCATGTTTTGCGTTTATATGCTCTTTTACTTTGCCACGAGAAATCTCGTAAGCATCAGTCGCTAATTGGCTTAAAGTGTGAACGCCGCGGTGAATATTGGCGTTAATTTCCTGATAATATTTTACTTCTGCATCGATCACGATTTGTGGTTTTTGCGAAGTAGCTCCGTTGTCGAAATATACTAAGGGTTTTCCATTTACAGTTTGTGAAAGTATTGGAAAATCAGCTCTTATTTTTTGAATATCTAGCATGTCTTATTTAGAAAAAATCTATTTACAAAAGTACTAAAACTAAATTTGTTTATACAGCAATTCTATAATTTCCTTTTATGGCACCATTGTAGCAAGGCGTAAATGCTGATTCCGTAAAAATCAATTCAATTTTCTGAATTATCCGAATCAGATTTATAATTTGAGTTCTAAAATCGTGAACATAAATTATTTATATTGCAATAAAAATATTGACATCATCATGAAAAAATTTCTTAAAGTACTTTTGCTTCTAGTGGTTCTCGCTTTTTTGTATTTCGGATTTACAACTTATCCAAAACTGGATTTAATTTCTGGTTTTTCGGCTAAGAGTGTTGCATCCGGACATTTTATAGACAATCGTCCGTTAGATTTAATTCAAAAAACAGACAATGATATCGATATGATTGATCTGGCTAAAAACTCAATTGATGAAAACGGAAAGTTTGCCTCTTCAACAGTTTACGGTCTTAAGGAAAGAAAAGCAATTTATCGTGAAGGTTTAGGAGCGATTTTGATTAACGATGATTTTGATGTTTCAAAACCTTATTTACTTCCAAAGAGAACAAAATTGGTAAACAATCTTCCGTTTCCTTACGGAAATAATGAGCCAAAAGATTCTGCTTTCGCGAATGTTGATTACTCCAAATTAAAAAATGCAGTTGAAAATGCTTTTGATAAAAATGGAGGAAGATCAAAAAGAACCCGCGCCGTTGTCGTTTTATACAAAGACAAATTAATCGCCGAAAAATATGATACTGGTTTTAATAAAGACAGTAAAATTTTAGGTTGGTCGATGACAAAAAGTATTACAAGTTCTGCTTTTGGAGTTTTAGCCAAACAAGGAAAAATCGATATTTATAAACCAGCTCCAATCAAAGAATGGCAAAATGATGAGCGTAAAAATATTACGGTTAACGATTTGCTTCATATGAATTCTGGTTTAGAATGGGAAGAAAACTATAGTACAATTTGCGACGCTACGCAAATGCTTTTCCAATCTGAAGATATGGGAAAAGTGCAAATGGATAAACCGGCGAAATATAAACCAAACACACATTGGTATTATTCATCAGGAACAACAAACTTATTATCGAGAATTTTAAGAAGTCAATTTAAAACACAACAAGAATATCTTGATTTTTGGTATAGCGCCGTAATTGATAAAATTGGAATGAATTCGATGATTGTCGAACAAGATATGTCGGGAACCTTTGTTGGTTCATCTTACGGATGGGCAACACCAAGAGACTGGTCAAAATTTGGATTATTATATCTGCATAAAGGAAACTGGAACGGCGAACAGATTCTGGACGAAAGCTGGGTAAAATATACGGCAACACCAACTAATACTTCTGAAGGAAAATATGGAGCGCAATTTTGGCTAAACGCCGGAGGAAAATTTCCAGACGTTCCGCGTGATATGTTTTATTGCAGCGGTTATCAAGGTCAAATGGTGGCGATTATTCCGTCTTTGGATATGGTGATTGTGAGAATGGGAGTGCGAGAAGGTGATAAAAGTTTTGATTTTAATGGGTTTTTGAAAGAGGTTATTGCTTCAGTAAAAAAATAAAATTTTACCGCAAAGACGCCAAGTATAAAGTGCAAAGTTCGCAAAGTTTTGTAATAAACCTTTGCGAACTTTGTGTAACCTTTTGCAATTACATTATTCTTTATAAAAAAGTATATCCAAATCCGAAATTTAAAGTTATAGCCGAAATTCCGTCATCAGGAAAATTATAACCATGATTATCTATTTCAATAAAAAAAGTTTCAATGTTGTCTCTGCTTGTAACTTTGCCATAGGCAATAGAATATTTTTTTAAATAACCACTAAGATTTTCCGGGCCCATTTGAAAGCTTCTTCCATAGCCAAACGAAAAAAGCAATTTTTTATCGTCAGCTATATTTAAAGCAAGTTTACTATTTAAATAAACTGGAAGTATACCAGTGGAATGTCTAAAATTACCTTCGAATCCTGAATATATTCCTAAAAACAAATTATTTTCTTCATCATGAACTCCTAAGCCACCTCTAAAGCTTAATCCGCCCAAAGTAAATGGAACAGTTTCTCCTTCAGGATTAGTTACAAAAAAGGAGCTGATTGCGCCAAGTTCTCCTTCGGTATAAACATATTTTTTAAAAAACTGAGCTTGACTAAACTGAATTCCAAACAAAATAAATAGTGATGAAAAAAGAATTTTTCGGATAGATTTCTTCAAAGTCTAGCTTAATTACTTTTTACAAATCAAATCCTAAATTCACGCCTAATTTCATGGCAATAATTTTAGTAATTCTTTGTTTTAATTCCGGTATTTTAATGCTTTCGATAACGGCATTTGAGAATGCGTACATCAATAAAGCTTTAGCTTCTTTTTGAGGGATTCCACGAGACTGCATATAGAACATTGCTGTTTCATCAAGCTGTCCAACAGTACAACCGTGCGAACATTTTACGTCATCTGCAAAAATCTCTAATTGTGGTTTTGCATTGATAGTTGCTTTGTCACTCAATAAAATGTTATTGCTTTTTTGGAAAGCATTTGTTTTTTGAGCTTCTTTTTCTACCAAAACTTTTCCGTTGAAAACTCCTGTCGAACGATCAGAGAAAATTCCTTTATAATCCTGGAAACTTTCGCAGTTTGGAGTTGCGTGGTTTACCAAAGTATAATGATCAACGTGTTGCTTGTCATTTAGAATTGAAATTCCGTTTAACGTACTTGTCAATCTTTCGCCAAAATGGTAAAAGTTTAAGTTGTTACGAGTTAAATTTCCACCAAAAGAGAAAGTGTGCACATAAGCATGACTTTCCTGTTGTTGCGAAACGTAAGTGTTGTCAATTAAATTGGCTTCACTATTGTCGTTTTGAATTTTGTAATAATCAACAATTGCACATTTTTGAGCAAAAATCTCTGTAACCGAATTGGTTAAAACCGGATTTTCATTCAAACTTTGGTGACGCTCGATAATTTGAACATGTGAATTCTCACCCACAATTACCAAATTTCTTGGCTGAACCATTAATGCCGCTTCATTTCCAGTTGAGAAATACATAATCTCAATTGGTTTATCTGCTACTTTTTTCTTCGGAATATTGATAAAAGCACCTTCGCTCGCAAAAGCAGTATTCAATGAAGTCAAGCTGTCATCTTTACTTGCAATTTGATTAAAGTAGGTATCAATAATCATTTTATATTTTGGTTTGGTTAATGCCGATGACATTAAGCAAACGTCGATTCCGTCGTGCGTTGTAGAAGACAAATGTGAACTAAAAACACCATCAACAAATACTAATTTATAAGTATCTATTTCGTGTAAAAAGTATTTTTTTACCTGATTAAATTCGATTGCATTTTCTTCCTTTGGAAAAACCGTAAAGTCATTTTTTAAGATGGCATTTAGCGATGTATATTTCCAAGCTTCTTCTTTTTTGGTTGGGAAACCTTTATTTTCGAAGTTTTTTAAAGCATTTGTGCGTATGTCATGTAAATCTGAATGTACATCGACACGCTCTTCAAAAGCCATAAAAGACGATACTAATTTTTCTTTTAAATCCATTTCTTTAGTTATAAGTTATGAGTTATAAGTTATGAGTTTTGTAAACTGTTAACTGTAACTGTAAACTAGTTTTCTGCCTTGATCCAGTCGTATCCTTTTTCCTCAAGCTCGTAAGCCAATTCTTTCCCGCCAGACTTTACAATTCTTCCGTTGTAAAGAACGTGAACGAAATCAGGAACGATATAATCTAGCAAACGTTGGTAGTGCGTGATAACGATAATAGCGTTTTTGTCGCTTTTTAATTTGTTTACACCATTAGCCACAATTCTCAAAGCATCGATATCAAGACCAGAATCGGTTTCGTCAAGGATAGCTAATTTTGGTTCTAACATTGCCATTTGGAAAATCTCGTTTCTTTTTTTCTCTCCTCCAGAAAAACCTTCGTTTAAAGAACGAGATAAAAATTTACGATCAATTTCTAATAATTCAGATTTCTCACGAATTACTTTCAACATTTCGTTTGCCGGCATTTCTTCTTGTCCGTTTGCTTTACGAGTTTCGTTGATTGCTGTTTTCATAAAGTTAGTAACACTAACTCCAGGAATTTCTACAGGATATTGAAACGAAAGGAAAACTCCTTTGTGTGCTCTTTCTTCTGGAGCTAAATCAGCAAGATCTTCTCCGTCAAGGAAAACTTCTCCGTCAGTAACTTCGTAGTTTTCATTTCCTGCAATAACCGCAGAAAGTGTACTTTTTCCAGAACCGTTTGGTCCCATGATAGCGTGTACTTCGCCAGCTTTAACTTCTATATTAATTCCTTTCAGGATTTCTTTATCACCAATTGAGGCGTGAAGGTTTTTTATTGATAACATTGTTTTTTTATTTTATATAAATGTCAATTCTATTTTTGTTTGTTGGTTTAGGATATTGGCATTAAAATGCGCGTGTCCTAAATATTCCATGCCTAAATAATCGGCTGATTTTTTGAACGGGATGTAAAAACTGTCTTCGATTTCATTATCGTGTGAATTTGTAATCACTCCAATTTTCTTTCCTCTTAGTTTTCTTCCGGTTTCTTTTTCAATTCGGATTAAATCTGAAATCCTATCGAAAAAGACCTTCATAATACCGCTCATATTGTACCAATAAACCGGCGTTGCAAAAAGTAAAGTGTCGTAATCTTCCAATATTCTTCTTATTAAAGGAAGAAAATCATCGTCTATATTTTTGCTTTCGTAATCATAATACGAAATATTGTAATCACTTAGATTCACTACATCGATGTGATGCTCCTTAGAAATTTCATCCACAATTTTCGTTGTGTTTCCGTTTTTTCTGGAAGAACCTAAAATGATGACTTTTTTATTTTCCATCTTTAAATTATCCTACAGAACCTTCTAAAGAAATCTCTAATAATTTTTGCGCTTCAACTGCAAATTCCATTGGCAATTTGTTCAATACATCTTTACTGAAACCGTTTACAATTAAGGCAATCGCTTTTTCAGTCGGGATACCTCTTTGGTTGCAATAGAAAACCTGATCTTCTCCAATTTTACTTGTCGTTGCTTCGTGCTCAATTTTAGCAGACGGATTTTTACTTTCGATATAAGGGAAAGTATGTGCTCCACAATTGTTTCCCATTAAAAGAGAATCACATTGAGAAAAGTTTCTTGCATTCTCAGCTCTTGGACTAATTTGGACTAATCCACGGTAACTGTTTTGTGATTTACCAGCCGAAATACCTTTAGAAATAATAGTCGATTTAGTGTTTTTTCCTAAATGGATCATTTTAGTTCCTGTATCTGCTTGTTGGTAATTATTAGTAACGGCTATAGAATAAAATTCACCTACCGAATTATCTCCTTTAAGTACGCAAGAAGGATATTTCCAAGTTACAGCAGAACCAGTTTCAACCTGTGTCCAGGAAATTTTAGCGTTTGTTTCGCATAAACCTCTTTTGGTTACGAAGTTGTAAACTCCTCCTTTTCCTTCTTTATTTCCTGGGAACCAGTTTTGAACGGTAGAATATTTAATTTCAGCATCGTCAAGAGCAATTAATTCAACCACAGCAGCGTGTAATTGATTTTCGTCACGACTTGGAGCTGTACATCCTTCAAGGTAAGAAACATAACTTCCTTCATCTGCAATAACCAAAGTTCTTTCGAATTGTCCGGTTCCTGCCTGATTGATTCTGAAATAAGTTGAAAGTTCCATTGGGCAGCGAACACCTTTTGGAATATAACAGAAACTTCCGTCAGAGAAAACCGCTGAGTTTAATGCTGCGTAGAAGTTGTCTTTTTGAGGTACAACAGTTCCTAAATATTTTTTTACTAATTCAGGATGTTCTTTGATAGCTTCAGAAATTGGACAGAAAATAATTCCTTTTTCTGCCAATGTTTTCTTGAAAGTTGTTGCTACAGAAACAGAATCGACAACAATATCCATAGCGACATTGTTCATCATTTTTTGCTCATCAACAGAAATTCCAAGTTTTTTGTACATCTCTAACAGTTCCGGATCAACATCGTCCAGAGTTTTATTAGGATCTACTTGTTTTGGAGCTGAATAATAAGAAATTGCCTGGAAATCTGGTTTTTCGTAACGTACGTTTGCCCATTCCGGCTCAATCATTTCTTTCCACGCGCGAAAAGCCTCGATGCGCCATTCGGTCATCCATTCAGGTTCTTCTTTTTTAAGCGAAATAGCTCTTACAATTTCTTCGTTTAAGCCAATAGGGAAAGTTTCAGATTCTATATTAGTATAAAATCCGTATTCATATTCTTTGGTTTCGAGTTCGATTTTTAAATCGTCTTCTGTGTATTTACTCATTATTTTTTATTGTCTAATAGTTTTAAAGTCCAAAGTTTGAAGTCAATTTAGTCTTTATGACTTTACGATTTTCGGCTTTTGACTAAAGAGAGAATGATTCGCCGCAGCCACAAGTTCTGCTTGCATTTGGATTATTGAAAACGAAACCTTTTCCGTTTAATCCGCCAGAAAATTCTAAAATTGTTCCGGCTAAATATAGGAATGATTTTTTTTCAACTGCAATTTGTATATCATTGTCTACGAATATTTTATCATCATCGCCTTTGGTTTTATCAAACTTTAAATCATAAGACAAACCAGAGCATCCACCACTTTTTACACCTACTCTTACGTAGTCGCTTGCGGCGTCAAAACCATCATCTGTCATCAAATCGATGATTTTCTTTTTGGCTGTATCAGAAACCTTTATCATTGTTTATGGTATTTGTTTTTAAAAGATCATTTTAATCTGCATTTAAATAGTAATCAAATTATTACATAAAATTTAAATGCCAATTTCAACGTTCAAATGAAATTGTCTGCAAAGATACGACTTAAAAACCTTTTTCCATAACGGTTCACATTATTATAACAAATGTTAAAATAGACAGAAGTTATTTTGGCATAAAAGCTCTTTATTGAGTGACTTTTATTTTACAAGGGATTTTGTTTTTGAACGAAAAGTCAGATGATTCTGTAAAATACTGGTTTACTGTGTTTTAAGTTATTGTAAATAAGCGAAAAAACCGTATTTCTACTTGTTTAGTCGAATAAAATAATGGTATTTTTGCAATAAATTGTGATGAATGATGAAGAAAAATTACACAAACGAATGGATCAGGGCACTTTTAGCAATATTCTTTATTTTTGGAATAGGTGCTACTTTTTATATATTCAGTAAAGAATTAAAAGACGAGGCAGACAAGGAAGAAGCAAGTAATAAAAAAATTAAACTTGTCAACAACAATAAGGAATACATTGCTCAAAAAAGTATTCTTGATTCTTTGAATGTTTTGAAATTAGAATATGATGTTGCAATTTTAGAAAAAACGGCTCTTTCGCAGCAATTGGTATTTGAAAAGAAAAATGTCGAAAATTTAATGGAAATTATAAAAGCTTCGGAAAACCCTTCGAATAATCAAATTCAAATTTTTAGAAAACAACTTTCAGATATGCAGACAGCATTGGCATCTAAAGTTGCAGAAATAAAAAACCTCAAATCTCAAAATAAAAGCCTGCTTACTGAAATTGAGTCTCAGAATGTTGTTATGTACAAGCAAAAGGCAGAAAATGATACTTTAATTTTAAAGCAGAAAAAATTAGAATCAACAATAAAAGATGCTTCTAAACTAGTTCTAAATAATTTTAAAGTGATTGCCCTTCGTGAAAAAAAATCAGGAAAAGAGCAGGAAACAGATAGAGCAAAAAGTACTAATAAATTAAAAGTAAGTTTTTCGGTTAACGGAAATGCTGTTGCCAAAACAGGAAAAAAGGTGTTTTATATTCAGGTTTTAGACCAAAAAAATACTGTTCTTGGTGAAAATAAATTAATAGAATTTGGAAACGATAAAGCTTTGGTTTACAGTTTTATTGTGGCCGCAGATTTTCAGGGAAAAGCTTTAAATCTTTACGGAATTTTAAATTCTGATGAAAATCCATTTAAAAAAGGAACTTATTTTGTCAACTTCTTCGACAAACAAGAAATAATGGGAAGTGCTTCAATTACTTTGGAATAAAAATATTTTTTTAGCCCACTGATTTAACTGATCTAACAGGTTTACACAGAGCACTTTTAATTAATGCAATCTAATTATTAAAAATAAAAACACGGCGAAAACCCGTTGAATCCGTAAAATCTGTGGGCAATGTATATTTGTGAGAGAAACATTATTTTAAGAATGCCTAGCAAAAGGAATTTGGATTTCCTAGCTTTGTTTTCAATATTAGAAATGTACTCTTATGAAACTTTACCCAATAGAATCCGGAAATTTTAAATTAGATGGCGGCGCTATGTTTGGCGTTGTTCCTAAAACTATTTGGAATAAAACCAATCCGGCCGACGAAAATAACCTTATTGATATCGCAGCACGCTGTTTACTTATTGAAGATGGAAACCGCCTGATTTTGATTGATACCGGAATGGGAGATAAGCAATCGGAGAAATTCTTTGGTTATTATTCACTTTGGGGATCTCATTCTATTGATAAATCATTGGCTAAATATGGTTTTCACCGAGATGATATTACCGATGTTTTTATGACGCACTTACATTTTGATCATTGCGGCGGAAGTGTTCAGTGGAATTCTGATAAAACTTTTTATGAGCCGGCTTTTAAAAATGCAAAATTCTGGACAAATGAAAATCATTGGAATTGGGCAACAAAACCTAATCCTCGTGAAAAAGCTTCTTTCTTAACAGAAAATATTATCCCAATGCAGGAAAGCGGACAATTGAATTTTGTTGAAAGACCGGAAAGTGATTTTGGTTTTTCAAATGAATTAGGTTTCGGAATTTTCTATGTAGATGGTCATACCGAAAAACAAATGATTCCGCACATTCAATATCAGGATAAAACGGTAGTTTTTTGTGCCGATTTATTGGCAACAGCCGGACATCTTCCGCTTCCATATGTTATGGGTTACGATACAAGACCTTTGTTGACAATGCCGGAAAAAGCTAAATTTTTAAATGCTGCGGCAGATAATAATTATTATCTTTTTTTGGAACACGATGCTCACAATCAAATTATAACAGTCGAACATACAGAAAAAGGAGTGAGACTAAAAGAGGTTTTTACTTGCGAAGATATCTTCTAAAAAACATAAAAAAATCCCATTTTCAACTTAATGAAAATGGGATTTTTTAATTGAACTAAATTGTATTGTTTATTCCAGGATTATTTTTTTTGCAGAAGCAGTGTCCTGATTGATTAAATATATGTAGTAAACTCCTTTTGGTAAACCGCTTAAATTGATTGAATGATTTAAATCTGCAGAATTTAAGCTAAACGATTTTACTAATTGCCCTAAAGAATTATAAACATTAGCTTTTTCTAAGTTTACATTATTAATAGTCAATTCGCCTTTTGTTGGGTTTGGATATATATTTACCTTCTCAAAAACAGATGCTTCCAAGCCTAAAGTTTTGTTGCAATCTTCAGAAAAAGTTGTGACAGCTGGATTTATTGCCCCTTTCCAATTAGCATTAGTATACGCAACATCATCAACTTGAATGCATTTTAAGTTAGGATTTTGAAGAGAAAGCGCAAGGATGTTTTTGTTGTGGCCACTTTTTAGATCTATGCTTATTAAATTCTGATTGTTACTGCAATTTAAATTATTTAATAAGGTATTTTTAGAAAGATCTAATGTTTTTATGTTGCTTCTGGAGCATGTTAAACTTTTTAATAAAGTATTGTTTGAAACATCCAGTGTACTTAAGCCTGTTATAAAAAATGAATAATAAGAAAGCTCAATTAATTTTGTATTTTTAGAAAGATCTATAGTTGTAATTTCATTGTCACCAATATATAATGATTCTAATGATACGAAACCTTGAATCCCTGTTAAATCTTTAATGCCACTAGTGCCAAGATGTAATGATGTTATAGAAGAGATCTTAGAAGTTAGTACTTGTCCGTCAGGATTGCCTGAGTCAATGTCCAGAGCGATTAATTTGTTTTCAAAAGCAACGTCTGGAATTTGGGTGTATTCTTCAGAAATAGCATCGGTGTAAACCTGAACATCATCAATTAAAATATCAAAAACAGCACTGTCAAAACTAAACATGGAAATTGACAGATCATAAGAAAGATCCGAATCAGGTGTAAAAGTTGTTTCTTTTTGTGTCCATGAATTATTAGATGCAAAAGAGCTGCCTGACATACTTGTCGCACTTCCATCCTTAGAAATTTTTAGCGAAATAGGATGATCACCACCATAATTATTGCTAAGGTATTTGTACTTATATTTCACTGTATAAGTAATACCTGCTTTCATTGGCACCTGAGCAATGATTTTTGCAGAAGCAGTGGTAAAAGATAATTTTGCACTATACTGTCCAGTTGCAGCATCAGAGCTTGAAACAACATTATTAGAAATGGCCCAGTTATCAGGCGTTCCTCCGGTCCAGTTTTCGAATCCTCCGTTTGGGACTAAATTTGTCTGTGCATAAATAGAAAAATTTGCTAAAAATAGCAATAAGAGTAGTTTTGTTTTCATAGGCTGATTAATTATTGTTATGCAAGGGTATAAAATATAAACGAGATTTCTTTACGTCTTTCCGTAAAGCGACTATATATCTTTAATGAAATAAAATCCCATTTTCAACTTAATGAAAATGGGATTTTTAGTATAACTAAAGTGAAATATTATTCCACGATTATTTTTTTTGCAGAAGCAGCGTCCTGATTGATTAAATATACGTAGTAAACACCTTTTGGTAAACCGCTTAGATTGATTGAATGATTTACATCGGCAGAATTTAAAGTAAATGACTTAACTAATTGCCCTAATGAATTGTAAACATTCGCTTTTTCTAAGCTTACATTTTTAATATTCAATTCACCTTTTGTTGGGTTTGGATAAATTGCTGCTTTATTAAATACAGAATCTTCAAGTCCTAATGTGCAAGTTTCAGAATAAACTGTAGTGCTTTCTTTAATCTTAGACCAATTTGCATTTGCGTATGCAGCATTGTCAACTTTTATACAACCAAGTTTGCTATTTTGCAAGAAGCTTGTATAAAGACCAGCAGCAGCTTTTTTACCATTTTCTGAAGGCAGAACAAAGTTTTCATTATTGCCATTTTGAACATTCAAGGACGTCAATGGGTTTAGAACCAAATAAATGATAGTTAAATTTGGGTTTTTAGATAAATCCAAAGTTGTTAACTGATTTGATGAGGAATTTAAAGTTTTTAGTAAAACATTATTACTTAGATCCAAAGTCGTTATTTTATTGTTGCTACAATCTAAATATGTAAGTAAAGTAAATTTTTCAATTCCTGTTAAATCAAAAATATTACTGTTAGAAAGATCTAAATTAGTAATTGAAATGATGTTTAACGTTTCAATTTTTCCATTAAAACCATCCGTATCAATCTTCAAATCAATTAGTTTTTTCTCGAAATTCGAATCAGGAATTAAAGTATAAGCAGCACAATTTGTGTTGTAAGCCGCTGATGAGTCTTTAAGATTTGACCAATTATCTGTTGAAAAAATGGCATCATCAACCTGAATGCAGGTTAAGTTTGGATTAACTCTAAAATTTGATTGTGAGAAAGAACGATTATTTCCATTTTTCAAATTCAGAAATTCTAATTGATTTCCTGAACAATCTAAAGTAATTAAGGCAGGATTTTTAGAAATATCCAAGTTTTTCAAATCATTTTTATAACAAATTAAAGAGGTAAGTGATGTGCATTTTGAGACATCTATAACTGCTAATTTATTTCCTCTACAGTCTACGGTTTGAAGTTTGGTATTTTTTGACAAATCTAAATTTCTTAAAACGTTCGAACTGCAATCTAAAGTTGTCAGGAAAATGTTTTTGGAAAGATCTAAATATGATAGCTGGGTTGAATTACAATCTAATGAAATTAAAGCGGTATTTGCTGTAAAATCTATTTGATTCAAAGCATAATTGTTTTTGATTGTCAGCGATGTCAATTTGATGTTTTTAGAAAGGTCAATTGTGCTCAATTTATTTGATGAACAATTCAAAGATTCTAAATTTGTAAAATCTTGAATACCGGTTAGGTCAGAAATAGAACTAGAAGAAACATTTAATGAAATTAGGCTATCTATACTTGAAGTAAGTACTTTTCCATTTATTCCATCAGTATCAATTCCTAAATTAATTAGTTTTTTTTCAAAATTAACATCAGGGATTAATGTATAAGCTTTCTCACAAGGAATTTCGCTGTAAACTGCAGTATTATCTTTGCTTGTTTTCCAGTTATAACTTGAAAATATGGCATTATCAACAAGTATGCAAGTTAAATTTGGGTTTAACGTAAAATTAGTATCGTATAAAGAAATGTTGTTTCCATTTTTTAAATTTAGATTTTCAAGCTTATTAGAGTTGCAATATAAAGTACCAAATTCTTTATTTTTGGTTATATCCAAATCTTTTAACTGATTGTTATCACAGCGTAAATGTTTCAAAGCTGTATTGTTAGAAATATCTAAACTTGTTAATTGATTTTGACTGCAAAGAAGCTCGGTTAGTAAAGTATTTTTTGAAACATCCAGATTTGTCAATTGGTTTTTCCCACAGTAAAGAGAAGTTAATAACAGGTTTTTAGAAACATCTAGGCTTGTTAGATTGTTGTCTTCACAATTTAAAGATTCAAGATTTTTAAAATCCTGTATACCAGTTAAGTCAGAAATAGAACTCGAAAAAATATGTAAAAAAGTAATTGATGCAATACTTTTGGTTAGTACTTTTCCATTTTTCCCATCAGTATCAATCTCATTTTTTATTAGTATATCTTCAAAATTAGAATCAGGAATCAAGGTAAAAGCAGTATCACAAAAAGTGTCAGAATAAGTTGCTTGTGTGTCTTTGCTCCATGAGGTATAATTAGCATACGAGTACGCAGCATTATCCACCAGAATACAATAAAGATTAGGATTATATGCAAAGTAAGCTCTCAATAAACTTTTATTACTTCCGTTTTTTGCATTTACAGATTCCAGATCATTAGTGTTGCATTCTAGAATTGTCAGAGCGTTATTTTTAGTAATATCTAAGTTTTTTAATTTATTATTAGAACAGATTAATTGTTTTAAGTTAAGATTCTCAGAGACATTTAGTATCTCAATTTTGTTAAACTTGCACAGAAACCATGTTAATGAGTAATTTTTTGAAATATCAAGGCTTGTAAGTTGATTTGTTGAACAGTCTAAATTAACCAAAGCAGTGTTTTGACTAACATCTAAGGCTGTTAATTGATTTTGAGAGCAATTTAGATAAGTTAATAGACTATTTTTTGATACATTTAAATTTGTTATCTTATTTCTGTCACAAGATAAAATCTGTAACGTCGCATTTGAAGAAAAATCAAGATTTGTAAAAAGATTAGAATAGCAAGTTACATTTGTTAAACCTGTGTTTTTTGAAAGATCAATATTTGTCAGCTTATTCATTGGCATGCTCAATTCTTTTAAATTGGTGTTTTTTGACAAATCTAAAGTTGTTAGATTATTGCCTCCACAATTTAAAATTTCTAAATCTTTAAAACTTTGAATTCCTGTTAAATCAGCTATTGAGCTACTTGCCACATTTAAAGAAGTTACACCTAAGACACTTGATATGGCGATTTGACCATTTTTGCCATCTTTATCAATACCTAGTCTAATTAATTTGTCTTCAAAATAAGCATCAGGAATTAAAATTGAACAAGTAACTTCATTATAACTAGCAATATCCTCTTTTGCACTAGCCCAATTTGTATCAGAATAAGAAGCGTTGTCAACTAAAATACAAGTCAGTTTTGGATTGTTTTTGAAATCGGGTTCGATTAAAAGATTGTTTTTCCCATTTTTCAAATTCAGATATTCAAGTTTATTCCTACTACAATTTAAATTGATAAGAGTAGTATTTTTTGAAAAATCCAAAAATGCGAATTGATTTGCTCCACAATCTAAAGTTGTTAAGGCAGTATTTTTAGAAATATCTAGTGTTTTTAATTGATTTCCATTAAAATTAAAACTAACTAGTTTTGTGTTTTTTGATACATCAATCGTAAGAAGTTGATTGCTTGCACAATTGAAGTTAACAAGATTAATGTTGTTAGAAATATTTATAGAAGATAAATTATTATTGCTTACAATTAAATCTGTTAATAAAGTGTTTTTAGAAAGATTTAGTATCGTTAAAGCATTTTTATCGGCATCTAAATATGTCAGATCATAATTTTGTGAAAGATTTAAGCTGGTTATTCTGTTTTCGAAACATATTAGCTCTTTTAGCGAGGTAAAATTTTCAATTCCCCTTAAATCTGTGATTGAACTTGCAGATACATCCAAAGTAGTTATTGCGCTAATGTTTGCGGTTAACACTTTTCCATCGATATTGCCGGAATCAATTCCAAGAGCAATTAATTTAGATTCAAATTTATTATCAGGAATTAAAGTATAAACATCACAAGTTGAATGGTTAAAGCTTGCCGAAGCATCTTTTTTAGTTGCCCAGTTTGTGTCAGAATAGGCTTTATTATCTACTAAAATACAGTTTAAAGATGGATTTGTTCTTAAATCAAGAGTGGTTAAAATGTTATTATTGTTATTTTTTAAATTTAAACTCGTCAGGTTATTATTTGAACAGTTTAAACTTTTTAAAGAAGAATTTAAGCTAAAATCTAATTGTGTTATCTGATTAAAAGCACTCGAAAAATTAGCCAATGCTAAATTTTTTGACGTATCAAGCCCTGTCAATTGGTTAGAATCAACTTTTAGATCAGTCAGAGCAGTATTATTTTTAATATTTAGATTTGTTAATTTATTTGATGACACATCTACATTAAACAACTTTAAATTTTTAGAAAGATCTATATTTGTTAATTGATTAGATGGACAATATAAAATTTTTAAATTAACAAAACCTTCAATTCCTGTTAAATCGGTAATAAAGCTAGACGCTATATTAAGTTGTGCAACTCTGGAAATATTAAATGTAAGTACTTTTCCGTTTTTTCCATCTTTGTCAAAGCCCTCAGCAATTAGTTTATCTTCAAAATTTGGATCTGGAATCAAAGTATAACCATAACAATTATTACTGAAAACAGAGGTTGCATCTTTTAAACTTAACCAATAACGATCAGAATATTCTGGATCATCTACCTGAACACATTTAAGACCATCATTTCTTTTAATATTGAAAACAGTAAAATTGATATTATTACCGTTTTTTAAATTTAAGGAATTCAGAGAACCATCATTACATTTGAACGAAGTTAATTTTGGGCAATTTGAAATGTCTAGACTTTTGATGCCTGAACCGGAACAATCTAAACTAAGCAATTCCGTGTTTTTAGAAAGATCTAAAACGGTTAATGCACCGTTTGAACAGCTTAAGCTTTTCAATTTTGTATTATTCGTTACATCTAAAGTTGTTATTGGATTAAAAGTGCTGTAAAAATCGATTAATAAAACATTTTTAGAAATATCTATACTTGCAAGTTTATTAAAACCGCAATAAAAGGTTTTTAACGCGGTATTGTTTGTAACATCTAAACTAACCAATTCATTTCTTTGAATATCTAACAAATCTAATTTAATATTCTTTGAGAGATCAATTGTTGTTAATTTGTTATTGGAAAGACCCAAAAAAGTCAAAGCTGTTAATTTTGTAATATCTAATGTCGTAATATAATTATTACTGCATATAAGTTTTTCTAAACTAACAAAGTCTTGAATTCCAGTTAAATCATTGATTGAACTGCCTCCTACATCTAAAACAGTTAATTTGGAAATTTTAGATGTAAGAACTCGTCCGTCAATGACACCAGAATCTATTCCTGATGCAATTAATTTTTTTTCAAAATTAATATCAGGAATTGAAGTATATTGTGCATAAATTGAAAAATTGATTAAAAAAAATAGTAAAAGTAGTTTTGTTTTCATTGGCAGAGCTAAATGTTTTGACGGCACAATAATACGATAATCATTTCAGATTTTATTACGGGAAGCCGTATTAAAAAAAATATTGAATGAGTAATAAATATCTTATCAGAAGGAAATTATTTTTTTTAAAAACAGACATAATTTCATAACACAGTGTTAACAGTTAGCTTTTTGTAACAAAAAAGCATAATTTAGGCGCATCTTTTAACTTTACAATTATATTCTAGATACATGAGTCATATAAAACCTCTCAAATTATCTGCTTTTGCATTACTTGTTTTAGCAGGTTGCAGCGCTACTTTACAAGCGCAAGTTTCAACTTCTAAAGAATTTATTACAGCGCCTCAAGCAGTTGTAAAAAAAGCTCCGGTTAGTGAAAATGAATTAAAAAGATGGAGTCATCTTGATTTAATAAAAGATTCTATTCCGGGAATGAGTGTTGATAAGGCTTACGCCGAATTACTTCAGGGAAAAACAGGTAAAAAAGTTATTGTAGGAATTGTTGATTCTGGTGTTGATATTGAGCACGAAGATCTTAAAGGAATGATTTGGACTAATCCAAAAGAAATTCCAGGAAACGGAATCGACGACGATAAAAACGGATTCATTGATGATGTTCACGGATGGAATTTCCTTGGAAATGCTGTTGCCGAAAATCTTGAAATGACCCGTATCATTAAAAAGAAAGACGACGGTTCTGCAGAATATAAACAAGCTTTAGAACAATATACTAAAAAATATGAAGAAGCTTTAAAGGATAAAGAACAAGTAGATTTTTTACTGGATGTTCATGCAACAATCAAAAAAGAGCTTAATAAAACAACATACAAAATTGAAGATTTAGCAGCGATTACTTCTACAGATCCAAAAGTGGCAAGAAGTAAAATGATTATGACTCAAATTTTTACAAATGCAGGACCAACTTTTGATCCTGAAGCTGATTTTGAAGAATACAGAGAACAAGTTTACGATCAGTTAAACTATAACTTAAACAAAGAGTTTGACGGAAGAAAAGTGGTAGGCGATAATCCAGAAGACATTAAAAACAACCATTATGGAAATAATATTGTTTTTGGTCCGGACAAAGAAAAAGCACTTCACGGAACTCACGTTGCCGGAATCATTGCGCAGGTTCGCGGTAATAATTTAGGTGGAGACGGAGTAGCAAACAATGTTGAAATCTTAACAGTAAGAGCAGTTCCAGATGGGGATGAATATGATAAAGATATCGCTCTTGCAATTCGTTATGCGGTTGATAATGGTGCAAAAGTAATCAACGGAAGTTTTGGAAAAAGCTTCTCTCCACACAAACAATGGGTTTACGATGCGATTAAATATGCAGCAAAAAAAGACGTTTTAATTGTTCACGCAGCAGGTAACGATGGTTACAATATTGACGAAACAAAAAACATCAATTATCCAAACGATTCTCAGGACAATATCAAGGAATTTGCAGATAACGTTATCACAATTGGAGCAATTAACAAACAATATGGAGAAACTGTCGTGGCAGGATTTTCAAACTTCGGAAAAATAAATGTAGACGTTTTTGCTCCGGGTGAAGAAATTTATGCAACTGTTCCAAACAACAAATACAAATACTTACAGGGAACTTCAATGGCGTCTCCAAATGCGGCAGGTGTTGCAGCTTTGATTCGTTCTTATTATCCAAAATTAAAAGCTTCTCAGGTTAAGAAAATTTTAATGGATTCTGGTGTTGCACTTCCTGCAAATGTAGTTCTTGGCACAAGCGAAAATCCAAATGAAAAACCAGTTGCAGTTTCTTCTGCAGAATCATCAAAAACAGCAAAAATGGTAAATGCTTATAACGCTTTATTAATGGCTGAAAAAATGTCGAAGAAATAAACAATATATAGAATACTAATCCAATGGAAGAGCCACAGCTCTTCCATTTTCATTATTAAATTAACATGCGAAAAATTATTTTACTTTCTTTTTTGAGTTTAGGTTTAAACGCTTCTTTTGCCCAAAGTACCCCATATTGGCAGCAGCATGCCGACTATAAAATGGAGGTTTCAATGGATGTAAAAAACTATCAGTATAAAGGGAAACAAGAATTGGTTTATACCAATAATTCTCCTGATACATTAAGAAAAGTGTTTTATCATTTATTCCCAAATGCTTTTCAGCCGGGAAGTGAAATGGATGCACGTCTGCATTTTATCAAAGATCCAGATGGAAGAATGGTAAATAAAGTAAAAACTGCTGACGGAAAAGAAGTAAAACAAAGCCGTATTGAATCTTTGAAACCTAATGAAATTGGGTATTTAAAAATTTCTGATTTCAAACAAGACGGAATTTCAGCGCAGACAAGAGTTTCAGGAACTATTTTAGAAGTGATTTTGCCTAAACCAATTTTGCCAAATTCAAAAACTACTTTTACTTTAGGTTTTGATGGTCAGGTTCCGGTACAAATTCGTCGTTCTGGAAGAAACAATTCTGAAGGTGTTGAACTTTCAATGTCACAATGGTATCCAAAATTAGCCGAATTTGATTTTGAAGGATGGCACGCAGATCCATACATTGCAAGAGAATTTCACGGTGTTTGGGGTAATTTTGATGTAAAAATTACAATCGATAAAGACTATACAATTGGAGGTTCTGGATATTTACAAGACAAAAACTCAATTGGTCACGGTTATGAAGATGCTGGTGTAACAGTTGTTTATCCAAAAAAAGCAAAAACATTAACATGGCATTTTATTGCACCAAATGTTCACGATTTTACTTGGGCAGCTGATAAAGAATATACACATGATATTGTAAAAGGACCAAATGATGTCGATTTGCATTTCTTCTACAAAAACAATGAAAAAACAACTGCAAACTGGAAACAGTTAGAGCCTTTAATGGTAAAAGTAATGGATTATTACAACCATAGAGTTGGAGCATATCCCTATAAACAATACTCCTTTATTCAGGGCGGCGACGGCGGAATGGAATATGCAATGTGTACTTTGATGTTAGGAAACGGAACCCTTGAAGGAATTCTTGGAACTGCAACTCACGAATTAGGACACTCTTGGTTTCAGCATATTTTAGCTTCAAACGAATCAAAACATCCTTGGATGGACGAAGGTTTTACAACTTACATTGAAGACAGTGCTTTGAATGAATTAAAAGGAGATAAAAAAGAAGCAAATCCGTTTAAAGGAACTTATGCAGCATATTACAGTTTAGTAAATTCTGGAAAAGAACAGCCACAGACAACGCACGGAGATCGTTACGATGAAAATCGTCCTTACAGTATTTCATCTTATGTAAAAGGATGTATCTTTTTAGCACAATTAGAATATGTAATTGGGAAAGAAAGCCTGGATGCAACTTTAAAAAGATATTTCAACGATTTTAAATTCAAACATCCAACTCCAAACGACATTAAAAGAACGGCAGAAAGAGTTTCTGGAGCAGAGTTAGATTGGTATTTAATTGATTGGGCACAAACTGCTAATACAATTGATTACGGAATTAAAGACGTTGCTGATAATTCAGGAAAAACAACCATTACTTTAGAAAGAATTGGAAGAATGCCAATGCCAATTGATTTAAAAGTGGATTATACGGATGGAACTTCTGAAAACTTCTACATTCCGTTAAGAATGATGAATTTCATTAAACCAAATCCAAACCCGAACGAAAAAAGAACAGTTGTAGAGGATTGGGCTTGGGCAATGTCAAACTACAGTTTTACAATTGACAAGAACAAAACAGCAATCAAAAAAATCACAATTGATCCAAGCGGATTAATGGCTGATGTAAAACCTGCAAATAATGTTTTTGAAGTGAAATAATCAACTTTGATAAAATAATAAAAGCCCTTAAAAAATTAATTTTAAGGGCTTTTCTATTTAGTTATAAATCTATAAAACAGGTTTTATATCCGTTACAATATCGTTTTGTGCCGTCTTTTTTAAAGGAAACATTTTTCTGTAACTTAAAACTCTCCATAACCATTCAACAGGGCCATAATTGAATTTTGAAAGCCACCATTTGCTTATAAACAACTGAATTGTAAAAACAAAAATGGCTAAGAAAAAATAAAACCAATAAGGCAGCGTATTGTAAATTTTGAAACCAATTCCGGAGAAAAGAAAACACGCAATAATATTTTGCATTAGGTAATTTGTCAGTGTCATTTTACCGCTCACCCTAAAATAACTAAAAATGGTTTTCAGTTTTCCGATAGTATACAATAAACAAATTCCAGACGCGATACATATCATTGTATTTATTATGATCCAAAAAACAGGATGAAAAATCGGGAAAGTCACTTTTTGTTTAATCGCAATTTCAAAAAGAATACCTGCAATTATTGCCAGAACCAGCGTTATTAAAAAAGTCTTTTTTAATAGTTTTTTAAATTCGGGCAAACGATTAAAAAAGTTAATTTTTTGAGCGTAAAAACCTAAAAGCATAAGCGCAAACATCACAACATGAACCGTAATGGCATAACCAAGACTAATCATTTCCTGATAATAAGTTCCCAGTAAATTAAATTGAAATACATCCAGCCAATTATCAGAATAAAATAGTTTCAAATATTTAGCAGTAGACTGCACATCGGGTAATGTTTGTTTTATCGAATTAATATAAGCACTAAGAAACGGAACAGATAAAAGAAGAATTCCAGACATTATTAAAATTGTTTTTGGAGAACTTCTGTAAAAGAACAAAAGCAGTAACCCTAGAAAAGCATAATCTTTTAAGATATCTCCAAGCCAAAAAGCAGAATTTATAAAAGCAAAAATGAAAAGGATAAACATTCTCCAGCAAAAAAAGGAAAAAGGATTTTTACCTTTTTCGGCAACATTATTAATAAGAACGGCAAATCCGTAACCAAATAAAATGCTTAACAAAGTCCAGGATTTAGCAGAAAAAAAGTAGAGATTGAAATAGCTGATAATCTCAGAAAAAATCCCTTTTTTCATTATAAAACGCTCTAATCCAATGTATCGAAAATCAACATAATTACCTATTGCAACTCCTAATAAAGCCCAGCCTCGTAAAATATCTACAATAGCGGTTCTTTTATCCTCCTGAATAGGTTGAAATGAATTTGTCATAAATTAAAATGGTTTTTTGGGGTATAAATGTTTTGGTTTAATGTATTCAAATGTAAGAAAATAATCTAGAAATCAATTTTTATAACATTATGTGAAATCCCGAGATAAATTCAGAATTGTTGCTTTAGACTGTGCTTACTTCCGAAATAATATCCGATTCTATTTTCTTTTTAAGTGGAAATAATTTTCGATAACTGGCAGATCTCCATAACCATTCGATTGGGCCATAATTATATTTTGAAAGCCACCATTTGCTTATAAATAATTGAACGATAAATACAAAAGCCGCTAATGAAAAGTAAAACCAATAAGGCATAGTATCCGCAATTCCGAAACCAATTCCGGAGAAAATAAAGGCTCCTAAAATATTTTGAGTTATATAATTGGTTAATGTCATTTTTCCGCCAGCACTAAAATATCTGAATATTGTTTTTAGTTTCTGAGCATCGTAAAGTAAAATAATTCCCGATACAATAAAGATCATTGTACTTATAATAAACCAAAAATAAGGATGAAAGTAATTAAGAAATTCAGCTTTATTTTCGGTCGCAAAGTAAGAAACAACGCCTAATATAACAGCAATAAACAAGTTACTTATAAGTGCATAAATTAAAAGTTTTTTCATTTCTTTCAAACGATTAAAAAAATCTAATTTTTGAAGCATAGCACCAAAAAGCATACACCCCAGCATTACAGTATGCGCTACAATGGCATAGCCGGGAGCAATGATTTGCTGATAGAAATTAGCGAATAGATTAAATTTAAAGAAGTCCAGCCAGTTTCCAGAATGATATAGTTTTAAATATTCCGGATTTGTAATAATGGACACTCTTTCAATGTTTAAACCTTTAATATAGGCCATTAAAAATGGAATAAAAAGAATAAGAATTGCTGAAATATAACCCAGTGTTTTTGCTGAACTTTTGTAAAATAATAATAATATAAGTCCTAAAAAGGCATAATCTTTTAGGATGTCGCCAAACCAAAAACTAGAATCTATAAAAGCCAAACCAAAGAGCAATAACATTCGCCATGTAAAAAAGGTAACAGGATTTTTGCCTTTTGCAGCAACGTTATGAATTAAGATAGCAAAACCATAACCAAATAAAACAGTTAGTAAAGTCCAGGATTTTCCAGCTAAAAAATACTCATCAAAATAGGAGAGTATATTAGATACAAGATTATTCTTGGTTTCGTGCGGAATACCGATGCGCATATAACCGGAATAATTGCCAATGGCAACACCTAATAAAGCCCAGCCACGAAGAATATCCAAAATAGCAGTTCTTTTGCCTTGCTCAACAGGATGATAAGAATTTGTCATTTGATTAACGATTTCGTTGTGATTTGATTGATGATTTTAGATAATTTCGAAATTATTCTAATGCAATCAAAAGTAAGAAAATTAAGCAGGGAACAAAATCCTATCATAAAAAAAGCGTGCTATTTTAAAAGTATTTTTTTAAATAGCACGCTTGGTATAAAGTATATTCAGATTAACTCAAATGATCAATCATGTCTTTAGTCATTGATTCTAAATCAAATTTATGATTCCAGTTCCAGTCTTCTCTTGCAGAAGAATCGTCAATACTTGCCGGCCAGCTGTCCGCAATTTTTTGACGGAAATCCGGATTATAAGTAATTTCAAATTCAGGAATATGTTTTTTGATTTCGGCAGCAATTTCTGTTGGAGTAAAACTCATAGCCGCTAAATTGTATGAAGAATGTATTTTAATTTCTTCTGCCGGAGCTTTCATAATATTGATAGTTGCTTCAATTGCATCATCCATATACATCATCGGCATTTTTGTTTCAGATGATAAAAAGCACTCGTATTTTTTATCGGCAATAGCCTTATAAAAAATATCAACCGCATAATCTGTAGTTCCTCCGCCCGGAGGAGTAGACCAGCTTATTAAACCCGGATAACGAATACTGCGAACATCAACACCATAAATATTATGATAATATTCGCACCATCTTTCTCCCGCTTGTTTGCTGATTCCATAAACCGTTGAAGGTTCCATAATCGTGTATTGCGGCGTATTTTCTTTTGGAGTTGTAGGCCCAAAAACAGCAATACTTGAAGGCCAGAAAATCTTTTGGATTTTTTTAGCTTTCGCCAGATTCAAAACATGAAAAAGTGAATTCATATTCAAATCCCAGGCAAAAGCCGGATTTTTTTCTGCCGTAGCAGACAAAAGAGCCGCCATTAAATAAACATCGGTAATTTTATGAACTTCTACCAAATGTTCTATTTGATTAAAATCTAAAGCATTAACCACTTCAAAAGGTCCTGAATTAACGACATCAGTATTTAATTTTCGAATATCAGAAGCGATCACATTTTCGGTTCCGTATAATTTACGCAGTTTTTGCGTCAGTTCAGTTCCAATCTGACCGCAGGCGCCAATGATTAATATTTTTGGATTCATTTGTTTAGATTTAGTGTTGCAAATATAACGTTTTCGCAAATATCAACGTTTTTTCAAACATTAAATTATAAAATTAACAATGATAAAGAGCGTTTTTTAGATTATTCACTATTCAAAAAGTTAAAGCAGATAAAGTTTAGCCACAGATTCCACAGATTTAATGGATTATTTTCTCAAAACTTAATCAAAAAAATCATTTTAATCTGTGAAATCTGTGGCAAAAAATAATATGAATTTTAAAAGTTTCTTGGCATAAATCACAATTCGTAATTGTAAATTTACTTCGTAACTTTGCACCCTAACATTTTATCAAATGAAATATAAAATAGCGCTGTTTTTACTCTTGATTTTTGTACTTCAATCATGTCAAAATGAGAATGAAAAGCGTCTTGCCGAAAATGCTAAAGAAGCTAAAAAGAACGAAAAAATCTTTAACAATATCAATAAAGCCTGGATTTTTATAGACGAACCAATAAATGAGGTTTCTGAACAAAATGTAAAAGGTTGGACAGAGTGGCGTGATTTCCTAAAAGAAATAGGAGACAAGCCGAGAAAAACTATTGGCGCTTTTCAAAAAAAATCAACAGCGATTTCTAAAAAAGCGATAGCATTAAACAATAATATTCCGTCACAATTTAATCAGCCGCAAATAAAAGCGAGAATTGCCATTTTGATTACCAAAGTCAAAATGATGGATTTATTTATTCATTTAAATCAAATTCCAGATGATAAAGTTGCTTTTTTAATTGGTGAAATAAACAAGGAGTTAGTTTCGTTAGAAAGACAAATGGATAAAATTGTCGAAAAGGCCAAAATTCCAAAAGAAGAAGGAGAAGCTGATTTCCTTAAAATGTTAGACACAACCCGCGCAATCCCAAGTTCTGCGCCTCCAATAGATCAAAATTTACCAAGAGTTGAGTAAAAACGCCTTATATACGATATACGACAATTTGCCAAAAGCGCAGCAAATTGCAGCCAATTTACTGGAAGGAAATCAGATAAAAATGCACCTTCAAGGTTTGCTGGGATCTGCAGTTTCCTTTGTAATACGCTCTGTTTTTAAGAAAACAGAACTGCCTTTTTTGATTGTTTTAGACAACAAAGAAGAAGCGGCGTATTACCTAAACGATCTGGAACAAATGATTGGCGAACAAGATGTTTTGTTTTATCCCGCTTCATTTCGTCGTCCATATCAAGTTGATGAAACTGATAATGCCAATGTTTTGCTCCGTGCTGAGGTTTTAAACCGAATAAATTCCCGAAAAAAACCGGCGATAATTGTTACGTATCCCGAAGCACTTTTTGAAAAAGTCGTTACACGTCAGCAATTAGATAAAAACACTTTAAAAGTAGCGCTTAACGATAAAATTTCGATTGATTTTATCAACGAAGTTTTGTTTGAATACGAGTTTAAAAGAGTTGATTTTATTACAGAACCCGGAGAATTTTCGGTTCGTGGAGGAATTGTCGATGTATTTTCTTTTTCAAACGATCATCCGTATAGAATTGAATTCTTCGGAAATGAAGTAGACAGTATCAGAAGTTTTGATGTTGAAACGCAGCTTTCTGTAGAAACCCACAAAAAAATCACGATTATCCCGAATGTTGAAAACAAAATATTTCAGGAAAACCGCGAAAGTTTCTTAGATTATATTGCTGAGAAAACGGTACTATTTATTCAAAATACCGACGGACTTTTTAGTCAGTTAGACAAACAATTTGCAAGAGCAGAAGAAGCTTTTGGGAAACTTTCGAAAGAAATAAAACACGCAGAACCGGAGCAATTATTTTTAAATCAAAGTTCGTTCATAAAACGCGCTTTAGATTTTTCGATTGTTGAATTGGCTTCAAAACCAATTTTCAAAACCACTAAAAAATTCGAATTTCATATTCAGCCTCAGCCATCTTTCAACAAACAATTTGATTTGTTATTGAATAATTTGAGCGACAATCATTTTAACGGATATAAAAATTATTTGTTCTGTTCGAATGAAACGCAGGCAAAACGTTTTCATGATATTTTTGAATCTTTAGATGAAGCTAATTCTGAAAATATCAGAAAGCAATATAATACCATTGTACTGCCTTTGTACCAAGGTTTTATTGATGAAGAAAATCAAATAACGGCTTATACAGATCACCAGATTTTTGAGCGTTATCATAAATTCAACATCAAAAATGGATATTCTAAAAAACAGAATATTACGCTTAAGGAATTAACCGCACTTTCTGTTGGCGATTATGTAACGCATATTGATCACGGAATTGGAAAGTTTGGCGGATTGCAGAAAATTCAGGTGGAAGGCAAAACGCAGGAAGCTATAAAACTGGTTTATGCCGATAATGATATTGTTTATGTAAGCATTCACTCGCTTCATAAAATTTCCAAATACAACGGAAAAGACGGAACGCCTCCAAAAATCTATAAGTTAGGATCGAACGCCTGGAAAGTTTTAAAACAAAAAACCAAAGCGCGAGTCAAACATATTGCATTCAACTTGATTCAGTTGTATGCAAAACGTCGTTTAGAAAAAGGTTTCCAATTTGCGCCTGATAGTTATCTTCAAAACGAATTAGAAAGTTCGTTTATTTATGAAGATACACCAGATCAAACTAAATCTACAGCAGAAGTAAAAGCCGATATGGAAAGCGATCGCCCAATGGATCGTTTGGTTTGTGGCGATGTTGGTTTCGGAAAAACGGAGGTTGCAATTCGTGCTGCTTTTAAGGCGGTTGACAATAGCAAACAAGTTGCAGTTTTGGTTCCGACTACGATTTTAGCGTATCAGCATTATAGAACTTTCTCTGAACGTTTGAAAGATATGCCAGTTACAATTGGTTACTTAAACCGATTTAGAACGGCAAAACAAAAAACGCAGACTTTAAAAGATTTAGCCGAAGGTAAACTCGATATTGTAATTGGAACACATCAATTGGTAAACAAAAATGTAGTTTTTAAAGACTTAGGCTTATTGATTGTTGATGAGGAACAGAAGTTTGGAGTTAACGTAAAAGATAAATTAAAAACCATTGCGGCAAATGTTGATACATTGACATTAACAGCAACGCCAATTCCGAGAACGCTTCAGTTTTCATTAATGGCGGCGCGCGATTTATCTGTAATTACAACGCCTCCGCCAAACCGTTATCCTATTGAAACTAATGTCGTTGGTTTTAATGAAGAGATTATTCGTGATGCGATTTCGTATGAAATTCAACGAAACGGACAAGTTTTCTTTATCAATAATCGAATCGAAAATATAAAAGAAGTGGCAGGAATGATTCAGCGTTTGGTTCCAAATGCAAGAGTCGGAATTGGTCATGGACAAATGGATGGAGCCAAACTCGAAGAACTGATGTTAGGTTTCATGAACGGAGATTTTGATGTTTTGGTGGCAACCACAATTATTGAAAGTGGTTTGGATGTTCCAAATGCCAACACGATTTTCATTAACAACGCCAATAATTTCGGATTGTCTGATTTACATCAAATGCGTGGCCGTGTGGGACGAAGTAACAAAAAAGCATTCTGTTATTTTATCTGTCCGCCATATTCATCAATGACCGAAGATGCCAGAAAGCGTATTCAGGCATTGGAACAATTCAGCGAATTGGGAAGCGGTTTTAATATTGCGATGAAAGATCTTGAAATTCGTGGAGCTGGAGATTTATTAGGAGGAGAACAAAGCGGTTTCATCAACGAAATTGGTTTTGATACGTACCAAAAAATCATGAACGAAGCGATTGAAGAATTGAAGGAAAACGAATTCAAGGATTTATATCCGGAAGAAAATAATATCGACACAAAAGAATACGTAAAAGACATTCAAATCGATGCCGATTTTGAGCTTTTATTCCCAGATGAATATATCAATAACGTTTCGGAACGTTTGGTTTTATATAGCGAATTAGGTGCGATAAAAGATGAAGCTGGTTTACAGGAATTCGAAAGAAAACTGATTGACCGTTTCGGACCTTTGCCAAAACAAGCTATTTCATTGTTAAACAGCATCAGAATAAAATGGATTGCCACGAAAGTCGGAATCGAGAAATTAGTTTTGAAACAAGGCAAAATGATTGGTTATTTCGTTTCAGATCAGCAATCAGATTATTACCAATCGGTGAAGTTTAGAAATGTTTTAAACTTCGTTCAGAAGCATAGCAATCTTTGCAAAATGAAAGAAAAACAGACTGTGAATGGATTACGTTTGTTATTGACTTTTGAGAATGTGAAGTCGATTAAACGAGCTTTGGAGCTGATGGAATTGTTTGAGGAGTAAATATAAAGTTTGCCACGAATTTCACGAATTTCCACTAATTCTTTTTTTTGCCACAGATTAAAAGGATTTAAATGATTTTTTTAATCTGTGGCAAAAATTTTAAAAATAAATTCGTGCTAATTAGTGGAATTAGTGGCAAAATAAAATAAAAAATGACGTATGAGATTATCATACGTCATTTAGTTTTAATCTAAAACAGAATTATTTAACGATCAGTTTTTTAGTCACTTTAAAATCTTTAGAAACAATATTTACAATATAAATTCCCGAAGCTAAACGATGATCGATTTTTCCTGATGTTGAAAGTCTTTCGGTTAAAACCGTTCTTCCGTTTATATCTGAAACAGAAATTGCAGCAGAATCTCCGTTTTCTAATTCTGGTAATAAAACATGAAATTCATTATTCGTTGCCGGATTTGGATAAATACCAATTACTTTTTCGGTTTCTGAAACTTCATTAATGGTTAGGGCAGATTTTCCTGTTCCAACTGTTGTTGGCTCTAATTGCCATTGTGCGCTGTACCAGCCGTCTTGCGAATTTCCGTATTGTGCAGAACCTGTTTGGTTTTCAACATGAATAATATTTCCAGTCTGCCATCTGTTTCTTAAGCGAACCCAAGTTCCGTCGATATAATCGCTAGACCATTGCGCGCTCCAGAAAGTAGTATCTGTTATATTAGATTGAACTGTTCCGGTTTGGCTTTCAATATTCATTAATTCACCAGTTGCCACATTTTTAAGAACGAAATAAGTAGCGTCAATCGCTATTTTCTGCCATTTGTAGCTGTTACCAGAAACTGTAGTTCCATAACCAACATTTGCTCCGGCATCAGATAAATAGGCGCCTGTCCATCTGTTTTTAATAGTGTAATAATTTCCTCCCGTTGAAGTCGAAACGGTTACGGCGCATGTACTAGTTTTGCTTCCGTCAACGGTTGTAACCGTAATAGTTGCTGTTCCGTTTGCAACAGCCGTAATCAAACCTGAGCTGTTTACAGTTGCCACAGCAGTATTACTTGAACTATAATTTACAGATTTGTTTGTTGCATTTGCCGGAAGAACAGTTGGCGTTAATTGCTGTGTTCCTCCAACAGATAATGATACAGAACTCGGACTCAAACTCACACTTGTAACCGCAACATTTGATGCATTTACCGTAACGGCACAAGTCGCTGTTTTTGCCCCATCCTGAGTTGTAACCGTAATTGTTGCAGAACCTGCAGCGACAGCAGTTACCAAACCTGAACTGTTTACTGTTGCAACAGCTGTATTACTTGAACTATAAGTTACTGCTTTATTCGTTGCATTTGAAGGATTAACAGTTGGAGTTAATTGTTGCGTTGCGCCAACCAATAATGTTGAAGTTGTTGGTGATAAAGTTACGCTTGTAACCGCAACAACAGTTCCCGGATTTGAATCGTACCAAGTTGTATTCATGTACCAGCCTGTTTTGTTTCGGCTTAAATCGGCAGTTTGGTTTGTTCCGTCGTTAAAAATTAAATTAGTTGACGTTACATTTGTAAATGTGTAGCTGTACCATCCATTTCCGGCATCGGTCATGTTTACGCCCGGCCAGTTTACAGCTGCTAAAACTCCTGTTGGAAGAGCATTCCAGTAATAAATTTTAATTCCTGTTCCCCAGTTTGATGGTTTATAGAAATACACCGTAAAATTAGTATTTGGATTTACGGTAATCGTTGCCGAAGCTGTTTTATTTCCGTCTTGGGTAGTGGCTGTAATTGTTGCTGTTCCTGCAGAAACTGCTGTTACAAGTCCAATTGAATTTACGGTTGCAATTGCAGTATTACTTGATGACCAGGTTACATTTTTATTAGTTGCATTTGCAGGCGAAATTGTCGCTGAAAGCTGCTGTGTATTTCCTGCATACAAACTCGCTGTAGTTGGCGAAACTGCTACAGAAGAAACTGGAATCGCAGCGACAGTTACAGCGGAAGTTGCTGTTTTGTTTCCATCAACCGTTTTTACAGTAATTGTTGTTGTTCCTGCTGCAACAGCTGTAACTAAACCTGACGCATTTACAGTTGCAACAGCCGTATTGCTTGATGTCCATGTTAAGTTTTGGTTTGTTGCATTTGCCGGAGCAATTGTAGCATTTAATTGTTGTGTAGATCCTAAACCAACTGTTACCGTTGTTGGACTTACAGAAACTCCTGTAACGGCTACAACCGGAGCATTTGTATTGGTTAAAACCAAATATTCGTAAGCAGCAAATGTTCTTGTCGCGCCTGTTGTTAAAGTTACTGAGGCATTATTGTTATATGGATTTACATAAGTCCCTGCTAAAGCTGCCGGAATTACATACGATTTTGAAGCATTTCTCAAATTCGACATTACAATAACTTTTTCTGTACCTAATGTTTTAGTGAAAATGCTGATATCATCATTTGCATACGTGGTTAAATCTCCACGTCTGATGGCAGCACTTGTTGTTCTGAAATTTAAGATTTTGGCGAAATCTGCCGCTGCAGTTGGATTTTGTGACCAGTTGAATTTAAAATTTGTCCAAGGCCAATCTGTTTTTGGTTCGTAGTCGATTTCCTGTCCGCTCATTAAAAAAGGAACCCCTTTCATATAAGCCGAAACTAAGAAATTAGCAACGATTCCGTTATGACTTTTGAATGGAATAATTGGTCTTCTTACGCCATCATCATTTGTGTAAGTATCGTGATTTCCAGTGTATCTAACGATTTGCTGATTTCCAGTTGCTTTAGCATACTCATATGTAGACTGGTCCTGAAGCCTTTGAGAAACAGGCCCTCCATTAGCAATGTCATATAAACCGCTATGAAACCATCTGTCACCATAATTCATGTCAAAACCAACCTGAAAGTTCTCTTGTCTGTCTCCTTCGGCTAACATTAATAAATTATGAGAAGAAATTCCTCTAAGGTTTGAATTCACTTCAGACCAAAAATCTAAAGGGGGATTATTAGCATAATCGCAGCGATAACCGTCAATATTGGCTGCGAAAATCCAGTAACGCATAGCATCTTTTATAGCTGCTCGTGTAGCAGAATTATTAAGATCAAGCGCCGCAATATCAGAGAAGTTTCCTAATTGCTGAATCGTTGTTCCGGTTCGTTTATAATATTCCGGATGTGAAACTGTCCAAACATTGTCCCATGAAGTTCCGTTGATGGCAATATCCAAGATAACAGCCATTCCGCGGCTGTGAGCGCCATCGACTAAAGTTCTTAAATCCGCAAGAGAACCATATTCTGATCCTACGGCTTTAAAATCTTTAATACAATAAGGCGAAGCTGAACTTCGGGAATCTGTACCGTGCGGATAAATTGGCATTAAATAAATAACATTAGTGCCAAGTGCTTTTATATTATCTAATCGGGCGGTTACTCCGGCTAAATTTCCGTTGGCACTAAACGGACGTATATGAACCTGATACATGTTTACATCTCGTGTATCTGGTACGCCTGCAAATGGCGTTCCGTACTGAGCCGGATCTTGTGCATAAACTGAACTTGCAAATAATAATAGAAAACAGACTAGTGTTTTCGTAATATGAAATAATCTAGTGGTAATTTTGATTTTCATAATAATAGTTTTTTTGCATGCTTGTCAGCATTTCTTAACTAAAATTCATTCTCACTCGCATTGTTTTTAAATTTGACAAACATTTTGTGGTTAATAGTTTTTAAGTAGTAAAGTTGTAATTTTTGCTCAGAAATGAGCGTAAGTTTCTGCCACGAATTCACGAATTTTCAGAATTAAGGGTCGTATTTCTTAATCTAAAAATTGTAAATAATTCGTGAATTCGTGGCAAAAAAACTCAGTAATCTATAACTTTTTCAATCCCTTTAATTCTTCAGCATTTGCTTCTTTGATGCTGATTGCAGTACCTCCTCCCGGAGCTAAATACTGCTTCAATTTGCTTTTTGAGTTTACAACAACTTTGGTAACGGTATATTTCTGCGGATTTTGATTCCAATTTGCTTCTTTGGCATCAGCATAAATAGTGGCGATGAAATTTTTTCCGGCTGGTAAATAATCAAATGAAATGTTTGCTGTTCTTGCATTTTCATCTGTAATTCCGCCAATATACCACTCGTTTTTGCTTTTTGCTTTACGTGCAATTGTAATGTAATCTCCAGGTTCAGCTTCTAAAATATAACTGTTATCCCAATCTACAGCCACATCTTTAATAAACTGAAATGCATCTGGAAAACGCTCATAATTCCCCGGAATATCAGCGGCCATTTGCAGCGGACTGTACATGGTTACATAATAAGCCAATTGTTTTACCAAAGTAGTATTCACTCGCTGTGAACTTCCTGTCCCGTAATACGAAAGATCGGTTTGGAAAATTCCCGGCGTGTAATCCATTGGACCTCCCATTAAACGTGTAAAAGGTAAAATTGTAGTGTGATCTGGAGCTAATCCTCCCATAGATTCAAACTCGGTGCCGCGCGCTGACTCCTGAGCGATCCAGTTTGGAAAAGTTCTGTTTAAACCTGTCGGGCGAACGGCTTCGTGGCTGTCAATCATAATTTTATAATCGGCGGCACGTTTGGCTACGTTAATGTAATGATTCACCATCCATTGTCCGTCATGATGTTCGCCACGCGGAATAATTTTCCCTACATAACCTGTTTTTACAGCGTCATAACCATTGTCGTTCATAAATTGAAAAGCACGATCTAAACGACGTTCGTAATTTGTTGCAGATCCTGAAGTTTCGTGGTGCATGATAATTTTTACCCCTTTTGAGGCAGCATATTCATGAACCGCTTTTACATCAAAATCCGGATATGCTGTTACATAATCAAAAACTTCTTCTTTCCAGTTATTAATCCAGTCTTCCCAACCAATGTTCCAGCCTTCGATAAGGATGGCATCAAAACCATTTTTAGAAGCAAAATCAATATATTCTTTTGCACGTTCTGTTGTGGCTCCGTGTTTTCCGTTTGGAGTAAGTTTTGTAAAATCATCTGTTAATTTCACATTATTTTCTTTTCCAAAAGCCCAAGTACTTCTTCCTGCTACAAAATATTCCCACCAAATCCCGATGAATTTTACCGGTTTAATCCACGAAACATCTTTATAGCTTGTTGGTTCATTAAGGTTCAGAATTAATTTTGAAGCTAAAATGTCTGTTGCTTTATCGCTTAATACAATAGTTCTCCAAGGTGATTGTGCATCGGTCTGCATATAACCTTTTGCACCAACTGCATCTGGTGCCAAATGACTAATCATTTTGTTGTTTACGGCATCAACTTCAAGATACATTGCCGGATAATTGATTAATCCCGCTTCGTGAATGTTGATGTATAAACCATCATCTGATTTCATCATTGACGGCGTTTGTACTGCTAATTCTTTTATTGGCCACTGCGAATTGATTTCGATAGTAGCTTTTTTCATCAGCGAAGGAATTTCTGAAATTTTTGATGTTGTATACGCATATTCGTTGGTATCATAATCTCCCGGAATCCAGAAAATTTTATGATTTCCAGCCAAATTAAACTGTGAACGTTCTTCTTTTATTACAAAATAGCTTAGATCATTTTGTTTTGGAAATTCATATCTAAATCCCAATCCGTCGTTGAATAAACGGAAACGAATACGAATAAATCTATTGTTGTTTTTTGCTTGAGCTAATGTGACAACCAATTCGTTGTAATGATTACGAATTGTTTTTTCTTCTCCTAAAACCGGATTCCAATTTTCATCAACAGAAGATTGTGCTGTGTTTGTAATGGTAAAACCATCCAAAAACGAAGGCATATTTTGAAGTTCTAAACCCAAAGAACTTGGTTTTATAACTGCTTTTTGTTTGTATGATAATTGGTAAGACGGAATTCCGCCTTCTTTTAATTCAAATTTTAAAGAAAGATTTTTGTCTGGCGAAGTTATTTCTTGTGCGTGAAGCCATAACGTGCTTACGATTGCAAAAAATAAAAGCGCTGTTTTTTTGCTCAAACGAATTTGAAGCAATGATTTTTGGGATTGAAAATTCATGTTATTTAGTTTTTGGCAAATCTAATTTTATTTAAAGATGCTTTTTCGAATTAATTTTTCAATACTATATATTGAAAAGGTTGAAGTGTTATTTCTGCACCAACAGTAACTGCTGCTCCTGTAAAAGCGTCTTTCCAGTTTCCTTTTAAAGTCGACGGAACAAGATGTTTTACTGTTGCATCGGTCAAATTAGAAAGTACAAAAACTTTTTCCGAATCTTTTATCATTGTAAATGCACTTACTGAATTGGTGCTGTATCCTGTAAAAGTTCCTGTTTTAATAGCGTTGCTTGTATTTCTAAAGGCAATGATTTTTTTGTATTCAGCAAGCATTTCATTATCTGCGGTTGACCAGTCAATTGGAGTTTTTGCGAAATAATTTAATCTTTGCGCATATCCAATTTCCTGTCCGTTATAAATCATTGGAACAGATTTTAAATAAGCAGCGACAACAAAAGTGGCAATTGATCCTTTTTTACCTCCAAAAAGTTCCAACGGAGTTCCATCTGAAAGGTTAACGTCGTGATTGCTTGTGTATCTAACAACTCTGTTTTCTGGATTATAATTGTTTGCATATTCTGTTGCATTCGAATCCTGAATTGTAGTTGCTGGTTTGTTTTCTTTGAAAAGTTTTTCTAAAGTACTGAAGAAATTAAAACCAAATGTATAATCAAAACCAGAAGCAAAGTGATTGTATTTTGATCCTTCGGCAAGCATTAAAATAGATTGGTTTTTCTTGATTTTTCTCAATTTTGTAATGGCATCTGCCCAGAAATTATTCGGTACAAAATCAGCATAATCACATCTAAAACCGTCTATGTTTGCGTTGTAAACCCAGTAAGACATAGCATCAATCATTGCATCTTTCATTTCGGTATTGTCGAAATTTAACTGTGCTACATCATTATAATTTGTTCCCGGCGGAATTATAATGTTTCCGGCAGCATCTTGCTGGTACCAGTTTTTATGTTGTGTAATCCATGCATTGTCCCAAGCAGTATGATTGGCAACCCAGTCTAAAACAACAGCCATGTTTTTTTTGTGTGCTTCTTCAACTAATGTTTGAAGATCTTGTAAAGTTCCAAAATCCGGATTTACGGCTTTATAGTCTTTTACAGCGTAAGGAGAACCTAATTCGCCAGAAGCCCTTTCTTTTCCAACAGGGAAAACAGGCATTAAATAAATAACATTTGCTCCCAATTCCTGAATTTGAGAAAGTCTGTCCTGAACTCCTTTTAGAGTTCCGGCCTGACTAAAGGCACGAATGTTTACCTGATAAATTATTGCATCTTCTTTTTTTGGCATTTTTTCAAATGGAGCGCCATATTGTGTATATGGAGATTCGGGAGTTTTTTCTGAATCATCGTCAGAAGAACTGCACGAAACAAATGCTACGGCCAACAGTAATGCGTAAACAAATTTTATATTAAATTTCATAATTTTTATATTTTAAATGATTGAGAAGTAACCTGCCTTTCGAAGTAAAAAGACAGGTAAACTCAAACCAAACTAAACTTAATTTTTGTTATTTTTTAACGATTGAAGTTATTGCAGTTGCTGGATAACCCGTACTTGCCGGATCTGTTTCAACAATTTTAAAGGTAACTTCATAAGTTCCGGCTTCACCAATTGTGTAAGCTCCGCCGTTATCAAGATTAACGATGTTTGTTGAAGCATCTGCCGGTCCGTAATTCACAGTCCATGCATCATTCAATCTGAATTTTAAAGCACCCGCCAGTAAATTTGCCGTTATTTTCCATGTTTTTGTTACATGATCGTAAGACATTGGTACAGAATGATTCCATCCATAATTAGGATCACCGGCCGTTTGTTCTGCTGTTGCAGATGCTGGCCCAACAATTCCCCAAGCATAAGGAGTCTGAGACCATTTTAAAGTATTTGTGTTTACTTTAATTTGATATGAACCTGCACCAGGAAGTACAAAATCAGTATCGCTCATGTTTTTCAAATCATTATTTGAAGCCCCTGCGCCGTAAAATTGTGCCCAGTTTCTTCCTTTATTTAATTTAAATCCAGGACCTGCGCCTTCTGCAACAGTCATGTAACCCTGATAAACTCCTAATTGAATTTCGGTTAATGCAGCAGCTGTTCCTACATCCCATCCCTGATAGCTTCCCGGCATATAGATTTCTCCAAAAACAACCGTTTTCAAATAAGGAGTTACCGTTATTGTAACAGGATTAGAATACGTTCTATGATCCATTGAAGCTTCTACACGAATTACTAATTCTCCAGGAACATTAGGTTTTAATCCTAAGTCTAAGGCAATTTTATTTAATTCTAATCCGGTAAAAGATTTGCTTAAAACATCTTCTCCGGCTTCAACTCGTTTTGCTTTTGACCAAGCCTCACTTCCTTTGATGTCAGTAGGCAAATCTAATTGTACGGCATAGCTCACAGGCGCCGCAATTGGGAAGGTTACTTTTGGATAGGAAACCAGTAAAGCAGCTTGGTCTGAAGTCTCTTCTTTAAGTACTATTGTATTAGATGATACCTCAATTCCAGAAGGAAAATTTACTGATTTCAGTGTCGTTACTGTTCCTTCGGTTTCACAGGAAGCGGCTAAAAAAACCAAACTTCCAAGTAAGAATAATTTATTGATATATTTTTTCATGATAGTTTTGTTTTTAGTAACCTGGGTTTTGTTTAAGTCCGCGATTAGCATCTAAAGCAGATGTTGGAATTGGGAACAATTTTCTATAAGCAGGTGATGCAGGTCTAAATTCGTTTGCCAATAAAAATTTATCAAAACGAATCATGTCTTGTCTTCTGTGGCCTTCCCAGCTTAATTCGAAACCTCTTTCATTATAAATATCATCCAGAGTAGGATTGTGGTCTAAACCATCTAAGCCTGCACGTTGTCTGATTTGATCTACAAAAGGTTTTGCTGCAGCTGCATTCCCTAAACGAGCATTACATTCTGCCATCATTAAAATTACGTCAGCATATCTGAAAATTGGAAAGTCATTAGAAGCTCCTCCTCCTGATTTTACTCCTGCAGGATAAAATTTAACATTACGAACTCCAGCCTGAGGAAGCGCTCCGGGATTATCTAAAGAACCAACTTCAAGTGTATAATTGAATCCGCCAGGTTGTTCACCTACTAAAAACTGTTTTCTACGAATATCATTTACATCATATTTCAGGAAGAAATCTTTAGGAACAATAGTTCCGTTCCAGCCGCTTAATCCAAATAAATTCACACCCTGAGGACCGTATACACTACGAACAGCATAAACATTACGGGAAACAACATCCAGAGTTGCGTAAATAGGCAAAATAGTTTCATCATCTGGAAGGACGTCTCCAAATAATTCAAAATATTTATTCCCTAAAGGATTTGCAACATCGGCTGCGCCAGAATGAAGTGTAAATCCGCCTTCAGAAACTTTGTTACAAGCAGCTAAACATTCTGTCCATTTTGGAGTTCCGGTATAAACTTCAGCGTTTAAGTACACTTTTGCAAGCAATGTATAACCAGCCCATTTGTTGAACCTTCCATAATAATTTCCGCCTTTTGTTACAGAAAGTAATTCTACGTTTTCTGTTAGTTCTTTTACTATAAAATCAAAAACTTCTTTACGGCTTGACTGCGGGATTTTATCAACGGTAATATTGTTGTTGGTGTAAAAAGGAACATCACCAAAATCATCAATCAATAAATAATAAAAGAAAGCTCGTAATACTTTTGCTTCAGCAATTTTTGAAGGATCAGCACCTGATTTTTCTAATAATTCAACGGCTAAGTTTGCATTGAAAATAGATTTGTATAACCAGTTCCATGTATTATTAATAATGAATTCAGAAGGAAGCCATTCGTGTTTGTGCAAACGGGCAAAGTCCTGCTGCCAGTTACCATCTGTTCTATGCGGAATTACCTGCTCGTCTGATGACATACAGTTCATGTCGTACCAGCCATTATCAGCTCCTGCATAACCTACGCCAGGTACATTTTTACGTTCAAAGTCCCCCGGAATTTCTGCATAAACACTGGCAAGAGCAATATTAGCTCCTTCCGGAGTTCCATAAAAGGTGTCCGGCTGATATTTATCGTATATATTTTCGTTGATATCTGTACAGCTAAAAAGTGTTAGAAAACATACGCTTCCTGCTGCTACTATATTTTTAATTTTCATCTCTTTTTACTATTTAAATTTTACAGTCAAACCAAATGCAACACTTCTGGTACGAGGATAAATTCCTTTATCGCCTCCAAAATTATCATTAGGGTCACCACTTCCGCTTACATTCAATTCAGGATCAACACCTGTGTAATCTGTAATTAGCAGTAAATTGCTTCCTGTAAGAGAAAGTCGAACAGAGTCTACATATTTATCTGTAAAACGGAAAGTATATCCAGCAGTAACGTTCTCTAAACGAACGAATGAACCATCTTCTAACCATGCATCAGATCCGTATGGAGAAGAAAAAATTCCTTTATCACGAGCGCTTTCCAAAACATTTGAACTACCAGTGTTTTCCAGCATACTTAACCTTTGATTAAGGTTGTTGTAAATTTTGTTTCCTCCAGAACCTCTCCACAACATAGAAGCGTCAAAGTTTTTGTATCTGTAAGACGGGTTAAACGCAAAAGTGTAAGTTGGCAATGCTGAACCTGCATAGTAACGATCTGGGCTTGTGGCTCCCTGATCAATTTTACCATCTCCATTTTGATCCTTAACTGTTTCAACACCATTTGAATTTGTACCGGTACTTTCTAAAATATAGAATGAACCAATTGGCTTTCCTTTTACCAATAAAGAGTTTGGTGCTCCCCAATTTACAAAGTCCGTATTTAAAGGAATACCATTAATACTGCCACTTAAATTAAGCACTTCATTTTTCATAAAAGAAACGTTTCCAGCTAATGTCAATGTACTGTTATTAGTTCTGATAACATCGTATGCAAGTGCCACTTCTAAACCCTTGTTAGAAATGCTTCCAACGTTTGCTTTAATTTTATTATAAGGATAAGGAGGCTGAGGTACAGTATAATCAAATAAAAGATTATCTGTTGTAGAATCGTAAACATCAACACTACCTCTTAATCTATTATCTAAAAGAGCAAAATCAAGTCCAATATTAGTTTGTCTTTTAGTTTCCCATTTCAAGTCAGCATTTGCATTTTGAGAAATACCAAAATTGGTAATGATAGATCCTCCAAAATAAATATTTCCTGCGCTGTCTACTAATGGTAATGACGTTTGCGGATAAAGACCTTGTTGATTACCAGTTTCACCATAACCTACACGTAATTTTAATTCGCTAAATAGATTTTGATTCAACATGAATGACTCTTTGTTAATTTGCCATGCAACAGATGCTGAAGGGAAATTTCCCCATTTGTTGTTTACACCAAATACAGATGAACCATCACGTCTGATACTTGCTGTAAGTAAATAACGATCTAATAAAGAGTAGTTTAATCTTCCTAAATAAGAAACTAACGATCTGTCATTTTTATAAGATCTGATATCTCCGGCTCTAACTTTAGATAAATCACCAAACTGAAGTGCATTGTAAGTAGCTTCATCACTTATAAAACCTCTTGCCTGAGTATAATTACCCTGATAAGTCTGACTTTGCCATTCGTATAAAGCCAATGCATTAAAAGTGTGGATTCCTAACGTTTTTTTATAGCTAAGGCTAACATTGGTTAATTTTTCATTTTGTCTTGCGTTGTCAATGTTTGCAAAACCGTGCTGTTCCACTGCATACGCTTCTGTAGATTCTGCCGGCATATAATATCCTATAGTTCTGTTGGTTTTTCTCCAGCTTCCAAACCAGTTTGCTGTAAAACCTTTACCTAACTCTAAATCAGCTTTTAAACTTCCAAATAAATTATCATCTTGTCTTTCATTTGTAACCGTTTGTGCAGCAGCATAAGGATTTAAATAATGAAAAACAGTTCCATCTGTAAAATAAGTTCCATCAGTATTGTAAACAGGATCTGTTGGTCTTGCCAATAATGCATTTGTAATTAAGTTTGATGTATAAGCAACTGTACCAATACTTCCAATACTGCTTGTTGTATTGTTTATTCCTGAGTTTAAGTTAAAAGTCAATTTTAATTTGTCATCAAGAGCCAATTGTGTAGCCTGAATGCGTCCAATATATTTTTGATTGCTAGAATTGATTACAACTCCATCTTGCATAATAGCTGTTATAGAAGCTCTGTAATTGAATTTATCCGTTCCTCCGCCAAATGACAATGTATGCGTCTGTGTAATTCCCGTTTCAGTCAAAAGACCGTACCAATTTGTATTTGAACCGTGATTTGAAGATGCCGGAACACCATACTTTTGAGCAGTTTCCCACCATTGGTTAGCATCAAGCATGTCTAATTTCTTTGGAATAAAATCAACAGATGTTGAACCAATGTATTCAATCGTAGTTTTTCCAGCTTTGTTTTTCTTAGTTGTTACAATGATAACTCCAGGTGCTCCTCTAGAACCATAAACAGCCGTAGCCGAAGCATCTTTTAAAACATCGATACTTTCAATTTCACTTGGAGGAACTTGATTTAATAAATCCATGTTTCCCTGAATTCCATCCACAACAACCAAAGGATCATTTCCTCCAATTAAAGAAGAAATTCCACGAATACGAACGCTTGGTCCTGAACCCGGCTCACTTCCGATTTGAGTGATATTTACACCGGCAGCTTTTCCTGCAATTAATTGTAAAGGATTAACAATGGCTCCCTGATTCATGTCTTTTGCAGCAATTGAAGAAACTGCTCCGGTTACATCTTTTTTTATTGCAGTTCCATATCCCACTACAACAATTTCCTGTAAGTCAGTTGCATCTGGAAAAAGCTGAATGTTTATTACGTTTTGGTTTGCGGTTACTTTTTTCTCTTTGTATCCTACAAATGATACAATAATTACAGATTGAGTGCTTTCGACAGTAATTTTATATTTACCGTCAAAATCAGTAACCATTCCGTTTTTTGTACCTTCTTCAAGAACAGAAGCTCCGGGTAAAGGCAAACCATTTTCATCGGTAATTACACCAGAAACAGTTTGTTTTTGAAATTCGATTACCTGTGTTCTAAGCTCTGGTTTTTTAAGGATAATCTGCGTATCTCTGATTTTAAATTCAGTTGGAGTTCCTTTAAAAATTCTATCTAAAACCACATATATCGACTGATCTTTTACAGAAATAGAAACCGTACGATCTAAGTCGATATCGTTCAGTTTATAAATAAATCTGAAATCTGTTTTTTGTTCAATGGTCTCAATAACCTTCTCGATTGTTGAATTGTTTAATTCCAGGGTAACTTTTGTTTTTTGGGCATAAGTATTCCCTCTAATATTAAACATGGCGACCAAAATAAGTAGTGTAGTTAGTTTCAATTTTAGGTCATTTTGGAACAATGAGTATAGGAACCCATTATTCTTAGATTTTTTTTTCATAATTTTGTTAATTGATTGTAGTTAATTCGTTATATTCAATCACTTAGTTAATCGGAAATTGTTCGCAGCTCTTTCCGATTTTTTTATTTCTGTAATTTTAGTTCTTCATAAATTTTCATTGGTTTTAGTGGTTATTTAATTAGTATTTGATCGTTTTTTATGGTGTAATTAATACCATGAATGTCGTTGAAATAGCTCATCACTTTATCAATAGATTCGTCGCTGAAACTTGCATTGAATTTTTCGTTAGCCAGTTTTTCATTTTTATTTACAATAGTAACATTGTAGCGTCTTTCCAGTTTTGTAATAATATTTTTGAAAGTCATATTTCTAAACGTCAGTCCGCCGTTTATCCATGAAGTATAGATATCTGTAATAACCGCTTTAGTCGAAATTTTAGCATTTTCTTTATTAAAGCTTCCTTTAAATCCAGGTTTCAGAATAGTGTTTTTTAAAGCATCAAATTCTTCATTTGACTGATACATCCCAACTGAACCTTCAACTAAAACAACATCAGTCGCAGCATCTTCAGGATAATTTGAAACGTTGAAATGTGTTCCCAAAACTTGAACATTCAATTCGTCAGCATTTACAATGAAAGGGTGTTTTTTATCTTTTGCAACATCAAAAAATGCTTCTCCATCAAGAAATACTTGCCTGCTTTCTCCAGCGATAAATTTTACAGGATATTTTAAAGTCGTTCCCGCATTTAGGTGAACCATAGTTCCATCTGATAATTGAAGACGGAATTTTTTACCATATGGAATTTTAATCGTGTTGTAAACTAATTTTTCTGGATCTAAACTGTTTTCATAAGCAATTTTATCTCCGCTTTGATTTCCAACAATATTTCCTTTAGCATCTTTTATTTGTGCCGAATTATGCTCTGATAAAATCTGTGTTTCGCCATTTTCTAATTGAAGCACAATGTCAGAACTTTTAAAATCGAATTTTTGTTCGACAACTTTGTTTGAAATATGTTGTTTGTAAAAGAAACCAATTCCAAGTAAAACAATTACAGAAGCAGCAATCGAAATATATTTTCTGAAATTTGATCTTCTCTCTGGCATTTCAATTACGGATTCTTCTTCTTTTGATGCTGATAAGATATTCATGAAAATATCATCGGCTGTTTGTTTGTCCATTTTCGGCATTTCACCAAGAAGATTTTGAATTTCTTCTATCGTTGGAAAATCATCCGTAAGTTGATTTTTTTTATAATAAGCAACCACCTCGTTTATTTCTTCGGGCGTGCATTGGTTTAAAACAAACTTTTGTAAAAGACTTTTTATTTCAGAATTTGAATTCATTACGAATTGTTTTTAGAGGGTGTTCTGAATATAATACAGCCGAAAACGATTTCAGTACTACTCAAACGTTGTAAATTTTTAAATTTTAACATTTAAAAAGATGAAATTTACCGTAAGTTGTTGATTTATAAGTTGTTTAAAAATGAAGTTTTTTTGTAAAAATTAAATGGAATGCGGTTTTTGCCCACAGATTTAGCGGATGAAACAGGTTTACACAGGTTTTTTAACGCTGCAATAAACAACAAACAGCGGAAATCTGTTTAAATCTGTCAAATCTGCGTGCCATTAGAATAAAAAAAATCACCCGGAAAGAGTGATTTAATTGGTTAAAAATTGGTTTTGGTTAGATAATCTCGTCATGAACCTGAAAAAAGACCCGCATTGATTCTAATGCTTTACTCATTTGATTCCGGACAGTATTTATAGAGATGCCGAGTTCCTGACTAATTTCTTCGTAACTCATGCCTTTCTTTCGTGACATTTTAAAAATCTGTTTCCGCTTTGGCGGTAATTGTTTCATTGCTTGTTTTTGAAGTTTTTTACAGTCTTCTTCCCGAATGGAATAATCTCCGTATTCATGCGATTTCTGACTTTCATAAAAAACAGCTTCCTTCAAAACCAAATCATTTGCGGCTTTATTCAAAGTGTTAAAAGCTTGATTTCGGGCAATGGTAAAAATATATGCTTTAAAAGATTGCTCTGTGTTGAGGTTTTCGCGATGCTGCCAGACTTTCATAAAAACATCCTGTACATTTTCTTCGGCAGCTTCTTTTGATTTTAATAAACTAATGCTGTAGCCATAAATATCCTGATAATACAAATCAAAAAGGGAACGAAAAGCTTTTTCGCTGCCATTTTTTAATTCGCTTACCAATAATTTGTCGCTATAGTCTTTGGCTTCCAACATTAAATTAATTAGTTTGTATTTAAATCTAATTATATTACGATACTATCAAAATCGATACTCTAATGCGTTGAGTGGTTAGCAAATATATAAAAATATTATTCGCAGCAAATAATGGTAAAATAAACTTAATTCGGTTTTTTGTGATTTATTCTATGCGAAATCTCAGTAAACACGGCAGTAAAATGCTTTTTATCAAGTTGATGGCTTTTTGGCTAAAATTTTAAAAATTAACTATATTGAACCCTGTTTTTTGAGAATATTCTTATTTGATAATGGTTTGAATGAAAAGTATGAAATGCGAATTTGTAAAGAAAATCCTTTTATCTTTTTTTGAGAAAGACAAAAGGATTATTGAAAATTGAATTTATTCTAAGATGTAAAATTAAATTTTGTGCGATTAGTTTTTCAAATCTTTAATTACTTTAAAAGCAACATCAACCTGATCTTCTCCAACAAGAATTGTAAATTCATTTGAAGTCGAAATTACCTCATTTATAATAATTCCTTCCCAAGCCAAACGTTGGAAAATGAAGTAATAAATACCAGGAACAACGATGTTTTCTTTTGGTAATTTTACCGTAATAGAAGCAAGGTTATCTAATTTCTGAATTAATTTTTCTCTCATAAAGTGTTTCTCCACTAAATGATTTACACTGCTGCTTACCACAATATTCGTTTCGTTTACACCACGAGATGAGGTATAGAAAATATCAGATAAAGCATTGATATCAGAAATTAAATCAGCTTGTTTGTTTAATACAGTTTCAGAAGCTGCAAAAGTGTAATCTGTCAGCTCAGATCTAACTGTAATCTCGCCAATATTCTTGATTACCTTATTGATTTTATGGTTTAATTTAAAATCTAATTCTTCAGTCAATCTCTTCAGCGACATTACAACAGCGCCCTGTTTTACTTCTTTGCCAAATTCATTTTCCAACTCGGTCATAATGTTCCGAGAAAGAGAAGTCAGGTTAATAATCCCGAGAGACAAAGCGTTTAAGAGAAATGGTTTCGTTTTGATGTAATTTTCGACGATGGAAGAAACGGTTTTCATAGTTTTTTTTTCTTTTTTTTTGTAACTTAATTGGTGTGGTTTAGTTAATTTGATGTTATAAATCTATGCAAATATAAATAAAAAAACAATTTGTTACAATTATAACAAGAAAAAATTATGTTAAAAATGATAAAATGCATCAGTAAGATGTTCAATTGCAAATGATTCCCCGTTTTTATGGATCGCAACGATGTCAAAACGAATATTTAAATCTTCGTTAAAATCCTTTTCCCTATAGTTTATGTAGGCATTTACTGCTTTTATTAGAAGTTGAATTTTTTTTGGTTTTACAAAATCCTGCGGAGAACCAAAATCTAAACTCGATCTTGTCTTCACTTCGACGATTGCCAAGACATCATTTTTTTGAGCAATAATATCTATTTCGGCTTTTTGAAAAACCCAGTTTCGGTCTAAAATTTCGTAACCATTTTGCTCAAGATATTCCACGGCAAGTTCTTCTCCTTTTTTACCGAGCTCATTGTGTTCCGCCATGTTTTTTGAATTATATAATATTAAAAGTAACTATCAAATTAATTATTTGATAATTTATTTCTTTGTAAAGGTTGAATTCCAAGAATTTTGTTTTCAGTATCAAAAATTACTTTTATAATAGATAATGGTACTTCATTTAGTTCATTATTATATTTGTACTGTACCATTAAGTAGGTTTCTCCTGTTAGTGTAGTTTGAAATCCTCTAGAAAAGGGGATGAGTTTATTTTCGAAATTAATTGATTTTTGTAATCCTATTAATTGATTATCGGTTATATTTTTTAAAACTATTTCAGATAAAAATAATTTTGACTCGCTAATATTGTTCTGTTTTAGTTTTGAAATAAAATTTTCAAAATTTTGATTTGCAATAGATATAACATTTTCATCGAACTTTGGTTCGATTTTTTTCTTAATGTTTCTTACGTAAAGTCTAATCTTGTGAGTTGGATTTGTTGTTGCAAACCCCTCTTTCTTGTAGTAATTTGAAATAGTAGTATACATTTCGATTTCTAAGCTGTCACTAGGGCTCCAACTATCGTTTCTTTTTAATCCCTTATTGGTATCTATTTCCTTGAAATTATCTAAATTTCCTTCACTTTTGCTTTCTCCATATTTATTATTCAAAGTCTTTAAAAGCGTTTTATATTTTTCAATTAAAGCTTTATTGAACTTTTCAGGTTTAACATTATTATCCTTCTTCTCAAAATTATTAACGTCCCATTCATAAAGAATTTCATTAATGATAGAATCTTTTTTGCTGAAAAAATATTGAACTAATAAATCAGGGATGTTTTTTTCTTTTCTTTTGTAAATTAGTGGTTGAGCAGAATCATCAAGGCTTATATAATTTTGATTTGTGTCAAATAATTCGCTTTTTAAATTCTTCTCAATAGTTATAAAATAATCTATTTTCTTCCCTTGAATTTCAGTGAAAATTTCTTGAGAAAAAATTAGATTGGAGGAAGAAATTAGAAGAAGAAAGATGATTGTTTTTCCCATTCGGATATTTTTAAGGCATATATTTTTTAAAATTTACTACTTCGTTTGAAAAGTAACCGTACTTCCAGATGCATTAACATCAATAGAAATCGTACTTCCCATAACTAAAGCGCGATTATCCTGAATATGCCCAGCTGGAAAATTAAAAATTACCGGAATATTATATTTTTTAGTAACATCGTCAATAATTTCTAATGCATTTTTCCCCCACGGAACTTCATTGTCTTTCATTTTGGTCATTCCGCCAATGATAATTCCTTTAAGGTTTTCGATACAGCCGTTACGTCTTAAATTCATCATCATACGATCAATATGATATAGATATTCATCTAAATCTTCAATAAACAAGATTTTATCTTTACAATCAATTGCCGAAGGAGAACCTAATAAACTGTATAATATAGAAAGGTTTCCTCCCACTAATTCACCCGTTGCTTTACCAAAACGGTTCATACTGCTCGGTTCAATAGAATAGGAAAGAGGCTCCCCAAATAAACTCGATTTCATTGAACTAATAGCCGCCGGAGTAGCACGCGGAATCGTAACCGGCATAACACCATGAATAGATTTATAACCCATCGTGTTTAAGTGATTGTGCAAAACCGTAACATCGCTAAAGCCGATAACCCATTTTGGATGTTGTTTGAATTTTGTAAAATCCAGCAGATCTAACATTCTAACAGTTCCGTAACCGCCTCGAACGCACCAAATCGCTTTTATATTCGGATTATCCAATTGCTTTTGAAAATCGGCAGCACGCTGTTCATCTGTTCCGGCCAATTGATGATAATCTAATCCAATTGAACTTCCAACAACAGCTTCCAGACCCCAGCTTTTAAGTAAATCTATAGTTGGTTTTAAGTTGTCGTCGATATTTTTTCTGGCTGTTGCCAAAAGTGCTACGGTATCTCCTTTTTGTAAATAAGGTGGTGTTATCATGATTTGTTGGGATTGACAGGTAAATGATTGTAAAGCAAAAATAAGAAATGCCAGTTTACAAACTGTAAAGTGTTTCTTTATGTATTGTAATGGTTTTAGTTTCATAATTTCTTTTGCTTAATTATATGTTTTTTATATTCTAACCTTTATATTTTTTTTGAAGCTCCTCTAAGATAATCATTAAACCTTTATCTGCTTCTTGAGATTGTACATTCGAAAAAATAATAAATGCTTTGTTTATTGATTTACAAATATACACTTTGGTTAAAAAAGTTCCCGGACTTCCGTTATGAAAAGAATATTTCAAATGACTTTTTTCATTTATTTCAGAATTCCATCCAAAAGAAAATTCAGGTAAATCATAATGCATTAAATCAAAATCTTCGACAGTTAGTACTTTAGATTTTCCTAATAAACCCTGAAGCTGCATTTGTGTAAATTTACAATAATCAGGCAAACTAACATTTATATTTCCTGCAGATGAAAGCCAGTTTAATTTGTAATTCAACGCAGGTTTCTCCGGTTTTAAATCCTCGCCATGTCCCCAAGGCTGATTTGAATCTTTTAAATTTGGCTGACCAAAATCAAAATCAATTTTCAAATCACGGCCTAATTCTTTAACCAGAGTTTCATAACTTTTTCCAGTTGCTTTCTCCAGCATAAGTCCCGCCGCCACATAACTCGGATTTGACCAATAAATATCTTGCTTTTCTAAAATAGTATTTTGTTTAAAAAACCATTTGATAAATTCATATCGCTGCTGTTGATCGTTTCCTTTTATTTCTTTTTGAGTTGGAGTTTCATTCCCATAAGACCAAATACTAAGATTGGCTCGAAATGTCAGGAAATCTTTTAATGTATAATTATAAGTTTCCGGATTACTACTTGATTTTAATTCGGGATATAAATCGAAAAATTTAGTATCCCATTTTATTTTTCCTTCTTTAACTAAAATTGTGGCAATATAACTCGTTACTGTTTTTGTAATCGAACCTAAGCGAAATCTATCTGATAAATCAGCTTTTATATTTGTATTAATTCTTTTGTTTCCCAAAGCGGCTATTTCTAAAATAGAATCAGAAGAAACTACTGCGTAAGCAATTTCCGGAATTCTATATTTTATCCTAATGCTGTCAACAAATCTGGTATTTTTTTGTGCAAAGCAAAAATTAGAGAGAATAAATAGAATTAGAAATAAAAGATTTTTTTTCATTTTTTAGAGAAGGGATTGAGTCAGCAAGTTACACTACAAATTGAATATAAAAAAGTAAAAATGAAATTAAATATTTAGAAATTTCCTACAAATTAATTAAATTTTATAATTTCGGATTTTTTTAATTTACTAAGTTATGCGCCATATTTTTAATTATCTGCTTCTTCTTTGTTTTATTATTTCAAACGCACAATCTAAAAGATATGTAATTCATACCACAGCTTTTTACAATTTCGAAAACCTCTTTGATATTAATGATGATCCAAATACAAATGACGATGAATGGACGCCAAATGGAGCGCAGCATTGGACAAAAGAAAAATACGATCAAAAACTAAAAAATCTTTCCAAAGTAATTTCTGAAATAGGAACACCTGAAAATTCTAATGCGCCAACTTTATTAGGCTGTTCTGAAATTGAAAATCGAGGCGTTCTTGAAGATTTAATTAAACAAGAAAAAATCAGGGATTTTGATTACGGGATTATCCATTTTGATTCTCCAGATCAACGCGGAATTGATGTTGCGCTTTTGTATCAAAAGAAATATTTCAGGCCGACTTCTTATGCTAATATTCCGTTGTTGATTTACAAAAACAAACCCATTATTCAGGAAGATAAAAATGAAGATTTAGGTGATGTTGAAATTAAAATAGATACTAAAAATAGGGTTTTTACCAGAGATCAGCTTTTAGTAACAGGTTTTTTAGACAATGAAGAAATACACATTATTGTCAATCACTGGCCATCGAGATCTGGCGGAGAAAAAGCCAGCAGTCCTTTTCGTGAAGCAGCAGGAAGATTAAATCGAAAAATTATAGATTCTCTTCAGCAGATAAACCCAACGGCAAAAGTTATTACAATGGGAGATTTAAACGACGGACCTTTTAACAAAAGTGTAAAAACCGAATTGGGGGCAAAAGCAAAAAAAGCAGACGTTCCTGAATTCGGTGTCTATAATCCATTCGAAGAAATGGCAGAAAGAGGAATGGGAACTTTAGCGTTTAGAGATTCCTGGGATATTTTTGACCAAATCATAATGACCAAATCTTTTATTGAACCAGATTTTTCAAGTTTTAAATTCTGGAAAGCAGGGATTTTTAATAAGCCGTATCTTATTCAAACTTCAGGTAAGTACAAAGGATATCCGTTAAGAAATACTTTAACCGAAGCAGGATTTAGTGATCATTTTCCGGTTTATGTTTATTTAATACGAGAGATAAAATAAATCACAGTTTACAGTCTGAATACTGCGACTGAGACTGTTTACTGAATACTTTTCACTACCTTAGCTTTTCATAAATTCTGAAAAAAAAATGGCTATAGCAAAACCATTCAATCTAACAAAATGGATTGAAGATAACCGACACTTATTAAAACCACCAGTTGGAAATAAAAATCTATATGTTGATTCAGGCGATTATATTGTAATGATTGTTGCCGGACCAAATGCACGAAAAGATTATCATTATAACGAAACTGAAGAACTTTTTTATCAATTAGAAGGAAGTATAAAAGTTGTAATTCAGGAAGACGGTGAACGTAAAGAGATGGAATTAAATGCCGGAGATATGTATTTACACCCTGCTAAAATTCCGCATTCTCCAGTTCGTTCAGAAAGCTCAATAGGATTGGTTATTGAGCGTAAACGTGCCGGTAAAGGTTATACAGACGGTTTACTTTGGCATTGTGATAATTGCAATCACAAACTTTATGAAGTGTATTTTGAACTGCATAATATCGAAAAAGACTTTCTTCCTCATTTCGAACATTTCTACAATTCAGAAGAATTAAGAACTTGCGATAAATGTGGAACCGTAATGGAAACTGATCCTAGATTTACAGCTAAGAAATAATTTATTAATCTCAAGTACGAATATTAAACCCGACAGATTTTAAACCTGTCGGGTTTATTTTTGTGTTAAAGAAAAATTTATTGTATCATTTTTGATATATATTTGTATCAAATATAATATTTAAAAGAATCAATTATGATACAAGAAATTATCGCATATAAGAAAATTATAGATAATATTGAGTCTTTAATGGACAAATCACCTTATAAAAAGAACTACATTATTGAAAAAGTAGGTATTCCAAGCCCAACGTTTTATAGAAAATTGAAAACACAATCATTTACTCCAGATGAAGTACTTTCAATTGCTAAGATTCTTTCTCCAGAAGAAAATTTTAGATTACGATTAAAGACTGAAATAGAAAATGCTAAGCGCGAATATGAAGAAGGGAATTACATGACGCATGAAGAAATGCTACTTGAGTTAAAAAGTAAAAATATAATTTAAAAATTTAAAATTGTTAAGGGTTTTTGTCGATTGTCATGAAATTCAATTAAGTGAATAACATCTCGATTTAAAATGTAATAAAGAGAAATGTTTTTTGTGACTAATATTTCATTGCATTCTAAATCATGTCTAAATTTTCCTAAATGAGGATTTATTGTAACTAAATCAATAATGTGTAAAACCTCTTTTACAAATTTTTGTGCAATTTCATTACTTCGAAATTGTGTTAGATAATTCCTTGTTGTATAAAATGTATAAGTTGCCCTTGAAGACCAAACAATTTTCATTAATAAAAAAAATTATTTGGCTAAAATATAAAAATTAACTTACAAATATTTCTTTTTACAACTCAAATTTTTTCCCTTGTTCAGGATAAATAATCTTCAATCCTAAATCATTTTGACTTTTCAACTGCTCTTTAATTTTAGCAATATTTTTAGCAGGTGGTTTTAAATGGGTAATAATGATTTTGAAATTCATCAAAGAACCTTTTCCCGCTAATTCTTCTAAAACATGAAGTTCAGTCATTAAATGATTTGGTGTTAAGTGTCCAAATAAAAATTTGTCCGGTTGCTCATTCGGGAAAGAAACTTCAATTAAAATACCTTTCAATTGTTTGCTTTGAACCAAAGGCGCAATTGCTGCCCACAGAGCTTTTAATTTATCGCTTTTTTCAACAGAATCAGGTCCCGTGTCTCCTAAATAAAGAACATAATTATCTTCATTTTTAATTAAAAATGCAGTACTCTCAAACGGATTTACATGGCTTAAAGGAAAAGCTTTAACGGTCATTTTTGTATTTGAAAGAGGAGTTTCTTCGCCTAAATTTAAAGTTTGAAAATGATATTTTTTTAAAGGAAAACCAACTCCTTTGTCTCCAAAATTAGCCCAGGTTTGATCGTTGAAATAATGGTTTTCCATCATTTCCATACATTTTTCAGTTGCATAAACCGTTTTAGATGAATCGGCAGGAGAATTTATAATTAATCCCGAAACGTGATCTAAATGCGCATGCGAAATTAAATACCCTTTTATATATTTTCGTAAAACTTCACTTGTAGAAACTTTGAAGACTTTGTTTTCAATTGCTTTTTCAATTCCGGCATTTATTGTTCCGGCATCCAGACAAACAAAATCTTTTGTGTTTGCTGGTGCTATTAAATAAGCCGAAAGATTTTTCTCGTCAATTCCGCCTTTTATTCCTAAAGGAACAATCTGAAAAGAAGATTTCTGTTCTTTTTGAGAAAAAGCATTAAATGAAATTAAGACAAAACAAAGCAAAAGCCGACTGAAATTGGTCATATTTATAATTTTAGAAATGCAAATTTCATCAAATTTACCGAATAAATCAGGATCGCTTTGCGTTAATACTTGTAAAATAACGCTAAATTTACTTTGTCTTTAATAGTTCAATATCATTTGAAATTAATTCTAAAATAATATCTTTACATAAAAATATAACAATTTTAACTAAAAAAGTTACAATGACAACAATAGCATCACAATTTGGCATGAATGAAGCTTTGGAAAAACTAGGAATTAAACTAGTTAACGAAGGAACTTCAACTGGAGTAGAGAATTTTTCATCGGGAGAAATTTTAGATAGTTTTTCACCTGTAGACGGAAAATTAATTGCATCTGTAAAAACTTCAACACTTGAAGATTATGAAAAAGTAATGCGTTCTGCAACTGAGGCATTCAAAACTTTCAGATTAATTCCTGCACCGCAGCGTGGAGAAATCGTGCGCCAGTTTGGAGAAAAATTACGTCAAAATAAAGAAGCTCTTGGTAAATTGGTTTCTTATGAAATGGGAAAATCATTGCAGGAAGGTTACGGAGAAGTTCAGGAAATGATTGATATCTGTGATTTTGCCGTTGGTTTATCTCGTCAGTTACATGGATTGACAATGCATTCAGAAAGACCAGGGCACAGGATGTATGAGCAATATCATTCATTAGGAGTTGTTGGAATCATTTCGGCATTTAATTTTCCGGTTGCAGTTTGGTCTTGGAATACGGCTTTGGCTTGGATTTCAGGAGATGTGTGCGTTTGGAAACCTTCTGAAAAAACACCTCTTTGCGGAATTGCCTGCCAAAATATTATTGCTCAGGTTATCAAAGAAAATAATCTTCCGGAAGGAATTTCTTGTTTGATAAACGGTGATTATAAAATAGGAGAGTTGTTGACAAAAGATACTCGTATTCCTTTAATTTCCGCAACAGGTTCTACCAGAATGGGGAAAATTGTAGCACAAACCGTTGCTGGAAGATTAGGTAAATCGCTATTAGAATTAGGAGGAAATAATTCAATTATTGTGACTCCTGATGCCGATATTAAAATGACCGTTATTGGAGCTGTTTTTGGAGCTGTAGGAACTGCAGGTCAGCGTTGTACATCAACTAGAAGATTGATTATTCACGAAAATATTTATGATAAAGTAAAAGATGCTTTAGTAGCAGCTTACAAACAATTAAGGATCGGAAATCCGCTTGACGAAAAAAATCATGTTGGACCGCTTATCGATACACATGCTGTAGAACAATATGCTATAGCCTTAAATAAAGTAGTTGCTGAAGGTGGAAAAATTTTGGTTGAAGGTGGAGTTCTTTCGGGTGAAGGTTACGAAAGCGGCTGTTACGTAAAACCTGCAATTGCTGAAGCTGAAAACTCTTTTGCTATTGTACAGCACGAAACTTTTGCTCCGGTTTTATATTTGATTAAATATTCTGGTGATGTTGATAATGCAATCGAACTTCAAAATGGAGTTGCACAAGGATTATCTTCTGCAATTATGACCAACAATTTACGTGAAGCAGAAAGATTTTTATCTGTAACAGGTTCAGATTGTGGAATTGCGAATGTAAACATCGGAACTTCGGGAGCTGAAATTGGCGGTGCTTTTGGTGGTGAAAAAGAAACCGGCGGTGGACGTGAATCTGGTTCTGATGCCTGGAAAATCTACATGAGACGTCAAACAAATACGATTAATTATACAACGAATCTTCCTTTGGCACAAGGAATTAAATTTGATTTGTAATTAAATCTCTTTTAAATATAAAAAAAAGGCTTCCAAATTTCGGAAGCCTTTAGTTTTTTAAATTATTATCAGGGTTTATTTTTTAATAATAGTTTGGTTAAACGAATCCTCAGCAGTATAAATTTTTGCTAAGTAAGTTCCCGTTGAAAGCTGACTGATATCAATAGTTTCAGTTCCTTTTTGAACAGTTTTTACCAATACTCCAGAAATATTATAGATCAAAACTTTTTCTACTTTTTGGTTTGGATCTGTTAAATATAAAATGTTTGAAGCCGGATTAGGATAAATAAATACTTTTTCAATTTCTGTATCGGCAGGAGCTTCTATTTTTGCCATACGAAGCGTTCCGCCGCTGTAAACCGTACTCATATAAAATAAGTTCGAAGTATCTTTTTTCGTAATAGTATGATTTCCTGAAGCCAATGAAACTGTTACAATTCCGTTTGAAGCTACTTTGTCAACATTGTCAACTTTTATTGTTGCCGAAGCTTCTACAAAAACAAGCGTTAAAGTACTCGCCTGACTTGTAGTAAATGAAATATTGGTAGAAGATTCAATTTTTAAACATTGCGTTAAAGTCAAACCATTGTAGGTCACGGTACCTTTAGTAGTCGAAAGGTTTCCTGTAATTGCATAAAAGGTGCTTGTTTTTCCAGAAGTTGTAAAATTGTGAATTTCGCTTCCAGACGAACCTGTATTTACCGTAATTGTTCCAGATCCTGTTGCTGCAGTTCCTGTTCCTGTCGTTGTAATTGAATACGAAACTGTTGCAGTTGGAGTTCCCGAAATAGTTATTGTTTTGGCCGATGTATTTTTTACAAAAGTTAATCCAGAACTTGGTAATCCGGTTACGGTTGCATCAGTTGCGGTTCCTCCCCAGGTAAATACGATCGGGTTAATAGCAGTTCCGCTGGTTATGGTTTGGCTGTTATTATTTGTAGATGTTAAAGTTTGAGTTCCTGTTGCATTTACAGTAATAGTTCCAGATCCAGTTGCAGGAGATCCTGCTGTTCCTGTTGTAGCAATTGAATAATTTACGGTTGCAGTTGGCGTTCCAGAAATTGTGATTGTTTTAGCTGAAGTATTTTTTACAAAAGTCAATCCAGAAGCTGGTAAGCCAGTCACAGCAGCATCAGTTGCGTCTCCTCCCCAGGTAAACACAATTGTTCCAATAGCAGTTCCACTCGTAACGGTTTGATTGTTATTTGAGGTTGAAGTTAAAGTTTGATTTCCAGCAGGAGGATTTGTTCCGTCCTGAACATAAACTAAATTCGTTTGATAATTTGTCAAAGCCGATTTCAATCCTGTATTTACTGCATCGGCAGTATCGTCAACGGCATTGTTAAATGTCCATTGTAAATCACCACCAGATACACGCCCTGCATATTGCATAACATTTGTTCTTGCAGTTTCCGGACTGTCAGGCGTATAAGAATACATTACACTTGAGTTGGTATCAAAATTATTATACGTTTTAGCGCCTTTTTTTGATGTAATACTACTGCTGATAGTTTCGTTTCTGGTCGATGCTACATAAGCATCAAATTCAACTGGATAGGTTGAAGAATTGTACCCTACAAAACGAGTTTGTCCGCTCATTGTATTGTTAAAAGCTTTAATGGTTCCGCCGTCTTCGCTTGAAAAAGTTCCCTCGGCACCATTGTAAACATCAGTTCCCTGCATTGAAGTCAACATTGGGTATTTACAATTTCTAAAATAATTAGCTTCTACAAAAACAGAAGAGCCTAAAGTTGATCCAACTCCGTATTTCGAATTTCCATCATAGTAGTTGTTGTAAACGTGAGCAGAATAATAACGCACACGCGGATGACGAGAATCAGAGTGATCGTACCAGTTGTGGTGATATGTAATATATAAACCTGCAGTAGTTCCTTCGCTTAATCCTAAAAGATTACTTTTTCCTGAATCCCAAAAGTGATTGTATGAAAAGGTAATGTAAGTAGATTTTTTACAGTCTAAAGCTCCGTCCCCTTTTACCTGGTCGGCATCACTTCCGGCATTTCCGTAAAAGAAATCACAGTTGTGAACCCAAACGTAATCATTATCCTGCTGTAAACCAATATTATCACCTTCGCCGCTGTCGCAGTTCATTGTTCCAATATTTCGAATTTCGATATTTGATGCATTTTTTACTCTTATTCCCCAGCCATCAGCAACAGCATCATTTCCTATTCCTTCAAGAGTAAGATAAGCCGAAGCATTTTTGCTGTTTTCAATAACAATATCACCGCTCATCATATATGATAAATCGGTAATCTGTCCAACCAAACGAATGATTACAGGTCTTAACTCTTTACCCTTTTTGTATCCGTCAAGAATGGTTTGTAATCCAACGCAAGGATTTGTTGTTGCTCCGGTTACATTAAGCGAAACAGTGTTTTTAGTCTGCTCTGTTACGTAGATAATTACTGCATTACTTTTTGGAGTTCCATCTGCATTATAGGCACCTGGAACGCGGGAATTAGCAAAAGCAAATCCGGCTCTATCGTGTGCTTTAACGGTTAATGAACTTGTTGTGGTACCAGTTCCTTCAACACCAGAAATAACGGGTTTGATTTTTACAGTATAAGATCCGGCTTTTAAACCCGGAATATCGGCACGAAAATAACTTCCATAGCTTCTAATAAGCTGGTTGTCAATTTTTTTGTCAACAATTCCTTCACCTGTATAATACACATTATAAGTTTGGGCATTGCTTACAGGCTGCCATTTTACAAAAACGGATTCTAGCCATCCGCTGGCTTCATTAATTTGCTGTGACCAAGTTTGGACAGCAATAAAAAACATAGCTAAAAAAAGTAGGTTTTTTTTCATAATTGTTTAAGTTAGACATTAATAAAAGTTTTTGTGGTTTTTGTGATTCTCGATTGCAATTAAAATTGTAATCGATTACACGAAATTATACAAAATTTTGATATTCTTATTTATTTTGTCTTAAAAAAACATATATGTAAAATTTATAGACAATATTTTAGTTAAAATGTAATTTATTGCATTAATTGTAATTTATTACATGTTAAAATATTTTAAGTAAATGCCTAGTTTTATTGATGTTTTAAAGAAGTAAAGAAGAACATATTTTCTGAATTTGCATTTTTACAACTTTTAAAGTCATTTTTGTTAAAAATTATTTTTTGTAAGAAAAAGAATCTTTTTTGATTAATTTGTATTTTAGACTTTTAAACTGATTATTAGAATATGGAGCATAAAAAAAGCCTTTTTGAATCTCAAAAAGGCTTTTTTAATTATGTGGACAAAGAAGATTTTTAGTTCTTATTTGTTACTTGCTAGTTTAGATAATAATCTTAAAAATTCAATATACAACCAAACTAATGTAACCATTAATCCCATTGCTCCATACCATTCCATGAATTTTGGCATTCTTTGTTGTGCCCCTTTTTCTATTAGATCAAAGTCTAAAAATAAATTTAAAGCAGCTATAATGATAACAAATACACTGATTCCAATACTCATCATAGAATTTCCATAATGAACAGGCGTGAAATTAAAAATCAAAGAAGCAAGCCATGAAAATAGATAATAAGTTGCAATAGCAAAAGTAGCAGCAATTACAACTGATTTGAATTGTTCTGTAACCTTTACGATTTTAAATTTATATAAACCTAAACAAACTAAGAAGGTAACCAATGTGGCTCCAACGGCGTTTATTACTATTCCAGGATACATAGCTTCAAAAATAGCTGAGATTCCTCCAATGAATAATCCCTCAAATAAGGCATAACCCGGAGCAAGATACGGTGACAAATGTGGTTTAAATGCAGAAACTAAAACAAGAACAAATCCAACAATTGCACCTCCAATAGCAGGAAGCATAATGTTTATTCCGTTAAAAGCCATCCACCATGTTACCATAGCAGCGCCGCATAATATTAAAAATAAAATAGCTGTTTTATTAATCGTACCAGACAAAGTCATTTCCTGATTGTAATCAATAATCTTTGCTTCGTGTACTTCTTCAGCTCTTGAAACAGCATTTGATGAAAAACGCTTGTTACTTAAAAAAGGATTTTTTGAATTGAAGGCCATAGTTTTTATGCTTTTAGTGAACCCAAATATATGGAGTTTTTTCGAAGTCTGTAATTTAACTTTAAATTTTTAACATGAAATTTTCTTTTGAAAACTGCTGTAAAACAAAAAATCCACCAAAAGAAACTTGATGGATTTGTATATTTTTTAATCTGAATTTTTAGTTCAATAAATCTAAAACTAATGAAGGGAATAAACCTAAAGCAATATTTAAACCGATTGAAATAATTGCAACCGCATAAATAAGGAATGGTTTTCCTGTACGTTCTTCATTTGGTTCTTTAGAATACATAGCCAAAATTAATTTGAAATAATATCCAACACTTATAATAGAGTTAATTACTGCAACAATTACAATGGCAACGTATCCAGCATGAAGTGCCTGATCAAACAAGAATAATTTTGCAAAGAATCCTGAGAAAATCGGAATACCGGCCATAGACAATAATGAACCAGTCAAGATTGCAGCCAATAACGGATTTGTTTTTCCTAAACCGTGAAAGTTTGTGATATCTTCGTTATCCTGATTTTTACATACATATAAAATAACGCTGAATGCAGCAATACCGGCTAAAGCGTAAGCAGCAGTGTAGTACAATAAAACTCCTGCAGAAGTTGCAATAGTTAAGAATGTAATTAACATGAAACCTGCGTGAGAGATTCCAGAGAATGCCAGCATACGTTTTACATTTACCTGACGTAAAGCCATAATATTTCCAACGGTCATAGAAGCAATTGAAATTACAAGAATGATATTTTCAAATGTTCCTAAAAGATCCTGATTTTCTAGAGATGGAATTAAATTCAATCCTGAAACTAATTTAAATAATGTTGCAATTGCTATTACTTTTGCCAAAGTACTCATTAAAGCAGTTGTTAAAGCTGGAGAACCTTCGTAAACGTCTGGTGCCCAAAAGTGAAAAGGTACAGCAGCAATTTTAAAGAACATTCCAATTGTCATTAAAATCATTCCGATAGGAAACCAGATCGGTAACTCAGCAGATAAAGAACTTTCGTGAATTTCTGCAATATCAAAAGTTCCCATAGCTCCGTAAATCAAACAAATTCCGAATAAGATAATTCCAGATGCGAAAGATCCCATTAAGAAATATTTCATACCTGCTTCATTACTTTTAATATTCAAACGATCGCTCGCTGCAAGAACATATAATGCAATAGATAAAATTTCGATTCCAAGGAAAAACATCGCTAAGTTTCCAAAAGAAACCATAGCAACACCTCCAGCCAATAAAAATACTTTTATAGCAATGTAATCAGAAATTTTTGTCTGGTGATTTTCGTAAAAATTATGGCTTAATGCTACAAGGAAAATAGTTAAAATAATAAACAATGATGAAAAAGCAGTCGAGAATTTACTCACCGTAATCATGTTATTGTAATAACTTGCTGTTGTTCCAAATTCGTAAAAGTTTAGTGCCAAAACTCCCAATAAACCTAAAATGGTAAACGGAACGATGCCTTTTCTAAAATTTAGAATTTCAAACAATAGGCAGAAAATACCCAATCCTGTTATAGCTATTAATGTATTCATTTTTGTTTTTTTGATTTAGGAAATCTAAAACGCCCTAATTTATTTTATTTAAAATATATTTTTATTTTTTAATGTTTAACTTTTTAAGTTTCGGAAAATCTGAAATCAAAAATCGTTAATCATTATTCTAAAATCTTAGTTTTTATTGATAACGTTTAAAATCGTTTCTAAACTTGGAGTGATCAAATCTGTAATTGGTTTTGGATAAAATCCAAAGAAAATCAAAACAGCAATAATCGCAACTAAAGAAATTCCTTCGTTAACAGAAACATCTGCAAATGTTTTTGAATTTGTTTCGCCCAACATTACGTTTTGGAACATTTTCAACATATAGTAAGCTCCTAAAATAATAGTTGTTCCGCCTAAAACGGCAAACCAGATATTAATTTGAGAAAGGCTGTATAATACTGTAAACTCTCCAACAAAATTAAATGTAGTTGGTAAAGCAACAGAAGCCAAAACCAAAATTAAAAACATTGAAGTGAATTTTGGAGATTGTGTACGGATTCCGCCTAATTCACTAATATTTCTGGTTTCAAATCTTCTGTAGATAATTTCTGCAGCGTAGAATAATCCAACAACCACAAAACCGTGAGCGATCATTTGTAAAACTGCTCCACGGAAACCGTCAAGAGTTAATGTGTAAGATCCCGCAGCAATTAATCCAACGTGAGCAAGAGATGAATAAGCTAATAATTTCTTTAAATCTTTTTGTCTTAAAGCAACGATTGAACCGTAGATAACACCTGCAATTCCTAAAGCAATAAAAATATTCATGTATTCTTTTGCAGCAAGAGGTGCAATTGGCAATTGCCAGCGAATAACACTATATAATCCCATTTTTAACATGATACCAGATAAAAGCATTGTTCCAACAGTCGGTGCTTTTTGGTATACATTTGCTTGCCATGTATGGAAAGGAATAATAGGAATTTTGATTGCATAAGCTAAGAAGAAAGCAAGGAAAATCCAAAGCTGTTCGCAAGCAGATAATTGTACTTTGTATAAATCTTCAATTAAGAAAGAACCTGCTTTTTGGTATAAATAGATAAAAGCAGTTAACATAAATAATGAACCCGCAAGTGTGTAAATAAAGAATTTAACCACTGCTTTTCTGCGTTCTTCAGCATCTCCGTTACCCCAAATAAGAGCAATAAAGTAAATAGGAATAAGAGCTAACTCCCAGAAAATATAATATAAAAGACCATCTGCAGCAAGGAAAGTTCCTGTCATAGCAAATGCCATAAATAAAATCAGAGCATAAAAAGCTTTTGAGTTTTTATATTCATTCCCGAAAGAAGAGAATATAATAATTGGAGTTAAAGCCGTTGTCAATAAAAGCATGGCAAGACCTAAACCGTCAGCATTTAGCGCAAATGAAATTTTAGGCTGATTGATCCATGCATTAATAAGGCTGATATTTTCTCCAGCATTAAAATGGTTTAACAATACAACCGAACAGCCTAAAGCTGCCAAACTAAAGAACAAAGCTACTTTTGAAGCGAGTTTGTCACCAACGAAATAGGTGATAAATGCACCAACTAAAAGAATAATTAATATAAGAGAAACGTTCATAGTTATAAAATTATTGAGCTAAAAATATATAAGAAACAATGGCACAAAGACCTATAACGAAAGCAAAAAGATATAATCCAATGCTTCCAGTCTGTAGTTTTTTACCTTGAAAAGCTAATTCATTCGTTATTTTTCCTAATCCGAAAACAAGTGCAGATAAGCCGGTTTCAACTTTGTCTCTAAAAAATCTTGATAATATGTTTATAGGACGAACAAATACGAAATCGTAAATTTCATCTACATAATATTTGTCATATAAAAGTCTGTTCAAACCGATAATTTTATCATCAGATTCAGGAACATTATCTTGTTTAAAGTATTTTACGTAAGCAATTAAAATTCCTAATAATCCACCTAAAACAGCAACTCCCATTAAAGTATATTCTGTTGCACCTAAATGATGTTCTTCGCCAGCTACTTTTGTGAAAAGAGGTGCTAAATATTCATTTAACCAACTGTTTCCAGGTAAACTGATTAATCCTCCAAAAGTTGCTAAAAGAGCTAAAATCATTAAAGGGAACGTAATTAAACCGTCACTTTCGTGTAAATGATGTTTTTGTTCTTCAGTTCCTCTAAAATCTTTAAAGAAAGTTAAGAACATCAATCTAAACATATAGAAAGCCGTCATGATTGAAGCAATAGATCCAACAACATATAATGGAATACTGTGGTGGAAAGCTGTCAATAAAATTTCATCTTTTGAGAAGAAACCTGAGAAAAATGGAACTCCTGAAATTGCCAATGAAGAAATTAACATTGTCCAGAAAGTAATTGGCATTGCTTTACGCAATCCACCCATTTTACGCATATCCTGTTCTCCGTGTAAACCGTGAATTACAGAACCAGATCCTAAGAATAAACAAGCTTTGAAGAAAGCGTGTGTGATAACGTGGAAAACAGCTACTTCATAAGCTCCAAATCCTAATGCTAAGAACATTAATCCTAATTGAGAAACTGTAGAATAAGCTAATACTTTTTTAATGTCAGTCTGAACTAAACCAATTGTAGCAGCAACTAATGAAGTTATTGCTCCAACAATTGCAATTATAGTTTGTACATCCGGTGCTAAATCAAAAACAAAGTTCAATCTTGTTACCATGAAAATACCAGCTGTTACCATCGTAGCAGCGTGGATTAATGCAGAAACAGGAGTTGGTCCTGCCATCGCATCTGGTAACCAAGTGTACAACGGAATTTGAGCAGATTTACCACAAGCTCCAATAAACAAACATAAAGCTGCTAAAGAAAGTAATGGTAAATTTAAGTTTGTCGCTCCTGCGATTGCCGTTTTTAAAGTTGCATAATCTAATGTTGAGAACATTGAACCAATAATGAACATACCAATTAAAAGACCTAAATCTCCAATTCTGTTCATGATGAAAGCCTTTTTTGCAGCATCGTTATAATCCTGATTTTTATGCCAGAATCCGATTAGTAAATAAGAGCAAAGTCCAACACCTTCCCAACCGATAAATAAAACTAATAAGTTGCTTCCAATTACAAGCGTAATCATAAAGAAAACGAACAGATTCAAATACGCAAAAAACTTGTGCATATTCTCATCATCATGCATGTAACTGATAGAGTATAAGTGAATCAAAGATCCAATTCCGGTTACGAACAATAACCAAAGAACAGATAACTGATCTAATAAAAATCCAAGGTTGATTTTTAGATTACTAATTTGAATCCAGTCAAATAAAGTAACTTCAATTCCTTTTCCGGTTGAAGTTATTTGATTAAAAAGAACAAGAGTAACTATAAAAGAAACAGCCACGGCAGCAGTTCCGATAATTCCGGAAACTGTTTTCCCTAAGCTTTTTCCAAAGAAAACATTGATTAAAAATCCTAAAAAAGGAGCTAAAACTAAAACTAAAGCTAAATTGGTATCCATTTCTATTTTATCCTTTTAAATTTTTTAAATTATCGATACTAATTGAACCGATGTTTCTGAAAATAGAAACTAAAATCGCCAATCCTACCGCAACTTCAGCAGCAGCAACCGCCATCGAAAAGAATACAAAAACTTGTCCTTGTGCATCCTGATGGTAAGTTGAAAAAGCCACAAATAAAAGGTTTACTGCATTTAGCATGATCTCGATAGACATGAAAACGATAATTGAATTTCGTCTGTACAATACACCAAAAACACCAATACAAAAAAGTACAACACTTAAAAAGATGTAATTTTCAATACCTATTTGATTTAATATATTACCCATTATTTATTTAATTTTTCTTTTTTAGACAATAATACAGTTCCAATCATCGCAACCAAAAGTAAAATCGAAGCAAATTCAAAAGGTACCATATATTCGTTCAACAATATTTTACCCAATACTTTAATAGATTGGAAATCTTCTCCGGTTGAATCATAATCTCCAACAATTGGTTTAGAATTGATGAAAATTGCAATTAAAACAATAACAATTAAACAGAAAGAAACAACAGCTCCTAAACGTGTAATCCTTGGTCGGTGAACATCTTTTTGTTCGTTAAGATTCATCAACATAATCGTAAACAGGAACAAAATCATAATCGCTCCAGAGTAAACTATTATATGTACAACAGCTAAAAATTGAGAGTTCAATAATAAATAATGACCAGCGATAGAGAAAAAACAAATCACTAAGTAAATAGCAGAGTGAATTGGGTTTCGGCTAAAAATGGTTAAAAATGCAGTTATTACTGTAATAAACGCTAAAATACAAAATATAACACCTACTGGAGTTGCGTTTGCGAAATCAGGAATATGTATCATTAGTTAGCGTTATTAAGTTGTGAATTTTTAATAGCCATTTCTAAAGGCATCACTAATTTGTCTTTTCCAAAGATGAAATCTTCTCTTTCATAACTTGCAGGAACTAAAACCTTAGAAGTTGTCAAATAAATAGCATCTTTTGGACAAGCCTCTTCACATAAACCACAGAAAATACAACGAAGCATATTTATTTCATAAATCGAAGCATATTTTTCTTCTCTGTATAAATGTTTCTCGTCTGGCTTACGTTCAGCAGCTTTCATTGTAATAGCTTCTGCAGGGCATGATAAAGCACATAATCCGCAGGCAGTACAGTTTTCACGGCCTTGCTCATCACGTTTCAACATGTGCTGACCGCGATAAACCGGGCTCATTTCACGAACTTGCTCCGGATAATGAATCGTAATTTTTTTTCTAAAAAGATGCTTAAGCGTAATCGCCAAACCTTTTACAATCGCCACAAGATACAATCGTTCAATAAAAGTCATCTCTTTATTAGAGACCACTTTTTTTCTACCCGATAATGATATAGTTTCTATTGACATTTTTTAATCTATGATTTATGATTTACAATTTGAAGTCAGTCAAATTCAAAATCTATTTTATTTTTATTTGAAGCTTAATCCTGCTATCCGCTTTATCTTTTATGGTGAACCCCACCATAAAAGGATGCCGCTTCTATCAGGGCTAGGGCATTACGGGTTCTTAGAATCCTAAAGCGGCTGCGATATCGTGTCTTAAAATAACAGCGCCCGTAATCATAATATTAATAATCGAAAGCGGAATTAAAATTCTCCAGCCTAAGTTCATTAATTGGTCATATCTAAATCTTGGAATCGTCCAGCGCACCCACATGTAAAAGAATATGAAGAAACATATTTTTACAAATAATACGGCAATTCCTAAAAGATTAGCGGTATTTACTCCAACATTTTCTACCATCCACTGCATTCCAGGATAGTTATAACCTCCAAAGAATAATACTGAAATAATAGTAGCAGAGATAAACATACTTGCATATTCAGCAAATAAATAGAATCCCATTTTCATTGATGAATATTCGGTATGGTAACCTCCAATTAATTCGTTTTCACATTCTGCTAAATCGAACGGAGTTCTGTTAGTTTCTGCAAATGAACAAATTAAGAATATTAAAAACGAAACCGGCTGATAAAAAACATTCCAGTTCATTCCTTGCTGCTGTAATGAAATTTCTTTTAAACTCATTGTTCCGGTCATCATCAATAATGCAATCATTGATAATCCCATAGCAACTTCATAAGAAACCATTTGAGAAGCTGCACGAACAGCTCCCATTAATGAGAATTTATTGTTAGAAGCCCATCCACCAATCATGATACCGTAAACTCCAACAGAAAGAACTCCAAAAATGTATAATAAAGCAATATTTACATCAGTTGCCTGAAGAATAATATCTTTTCCAAAAAGATGAAGTCTGTCTCCCCACGGAATTACAGCACTTGTCATCAAAGCTGTACTCATGGCAATTGCCGGACCTACAATGAATAAAAATCTATTTGGTGTGTTTGGAAAAAATTCTTCTTTAGAGAATAATTTCATACCATCGGCAAGCGGCTGTAGTAAACCTCCCCAACCTGCACGGTTTGGCCCAACACGATCCTGAAGAAAAGCAGCAACTTTACGTTCTGCCCAAGTAGAATACATTGCCATAATCATTGTTACCGCAAAAACGACAACAATTACAACACTTTTTTCTATAATAAATGCACCATCAACCATTGTTAAGAAATTTTGTTGTTAGTGTTTAATGGAATTTCAGCCATACTAATTTTTTTACGGTCGATATCTCTACCTAATAGAATATTCTTTTCGGTATCAATTTCTACTTTCTCCAATTTCTGAGTGTAGTTATTTTGGTTGATAACAGAATCTTTTTCAAATTCTCTTGGTCCTTCAATAACCCAGTCATTTACATCTTTGTGATCAAAACGACAGCTGTTGCAAATGAATTCTTCTACTTCATGGTACTCATCTTTACGACCAGTTACACGTTGAATTTCTCCACCAAACATCCAAACTGTAGTTTTACCGCAGCATCCAGGAGTAGTACATTCTCTGTGTGCGTTATAAGGTTTATTAAACCAAACTCTTGATTTAAAACGGAAAGTTTTGTCAGTTAAAGCTCCAACCGGACAAACGTCAATCATGTTTCCAGAAAACTCATTGTCGATTGCTTTAGAAATTCCGGTTGAAATATTAGCGTGGTCACCACGATCTAATACTCCGTGAACTCTGTTGTCTGTCAATTGATCTGCAACTTGTACACATCTTTGGCATAAAATACAACGGTTCATATGCAGTTGAATATTTGGACCAATATCTTCTGGTTCAAACGTTCTTTTTTCTTCAATAAAACGTGATTTTGGGTTTCCGTGCTCAAAACTTAAATTTTGAAGATCGCATTCACCAGCCTGATCACAAATAGGACAGTCTAATGGGTGGTTGATCAATAAAAATTCTGTTACAGATTTACGTGCTTCGGTAACTCTGGCAGAAGATTTACTGTTTACTTCCATTCCGTCCATACATCCTGTTACACAAGATGCCATTAATTTTGGCATTGGTCTAGGGTCAACTTCACTACCTTTCGAAACTTCAACTAAACAACAACGACATTTACCGCCGCTGCCTTTTAATTTTGAGTAATAGCACATGGCTGGCGGAACCAAATCTCCACCAATCATACGTGCAGCCTGCAGGATCGTTGTTCCTGGCTCTACGTCTATACTTTGACCGTCTATGGTTACTTTCATCTCTTAATTTTGTTTTTTTAGTTTCATGTTTCATGTTTCAGTTTTTAACCTGAAACTAAAAAAAACTTGAAACTTGAAACTATTTTAAACTTTTTTGTTGAAAGTCGGAATATTGAAAAGAATTGCTGTCCTTTTTAACATTTTGAACTTTATAACTTTCTGCTTTTTATTTTTATACGATTACTTTACCGCCTACTAAATGCTTTACTTGTGAAAAAGGTTCAGCAACAAAGTGATCTCTATTTTTGATTTTTTCAGGGAAACGAACGTGATATTCAAATTCATCTCTAAAATGGCGAATCGCTGCTGCTACTGGCCAAGAAGCGGCGTCTCCTAGAGGACAAATTGTGTTTCCTTCAATTTTACTTTGAATACTCCAAAGCAATTCGATATCTTCTTCACGGCCTTGACCGTTTTCAATTCTCCATAAGATTTTTTCTAACCATCCTGTTCCTTCACGGCAAGGCGTACATTGACCGCAAGATTCGTGGTGGTAAAAACGTGCAAAGTTCCAAGTGTTTCTTACGACACAAGCAGTATCGTTGTAAACAATAAATCCTCCAGAACCTAACATCGATCCGGTAGCAAAACCACCATCACTTAAAGATTCGTAAGTCATTAAACGATCTTCACCGTTTGCTGTTTTGAAAATCAATTCAGCTGGTAAAATCGGCACAGAAGAACCTCCCGGTACAAATGCTTTTAATGGACGGTTTGAAGACATTCCTCCTAAATATTCATCAGAATTCATGAATTCGTCAACGCTTAAACCTAATTCAATTTCATAAACTCCAGGATTTTTGATGTGCCCAGATGCAGAAATTAATTTAGTTCCAGTAGAACGTCCAATTCCAATTTTAGCATAATCGTCACCAGAGTTGTTTACAATCCAAGGCACCGTTGCAATAGTTTCAACATTGTTTACTACTGTTGGGTTCGCCCAAAGTCCTGAAACCGCTGGGAAAGGTGGTTTAATACGAGGATTTCCTCTTTTACCTTCCAAAGACTCAATAAGTGCAGTTTCTTCTCCACAGATATAAGCTCCGGCTCCACAGTGAACGTGTAACTCTAAATCGTAACCCGTACCTAAAATATTTTTTCCTAACCATCCGGCAGCCTTAGCTTCGGCGATTGCTCTTTCTAAAATTTTGAAAACCCACATATATTCTCCACGAATGTAGATATACGAAAGGTTAGCGCCTAAAGCGTAACTAGAAGTAATCATTCCTTCGATCAATAAGTGAGGAATAAATTCCATCAAATAACGATCTTTGAACGTTCCCGGCTCAGATTCATCGGCGTTACAAACTAAATGTCTTGGTTTTCCTGATTTTTTATCAATAAAGCTCCATTTCATTCCGGCAGGGAAACCTGCACCACCACGGCCGCGAAGACCTGATTTTTTTACTTCTTCAGTAACTTCATCCGGTGTAAGTGTTTTTAAAGCTTTTTCTACAGATGCATAACCACCATTTTGGCGATATACTTCGTAGGTTTTAATTCCAGGAATATTGATTTTATCTAATAATATTTTTTGTGACATCTTATTTATCGTGTAATATTATTTTATCATCTTTACAATCAGCGATTAACTGATCGATTTTTTCTTCTGTCAATTTCTCCTTGTAGAAATCACCTAACTGCATCATCGGAGCGTATCCGCAGGCACCTAAACATTCTACACCAGCAATGGTAAACATTCCGTCTGGAGTTGTTTCGCCCATTTTAATGCCTAATTTTTCAGAAGTATAATCCATTAAATTTTCGGCACCGCTTAAACAACAACAAGACGTCTGGCAAAATTCAAACATGTATTTTCCAATTGGTTTTTGGTTGAACATGGTATAAAAAGTAACCACTTCATAAACCTCAATTGGTTTTATCTGAAGAATTTCGGCAACCTTGTCCTGCAGTTCAGTGCTAAGCCAGTTGTTATGCGCATCCTGCACTTCGTGCAAAACAGGCAGTAGAGCCGATTTTTGTTTGCCTTCCGGATAATGACTAATCAATTCATTGATACGAGCGATCAATGCCTCAGTCATATTTATTTCTTGTTTGTAATGTTTACGTTCCATTTTTTATTTTGGATTTTAGATTTTAGATTTTAGATTTTTCAATCTGGATCTATAATCTGCATTCTTTTTAAATTTTAGATTTCTGATTTTAAATTTTAGATCTTCCAATCTGCAATCTAAATTCTAAAATCTGCAATCTTTTTACGCGTCTAGTTCTCCTGCAATTACGTTTAAACTCGAAAGGATAACAATCGCATCAGAAAGTAACGCACCTTTAATCATTTCAGGATATGCCTGGTAGTAAATAAAACAAGGTCTTCTGAAATGTAATCTATATGGAGTTCTGCTTCCGTCTGTAACTAAATAAAAACCTATCTCTCCATTTCCTCCTTCAACAGGATGGTAAATTTCGGCAACCGGAACAGGAACTTCTCCCATTACAATTTTAAAGTGATAGATTAATGATTCCATCGAATTATATACATCTTCTTTTGGAGGAAGATAATAATCAGGAACCTGAGCATGATATTCGTTTCCTTCCGGCATTTTTTCTAAAGCCTGACGAATAATGCTTAAACTTTCCCAAACTTCAGCATTACGAACACAGAAACGATCGTATGTATCACCTGATTTTCCAACAGGGACAATAAAATCAAAATCTTCGTAAGATGAGTAAGGCTGAGCTACACGAACGTCGTAATCAACTCCGGCAGCACGTAAGTTTGGACCCGTAAATCCGTAAGCCATTGCTTGTTCGGCAGAAATTGCACCTACGTTTACAGTTCTGTCAAGGAAAATTCTGTTTCTTTCAAATAAGTTTTCGAATTCTTTCCAGGCAACTGGAAATTCTTCAAGGAATTTATCAAGTTTTTTGAAAGCTTCTGGAGACCAGTCTCTTTCAAAACCACCAATTCTTCCCATATTTGTAGTCAAACGAGCTCCACAAATTTCTTCGTAGATTTCGTAGATTTTTTCTCTAAATTGAAAAACGTATAAGAAACCAGTATACGCACCAGTATCAACCCCAAGAATCGAGTTACAGATTAAGTGGTCTGTAATACGAGCCAGCTCCATTACAATAACTCTTAAGTATTGCGCTCTTTTTGGAACTTCAACACCTAATAGTTTTTCTAATGTCATCCACCATCCCATATTATTAATAGGAGAGGAGCAATAGTTCATACGGTCTGTAAGAGGAGTAATTTGGTAAAACGGACGATTTTCGGCAATTTTTTCGAAAGCTCTGTGGATGTAACCAATAGTTGGTTCAGCTTCCAGAATTCTTTCACCATCCATTAATAGGATATTTTGAAAAATACCGTGAGTCGCAGGGTGGGTAGGACCTAAATTCAGTACTGAAAGCTCGCTTCCGTCTTCGTTTAGTTTCTCCTTAATTATTTTAGCATAACGATGCTCTGGTGGTAATAATAGTTCTGACATTTTATAATGTTGAATTATTTATTTTTTAGCAATTTGTTGTTGTTCTTCCAAAGAATCTGTCGTCTTTATCAGTTCTTCCGCTGTCTTCCATTGGGAATTCTTTTCTCATTGGGAAAGACACCATTTCATCCATATTCAAAATACGTTTCAATTGCGGGTGGCCAATAAAATTGATTCCGTAGAAATCGTATGTTTCTCTTTCCATCCAGTTTGAACTTAAAAAGATATTTGAAACAGTTTTGATTTCTGGTTTTTCGCCGTTTAGATAAACTTTGATTCTCAAACGTTTGTTTTCGTACCAGTTGTGCAAATGATATACGATAGCAAACTGACGTTCTGAATCGTTGTCCGGGTAATGAACCCCGCATAAATCTGTTAAAAAGTGAAAACGCAGTTCAGAATCGTTTTTAAGGAATAAAATCAACGCTGTAATTTTATCAGCTGAAGCTTCTAAAGAAAAAATATCTCTTTCTTGCTGAAAGTTAAAAACATCGTTATTAAATGTTTCTGTAAGTTTATCTTGAATCAGGGTATTTTCTAAAGCCATCTTATGAGATATTATATGAAGCTAATAATTCTTGGTATTCTGGTGAACTTCTGCGTCTAACAGATTCGCTTTTTACCAATTCTTGTAATCTCATTACACCGTCAACAATCTGCTCTGGTCTTGGCGGGCATCCAGGAACGTAAACGTCAACCGGGATTACTTTATCAATTCCTTGTAAAACTGAGTAAGTGTCGAAAACACCACCTGATGAAGCACAAGCTCCAACAGCAATTACCCAGCGCGGCTCAGACATTTGTTCGTAAACTTGTCTTAAAATTGGAGCCATTTTTTTAGAAATAGTTCCCATTACCAATAACATATCTGCCTGACGAGGAGAGAAACTCACACGCTCAGATCCAAATCGTGCTAAATCGTAATGTGAAGCCATTGTTGCCATAAACTCAATTCCGCAGCAAGATGTTGCAAAAGGTAAAGGCCAAAGAGAATTCGCGCGTGCCAAACCAACAACGTCATTTAGTTTTGTAGCGAAGAAACCTTCTCCTACAACCCCTTCCGGTGGCGCAACCATATTTACATTTGAATCGCTCATTTTTATTTTAGATTTCTGATTTTAGATTTTAGATTTGTTGAAATCGTAAAAAGTAAAATCAATTTTTTAAATCAGTATTAAATTTCAATTGAGTTTAAATTTTAAATTTTAATTCAAGACATAATCTAAAATCAGAAATCTAAAATCTAAAATCTTTTTTATTCCCAGTCTAAAGCTCTTTTTTTGATGATGTAGAAAAAACCAACTAAAAGTAAAGCCATAAAAACGACCATTTTAAGCATTCCTTCTATACCAAGATCTTTAAAGTTTACTGCCCACGGATAAAGGAAAATTACCTCTACGTCAAACAATACAAACAAAATTGCTACCAGAAAATATTTTACAGAAAAAGGAATACGGGCATTACCAACAGATTCGATACCGCACTCGAAGTTTTTATCTTTAACTTCAGAGGTTCTTTTTGGGCCTAATTTTCCAGAAATAATGATTGTTCCTACCACAAAACCAACAGCCAGAATGAACTGCATTAAGATAGGAATGTAACTGTATTGATCAGATTGCATAAGCTTAGCTTTTTTACTTAAAGAATAAGCCACAAAGATAACTTTCAACTATGTAAATCACAAACTAAAGGGAGATATAAGTACACCATGAAAGCGCGTTTACATGTAATTTTTATTGATTATAAATAAGACATGCTTTTTTTAATATTTTTTTAAGAAATGGACAAAAAAAAACGTTTCGAAATAAATCGAAACGTTTTTAAAACCATTCAGAGGCAAAAAAAATAAATTGCTATATTTTTCTTAGATTACTGCTACTTTAGCAGCAACTTTCCCTTTTCTTCCTTCTTCTTCTTCATAGCTTACACGGTCACCTTCGCGTAATTCTTCCGCGTTAATTCCTGAAGCGTGAACGAAGATGTCCTTTCCTGTTTCTTCGTCTGTAATGAATCCATAACCTTTAGATTCATTGAAAAATTTTACTGTACCTGTACGCATTGTAATTGTAATAATAATTTATAATAAAGCAAATGTAATATATAAATTCATACAAAAGACATCTACCTGTTAATTTTTTGTAAAAATTATTGATTTCCAGTGTTTTTACGTAGTTTATTGCATCAAATTATATATGAAATACCATAATTTGAGAATCGTTAATTGTAAGAATATCAAAAAGATGAACTTGTAGGAATTTAATATCTCAATAAATGTAAATCAGCCCATTATTTTTTGTGACTTTATTGCATAAAAAAAACAGCTGAATTTCAGCTGTTTTTAAATATTTAAATTTCTATTAATTAAATAGAATCAATTTTAATGTGTAATTCTTTCAATTGAGATTCATCAATTGTTGATGGAGCATCAATCATCACATCGCGTCCTGAATTGTTTTTAGGGAAAGCGATAAAATCTCTAATAGTTTCCTGACCGCCTAAAATGGCAACCAATCTATCTAAACCAAAAGCTAAACCACCGTGAGGAGGCGCTCCAAATTGAAAAGCATCCATTAAGAAACCAAACTGTGCTTTTGCTTCTTCTTCAGTAAATCCTAAATACTTGAACATTAACTGTTGTGTCGCTTTATCATGAATACGAATTGATCCACCGCCAATTTCGTTTCCGTTTAAAACCATATCGTAAGCATTGGCACGAACTTTTCCCGGTTCTGTTTCCAACAAAGCCATATCTTCTGGTTTTGGAGATGTAAACGGGTGGTGCATAGCATGGTAACGACCGCTTTCTTCGTCAAGTTCCAATAATGGGAAATCAACAACCCATAATGGAGCAAATTCTTCAGGATTACGCAATCCTAAACGAGTTGCTAATTCCATACGAAGTGCAGAAAGCCGCGCACGGGTTTTGTTAGCTGGTCCGGAAAGTACAAAAATCATATCTCCAGGATTTGCTTCTGTAGCTTTTGCCCAGTTTGCTAAATCATCATTATCGTAGAATTTATCTACAGATGATTTGAAAGTTCCATCTTCATTACATTTTACATAAACCATTCCAGACGCTCCAACTTGCGGACGTTTTACCCAGTCAATTAATCCGTCAATTTCTTTACGGGTATAATTTCCTGCTCCCGGAACTGCAATTCCCACTACTAATTCAGCTGAATTGAAAACTGGGAATTCTTTGTGCTGTGCAAATTCGTTTAACTCACCAAATTTCATCCCGAAACGAATGTCCGGTTTGTCATTTCCGTATGTTTTCATAGCATAATCGTAGGTAATTCTTGGGAATTTATCTACTTCTATACCTTTAATTTCTTTTAATAAATGTCTTGTCAAACCTTCAAAAACATTCAAAATGTCTTCTTGTTCTACAAAAGCCATTTCGCAGTCGATTTGTGTAAACTCCGGCTGACGGTCTGCACGTAAATCTTCATCACGGAAACATTTCACAATTTGGAAATATTTATCCATTCCCCCAACCATCAAAAGTTGTTTGAAAGTCTGCGGAGATTGCGGTAAAGCATAAAACTGTCCTTCGTTCATACGGCTTGGTACAACGAAATCTCTTGCTCCTTCCGGAGTTGATTTGATTAAATAAGGAGTTTCAACTTCGCAGAAATCTAAATCAGATAGATATTTACGAACTTCCATTGCTACTTTATGACGGAACAATAAGCTGTTTTTTACCGGATTTCTACGAATATCTAAATAACGGTATTTCATTCTGATATCTTCACCACCGTCAGTTTCATCTTCAATTGTGAAAGGAGGCGTTAAAGCAGCATTTAAAATCGTTAATTCAGAAACTAAAATTTCGATTTCACCAGTCGGAATGTTTTTGTTTTTAGCTTCACGCTCAATAACAGTTCCTTTTACCTGAATTACAAATTCACGACCAAGAGTTTTGGCTAATTCAAAAACAGTTTTATCGGTACGACTTTCGTCGAAAATAAGCTGTGTAATTCCATAACGGTCGCGTAAATCGACCCAGTTCATAAATCCTTTATCACGTGATTTTTGAACCCAGCCCGCAAGTGTAACTTCGGTATTAATATTTGAAGCGTTTAGTTCGCCGCAATTATGACTTCTATACATAATCTCAATTTTAGACTGCAAAAGTAAACACAAAATTCAAATTAATATAACAAAGTGTGCAACTAGATGATTATTAATTTAAAATATTTTGTTAATTCTGAAATTTTGAACTTGTAATTTCTTTAGATTTGATGTACTAAAAACAAACTTTAATACTATGAAGAAACTTCTTATTGCAGGTTTAGTACTTTTCAGTGCTTTGAATATCAGCGCACAATCTAAAAAGTATGTAACTTTTGAAGCAAATATCGCCAACAGAAATACTGACATTATAAAGATTATTAATGAAGGCAGAGTAATCAAAACCATCTATGTCGATAAGAATGGTATTTTTAAAGATACTCTGTCTGTTGATGGAGGCAGAAGCCGATTATATGATGGTGTAGAATCGACAGAATTGTTTCTAAAAAACGGTTACGATATAAAACTGAAAATGGATGCCAAACAATTTGATGAATCTATTGTTTACACTGGTAAAGGAAGTGCCGAAAACAACATTTTAGCGCAGCGTATTTTAGCCGATGAAAAACTTTACGATAATAGTGTCATTGCTCTAGATGATGCTGCTTTTAATAAATTGGTCGATGCAAAAAAAGCCGGCGATGCTGCTCGCTTAAAAGATAAAAATCTAGATCCAGAATTTGTAAAAATTGAAACAGAAAATGGAGCTAACGCAATTGCAGAAATCTCTCAATATCGCAAAGAAGCTCAGGATATTGCAAAAATGAGCAATAAACCTTCTCCAGATTTTGATTATGAAAACCATAAAGGAGGTAAAACCAAACTTTCTGATTTAAAAGGAAAATATGTTTATATTGATCTATGGGCAACTTGGTGCGGACCTTGCAGAGGAGAAATTCCATATTTGCAAAAAGTGGAAGAAAAATATCATGGAAAAAATATTGAGTTCGTAAGTATTTCGATAGACACGCCAAAAGATCATGATAAATGGCAAAAGTTTGTAACCGATAAACAACTAGGAGGTATTCAGTTATTTTCTGATAATGAATGGAAATCGGAGTTTGTAACTAGTTATAATGTAACTGGAATTCCAAGATTCATTTTAATTGATCCAAAAGGTAATGTTGTCGATGCAAATGCATCAAGACCCTCTTCTCCAGACCTTGAAAAGCAGTTAGACTCATTATTGAACTAATTTATGCATTAAATTTATAACGTTATCGTAGTTTTAGTTTTTTACTAAAACACCAGTAAAACCAATGCCTCAGCGTTGGTTTTTTTGTTTTTGGGAAATTTCCAATGTTAAGTTTTTATTCAATGTTACCAAATTGTTAAGTAAAAGTTTTTTTAATGTAAACAATTAACTATATTTGATAATGATTTCTTAACATTAAGACCTAAAGATATGAAAAAGAGTGTAATTTTAGCAGCGTTGTTGTTCTCTGGAATATTAGCTGCACAAGAAGTAAATCCTGAATTAGAAGCTGTTGGAAACAAAGTAAAAGCTACTTATTATTATGATAATGGCAGAGTACAGCAAGAAGGCTTCTTTAAGGATGGTAAATTAGATGGTGTTTGGGTATCTTATGATGAAAGAGGAAATAAAAAAGCCATAGGAGAATACACAGACGGAGTTAAAACTGGAAAATGGATTTATTTTAATGACAACAACAACTTAAGTGAAGTTGCTTATGTTGACAATAAAGTAGCCTCAGTTAAAAACTTACAGAAAAATGCTTTAGCAAACAGAAACTAATTAAGTTTCGACGATTTATAAAAAAACCGTCCTGTTGAAAAACGGGACGGTTTTTTTATGCCTGTTTTTTAGATTTTTTTCTTCTTCCAAACCAAATTATAAAACCGGTTACAGGTAAAGCGGAAGCAATTAAGCTTACCGTAAAAGCAATAATTTTTCCGGGTAAGTCTAAAATTTGTCCCGTGTGGATTCCGTAATTCATTTCGACAACCTGAAGACCTAAACTTTTTGATTGATATGGGTCACTTTGAATTAATTTTCCGTCTTGTGGATGAAAATAATAATTGCTTTGATGATCGTATCGTAATGTATGGGGATATGCTCCGGTGCTGATGATGTCGCCTTTTTGCTGCGGATATATAACAAAAAGCATTTCGGCTTTTGGCTGTAATTTCATGGTTTCAATAAAAGCCCGATCGACAGCTGTTATAGTATTTGAATCGAATTTTGTTGTGTCGATTACAGGCGCTTTTGTTTCGGCAGCTTTGTCTCCGCCAAAATTGAATGTTTTGTAAATTCCGTCGCCAACCCACTCGTATGTAAAAGTCAATCCGGTTATGGCTAGAATAAGTGCAATTAGTGCGATATAAAATCCGGAAGTATTGTGCCAGTCATAATTTACACGACGCCATCTTGCGGACCATTTTATAGTAAAACTTCTGTTGACATCGCTTCTTCGTTTTGGCCACCATTGTATAATTCCTGAAATCAATAAAACAATAAAAATTAGGGTCGAAACGCCAATAATATGTTTTCCGATATAATCCGGCAGAAGCAAATACAAGTGAATATATTCGACAATGATGAAAAAATCGGTTTTGGGATTTTCAGTTTTTAGATATTCTCCTGTGTATGGATTAAAATAGAGATATAAATTTTCGGTATCAGAATAGGTGAAAACAATTGCCGAACGATTTCTTCCATAATACGAAACCATTGACTGTTTGTTCTTTGGAAGAATTTCTTTTGCTTTTTCCTGTAAAACAGATGGCATTAAAAAAGGTTTGTTTTGAGGTTCAACCAAACGCCATTCTTTTCGGGTAATGTCTTTTATTTCATCATGAAAACAGAATATGCAGCCCGTAATACAGACTATAAAAACAATAAGCCCGGAAATTAATCCGAGCCATTTATGTAGAAAACGTATTTGCGTTTTAAATCCCATTTTTTGATTAAAAGCGTAAAAGTAGACGCAAAATCAATAGAGGGCAAATAATTTATGCTAATTTTAAGCTATTGCTCAAAAAGTAAAAAAAGTTAGCCACGAATTTCACAAATTTCCACAAATTTAATTCGTGCAAATTCGTGAAATTCGTGGCGGAAAAATTTAAACTTTTGTTTCTGCAACAACTTCTTTTTTAGGCTTTAAATGATATGCAGTATAAAGTGATATGGAAGCCAAAGCAATCCAGAAAACATCAATAAAGAAAATCTGAATTTTGTGTTCCATAAACGAAATCCAAAACCAATCTCCGGAAACAATTCCGTTTGTGATTGGAATTAGGAAACCTAAAATACTTCCAGAAATTAAGCAAAACTTATTCGTAAAATCATCATTCTTTTTAATGATAAAGAATACAGTCAATATAAGCCATCCGCCAAAATATAAACTGAATAAGCTGGACTGACTTAAAGGATAAAATATTTTTGAACCAATAAAAGCCAAAGCGGTAATTGGATACATACTCAAACAAATGGCCAGATAAATGCGTACAACTGCAGCGTTGAAACGTCTTTTCTTTTCGGGTAAATTATTCTTTTGTCTTGCCACTAACCAGATCATAACGCCGGAAATAATGACAAAACACGTTATAATTCCCAAAATGAAACTGACGATTTTTAGTGCATATCCGCCGTAATCACCAAAGTGAATTCTATATAAAACATTTTTTACAACATCAATATAGCCATTTTGAGTAACAGGATTTTTGCGGGCAACTTCTTTTCCGTCAGCAATGCGATATACTACTTTTCCAATTCCGGTAAATTTTTTGTCACTCAATAATTCACCTTCAACTAAAACGTGCATGTTGGCATCGCCATAATTTTGAATAAAAACTCGGGTAATTTCAAAATCAGACCAATTGCTTTTTGCTTTAGAAACAAGCTGATTGATATTAAAAGGCGTCGCTAATTTTTTATTGTCAAATTTAAAATCAGGATCGTTGTACTCTAATTCTTTATATAATTTGTTTTCGTCGCCTTTATACAAAGCCATTACAGCAGGCGCGACAATTAAAAGTTTAATCATGAAAAATGCTCCGGTTACAGCATAAACAAATTGAAACGGAAGTCCGATCATTCCTAATGCTGTATGTGCATCCGTCCACAATGTTTTTAATTTTTCTTTTGGACGGAAAACATAAAAGTTAGAAACAATTTTTTTCCAATGCAGTAAAAGCCCTGTTACAATGGCAAATAAGAAAAACAAAGCTGTAAATCCTGAAAGATAATATCCAACCGGATACGGAATCTGAGCCAGGAAATGCAGACGATATAAAAATTCACCTAAAGAATAAGATTCTTCGTAAGTGTATGATTTGAATTTTTTGTTGTCCAGATAAAAGAAAGTTCCTTCTTTTTGTTTGGCTGGAGCCAAAGTATCTTTGGTGCCTTCCATATAAACGGCAACTCTGTTTTCTGTAGAAGGTTTAGATATTGTTATATTTCTTCCGTGTAAAACGTATTCTTTATCAAGATTTTTTAAAGCTTTATTGTAATCTAATTCAATTTCTTTTGTAATGGCAGTAGATTCGCTTCTTTCCCAATTGATGATTTCATCTCTAAAAAAAGAAAAAGACCCTGCAAAAAAGATCACAAAAAGCACAACACTAATTACAATTCCGCTAACGGTATGTGTATGAAAATAAATATTATAATGGCGATTATTCATAAGGATTACGCAACGGGATTATAAGTTTGACCAAGATAAATAAGAGCAGAAAAAACTAAAGTAAGAAGAATGTAAATTCCCCAAATTTTCAATCCGCTTTTGGCTAAGAAAGCCAAGACCATCAAAACAACCCAAAGTATAAATCCGCTAAAAGCCATTGTCATTAAAACCTCCGGACGATTAAACCAGGAAGCTAAAGCTAAATGAAAGGTAACTGAAACAAAGTAACCGCCTAAAATTGCTGCGGTAATTTTGGCAAAACGAGGCCAAAAGGCAGGAGTTAAATATTTTGAATTTGCTGGCATTGGTCAAAAAAGATTAATTGTAATAAAGTTCTAATAAAGCAACAAGAATCAAGATGGTTAAAAGTGCTTTACTATTTACTTTTTTTAATGGTCTAAGAATAATAATTAAACTCCCAATGGTCATTAGCTGAATAAAAAACATTAAAGTTCCGCTTCCTAAAGACTGAGTAAAAAGCCAGATTGCATAAGCTGTTACAAGAAGTGCTAAACCAGTAATTTTAGTTTGTTTTGGATTTTTCTGCATCCATTTTTCAAAACCAAAATCATACGATAATGCGGCTCTTTTTGAAGTGTAGTAAAGTGTATAAAAAGCTAAAAAAACGATAAGGCTTGCTATTGTTATCATGATTTTACAGATTGAATTAAATTATCGCTTAGTTTATAAAAAGGATAATTTTAAATTGTTTTTGATTCTGCAAATCTAAGTCATGAATGCCAACAATGCAAGCTATTTTTATTTATTCTAAATTAAATTTTAAAAATAAAATGATTTAATTCGATACTATAAATAAAAAAACCTGCTCAAATGAATGAACAGGTTCTGTATATAATTGAAAAATTATTCTGATTACAATTCTAAAGCACGTTTAGCATCGCCATTCATTAATAATTCTAATGGGTTTTCTAAAGCTTCTTTCACAGCAACTAAGAAACCAACAGACTCACGTCCGTCGATAATTCTGTGGTCGTAAGAAAGTGCAACATACATCATTGGGTGAATTTCAACCTTTCCGTTTACAGCAATTGGACGCTCAATAATGTTGTGCATTCCTAAAATTCCTGATTGAGGAGGGTTGATGATTGGAGTACTCAACATACTTCCAAAAACACCACCATTTGTAATAGTGAAAGTTCCACCTGTCATATCATCAACAGTAATTTGACCATCACGAGCTCTTAAAGCTAATCTTTTGATTTCAGCTTCAATTCCACGGAAAGTTAATAATTCTGCATTACGAACAACAGGAACCATTAATCCTTTTGGTCCAGAAACTGCGATTGAGATATCAGCAAAATCGTAAGCAATTTTGTAATCACCATCCATCATTGAGTTAACATCTGGGTACAATTGTAAAGCTCTTGTAACTGCTTTTGTAAAGAATGACATGAAACCTAAACCTAAACCACCATGTTTAGCTTTGAAAGCATCTTTGTATTCATTACGAATTTGGTTAATTGGCGTCATGTTTACTTCGTTGAAAGTAGTAAGCATAGCTGTTTCGTTTTTAGCCGAAACTAGTCTTTCTGCTACTTTACGACGTAACATAGATAATTTTGTACGCTCAGTTCCACGGCTTCCACCAGTTGGAGTTCCCATAGAAGGTACTGCATTTACAGCATCATCTTTAGTAATTCTTCCGCCTTTACCAGTTCCTGAAACTGTAGCTGGAGCTATGTTTTTTTCGTCTAATATTTTTCTTGCTGCAGGAGATGGAGTTCCAGCTGCGTAACTTGTTGCTGCCGGAGCTTGAACCGGAGCTGTTTTTGGAGCCTCAGCTTTTACTTCTGCTTTTGGAGCTTCAGCCTTTGGTGCCTCAGCTTTAGGAGCTTCTGCTGCCGGAGCGCCGCCTGCAGGTTTTGCTGCATCCGTATCAATTAAACAAACTACAGCGCCTACAGCTACTGTATCACCTTCTTCAGCTTTTAGTGTAATAACACCGCTCATTTCAGCAGGTAATTCAAGAGTAGCTTTATCTGAATCAACTTCAGCAATAGCCTGATCTTTTTCTACATAATCTCCGTCTTTTACTAACCAAGTTGCAATTTCAACTTCTTTTATTGATTCCCCTGGTGATGGGACTTTCATTTCTAAAATCATCTTTGTTTTTGTTTAAGGTTTTTATGGTTTCAATCCCGATAGCTATCGGGACTGAAACTTGAAACATTTTCTTTTTATCTGAATAAATTTTTATCGAATACCATTCTAATTGCATCTGCGTGACGACGTTTTGCACGTGTATAACTTCCAGATGCCGGAGCAGCGTATGCTTTTAATGAAGCCAATCTCCATTTTACAAGATCAAAGTTCATTAACATAAAGCTGTAAGCTCCCATGTTTTTAGGTTCTTCCTGAGCCCAAACATAATCATCAGCATTTGGATATTGTGCGATAATTGCTTTTAATTGCTCAACTGGTAATGGGAACAATTGTTCGATACGAACAACTGCAACATCAGTTCTTCCGTTGTTTTCTCTTTCTGCAACGATGTCATAGTAGAATTTACCGGTAACAAAAACTAACGTTTTTACTTTCTTTTTATCTACTGTATTGTCATCAATTGTTTCCTGGAAACTTCCTTTTGCTAACTCTTCAACTGTAGATACGCATCTTGGATCACGTAATAAACTTTTTGGAGAGAAAACTACTAAAGGTTTACGGAAATTAGTTTTCATTTGTCTTCTTAACAAGTGGAAGAAGTTGGCTGGCGTTGTACAATCGGCAACATACATGTTTTGTCTTGCACAAAGTTGTAAGTAACGCTCCATTCTTGCAGAAGAGTGTTCTGCACCTTGTCCTTCGTATCCGTGAGGCAATAATAAAACAATACCATTTTGGTTGTTCCATTTATCTTCACCACATGAAATATATTGGTCAATCATGATTTGAGCTCCGTTTGAGAAATCTCCAAATTGTGCTTCCCAAATTGTTAACGCTTTTGGATTTGCTAATGCATATCCATAATCAAAACCAAGAACACCGTACTCAGATAAAAGTGAGTTGAATACGCCGAATTTTCCTTTTTTGTTTTCGATTCCGTCTAATAGAATTACTTCTTCTTCAGAATCTTCCACTTTAACTACAGCGTGACGGTGAGAGAAAGTTCCTCTTTCAACATCCTGACCAGAAATACGAACGTCAAATCCTTCTGTTAAAAGTGAACCGTAAGCTAATGCTTCTGCAGTTCCCCAATCAAGAGTGTTATTGTCGTATCCAGTTTTTCTGTCCGTAACAATTTTAGTTATTTTACTGATGAATTTTTTATCAGCTGGTAAAGTTGAGATTGTATTAATGATAGAATCCAATCCTTTTTTGTCAAAAGTAGTATCTACTTTTTGAAGCATTTGTGTATCAGTTACCTGAACAAATCCATCCCATTCGTTTTTCATGAATGGAGTTATGATTGTCAAATCTTTTTTACGGGAAGCTTCTAAGTTTTCCTCTAAAGCAGATTTGTATTCTTTTTCTAAAGCATTTACATAAGATGCATCGATTACGCCGTCTGACAATAATTTTTCAGCATAAATATCTCTTGGATTTTTATGTTTTGCGATGATTTTATATAAAACCGGCTGTGTAAAACGAGGTTCGTCACCTTCGTTATGACCGTATTTTCTGTATCCTAATAAATCGATAAATACGTCACGTCCAAACTGCATTCTGTAATCTAAAGCAAAAGATACTGCGTGTACAACTGCCTCTGCATCATCAGCATTAACGTGTAATACCGGAGATAAAGTTACTTTAGCAACGTCTGTACAATAAGTTGATGAACGAGCGTCTAAATAGTTAGTTGTAAAACCAACCTGATTGTTAATTACAATATGAATTGTTCCTCCAGTTTTGTAGCCGTCAAGCTGCGCCATCTGAATAATTTCATATAAAATACCCTGACCTGCAATTGCAGCATCTCCGTGTACCGCGATTGGCAATACTTTAGAGAAATCTTCTGGGAAATATTTATCTTGTTTCGCTCTTGTAATACCTTCAATTACAGCTCCAACCGTTTCTAAGTGAGAAGGGTTTGGTGCTAAATTGATGTTGATGCTTTTTCCAGATCTTGTTTTTTTGTCGGCAGTAAGACCTAAGTGGTATTTTACGTCACCGTCGAAATATTCCTGATCGTAATCTTTACCGTCAAACTCACCAAAAATATCCTGAGTAGATTTTCCGAAGATGTTTGCCAAAACGTTCAAACGACCACGGTGAGCCATTCCCATTACGAATTGTTCAACACCTTTTTCTGCAGCCTGCTCGATCAAAGCATCTAAAGCTGGAATAATAGATTCTCCACCTTCTAGTGAAAAACGTTTTTGTCCAACATATTTAGTGTGAAGGAAGTTCTCGAAAGAAACAGCTTCATTTAATTTATTTAAGATTGTTTTCTTTTCTTCTGTAGAGAAATTTGGCTGGTTTACATTAACCGCCAGTTTTTCCTGAATCCATTTTACAACGCCAGGATTCCTGATGTACATATATTCAATACCAATATGCTGGCAGTAAATAGCTTTAAGACGATTTACGATAGCTTCTAATGAAGAAGGCGGGATTCCGATTGTCTGCGCAGCATCAAAAACAGTTGAAAGGTCAGCTGCTGATAATCCGAAATTCTCAATATCTAAAGTAGGAGAAGAAGTTCTACGGTCACGAACAGGGTTTGTTTTTGTAAACAAGTGTCCGCGCGTACGGTATCCATCAATTAATTTTAAAACATTAAATTCTTTTTGCAGTTTGTCTGAAACCTGACTGTAATCTGTGTTTGGGCTAGTCACATACTCAACAATCGTCTGCACAGGATTTTCGTCATTATAAGTCGTTTGTCCAAAGTCAAAACCTTGAAAAAAACTTCTCCAGCTTGGCTCAACGCTGTCTGGGTTAACTAAATATTGATCGTATAATTGTGCAAAGAACTCGGTATGCGCTGCATTTAAAAATGAAAACCTATCCATAATATTAGTGAATATACTTTTTGTTAAATAGAAAGGCAAAAGTACAACAATCGACTTTATTTAAACCTTTTTTTTACGTACTTTTACGTAAAAATTTGTTAAAATAAACGTTAACTATGAAGAAAAAACATTTTTCAATCGATTGCAGATCTTTTTTTGTGATTTTGACAGTCTTATTCTCATGTTACGCAAATGCGCAGCAAACGTATGTTATTGATAACAAAAACCATTTCTGGGATAAAGTGCAGTTTGGAGGCGGACTCGGTTTAGGAATTGGTTCTGGTTACACAGACATCTCAGTAATGCCAAGCGCGATTTACAATGTTAACGAAATTGTTTCCTTTGGTGTTGGTTTACAATTTGGTTACTTATCTTCAAAAAACTATTACGAATCGTATGTTTATGGCGGAAGTTTAATTACGCTTGTAAACCCAATTCCGGAAGTTCAATTATCTGCCGAATTAGAGCAAGTAAGAGTAGATACAAGATATGAAGCCAACATCAACAGACCGGCTTTTTCTGATAGTTATTGGAATACCGCCTTGTATCTTGGAGCTGGTTACAGAACTGGAAATGTAACAATTGGCGCTCGCTACGATGTTTTATATGATCCTGATAAAAGCCTTTATGGTTCTGGGTTTATGCCTTTTGTGAGAGTTTATTTCTAAAGATGCTAAGGTGCTGAGATACTAAGTTTCTAAGTTTTGAATTGCGAATAAAAATACTCAAATGAATCAAGCTTTATATTCTGAAATAACTTTAAAATATTTAAAAAAAAATCACCCTGAATTTTTAGAAAATGTTGATTTCAAAGAAGATCATTCTTTTGATTGTTCTATTAAAAGTGTAAGTGGAAACAGATTTTTGTGGATAGCGACTTACGATTTAGAAATAACAATTGGTTTAGAAAACTATAAAAAAGAATGTGATTGGCATTTTCACATAGGAGCTTCAGGAGGAAATAACCAAAAAGAAGAATTAAAAGAATTAACCAAACAGCTGAATGAAATTTTAAATAGTGAACAAGTTTTTATTTTGGAAAATGATAAATATATTCCATTTGATAAAAATAATGAGCCAATTGTAAAAAGAGATGAAAAGTTTTTTATGTGGAATGAAATATAAGTTTCAAAATCTTAGAACCTTAGTATCTCAGCAACTTAGAACCTCTATTTATAGTGATTACGAAACCACACTTTCTGCCATTCTCTTTTTAAGATTAGAAAAGCAACTTGTTCAGCAAGAATTACTAAATCAGACCCATCGAGTTTTTTGATTTCAATTTCAGAAACATCAATAATATAAAGCAGATTCAAATATTCAGCAAACTTGTACTGAATCATTCGGTAGATTTTTTCGTGAAGCTGGATTTTTAATTCTTCGGGAGAAATACTAAGCGGAAAATCAATTCCTTCATTGGCCAGATTAAAATCTTTATTGATTTGCTCAATCAGACTTAAATATAAATTTTCTCTTTCGGCATCAGCCAATAAAAAATCGGTATTTTCAGGAATTGGAAACATTGATGCTCTTTAAGAATTGAGGCAAAGTTAAAACTAAAAAATCATTTAACCGTTGATTCTCTTTCAATGATTCTGGTTGGAAGTTCTATAATTTGATGCGTTACCGGTTTGTGTTCTTTTATATCGGCAATTTCATCAATTAAAATAGAAACTGCTGTGTGTCCCATTTCAAATCCGGGCTGATCAATTGTCGTTAATTTAGGAGAAATAACGGTACTCATAAACCAATTACTAAAGCCAAAAACCGCTACCTGATCCGGCGTTTTTATTCCCGCTTCATTAAAATATTTAATAATCCCGATAGCGACTAAATCTGTAATCGCAAAAATGGCATCGATATCCGGATGTTCGTTCATGATTTTTTGGGCATTTTCGTAGCCGTCTTCAAAATCTGTATTGTTATCGCAAACGTAAACTAATTTCGAATCGTACTCAATTCCGTGAGCTTCGAGCGCGCGTTTATAACCTAAAAATCGATCAATAGAATTTTGAGGGACATAAGAACCTCTAAAATGAGCGATTTTTTTATAACCTTTATTAATAAGATACGTAACAGCATCATAAGCTGCTTTGGCATCATTGATAACCACTTTAGAACATTCTACTCTTTTGGCAATTTTATCAAACAAAACAACAGGCGTATTTTTTCGGATTGCTTCATTAATATGAGAGAAGTCATCCGTTTCGTTTGAAAGAGACATTAAAACGCCGTCAACCCGCTTTTGAATCAATAAAGCAAGCTGTTTTTTTTCCATTTCATATTTTTCGTTTGATTGCAGAATGATAACTAAATAACCTCTTTTTTCGGCTTCTTCTAAAATGCCATTTAAAACACTCGAAAAAAAGTGATGAACCGTTGCAGGGATAATGACACCAATGGTTTTGGTTTCGTTGGTTCTTAAATTAACCGCTACAGAATTAGGCATATAGTTCATCGTTTCGGCCATTTCGATAACTTTGGCGCGCGTCGATTTGCTAATGTCTGTATATCCTTTTAATGCCTTTGAAACCGTTGTGACTGATATTCCTAAGGCCGAGGCTATATCTATTAATTTTGTATCATTCATGAAATAAATGTAGTAAAAAATAAACTTCATTGATAAAAAATATATTTCCGAAAACGTTTTAGGTGATTTCGAAAACGTTTTCGATTTAGAATTGCTAAATTGTGTTTAATTAGTGTTTTAAGTTTACAGTACAAATGAAAAATTTACTAACTAAACCAAAAAAATCATGAAACAGAAACACTCTTACTTAGGTATATTATTTTTGATAATATGCTTAATTACTGTTCCAAATAATTTATTTGCTCAGGCAAAAAATACGGTGTCTGGAAAAGTATTAGATGAAACCGGACAATCTATTCCGGGAGCAAATGTATCTTTAAAAGACACGGGAAAAAATACGATAACAGATGAAAACGGACGCTATGTTTTTACGGATGTTATTGCCGGAAATTATGTTGTAGAAGCAACAAATGTGGGTTACAAAACATACAGTAAAGAAATTTCGGTAAAAGAAGGAGAATCTGTAGTGGCAGATTTACTTTTAGAAACCGAATCTCAAAGCTTGAAAGAAGTTGTGGTAACAGGTTCATCTGCCCCAAGATCGAAACTAGAATCAAGCGTTGCCATTACTACAATGGGAGCCAAAGCAATCGAAGACAGAGCGCCATCAAGTACGGCGGCTTTATTGCAGACAATTCCGGGATTTGTAGTTGAAGCATCTGGAGGAGAAATTGGAAATAACCTTTTTGCAAGAGGTATTCCGTCTGCGGGAGCATATGAATATGTACAGATTCAGGAAGACGGATTACCGGTTTTTGAAGATGGAGCTTTACAATTTGCTAACGCCGATACTTTTTACAGATTAGATGAAACGGTAAGCAAAATGGAAGCTGTTCGTGGAGGTTCTGCGTCAATTTTTGCAAACAATGCTCCTGGGGGAATTATCAACTTTATTTCAAAAACAGGTCAGAATGATTTTCAGGGAAGAGCAAAATTCACGACTTCAGACTACGGTATGTTCAGAACTGACCTTAATTTATCTGGAGCTTTAATTCAGGATAAATTGTTTTTTAATGTCGGCGGATTCTACAGAGCTGATAATGGCGTAAGAAATACTGGTTTTACAGCTAATAAAGGCGGGCAAATAAAAGGAAACATCACTTATAAATTTGACGACAACGATTATTTAAGAGTTAACTTTAAACATCTTGATGACAGAAATACATTCTATTTGCCAATTCCTTTAAAAAGCAATAACGGAAAAATTGAAGGTATCGACGGATTTAATCCAAATTACGGAACGTTGACTTCGGTAAACTTTAGTCATTTAAATGTTCCTCAATATGGAGGCGGAACTTTTAGCGCAGATTTAGAAGATGGTTCTCACCCAGTTATCAACTCAATTGGAGCTGAATTCAAAAAGAAAATTTCAGATAAGGTTACTTTCAAAAATGCTTTCAAACAAACAAGCATCGATTTAAATTACAATGCTATTTTCCCAAATGGCGGGCCTTGGACACAAGATGCTTATGCAACAAGCGTTCAAAATACAACGGCTAGTAATTTGACTTATAGTTATGTAGATAACGGAGCTACTCTTGATCCAAATGCTTTAATTATGAGAGCAGACCTTTGGCACATTGAAAAGAAAATGAACAATTTTGCGAATAATTTCTCTTTTTCTTTTGATTTAGATCCTGTGAAATTAACAGCTGGTTACTACTATTCTAACTGGAAATCAAATCAATACTGGAACTGGAATTCCTATTTAGTAGGCGTTTCAGACAATCCAAGATTATTAAACGTAAAAGATAATACAACCGGAGTGGATCATACCTGGAATGGTGTTGAAAGAATTACTTGGTTAGAAAGAGATGCGCAAACAAAAGGACTTTTGAATGATATTTATGCTGACGCAGAAATTAAAGCTACAGATAATTTGACTTTCAACGCAGGTTTAAGATACAACAAAGACAAATATTCCGGATACAGAGACAACGCTAGATTTTTCTCGGAAGATTTAGGAATTTTAGACAACAACACGGCCGATGATGCAGTAACAACTGTAAAAGGAAATCCGTACACCTATTGGAGATATGATGTAAGCGAATGGTCGTATACTGCCGCTGGAAACTACAAATTCAATGATAATATGGCATCATACGTTCGTTACAGCCACGGATTTAGATCCCCAATTGAAGAATCATTTTATGATAATGCAGCCGATTTAAGCAAATTAGAAAATACAGAAGTAAATCAGTTTGAATTAGGTTATAAATATTCAAGTTCTTTCTTCTCTGTAAATGCGAATTTATTTCACATGAATTTGAAAAACGTTGCTTTCACTGATATTTTATCTGATGGATCTTCAGAAAATAAATTTGCCGACGTAAACAACATTGGTCTTGAAGTAGAAACTAATGCGAGATATGAATTCGTAAAACTGAACTTTACATTCACGGTTCAAAAACCAGAGTACGATAACTTTACAGGAACAAATGCCGACGGTTCTACTTTTGATTTCAACGGAAATACAGCAAGAAGAATCCCTAAATTTTTCTGTAACCTAAGACCAGAAGTTGATATTACAAAAGATTTTACAGCTTACGTTCAGTTCTCTTATTACGATAAAAAATTCACGAATCAGGATAACAAACAAGTTTTACCGGCTTATAAAGAAGTTGGAGCAGGTTTAAATTATACGTATAAAAACCTTCGTTTTGCAGTCGATGCATCGAATTTATTCAACGAAATTGGTTTAACAGAAGGAGATCCAAGACAAACAACATCTGCAGCAAGCGATGTGTTTATGGCAAGACCTATTTTAGGACGCGCGTTTAGATTTTCTGTAGCGGTTAATTTCTAAATCTAAATATACGCAAAGTTACTGTAGAGGCGCACAGCAGTGCGTCTCCGCACAGTAACCACAACGAATAAATGTAGCTTGTAAAAAATATTAAACACATAGAAACATAGATTTTATTGTTTAAAAAAAAAGAGCAAAAAAGAAACTAGTTTCCACACATAGCTATGTGAATTAATGCAAGTGAAACGCCTTTTTAACATAAAGTAAACTATGTCTCTATGTGTTAAATTTCGGCACAGTAAACACAAAGCATAAAAAAATAGAAAATGAAAAACATAGGAATTAAAATCTCACTTTACCTCAATTATTTTGTCTTCGCGATTTTATTAAACAGCGTAGGAATTGTGATTTTAAAATCGCAGAAAAATTATGGAGTCGATGAAGTTCAGGCGAGTATTTTAGAGGCTTTTAAAGACATGCCAATTGCTATTGTATCCTTTTTTATAGCCTCTTTTTTGCCCCGAATAGGCTATAGAAAAGCGATGTTAATAGGATTGGCTTTAGTTACTTTAGCCTGTATTTCTATGTATTTTGGAAATTCATTTGATAATGCTAAAATCCTTTTTGCAACCGTTGGAGTTTCATTTGCTTTGATAAAAGTTTCCGTTTATTCGTTAATAGGAACCGTAACCGAAACCAAAAAAGAACACAACGCTTTAATGAGCAGTATCGAAGGTTTTTTTATGGTAGGAATTGCGCTGGCTTATTTTTTATTTCCGGCTTTTAATAACGAAAACGATCCCAATTCATGGTTAAATGTATATTGGTTATTAGCAGGATTATCGTTTGTGTCGTTCCTGTTTTTACTCTTTATAAAATTTGAAGAAGCCGAAGTCGCGGCAGGAGCAAACATTAAAGATGATTTTTTGCAGATGTTCAAATTAATGGCAAAACTGCTGACGGTTATTTTTGTGATCAGCGTGTTTTTATTTGTAATGATCGAGCAGGGAATACTTTCGTGGCTGCCAACATTCAATACAAAAGTGCTTCATCTGCCGGAAAATATTAGTATTATGATGGCCAGTATTCTGGCAATTTCACTAGCAATAGGAAGATTGATAGCAGGCATTGTAACCAAAAAAGTAAATTGGATTTATGTTTTAAGTGTCTGTATAATTTCAGCCATGTTAATAGTTGTTTTTGTACTTCCAAAAACAGTCGGATTAGAAGTAAAAAACATTAATACACTTTCAGATATTCCCTTAATTGGTTTTGCATTTCCTTTAATCGGCTTATTTATTGCGCCTATTTATCCGTTATTAAATTCAATTGTATTAAGTGCTTTACCAAAGAATTTACAAAGTTCTATGACTGGATTAATCGTGATTTTTTCTGCTCTTGGCGGAACATTAGGGTCCAGAATAACAGGCTGGCTTTTTAAAAATGAAGGGCCGGAAAAAGCTTTTTATTTTACGTTAATCCCAATGACTTTATTACTGATCTCATTTTTTATTCTTAAAAAAATAACTGCAAAAGATGAAATTTAAATTACATATAACCCAAACCATCGAAAAATTATTGACTCAGGAAGATACTGACGGCGATAAAAAAATTACGATTGATGATAACGGTCCAAAAAAGTTTTTGCTGTACGATCTAGATGGAAATCCCGCAGATATTAAAGGAACTTATCAGCTTTCGAATTTATTGCAGGAATTGGCTTTGGCTAAAAAAAACAATACTGAATTTGCAGTAATCGATTTAAATGAAATCACCGAAGATCCTGTAAAACGTATTTCAAGAAAAATAAAAGACTTATACTGGAATGGTCTTACTCGAACAATTGATGCAACGGGCGTAAAGAAAATTCTGGAAGACGATAAAATCGAAAATGAATTTGCATACTTATATGTGCCTTTTGGCGACGAAATTGTTTTTGATTATTTCAAGAAATTAGAAGCTACAACTCCAAAGTTAAAAGTAGTGCAGCTGCCTAAAAATATTTCACCGGAATATGTTTTATCGCTGAATAAAAAACCGGGAATTCTGGCATTGGCACTTCAAATAAAAAATAATAAAATTTCGGGTGTTCCGTTTGTGGTTCCCGGCGGAAGATTTAATGAAATGTACGGCTGGGACAGTTATTTTATTGCCAAAGGACTTTTGATTGATGATAAAATTGACCTTGCTTTGGGCATTGCGGAGAACTTTAAATATCAAATAGATCACTACGGAAAAATTCTAAATGCCAACCGCAGTTATTATTTAACCCGAACACAACCGCCGCTTTATACATCGCTGATTATGGATGTTTTAGAAAAGTCAAATCCGGATATTTTTTGGATTGAAAGACATTTAAAAACCGCCATAAAAGAATATTTAACGGTTTGGATGGAAGAAGGAAAACGACTTACAGCAAATGGCTTAAATCGCTATAAAGCAGAAGGAATAGGACTTCCGTTTGAAGTTGAAGAAGGACATTTTGATGATATTCTGGAACAATACGCACCAAAATATAATCTATCAACCCGTGAATTCGAAAAGAAATATCTTGAAAGAGAAATCGTCGATCCTGAACTCGATAAATATTTTACACATGATAGAAGTATGCGTGAAAGCGGCCACGATACAACACATCGTTTGGTTGGAGTCTGCGCGAATTTAAATACCGTTGCAATAAATAGTTTACTTTATAAATACGAAACTGATATTGCTTTTTTAATTAAGAAATACTTTAAAAACGAATTTCAATATTTTGAAGACAAATCTTTTTCGAGCGATTATTGGATTTTAAAATCATCTGAGAGAAGAGAAAAAATAAACAAATTGTTATGGAATCCTGAAAACGGAATTTATTTCGATTATGATTTTGTAAACGAAAAACAGCATGTTTTTGACGCTGCAACCACTTTTTATCCGCTTTGGGCAAAAATAAGCACGCAGGAACAAGCCGATATTTTGGTTAAAAAAACACTTCCAAAGTTTAAAATGAAAGGCGGAATTGCCGGAAGTACGAAAGAATCAATTGCAGGTTTTGATGATAATTCGCCAACAAGACAATGGGATTATCCATTTGGCTGGGCACCGCATCAAATGCTTTTGTGGGAAGGTCTGCTGAATTATAATTTTAATGAAGAAGCGCAGGAAATGGTGTATCGCTGGCTTTGGCTGATTACCAGAAACGCAGTTGATTACAACGGAACCATTCCGGAAAAGTTTGATTTATCAATAAGTTCACATAAAATTTTTGCCGAATACGGAAACGTCGGAACGGAGTTTAATTACATAACCGAAGAAGGTTTTGGATGGATGAACGCTTCGTATCAATTTGGTTTAACCATTTTAGAAGATAATTTAAAACAAAAATTATCGGATTTAGTTGATCCTGATGATTTGTTTTCATAAGCCTTCTCCCGAAGCCTCGGGATCGCTCAGGATGACACTCAGTTCTATAATAACGTTTGTCAGGCTGAGCGAAGTCGAAGCCCTTTTAGATGATACTGTAAATGACAAACCCGACAGGTTTTTAAAACCTGTCGGGTTTACTATATGTAGTTTTTCGCCACGAATTACACGAATTTTCACTAATTTAATTATGATAAATAATTCGTGGAAATTAGTGTAATTCGTGGCAAACAAAAATTAAACTTTTCTTCCCATTAAATTCTCCCCAAAAGTTCTTAAAATATCTTTCTTTTCAGCGTTAATGTCCATTTTTTCTAAAGTATCAAAAGCCTTAAAAGTATACATTTCAATCGCTTCCTGAGTCGCTTTTGAAGCCCCAGATTCGTTGAAAATAGCTTTTGCAGTTTCTATTTTTTCTGAATTATCTTCTAATTGTAAGCTAAATAATTGCTCTAATTCTGAAGCTTTTTCAGGAGAAGAAAATTCCAAAGCTTTTAAGTATAAATAGGTTTTTTTGTTTTCGATAATATCGCCGCCAACCTGTTTCCCAAAAGTTTCAGGATCTCCAAAAGCATCTAAATAATCATCCTGAAGTTGAAAAGCCAATCCTAAGTTTAATCCGAAGTCATAGATTAAATCGCCGTCTTTTTCAGAAGATTTGGCAACAATAGCACCCATTTTCATGGCAGCCGCAACCAAAACAGCCGTTTTATATTCAATCATTTTTAGATATTCCGGAATCGTAACATCTTTACGTGTTTCAAAATCAACATCCCATTGCTGTCCTTCGCAAACTTCAAGAGCCGTTTTGCTAAAAAGTTTTGCTAAATCTCTAAAAACAGAAGGCTCATATTGTTCAAAATATTGATACGCCAGAATTAACATAGCATCGCCAGAAAGAATTCCCGTGTTTAAATTCCATTTTTCATGAACCGTAACCTGTCCTCTTCGCAAAGGTGCATCATCCATAATATCATCATGAACAAGCGAAAAATTATGGAAAACTTCAACAGCCATTGCCGCCGGAAGTGCCACTTTATAATCAGTATTAAAAACCTCAGCAGCCATTAAAGTAAGTACCGGGCGCATGCGTTTTCCGCCAAGTCCTAAAATATATTCAATAGGTTCGTAAAGATTTGTGGGTTCTTTATCTATGTCTTGTTTACTTAAATATTCAATAAAAAAATCCTGGTACTGACTAATATCGTGCATAAAATGAAATTCTGATTTACGAAGTCCAAAGATACGATTCATAATGAATTATTCCTTTCTTAAAATTAAAAGATAGTTTCCACTTAAAATTGCCATTAAATCAACTAAATCTTAAGAAGTTAAAATTATTTTTAAAAAAAATTGGAAACTTTTTTGGTGTTTAGAGTTTCCTTTCTATATTTGCGCCATTAAACGGAAACTTAGAACACTAAAAAAGTTTCCGTGAAGAGTTTGAAAAATTTATAAACTCATTAAAATTAGGTATTTATGAAAACAACATGGACTATAGATTCTACTCAATCTGATGTTTTAATCAAAATGAGACATTCTATAATTGCTTATTTAGGAGGAACGACAAATAAATTTGACGGTTATGTGAATATAGAAGACAATGAAATTGAAGACGCATCGGTTGAATTTTCATTGGATATTAATAATAAAAAAGAAAGCTTTCAGCAAATCGATACGAATTTACAGCTTCAGGATTTCTTTGATGTAGACGAGCATCCAATTATTAGTTTTAAATCGACTTCATTTCAAAAGATAAACAACAATATCAATTTCTTTAAAGGCGATTTAACAATAAAAGATGTTACTAGAGTGGTAGAACTTGATGCAGAATTTATTGGTGTCAACACTTACAACGGAGAAAAAAAGGTTGCTTTTGAAATTAAAGGAGATATCAAACGTCAGGATTTTGGCCTCGACTATAACTCTTTTAATCATAATGGAGGTTTAGCTCTTGGAAAAGATATTAAGCTTATAGCTAATCTGGAATTTAGTATATAAATCTTACATAATGAATAATTTAATGTAAAATTATTACAAAAATAACGGAAACTATTTTTTTGATTTTAGTTTCCTAATTATATTTGTAATGCAATTGGAAAAATTAAAATGAAAGAGAAAATTATATCAAAAGCAAGTGAGTTGTTTTTAAGACTTGGTTTTAAGAGTGTTACAATGGACGATATTGCTGGAGAAATGTGTATCTCAAAAAAAACGATCTATAAATATTTTTGTAATAAAGAAGTTTTGATCGAAGAGAGCACCTCATCAGTTCACAGACAAGTACACGAAGTTATTGATACCATCGTAGCTAAAAACTACAACGCAATTCATGAGAATTTTGAAATTAGAGAAATGTTTCGCGATATGTTTAAAAACAGCACCGACACCTCTCCTTTATACCAGTTAAAAAAGCATTATCCTGAAATTTATCAAAATGTAATGACGCATGAAATAGAGCAGTGCAACCATTATTTTAGAGATAATATTTTAAAAGGCATTCGTGAAAATTTATATCGACCAGACATCAATATAGATTTATATGTGAAATTTTATTACACCTTGATTTTTCACATTAATGAAACAACCGTTTCTGAAAGAGAAGCGCAAAAAATAGAATTAGAAGCTTTAGAATATCATACCAGAGCAATGGCGACAGAAAAAGGTATAATTGAACTGGAAAAGCAGCTTGAAAAAATTAAAGAATAATCATAATCATCAATCTCTAAATAATATTTAACTACATATGAAACGAATAGTTCTTATATTTTTGTGCACAATTGGTCTGTCGGCCAACGCGCAAGTAACCACCTTAACCTTAAAAGACGCCATAAACTACGCGCTTCAAAATAAAGCCGATGCTAAAAAAGCAAAACTGGAGGTTGAAAACAGTGAATACAAAATTCAGGAAGTGCGTTCAAGAGCATTGCCTCAAATTAGTGCAAACGGAAACATAACATATAATCCGGTTATTCAGACAACAGTAATTGACGGAGCAGGATTTGGTGCACCGGGAACTACAATCCAGGCTGCATTTGGTCAAAAATGGACCTCAAATGCAGGGCTTTCTTTAACTCAGGCAATCTTTGATCAATCTGTTTTTACAGGTTTAAGAGCAGCAAGATCAACTCGTGAATTTTATCAAATAAACGATCAGTTAACAGAAGAACAAGTTATTGAAAGAGTTGCAAATAACTACTATTCTGTTTATGTACAAAAAGAAAGATTGGTTTTGTTAGACAGCAATTTTGTAAACACAACAAAAGTTCGTGATATCGTAAAAGGCCAGTTTGATAATGGTTTAGCAAAAAAAATCGACTTAGATCGTATCGTTGTAAAAATGTCAAATATTGACACTGAACGTCAGCAGATTAAAAACCAAATTACTTTACAGGAAAATGCATTAAAGTTTTACATGGGAATGCCTATTGAAACTGTAATTGATATGCCAAAAGAAGAATTTGAAGTTGTTCCTGCTGCATTAACAGAACAGCCAAATGTTGAAAACAGAACAGAATATCTGCTTTTGAAAAAACAAGAAGAGCTTTTAGTATACAACAAAAAAGCAGTTGAAGCTGGATATTACCCTACACTTTCCTTAACGGCTGGTTACAATTATATTGGACAAGGCCCTGAATTTCCTTGGTTTGCAAAACCAAAAGATGGAGTGTATTGGTCAGATTACTCTGCAATTGGATTAAACTTACATGTGCCAATTTTTACAGGTTTTGGAACTCGTGCAAAAGTTAGACAGGCAGATGTTCAAATCAGATCACTTCAGGAAGATATCAAAGACACTAAACTTTCTCTTGATTTAGATTACAGAAATGCAATTGCTCAAATCGAAAACAATCTTGTAACGATTGAGAATCAAAAAGAAAACATGCGTTTGGCAACTGAAATCTTAAGCAATACAAAAAACAATTACCTTCAGGGGTTAGCATCTTTAACGGATTTGTTAGATGCTGAAAATGCATCACTTGAAGCACAAAATAATTATACAAGAGCAGTTTTAAATTATAAAATTGCCGAAATATCTTTAATCAAATCAAAAGGCGAACTAAAATCTCTTATTAAATAACTAATTACAATGAAGAAAACTATTACAACAATCGTAATCATAATTGCAGCCCTGGGTGTAATTGGATATGTCTTAAATAATAATAAGAAAAAGAACAAGGCAAAAACTGATATCGTAGCAGAGAAAAATGCAGCAGTTTCAGTAAAAATATCTCCGGTAAAAACAGAAGAAGTTTCATTAGATTTCGTTGCAAACGGAAACTTCCAGCCAATTCAGGAATTAACTTTCTCTGCAGAAAAATCGGGAAAAGTAATCAGCGTTTTAGCTAAAGAAGGGGACTACGTAAGAGTAGGACAGACATTATTAACTGTAAGAGGAGACGTTATTAATGTTAGTGCACAACAAGCTCAGGCAGCTTTTCAAAATGCAAAATCAGATTACAGCAGATACGAAAATGCATTTAAAACAGGCGGTGTTACAAAACAACAATTAGATCAGGCAAAATTAGCTTTGACAAATGCAGAATCTAATTTAAAACAAGCTAACATCAATGTTGGAGATACTAAAGTAAAAGCTCCAATTAACGGTTTTATCAATAAAAAATATATTGAACCGGGATCTATTTTAGCAGGAATGCCAGCTACAGCTTTATTTGATATCGTAAACGTTTCTAAATTAAAATTAGTAGTTACAGTAAACGAAAATCAGGTTGCAAGCTTAAAAGTAGGAAACCATATTAATGTAACAGCTAGTGTTTATCCTGATAAAAATTTCTCTGGGAAAATTACTTTCATCGCTTCAAAAGCAGATGAGTCTTTAAATTTCCCGGTTGAAATTGAAATCCAAAACAATGCAAACAACGACCTAAAAGCAGGTATGTACGGAACTGCAAACTTTGCGTCAAACCAACAAAAACAAAACCTGATGGTTGTACCTAGAAATGCTTTCGTAGGAAGTGTGAACAGTAACGAAATCTTTGTTGCTGAAAACGGTATTGCAAAATTAAGAAAAGTAGTTGCTGGAAGAATTTTGGGAGATAAAGTAGAAGTTATCAAAGGATTATCTGATGGTGAAAAAGTAATCGTTACAGGTCAGATTAACTTACAAGACGGAAATACAGTAGAAATTATTAAATAATTATTTGGCTATAAGCCGTAAGCTATAGGCTATAAGCAAATACAAAGCTTAAAGCCTACTGCCTACAGCCTAAAGCCTAAAGAAAAAATATATGAAATTAGCCGAAATATCCATAAAACGTCCGTCGTTGGTAATTGTATTGTTTACAATTCTGACACTTGGTGGATTGTTCAGCTACAGCCAGTTAGGTTATGAGCTGATCCCAAAATTTGAACAGAACGTTATTACAATTTCTACTATTTATCCTGGAGCTTCTCCAAGTGAGGTAGAAAATACAGTGACAAAGAAAATTGAAGATGCGATTGCATCTTTAGAGAATGTCAAGAAAATCGATTCGAAATCATACGAAAGTTTATCTATTGTTTCGATTACACTGACATCAAATGCAAAAGTCGATTTCTCTTTAAATGATGCACAGCGTAAAATCAACGCAATTATTAGTGATTTGCCAGAAGATGTTAAAACACCTGCATTAACTAAATTCTCGCTGAGTGATTTACCAATTATGACGCTTGGTGCAAACGGAAAAATGGACGAAGCAGAGTTTTATGACTTAATAGACAAAAAAATTGCTCCTATTTTATCTCGTGTACAAGGTGTTGCTCAGGTAAATATTATTGGTGGTTCTGAGCGTGAAATTCAGGTGAATCTTGATGCTGTAAAAATGCAGGGTTACGGATTATCTGTTCCTCAGGTACAACAAAACATTTTGACTTCGAACTTAGATTTCCCAACAGGAAACATTCAGACACGTAATCAAAAAATATTAATTCGTTTAGCGGGTAAATATAAAAGTGTTGAAGAATTAAGAAACCTTGTAGTTTCTTCTCAAAACGGAATCCAAATACGTTTAGGCGAAATCGCTGACGTTCAGGATACGCAAAAAATTGCTGAGAAAATTTCTCGTGTAGATCAAAAAAGTGCGATTGTTTTACAAATCATCAAACAATCTGATGCGAATGCCGTTGCGGTAAGTGAGCAGTTATTAAAAACAATTGCTACTCTTGAAAAAGATTATGAAAAAAATAATCTAAAATTAGAAGTTGCAAAAGATAGTACAATCTTTACTCTTGAAGCAGCAGATTCTGTTGTACACGATTTATTGATTGCGGTAATTCTGGTAGCATTCGTAATGTTGTTCTTCCTTCACAGTATTAGAAACTCATTGATTGTAATGGTTTCGATTCCTGCATCGTTGATTGCAACTTTCATCGGGATTTATTTAATGGGATATACATTAAACTTAATGAGTTTATTAGGATTATCTCTGGTGGTAGGTATTCTGGTCGATGACGCGATTGTGGTACTGGAGAATATTTACAGGCACATGGAAATGGGTAAAAGCCGAATTCGTGCGTCGTATGACGGAACAGCAGAAATTGGTGGAACGGTAACTTCTATTACATTAGTAATTGTGGTAGTATTCTTACCGATTGCGATGAGTTCAGGATTGGTATCTAACATCATTACACAATTCTGTGTTACGGTAATTATCTCAACGATGTTATCACTTTTAGCTTCGTTTACTATTATTCCATGGTTATCATCTCGTTTCGGGAAATTAGAGCATATTGAAGGAAAGAATTTATTTGGAAGAATCATTCTTGGTTTCGAAAATTATTTAACACGTTTCACTGACTGGGTTTCTCATTTATTGACTTGGTGTTTAGATCATTATATTAAAACTTTTGTTGTCGTGATTATATTATTCTTTGCTTCAACAATTGGATTAATGGGTGGAGGTTTCATTGGAGGAGAGTTCTTTGCTTCTTCTGATAGTGGAGAGTTCTTAGTTCAAATCGAGATGCCAAAAGATGCTTCGTTAGAGCAAACGAACTTTATGACGCAAAAAGCAGAAGCTTTCTTAAAATCTCAGGAATATGTTCACAGTCAAATTACAACAGTAGGACAAACCAGTGAAGGTTTTGGAGCATCGCAAGCTACTGCTTATAAAGCAGAGATTGACGTAAAAATGATCGAACAAAAAGATCGTACGGATGATGCGAATGTTTACGCAGCAAAAATCAAACGTAAACTTGAAAAAGTATTAGTTGGAGCAAAAGTAAAAACAGTTCCGGTGGGTATCTTGGGTACTGCTGAAGATGCAACTTTAGGATTAATTGTAACAGGTCCTTCGACAGATGCAGCGATGGCTTTTGCTAAAAAAGCGGAAGCTGAATTACGTACAATTCCTGGAACAACAGAGATTAAATTAACAGTTGAAGACGGAAACCCAGAGATTAACGTAAAAGTAGATCGTGATAAAATGGCTGCTTTAGGATTAACACTTCAAACAGTTGGTTTAACCATGCAGACTGCTTTTAGTGGAAATACAGACGGTAAGTATAGAGCTGGTGAATATGAGTACGATATCAACATTAGATACAATGCATTCGACAGAAAAAGTATTACTGACGTAAGTAACCTAATTTTTGTAAACTCAGCCGGACAGCAAATTAAATTGTCTCAGTTTGCAGATATTACAGAAGGATCTGGACCGAGCCAGTTAGAGCGTAGAGACAAATCTGCATCTGTAACTGTAAAAGGACAAAACGTTGGGGTTCCATCAGGAACAATCGTGCAGCAATGGCAGGCTAAACTAGATAAATTAGATAAACCAGCCGGAGTAAATTATATTTGGGGTGGTGACCAGGAAAACCAATCAGAAGGATTTGGTACTTTAGGAATCGCTTTACTTGCCGCTATTATTTTAGTTTACCTTGTAATGGTGAGTTTGTACGACAGTTTCGTTCACCCGTTTGTTGTATTATTTGCAATTCCACTTTCGTTTATTGGAGCGATGTTAGCACTGGCATTAACAAACAACTCATTAAACATCTTTACCATTTTAGGTATTATCATGTTGATTGGTCTGGTGTGTAAGAATGCGATCATGCTTGTTGATTATACCAACCAAAGAAGAGCAGCAGGAGAATCAATCAGAACGGCATTAATTCAGGCAAACCACGCTCGTTTACGTCCAATTTTGATGACAACAATTGCGATGGTATTTGGTATGTTCCCAATTGCATTAGCAAAAGGAGCTGGAGCAGAATGGAAAAACGGTTTGGCTTGGGTAATTATTGGAGGATTAATTTCTTCTTTATTCCTAACGTTGATTGTAGTTCCTGTAATTTATAATATCATGGAGAAAATCATTCATAAATTCTCTAAAGGAGAAAAAATCGATTACGAAGCTGAAATGGTTGCTGATTATGAGCACACAGAATTAAGCGAAGACGGTTTTAATCCTAAACATACCCATTAATTTTGATTTAATTTTAGACGAAAAAATCCCAGATTCCGAAAGGAGTTTGGGATTTTTTAATTGATATAATTAATATTGAATATTAAAAGTACCTTTTAGTTCTGTTGAAGTTTCTTTATTTGAAGCCAATAATTTTCCGGAAAAACTTCCTTCTAATTTCTTTTCACTACTGTTAATTAAAGTATTTGATGTAAAATTATATTCTTTTTCATCTTGGGAATCATAGTGATGATCTTCCTTTTTACTATTTATATATAATAATTTGTGAATTGCATCTGATCCGGTTTTTCCTTTATTAAGAGAAATAAATATTCTTTCATTACTATTTTCAATACTGCCGATAATTGTTAGTTCAGTATATTCATTTATAGTGCCTTCATTTTTCACACGTTCGGTAGTTTGAGTCTCAAAGGTTGTAGTTTTCCCATTAATCTCTACAATTAAACCTTCAGGAATTTTGTCATTGGTATCTTCGTCATTTGAACAGGAATTCAATAAAAAAATTAATAAAAGGTTTAAAATAATTGCCGATGCTTTTTTCACGATTTTTGCTTGTTAAAATTAAACAGCAAATATATCGAAAACTAAATTATCTTATTTAAGGTACAAATAATGATTAAAATAATCAATAATAGCCTTTCCTTCAAGTAGAACATCAGCACCAATAATACCATGAACAGGCTTAGCTTTATAGGATTGTAAAGCCTCATTTACATGCGAAAGATCAAAAATTACAATAGTGAAACCTTTATTTTTCCAACTTCCCAATTGTAAAGTATTCTGCGAAGAAATTTGTGTTGACATCCCCGTTCCACCAGCTCCTGATGCTTTTGTTTTGGATTTTTTTGCAGATAATTCAAAACGTTCGATGCTTTCAAAACCAATGCAGGTATTTGATGCGCCCGTATCTAAAATGAAATTTCCTGAAATGCCGTTTATTTTTGCTTTTATAGAAAGATGCTGTGTTTTAGTAACCTTGAATTTTATTTTTTTATAATTCTCTTTTTTGAGAATCTCGTGAAGATTTTCCATTTACGATATTGATTGAATATCAAAAATAAACCAATTACAATCAAAAAGCTAATTACATAATAGATATAATTTCCGGATTTTTCTTTTGCTGAAATTGAACCGTAATACACAAACGAACTCCAGTAATAAGGCGATTTCTTCGCATTTGGAATCGATTTATCGTTTAAATATTCCAATTTGGCATTTGAATTTGCCTCAAAATAAGAAACATCATTTTTGACATTTTTATAAAAATCAGACATAAAAACCGAAGTTGTAAAATCGTTTACTTTCCATAAAGAAAACAATAAATTCTGCGCGCCTGCAAACTGAAAACCTCTTGCAATACTCATGGCGCCTTCTGCTTTATACAATTTTCCAATTCCGGTTTCGCAGGCACTTAAAACTACTAAATCAGGATTTATATGCAAATTATACAATTCAGAATATAAGATTTCCTGATCGTAAAATTTAATACTCGCAGGAGTTTCAATATCGCCCGATGACGCGTGTGTACTTAAATGCAAAACAGAATAATTGGAAGCATTATTTTTAAAATTAGAAAAACTCGCACTCGAATTTTCTAAATATTTCCCTTTAAAATTACTTCGAATCGATTCTAATTCTTTCTTCGAATAACTCAATTCAAAAGCCGTTTTTTCGAAAACCGGAAAAACGCCCAAAACTGTTTTCTCTGATTTTGAAACAGGTCTTGAATTCAGATAAATATTTGCCGATGTATTATAAGCAATCTTGAAATCATTTAACAAATAATGCATTTTAGCAAAATTCGTTGTTTTTGATTCCTGAGTAATTAATGCTTCAAAAGGAAGGAAGTTTAAAATTCCGTCAGGAACAATTATTAGGTTTTGGTAAGCGGCATTGCTTGGTAATTTTAATAAATCATAAACATCTTTTCCATAATGATTATAACCCGAAATATCATTTGTAATAGCATCTGGTTTATTAAAATAATCAATAAACTGTGCAATTCTCGGAATACCAAGATGAGTGATGTTAATGTGATTTAGACCAATTTGGTTGTTTTGTAAAATGAAAAAATATAAATTTTCTGATCCCATAAAATAATAAACCATCATCGCTTTATCATTTTCTAATTTTGAAAGTAAAGCTTTTGAATCACATTTTTCAGGAATATAATCTGCATTTTTTGATTGCACATTTTTTAATGAAATCATTATCTCATTTTGCTTTTTTATGAGCCTGTTTATTTCTGAAATATTAGCCAATTCGACCTTTTGCTGTTCTTTTAAAATGGAATTACTAATGTTTTGAAGTTCTTGTAAAAGCTGTTTTTCTTCCGCGGAAGCGTTTTTAATATTCGAACGATAACTTTTTAAAATCCCCGATTTTGTTTTTTCTGATAACTGAAAAGCATTCTCAAGATATTCGGTTTTATTTTCTTTTTTAAACAATTCCTCATAAATCGAAATGCATTTTTCGGTACGATTTCGTGATCGCAATTGCATTAGGATTTTTGAGTTTTCATAAACCAGACTATTCATTAATAAATCTTCAATGTAAAATGAAAGTTTAAAAGCTTTTAGTGCTTTTTTAGGATCTTTTATTTTTAGAATTTCCGCCTGTAAATCAAGTGCATCAACTAAAACAGTTTCAGCATATAATTGATTTTGATTTGGAAGAACATCTTTCGAATTATAATTCGGAATTAAAACTTTAAAAACAGCCGAAATCTGCTTTATACTTTCGTCATATTTTCTTTCATCAAAAAATAACAAGGCTTTTTCATAATATAATTTTGCCAATTTTCTAGGCTGCTTATTTTTAGATTCTAAAAATAATTTTTCAGCCTTTTGCATATAAGAATCAGCAACATCAAATTGCTGCCATTGTCTGTTCATCGAAGCCAGATTTCGATAAGAATTGGATAAAGTTTCGAATTGTTCTTTTTCGTTCTGAAGATATTTTATGGAAGATTCAAATGCTTTTTCGGCATTCTGCGGAGCATTTTTAATGAATTGTTTGGAACTCAACCAATAATTATTTCCAAGATTATTCAGTAAAATACCTTTTTGAGAATTAGATAATTTATCTGTTTTTAGAGTATTTTCTAAAAGCTCAATTGCCGAAGAAATTTTCCCGGAACTCTGATAAACATTAGATAAATTCAAAATCGCAGCAAACTTTTGTTTTTGTGCGTCAGGATAATTTTTAGAACTATTTACAATAAAAAAATACTGTTTAATGGTATTTTCGGCACTATCATAATCCCCCAAAACGGTATATAAATTACCCAAAGGTTTTAAGCAGAATTCAATAATATCGTAATTGCTGAGCTTCTGTTTTTGGTAAATCTGCCATGCTTTTTCATAACTTGAAATTGCATTTTGTGTCTGCCCAAATTGATTTTCATAATACGCTTTATTGCAGTTTAAAACCACAATTGCCAATAATTCGTCTTTGGTTTTGGTTTTGGGATTTCTCCAAAAATCAGCTTCTGCAGCGTTTAAATTTTGTAACGCTTTCGCGGAAGGATGAGCAACAAAACCGTCAACAGCATTATATATTTTATCTTCCTGATTCTGTCCTGAAACATTCAGAGTTAGGAAAAGAAAGATTAAACCATATAAGTTAAATAAGTTCATATTAAATTTTATTCCACAGAGATTCGCAAAGATTTTTCGCAAAGATTCACAAAGTATAAAAAATCTTCGTGTATCTCTGCGTATCCTTTGTGTGTCTTTGTGGAATAACTTTAAAACTTCCATATCCCATAAACCTGAAAGTAATTAAAATTCTGTTCAAAATTAATTACGTAGCGAGCGCCCAAGCTCGGTCCAATTCTCGCGAAACCGGCCGTTAAATCAAGCAAAAGGCCTGTTTTAATATCTGTAAAAGAAGTTTTCATATTGTTGGTTTCTGTTTTTGTACCAATTAAAAAACTTTCTTTATCGCCTTCATAAGTATCAATAGTTAAGTTTTGATTTTGTTCTTGCGAGATATTTATATTCGCCTGAATTCCGGCGCCAATTCCGATATAATTATTGATGTTGTACCGAATCAAAACAGGAACTTCCCAATTGATATTTTTATTTTCGGTTGCTGTAGTCGTGCGTATCAATTGCCGCACTCCGTTTGCATTCGTATTTATTTGGTCGACAACCGTAACGGCACTATTATATTGATTTAAAGCATTTACCCATTCAACCTGCCAGTAAAAACGATACGATTTAAAAGGCGAAAGCGTCGCACCCAGAAAATAGCTAGTTGATTTGTCCAAATCAGGATAAAAGTTGTAACCCGCTTTTACACCAATCGAAATTCCCGGCAAAAATCTAGTAGTGGCATAATTGGTAATTATAGGTTCATTTTTATCGAAAATAATCGAAGTACGGCTTTTGGTTTTTACTTTATGAAAGTCTTCGCCAAACTTCATCGAATATTTTACAAAACCTTTTGTACTGTCTTTTTCGTGAACATTTTTTTGTTCCGTTCCCGGAAGATAAATATTCTTAAACGTAAAAATAATTTGCTTTTGTTTGATAATGGTATCGAGACAGCTCACTGTTGGTTCTTCGCCTTTTGGGCAAATCGGACATTCTGGATACATGCTTTCGATCTGGAAAGTTTTCTTGTCAAACATATCCGGAATATCGGTTTCTAAACGAATTTTTCTCGCCGGACCTTCACCGTTATTTTGAAAACGGGTTTTAAAATTTACCCTTTTAAAACGCACCAATCTATAATTCATAAAACGTCCGTTAGAACCCATTTTATTGGGATCGTGTGACGTTACGATTTCCATTTCAAGATTTTTAATCTTATGGTTTTTATAGCTTCGATTCGGAACAAAAATACCACGCATCGTAACCGTTGCGCTCGTATCTTTTATCATTTCGGGAGTGGTTTTAAACGTATAAAAAACATTGCGTGTTTCTCCCGGATTTGCATCATCAAATTCTAAAACCGAAACATTATGATAGGTTTTATTGGCGTCTAAAAGTGAAGCATCGAGATCTTCTTCGGTAGTTGTATTTCGGTATTTTTTAAGTTTGAAACTATTTTCGGCGGAAGCCACAAAATTATTCGAATCGTCAAGATCATCGACAGAAGCAACTAAGTTTTCTTTTACTTCACGTTCGTTTGCATACGTTCTAAAATCGCTTAATTCGAAATTATTATGTTTAAATTGTTTCTCATTATAAAATAAATAAAGCTTTCCGCTGGAAACATAATTCTCCAGATTTTGATAACTTACTACGACTACCATTTCCTGCTCCGGAATGGGATCGCAGTTTTTGAGAATCGCAAAACCATTTTGATCAGCAATAGAAGCAATGTCTTTATAATTAGTATCTGTAATATCATTTACAGCCACTTTTTTCGGGCGCGTTGCCGGAGGTTTTCCGTTGTCGTAATTGTTGGTTACGGCAAGTCTTGTTGTATAAGTTCCTTTGTTCTTATAAACATGTTTTGGTTCTGCTTCTTTACTGTAATGTCCGTCGCCGAGTTCCCATAAATAAGAATAACTTGGCTTTGGCGCACCTGCAATTGGAATCAACGGCGGTGTTTCGGGTTTAAAAGAAACAGCATTTCCGTTTTGGATAAATCCAATATTGGCTCTTCGGGTTATGGTGTCTTTTACTTTGGTTTGTCCTATTGAGAAAATTGAAAATAGAATAAAGAAAATAGACAGTTGTGGTTTCATAACTAGACAGTTTTTAGTCTTAAAATCATCAGAATCAATTTTAAAACAGGATTAAATGTAAAAAAAAGTGATGAGCAAATCATCACTTTCTCTTAAAAAAAGCATTTATAAGTTACTGAATGGCATTAATTGCAGCAACAAGTTGAGCTTCGGTACCGACTGTTGTTTCGGCTAGTGTAAAAGTGTAAACAGCATTTGCAGTTGTAGTCACTCCTTTTATGGCATATCTCCAGTTACCATTATCTTCTGTTGCAAAAATAATGTGGCACGCAAGACCAATAGGAATTTGTCCGTAGTGTTCGCTGAACAATCCTTCGGCAGTATAGGTATCCAGTTTTGCAAGAGCATTTGTACCTTCTCCATCATAAGAAAGATATACAGCACTGTTTGTGTTATTGTATCCGTCTGGAACGTCAACTAAAATAGTGGTTTTAGGTCTTGGATCGCTGTAAAAACGGTCAACATTTGTCCATCCAAAGTTTCCAAAAGTTACATAATAACTGTTTCCTTCGCCCTGAACGCCGCCTTTTCCGTCAGCACCTTTTGCATCTCTCCAGGCCAAATCACCATCTTCGTCAATTACACCAGTCCACAATGTCATGGCATTGTCATAACCGTCAGTCAGCGCAGTTGGAACCACTAAACTCAAATAACAAGAAGTTTGTAATTCAACACCGCCTTGTGTAGCTTTAATAAAGAATTCTCCGCCAGAAATTAAAAGGTTTTTCTTTCCGTCTGGTGTAATTCCCATTGTTGGTTTGTTAGTAACCAACATATTTCCTTTGTCAAAAAGTTCAATATATTCGATATTAACTTCTCCTGTTACAGCATTTCCGTTTTTAGTAAGACAGTTTCCGTTGATGTGTAATTTTACACCTTTTGCAGACGTAAGCGTTACCATACCATCTCCGGCCGTAATGGTGAAGTTTTGTGTATTTCTTTTTACTCCTTTTTCGCTGATGCTTTTAAAAGCTGCCGATGTTGGAGGCAAAATAACGTTGCCTGTATCATCGCCATCGCTGGTGTCGCAGCTTACAAAAGAAACTAATAATAGAAATAAAAGTCCGATAGTTTTAAAATTTGTGTTCATAATTTCTAGTTTTTATAAATCTGTCTTGATCGTCAAGTGGTTTTCAGATTCTGGTTATTAATTACAATCTTATATCAATTAGGGTTTGATATTGTTACCCCTGTTTTCAAAAAATATTTTTATGGTGCTTATATGCTTATATCAACTTGTGGTTTTATTTGTTACCCCTCGTTTTATTTTTTTTTGATTTATGCCGAAAGACATTTGTCTTCAAAAAGATTTCCGTCTTCATCAACAGCCACGAGAATGTTTTGCTTCCGCGAAAGCGTAACAATTAAATAAATCCAGACAATCGACCAAAGTCCGAAAGTGAGACAGGTAAGAAATAAGTGCAGAAAATGTTTAATGACTTTTTTTTCTCTGCATAAAACAACATAGGGTAGTTTCTCGTTATGTTCTACGATTACAAAGCCATTTCGGGTCTTGGCAGAGATCATTTTGTAAAATTGATCTAAAGTCTTGTCGCTGGTAAATTGATAGGTTTCCATTTTCTCTTAATTTTTAACTCTTTTAAAAGATTTTTGTTTCCTTATATCAACTGTAATTGTTAATTGTTACCCTTTTATTTGAAATTTTTTGAGATTCTTTTTTAACTTTATCTGATTAAAAGTTTTTTTATGAGTAAAACTAAAGTGCATCCCGACCAAAAGTATATTGACGGGCTTGCTGCAAACGATTCGGTGATCATTCAATCTATATATAAAAAGTATGTTCCTAAAGTCGTAATGTTTATTATGAACAACTCCGGCGATAGAGACCATGCTCAGGACATTGTTCAGGAAGTATTGATTTTGCTTTTTAATCAGGCCAAAGCCAATTCGCTCCAATTAACCTGCCCGTTTGATGCGTACTTTTTTCTTTTGTGTAAAAGAAAATGGCTTAACGAATTGAAAAAAACCTCCAACAAAGGGGTAACAATTATTGAAGATGCGGTATCTATTAATGAATCTGCATTGGAGCTCATTGGACAAACCGAAGAATTTGATGAAAAACAACAGCTTTTTGACACCATGTTTCAGAAATTAGGAGACAAATGCAAAGAGTTATTAAAGCTGAGTTTTGAAATTAAATCGATGGAAGAAGTGGCCGAAAAACTAAACGTAACGTACGGTTATGTTCGTAAAAAAAAGTCGCTTTGTGTTGGTCAGTTAACGCAATGGATTCAGGAAGCAAAAAACTTTAATTCTTTAAAAAACGATTAGTCATGAACGAAGAACGCTATATATTATTTGATGAATATCTTCAAGGCGAATTAACGATTGAGGCAAAAAATGATTTTGAAAAACAATTGTTAGACGATCCTGAATTTGCTTCACAGTTTGAGACTTTTAAAAACATACAATTTCAGCTGGACAATAAATTTGGATTTGAACAGGAAAGAGAAATTTTTAAAGAGAATTTAAGTCAAATTTCTGAGAGACATTTTGATAATAAACCAAAAGTTATCGGCTTAAAACCTTGGTATTTGGCAGTTGCGGCTTCGGTTGCCGTTTTATTCGGATTGTTCTTTTTTAATTACAACCAAAATCCTGTTTATGGAGATTACAATAATCCCGAACATGCCTCTTTTACCGAAAGATCAACAGCTGATGAAGATTTAAAAGCAGCAGAAAAAGCATATAATCATAAAACATATAACAAAGCAATTCCGCTTTTTGAAAAGGTTTTGCAAAAAAACAAAACAGCAGAAATTCAATTCTTTTATGGAGTTTCGCTTTTAGAAGAAAGCCATTATATAAAGGCAGAAGCTATTTTTAACGAATTGAAAACAGGAGGTTCTGCCTATAAAGATAAAGCAGTTTGGTATCTGGCTTTATCTAAATTAAAGCAAAAAGACTACGAAGGATGTAAAAAAATACTGGAAACCATTTCTGAAGATTATGAAGGTTACGATCAGGTTGAAGAACTTTTGCATCAGCTGGATTAGATTTTCTTTTAAAAAATATTCATCCCTTACGGGAAACCTCAATCGAATTTAGAATTTTAGTTCTAAATTCGATTTTTCTTTTTATAAGAATTTATCCAAAAACTATCTAAAACCTAACCGAATTAATTAATGAAAAAAATTATTTTATTTCTTTTTATTGTATTTTCTCAAACCATTCTTAGTGCCGCCAAAATTACAGAAACTGAAAAACTTACCGCAGTCTGTAAAGTCTGGGGATTCTTAAAATATTATCATCCCACAGTAGCAAATGGAGAAGTTAATTGGGATAAACAGCTTTTAGAAAAATTACCTAAAATAGAAAAAGCACAAACAAAGGAAGAGTTCTCGTTAATTCTCGAAAACTGGATTGATGATCTTGGGCCGATAAAAGAAATTGCGCCAATTCCTGAACCAAAAGATGTCGAGTTTTTTGATAAAAACTTCGATTTGGGGTGGTTTAATAATAAGTTATTTTCTAAAAAACTTTCGAAGAAACTTAAGTTTATAGAAGATAATAGATTTCAAAGTAATGTAGAATTTGATCCAAGTTTTGATGGCTTCAAAAATATAAATAATTACAACAATTTTGATTATAGCAATAAAAACAACAGATTACTTATGATGTTTGCTTTTTGGAACGTAATAGAATATTATTATCCGTATAAATATGTAATGGATCAAAAATGGAGCATAACTCTGGAACAAATACTGCCTTTGGTTATTGATGCTAAAAACGATAAAGAATTCTATCTGTCAATTAAGAAAATGTCGAGTAAAATCAATGATAGCCATGTAGAATTTATAATATACGGAGCATTTGCAGAAACAGGAGTTAGTGATTTTTATTATTTTCCGGCAACAGGAAAAATAATTGATGAAAAATTAGTTGTTACCAATATTCTAGGAGACAGTCTGGCAGAAGCAGATAATATCAAAATTGGAACCGTAATTACTAAAATTAACAATAAAACGATCAAAGAACTCATTGAAGAAAACAGAGATCAGGTTTGTGCTTCAAATGAATCGTCGTATTTAGATAAATTAGTAACGCAAATTTTAAAATCACATTTAGAAAATGTAAATGTAGAATTTCTAAAGGATGAAAAATACGAAACAAAATCAATGATCTGGGCAGATTATCATGATTCTCATAGAAATGAATTTAAAAAAGGAGCCCTGAAAAAGAATGAGAAATTTAAGCTTTTGGATAATAATATCGGTTATGTAAATATGGGCGTTATAAAACCCAGACATATTCCTGATATGATTGAAGCCTTAAAATCAACAAAAGCAATTGTTTTTGATATTAGGAATTATCCACAAATCACATGGGAACTGATTTCGAATTTTTTAAATCCACAGGAAAAGGAATTTTGTAGATATACCCATCCATATCTAAACTATCCAGGAAAATATTTTTGGACAGAAGGTAGAAAATGCGGGTTTGAAAATAAAGATAATTACAAAGGAAAAGTAATTGTACTGCTCAACGAAGATTCTATAAGTCAGTCTGAATGGACAGCGATGTGTTTTCAAACTGCAGGAAATACAACAATAATTGGAAGCCAGACCGCCGGAGCTGACGGAAATGTGTGGGAACTTGATTTTAAAGGATTTCATACCAGATATTCAGGAATTGGAGTATATTATCCAGACAAAAGAGAAACCCAAAGAATAGGAATCGTACCAGATATCGAAGTAAAACCAACCATAAAAGGTATTCAGGAAGGAAAAGATGAGGTTTTAGATAGAGCTTTGTTGTTTGTAGAAACAGGAAAATAACTAATTTTAATTACACAAAATCAGAATGCAAAAAATTATTGTATTACTACTTGTTTTATTTTCTCAAACTATTTTCAGTGCCAAAATTACCGAAACTGAAAAACTTGCAATGACCTGTAAGGTATGGGGTTTTCTAAAATACTATCATCCAAAAGTGGCGAGTGGAGAAGTCAATTGGGATAATCAGCTTTTAGAAAAGTTACCTAAAATAGAAAAAGCAGAAACTAAAGAAGAGTTTTCTTTAATTCTCGAAAACTGGATCGATAATCTTGGCCCAATAAAAGAAATTGCACCAATTCCTGCTCCAAAAGATGTGGAGTTTTTTGATAAAAACTTTGATTTAAGCTGGTTTAATAATAAACTGTTTTCTAAAAAACTTTCGAAGAAATTAAAATTCATTGAAGCGAATAGATTTCAAGGCGAGCAATTTTATATTTATGGAGCAGAAAATGTTGGAAATGTTGGTTTGATAAATGAAAATCTAAAACATCCGGACTTTACAGATAAAAATTCAAAACTTCGAATGGTATTTATGTTTTGGAATTTAATAGAATACTTTTTTCCCGACAAATATTTAATGGATCAGAAATGGGATACGACTTTAGAAAAAATAATTCCACTTGCCATTCAATCTCAAAATTACAATGATTTTTATATGGTAATGAGAAAATTAGTTTCCAAAATTGATGACAGCCATACCGAATTTTATTTGTATTCTGAACCTACGGAGGTTCGTAAACAAAAGCTTTTTTTTCCTGCTCTTGGAAAAATAATTGACGAAAAAATAGTCGTTACAGAAATTTTAGGAGATAGTCTTGCTGAAGCCGATGATATAAAAATAGGAACTATTATTACTAAAATAAATGATAAAACAATAAAAGAGCTTATCTCAGAAAACAGAGAATTAATTTGTGCTTCAAATGAACCGAAATACTTAGACAAATTGACCGAGAAGTTTTTAAGCGGCTATTCAGAAACGGTAAAAGTAGAGTTTCTTGTAGATGACAAGTATATTACAAAAAATATGAAGTGGTTTGATTATCATGATTCGCACCGAAATGAATTTAAAAAAGGCGCAAGAAAAAAGAAGGCAAAATTTAAACTTTTAGAAAATAATATTGGTTATGTCGATATGGGAATTATACAAATCAGACACATTCCAGATATGGCTGAAGCACTAAAAAACACAAAAGCAATTGTTTTTGATATGCGAAATTATCCCAACGGAACTTTTGAAGAAATATCAAATTTTATAAATCCTCACAAAGAGAAATTCGCCATTTACACATATCCTGATTTAACGTATCCGGGAAAATACAAATGGACCAGTGAAATCACAACAACCGGATTTGAAAATAAAGAGTATTATAAAGGAAAAATGATCCTTTTACTAAATGAGAAAACGCAAAGTCAGGCAGAATGGACAGCGATGTGTTTTCAAACTTCGGGACATACGACCATTATCGGAAGTCAAACGTCAGGAGCGGACGGGAATGTTTCAATATTTGATTTTGAAGGATTTAATACTTGTTTTTCAGGAATTGGAGTGTATTATCCAGACAGAAGAGAAACCCAAAGAATAGGAATCGTTCCAGACATTGAAGTAAAACCAACCATAAAAGGAATTCAGGAAGGAAAAGATGAAGTTTTAGATAGAGCTTTATTATTTATAGAAACAGGGAAATAACATTTTGCATTTTGTTTGTCATCCTGAGCGATCCCGAAGCTTCGGGAGAAGGACGCACAAGCAACTCGACAAAGATTAGCTTCTTCTCTTTGCGGGACTTCGACTTCGCTCAGTCTGACAAAAAGCATAAAAAAATCCGTTTTAAATCCGCGCTTTCACGAAGTGAACCCGTAAAATCCGTGTGCCAACAAGCAATTGCTATTCTTTTAATATTGTCGTAATTTTGACAACTTTAAAATTAGACCATTGAATTCAACACCCATTATTACCGATACACACACGCACTTATATTCTGAAGAGTTTGATCAGGATCGTGACGAAATGATTCAACGCGCCATTGATGCCGGAATTACACGTTTTTTTATACCTGCCATCGACGCCGCGGCGACACAATCAATGTACGATTTAGAGAAAAATTATCCGGAGAATATTTTTCTGATGATGGGTTTACATCCCACTTACGTGAAAGATAATTATCTGGAAGAATTAGCACATGTAGAAACCGAATTATCAAAGCGAAAATTCTACGCTGTTGGCGAAATCGGAATCGATTTGTATTGGGATAAAACGCATTTAAAAGAACAGCAAATAGCTTTTAAAAAACAAATTCAGCTGGCAAAACAATACAAATTACCCATCGTAATTCATTGTCGCGAAGCCTTTGATGAAATCTTTGAAATTTTAGAAGAAGAAAAATCTGAAGATTTATTTGGGATTTTTCATTGTTTTTCCGGAACTTTAGTACAAGCGAAACAGGCAATTTCTTACAATATGAAATTAGGAATTGGAGGCGTAGTAACATTCAAGAACGGAAAAATTGATCAGTTTTTAAATCAAATCGATTTAAAATACATTGTATTGGAAACAGATTCGCCTTATTTGGCGCCAATTCCGTACAGAGGGAAAAGAAATGAGAGCAGTTATTTAGTCAATGTAATTTCGAAGCTGGCAGACTTATATGATGTGTCTGAAGAAGAGATTGCAGCAATAACAACTCAAAATTCAAAAGACGTTTTTGGGATTTAACCCAAGCCTTACAAAACTTTAATTTTTTTTTTGTTCTTTTGCCCACTTAAAACCAATATAAATAATGCAGAAATTTGATGCCATTCGACCGTTTTATGATTCCGAAATAAATGAAGCACTTCATGATGTTGTAAATCACCCAATGATGAAAACCATGATGAACTTTACTTTTCCGGAAGTAGAAGATGAGGTTTGGAAAGATCAATTAAGGAAAACGCATTCTATTCGCGATTTTCAGTGCAATTTTATTTATAACACTATACAAAAGGTTTTAGAGAAAAGTTCTGAAGGCTTAACAACTTCGGGTTTTGAAAAATTAGAACCAAATACGTCTTATCTATTTATTTCTAATCACAGAGATATTCTTTTAGATACCACTTTGCTGAATGTTTGTTTGTTTGAACATGGTTTGGTAATGACAGCATCTGCAATTGGAGATAATTTGGTTAAAAAAGCTTTCCTGGCAACTTTAGCAAAATTAAACAGAAACTTTTTGGTTTTAAGAGGATTAACGCCTCGTGAAATGCTGCAAAGTTCTAAACTACTTGCCGAATATATGGGACAGTTATTGCTTCGCGAAAATCGTTCGGTTTGGATTGCACAAAGAGAAGGAAGAACAAAAGATGGAAATGACGAAACTAATCCGGGCGTTTTAAAAATGATTGGAATGGGTTCTGACGAAGAAAACTTAATGGATTATTTTAAGAAATTAAAAATCGTTCCGGTTTCTATTTCTTATGAATATGATCCTACAGATGTTTTGAAAATGCCGCAATTAATGGCAGAATCAAAAAATGAAGTTTACGTAAAAGATAAAAACGAAGATTTCATGACCATTTTGAGTGGTATCATGGGAACTAAAAAAAGAATACATATTTCTGTTGGCGATGTTTTAGATACTGAAATTGATAAAATCGTAGCAGAAAATGACAACGTAAACAAACAAGTTCAGGCTTTGGCACAAGTTATTGATGATACCATTTTAACAAATTATCAATTATGGCCAACTAATTTTATTGCTTACGATATTTTAAACGAAACAACAAGATTCGCTCATTTGTATAAAGAAAGTGAAAAATCACTTTTTGAGCGTCGTTTAGAAATGCGTATCGGAAGCGATAATCCTGTTACAAGACAAGGATTTCTGGCAATGTATGCCAATCCGGTTGTCAATAAATTAAAATACCAAGATGTCATCTAAAGCAAAAATACTTTTGATTTATACCGGAGGAACTATCGGTATGAGCAAAGACTTTGAAACTGGCGCGCTTAAAGCATTCAACTTTAGTAAACTAATACAGAAGATTCCGGAGATTAAACAATTAGATTGTGAAATCGAATCGGTATCATTTGAAAATCCGATAGATTCATCCAACATGAATCCGAAAATGTGGACCAAAATTGCCACAATTATCGAGGAAAATTACGCTTTGTATGACGGATTTGTCGTGCTGCACGGTTCAGATACCATGTCATATTCGGCTTCGGCATTGAGTTTTATGCTGGAGAATTTAGCAAAACCGGTTGTTTTTACGGGATCGCAGTTACCAATTGGAGATTTGCGCACCGATGCTAAAGAAAATCTTATTACAGCAATTCAAATTGCTTCTTTACAGGAAAATGGAAAACCTGTTATCAATGAAGTTTCTTTATATTTTGAATATAAATTATACCGAGGAAACAGAACGTCAAAAGTAAATGCTGAACATTTTAGAGCTTTTACTGCACCAAATTATCCTGAATTGGTAGAATCTGGCGTACATTTAAAGTTAAACTCCCATTTATTTCTTCCAATAAAAAAAGATGCGGAATTAATTGTTCACAAAAACTTAGACAATCACGTAGCGATTATAAAAATGTTTCCGGGAATGAGCGAAGTAGTTTTGGCTTCGATCCTGTCAACTCCAGATTTACGAGGTATTGTTTTAGAAACGTACGGCTCAGGAAATGCCCCAACTGAAGAATGGTTTTTGAACTTAATTGAAAAAGCAATCAATTCCGGAATGCACATTGTAAACGTAACGCAATGTTCTGGCGGAAGCGTAAACATGGGACAATACGAAACCAGTACAGCCTTAAAATCTCTTGGTGTTATTTCTGGAAAAGATATTACTACAGAAGCCGCAATTACAAAATTGATGTATTTGCTTGGACATAATATTCCGCAAGACGAATTTAAAGACGTTTTTGAAACGGCTTTGCGCGGTGAAATTTCACTATAAATTTTCCACCATATAAGTGATATAAGTTCATTTAATTAAGTTCGTTCTTCGAAATGACAAGTTTGCGCGTACTTGTTTTATGCACACAAGCTTTCAAAGCTAAACTTATAATTTCTTATATTACTTATATAGTTTAAATAACTTTCTTTTTAGTTGTTGGAATTTCTATAAGGAACAGGGCAAGTTTCCAATTCTTCTGAAGTTTTATGTCTTTTATAATACACATAAACGATCACAGAAAGGATACAAATAATTCCCTGAATGGCAACCGTATGTCTGGTTCCGATAATGTGTGAAACGTATCCAATAATTAAACTCCCCACGGGAATCATTCCCTGATAAGCCATTAAATAATAACTAATACTTCTTGATCGCATATTTACAGCACTTTGTGTCTGCACATAAATGTTGATGGATGAAGTTTGCGCCATCATTCCTATACCACTCAGAGCCATACAAATAAGCGCCACAGTCAAATTATTTGAATAAGCCAGTATAATGATGCTAAAACCTAATAATAAGCTCGCAGCGATCATTATTTTACTCATTTGATCTGATTTTTTAAGATTTGCCAAATAAATAGCAGACAAAATAGAACCAATTCCGGCAGCGCTTTCAAACCAGCTGAAAGTTTGTGCGTTTCCGCTAAAAATATCTTTGGCAAAAACCGGCATCAGCGTATTAAAAGAAATTACAAATAAACTACTGCACATTAACATTAAAAGCATTTTGGCCATTTCTGCTTCTTTTTTTACATAATCAAAACCTTCAATGAAATCTTCGAGCATTTTAAATTTATCCACGGCTTTGATGTGTGGTGTAATTTTCATCATTAAAAGTGAAATTAAAACCGGAATATAGCTAAGGAAATTTCCAATAAAACAAATGTCTTCACCATAATTGTGCAGAATAATTCCGGCTAGTGCAGGTCCCGCAATTCTGGCAAAATTATTTAAAGTTGAATTTAGAGCAACGGCGTTTGGCAGATCTTCTTTGTCATCCACAATATCAATCATCATCGTTTGTCTGCAGGTCATATCAAAAGCATTTATAATTCCCTGTATAAGGCTCAAAGCCAAAATAAAGTTGATATTGTAAATTTTAAAATAAATTAAAATTGCCAAAGCTCCGGCCTGCATCATTGCCATAGACTGCAATAAAAGCATTGCTTTGTGTCTGTCGTAACGCCCAATAATACTTCCGGCTAAAGGCGCTAAAAACAAAGACGGAATCATGCTTAAAAAAGTAGCCAGTCCTAATAAAAATACTGATCCGGTTATGCTGTAAACCATCCAGCTTATAGCAGTTTTCTGCATCCATGTTCCAATAACTGAAACAGATTGCCCGTAAAAGAATAACTTGAAGTTTTTAGATTTTAACGCTTTAAACATGACCTTAATTATTTAATACAAAGGTCGGGATTATGATTTCATTAGAAAAATTAATAATTTTACTGATAATAAGTATTAAAACTTATCAATATGGAAATTTACCAACTCGAATACTTTATTAAAACGGCTGAGGTTCTTCATTTTACAAAGGCTGCAGAATTGTGTTTTGTAACGCAATCCGGGCTTTCGCAGCAAATAAAAAAACTAGAAGAAGAACTCGGCCTGCCTTTGTTTAAGCGGATTGGCAAGAAAGTACAGCTTACAGAAGCGGGTTCTGTTTTTTTAATTCACGCTAAAAAAGTAGTCGAAAATGTAGAAAACGGAAAACAGGCAATTGAGGATTTAAACGAAATGATTGGCGGCGAACTGCGCATTGGTGTAACTTATGTTTTTGGTTTATTGATTCTTCCTATCGTTAATACATTTGCTAAACAATACCAGAATCTGAAAATTGTTGTTGAATACGGAACGACAGAAGCTTTAGAACAAAAACTTCTTGATAATCAATTAGATGTTGTTTTGGTTGTTTCATCACACGAAATTGAACTGCCAATTCAAAAAGTGCCTTTGTTTACTTCTTATATGGTTTTGGCGGTTTCCAAAAACCACGCTTTGGCAGACTTAGATAAAATAGCTTTTAAAAAAATAGAACAAATTCCGTTGGTATTGCCCGGAAAAGGATCGAATTCGAGAGAATTTGTAGAAGAGTTATTTCAGAAGTTTAATATGAAGCCCAAAATCTCAATAGAGCTGCATTCTATACACGCTTTATTGCAAATGGTAGAGAACAGTGATTGGGCGACGATCGTGGCTGAAAAGGCTTTAAAAGGCTGGGATCAGCTCAAAGCGATACAAATTACCGGCGTTGCAACTAAAAGAGAATCTTTTATGCTAACAATTGGAGGTTATCAAAAAAAAGCAGTAAAAATATTCATGGAAGAATTTAAAAAAAGCATTTAAAAGTAATCTTAGATTTTACTTTTGAAACTCGATTTTTTTTGTGTTATTTGCAGACCAATAAAGAAAGGTGTCCGAGTGGTTTAAGGAGCTAGCCTGGAAAGCTAGTATATGGGTAACTGTATCGAGGGTTCGAATCCCTTCCTTTCTGCTAAATAAAAACCCGCAATTTCATTTTTTGAAGTTGCGGGTTTTTTGTTTATATAAAAAAGTGATGATTATTTTTATATATTGTTTTTGAATTCAATTTTAATAAAACTAAAAGAATGAAAGTCTTTTTAAAGAAAATTATCCTTTTGTGTATAATACTTGCATCAAACCCATTCTTTGCTCAAAATAATTTGGCTGTTAAATTTCAAAGGACTTATTCAGATCATGGAGATGATTTTCATATTAGTGAAATCATTATTTTAAGAGACAACCAATTGTTTAAGAAAATAGAAAGTCCTAATGCGTTTGTTCTTTATGAGTCAGTTCCTGATGGTAAATATTCTTTCGAATACGCTAATATTTTTGGAGAAACAATTAAGAAAGAATTTTCTATTCCAAATAGTAAAAAAAGCTTAAATCAATCAGAAGTTTTGCTTTATGCTGATAAACTTCAGGATAGTATTCCAAAGGATTTGTTCATTCAAAAAATAAAAAATGACGAAAAAATAGTTGTAAAGTTTAGATTTTCTGGTTGTTATAGTGGTAGAAAAGATTCGTTGACTATTTTTAAAAGCAATAATGCTTTATATGTTTTGCATAAGAGAAAAAAAAGAAAATTAAAAACTGATGAAATTGAATTTCTAATGCAATATGAAAATGAGTTAAAACATTTAAAAGAAGTGAATTTTGCGAGTACAGCAAACGGAATTAATGAAGTGATTTACAATTCAGAAAGATTATATTATGTTGAGCCTTCAGTTTACTGGGGAGGTTTTGATTTATTGAAGAAGAAATTAAAGTTAAAATAGTTCAGTAGTAATAGGGTAAAAATAAAAATTATAAACACAAAAAAAGAGGCCTTATAGAGATCTCTTTTTTTCAAAATTTATATTTTATCAAAAACTTTATTTCCCCTTCAACAATTTCTCCAAATATTCATTTTTATCCTTTTCAGCCTGAACCAAACGCTCATAAAGTTCAACAACTTTGTCTAAAGGATTAAAATTACAATAATTGCCAGTATTAAAAACTCCATTATCGTAAATATTATTAAAATAATTAATTACGGCTTCTTCCGAAAAGTTTTTAATTGCTTCAACTGTCATTCCAAGTACTTTTGCTACTTCTTTTAGTTTTTCTTCGTCTATGGTTTCGCTGTTTTCCATAGCTGAAACTGCTTGCTGATTTGTTCCCAAAGCCTGTGCAAGTGCTTCTTGTTTCATGTCTTTAAGTTCACGAATACGGCTAATTTTTCGCCCTATATGATATGGTTTTGTTGCTGTGCTCATGAATCAAAGGTATTTAAAAATTTTTAAAGAAAATAGATTTTAGTAAAAAACAGGTTCGTTTTTGTAAGATACTCTTTTCTTTTTTTATTACGCTACGGGAATATAAATATCAAATTTAGCTCCTTGATTTAATTTTCCGGTTGCCGTAATAATTCCATTGTGATTTTCTACAATTTTTTTAACGATGGCAAGACCAATACCAGTTCCTTTATAATCCGTTTTGCTGTTAAGCTGCTGAAACATTTCAAAAATACGTGTTTCAAACTGGGGGTCAAATCCAATACCATTATCGGTAATTGTAATATGGCAATAACCAGCCGAAGATTTCTTTTTTGTATTAGTTTTTGGTTTGGTATAAAGGGTTTCAATGATTATATGAGGTGTCGCTTCGGGTTTCGAAAATTTAAGGGAATTACTTATTAGATTACACATTAACTGGTCAAACTGAGATGGAATTATATAGGCTTTACAATTTCCAGATAATTCGATAATAGCTTTTTTTACTGTTATTTCTTCTTTCAAATTTTCCAGCACTTTGTTTATAACCGTATTAAGAGAGATGTTTTCAAATGTCTTTTCGGTGACACTTGTACGTGAATAAGTCAATAAATCATTTATAAGCGCCTGCATATGAGAAGCTGAGACTTCTATACGGTCAAAATAATACTTCCCCTTTTCGCTTAAATTTTGATATTCATCTGTTGTAATTCGGTTCGAAAAAACCTGAATTTTTCGCAAAGGTTCCTGAAGATGATGAGTTGATATATAAGTAAATGCCTCAAGTTCTTTATTAGCAAGGCTTAATTCGACCGCACGTTTTTCTTTTTCAATATTCTGAAAAGTAAGATTTTCATTGGCTATGAGAAGTTCTGCAGCACGTTTTTCTTTTTCTAGGTTTTGATAAGCTAATTCTTTATTTGCAATAGCAAGTTCAGCCGCGCGGTTTTCTTTTTCTTTATTTTGAAAAGCAAGTTCTGTATTGGCAATGACAAGTTCAGCAGCCCGTTTTTCCTTTTCTTTGTTTTGATAAGCAAGTTCAGTGTTTGCTATAACCAATTCGGCAGCTCGTTTTTCTTTTTCTTTATTTTGAAAAGCAAGCTCAGTATTGGCAATAATTAATTCCGCCGCACGTTTTTTTCGCTCTTCGATTTGTTGTGCAAGTCTTTTATTAACAAGTAATAATTCATCATTATGATTTGCTTTAATCTTTTCTGAAAAAGTAACAGCCTTAGGCGAAACCATCTTTTTTTTACTCATTTTCCCGCGCATTTATCTCAAATATAGCCTAACTGAATTTAATGTCTTGGTTTTAAATATAATTAGTGCAATTTTAATCTGGAAATAAAGCCATCACTGATGTTGTTATTTTGAATATTATAGGTTTTTTCTTGTATTTTTATTTTCTAAGAATTAACAAAGAAATATTTTTACTGGCTTAGCCCCGATAGAAACGGCATCCTTTTGTGGTTTCGTTTCTTTAACGAGACCACAAAAGATAAAGTGTATAGCGGGACAATTGGTCTTTTGGAAATTTTAATTTCTGCTTCTTTAAAAGAAAAAATCAATCCTGTAAAGCCATTTTTACCTTGGGCAATATACGCTCCACAAACATTGTATAAGCAGATTCTGAAGGATGTAAACCGTCTGAAGCAACCAGGCTTGTATTAGTCAATCCGTTTCTTGTGATATCTGTAATAGAAACAAATGTTATGTTATTCATCATGCAGTAGTTTTCGGCAAAAGTGTTGTATTTGTTTATTTCTTCGGTGATTTTCATTCTTCCTTCGATTCCAAACATCATTCCAAAAGAAGTATAAGCATAATCTGGAATCGATAAAACAATTACGTTTTTTTTATCGCCTTTTGCCAAGGCAATTGCTTTTGTAACTAATTCGGGAAATTCTTTTTCATACATAGAAAAATCCCTGTGTTGATATTGATTGTTTACGCCAATTAATAAAGTTACCAAATCATAATTTGATTCTGGATTTTGCTCTTTTATTGCAGTAAGTAAATTATTGGTTGTCCAGCCTGTTGTAGCAATTACTTTTAAGGAAAAACTAGTTTCGGGATAAAGAGCTTTTAAGCTGGTTTTTAATTGTTCCGGATATCTGCAGGTTTCACAAACACTTTGGCCAATAGTATAACTGTCTCCTAAAGCTAGATAATTTATGGATTTAGAAATTGGAGTAGTAGGAACTTGTGTTGTTGGAGGAGGAGTTACAGGTCTTGGCGTAACAGAAGTTTCTGAAGAAGATTCTTCGGTACTGCAGCTTAATAGAAAAACTGAAAGAATAACGGTAACTATTTGTTTGAATTGCGGTTTCATAATTTGTTTAAATTAATTGGCTTGTTTAAACAAATAGTTACGTTAAATATCTTGGTATGGTTTTTAGACCATTTCTGTTTTCATTAGAATTTCTTCTTCAATGGCATTCCAAAGTCCGATGCGTTTTTCTAAAGCAAGAATTGAAACTTCTTCAACTTCTTTCCATTTTTGTGCGTCGTCTTCACATAAATCAGTAATCATCTGCATTGCCATTGGTCCGTGTTCATCAGCATCTAATTCGATATGTCTTTCAAAATAATACAGCAATTTGCTTAAGTCTGTATCGGGAAGGTTTTTTTGAAAGTTGCCTAAGATTTCGGTAAACATACTCGGAATCAAATCTTCTCTTCCAAAAGTAAATGCTGCGGCAATTTGATGTGGTTTTCCTTCTTCGATTACTCTAAAAGTAAAATCAAGGAAAGCTTTAATTTCTGGATGAAGCGAACTTTGTTTAATAGCAACAAAAATGTTGTGAAGCGAATTTACTTCGGCTAAAAATTTATTGATTTCTGTAGTGTCTGCACCGCAGTCTTCCATTGCTTCAAGATACATTTCATAATGACTTTGTCTTCTTCCGTCGATGCTTAAATCAGTTTCTTCGGCAAGAACAATTTCGTTGATTAAATATCTTGTTTCTGGGTTTTTAGTGGCGAACCAAGGTGTTGTAGTACAAGTAAGTTTGGCTTGTAAAGCTTTTAATAAAGACATGAAATCCCAAACAGCAAAAACGTGATTTTCTACAAAGCTGTGTAAATCATCAATCGTTTGGATTTTATTGTATAAGGAGTGTTTTAAAAGCTGTTCTTTTTGAGGTTGAATGCTATTGTTTATAGTTTCAATATTCATTTATGTAAATTTTGGGGCAAATATAAAAAGCTTCTCGGTTAGAAGAAGCTTTTTTATATTGTTTTTATATATATTTTAATAGATGTTTATGATTTAAATGCTGGAATTCCAGTTACATCCATTCCGGTAATCAATAAATGAATATCGTGAGTTCCTTCGTAAGTTATAACACTTTCCAGGTTCATCATATGGCGCATAATTGAATATTCACCTGTAATTCCCATCCCGCCTAACATTTGTCTGGCTTCACGTGCAATTTGAATCGCCATGTTGACATTATTACGTTTTGCCATCGAAATTTGAGCTGTTGTAGCTTTTCCTTCATTTCTCAAAACGCCTAAACGCCAGGTTAATAATTGTGCTTTTGTGATTTCGGTAATCATTTCGGCCAATTTCTTTTGCTGTAATTGAGTTCCTCCAATTGGTTTTCCAAATTGAATTCTTTCTTTAGCATAACGTAAAGCAGTATCGTAACAATCCATTGCAGCTCCAATTGCTCCCCACGCAATTCCGTATCGTGCTGAATCTAAACACCCAAGCGGAGCTCCTAAACCAGATTTATTTGGTAATAGATTTTCTTTTGGAACTTTTACATTATCAAAAATTAATTCTCCGGTTGAAGAGGCACGAAGCGACCATTTATTATGAGTTTCAGGAGTTGTAAAACCTTCCATACCGCGTTCTACAATTAAACCGTGAATTCTTCCTTCTTCGTTTTTTGCCCAAACAACAGCAATATCTGCAAAAGGAGCATTCGAAATCCACATTTTGGCACCATTTAAAAGATAATGATCTCCCATATCTTTAAAATTGGTAATCATACTTCCCGGATCAGAACCATGATCTGGTTCTGTTAAACCAAAACATCCTATATATTCACCAGTTGCTAGTTTTGGTAAATACTTCATACGCTGTTCTTCGTTTCCGTATTTCCAAATTGGATACATTACTAAAGAAGATTGTACTGACGAAGTTGATCTTACACCAGAGTCTCCTCTTTCAATTTCCTGCATAATTAAGCCATAAGAAATTTGATCTAAGCCGGCACCTCCATATTCAACAGGAATATAAGGCCCGAATCCGCCAATTTCTCCAAGTCCCTTTATAATTTGCTTAGGAAATTCTGCTTTTTGAGCATATTCTTCAATAATAGGAGAAACTTCTCTTTTAACCCACGCACGTGCAGATTCTCGAACTAGTTTATGTTCGTCTGTTAACAAATCGTCAAGGTTGTAATAATCTGGAGCTTGAAATAAGTCTGGTTTCATTTTTGAGTAATTTTACAAAACAAATTTACGTAATAAAAATATAACAAAACAAAGATAAATTGTTATATTTTTATACATTAGTTAAAAAATAATCACAAATTAGGTAAATTAATTTTAGTTTATTGATAATTTATAGACTAATTTTGAGATTCCAAAAAAACATAAATTGAATGAGGCTGATCATCTCTTTTGTACTTTTTTTTGTTCTTAATACTGCATTTGCCCAACAGAAAAGTGCACTGACTGAAGAGGAGTATCTTATATTGCAGGAAAAAATTCGACTAAATTATAATGCAAATGTCGATAGTGCCCTTGTATACGCTAAGGAGATGTCAAAATCAAGCAATTTTAAACATTTAGCTTTTGCAAATGGAGCAATGACTCAATTGTTTCAGATAAAAGGAAATACTAAACTTTCTAAAGAAAAATATTCTTTAGCTCTTAAATACCTGGAAAAAGTTCCGGAATCACGTGATAAAATACAATTAAAGTCCTACATCTATAATTATGGTGGTTTGGCAGAATGGAAAAGAGGTAATTTTAGTGCTGCGCTAGACAAATATCAGCAGGGAATGAAGCTTTCTGTCGAAATTGGCGACATTATACAAATTGTAAAATTTAGAGGAAACATAGCTTTAATTAACGAAGCTGTTGGAAATTATCAATTAGCGATTCAGAATTTAAAGGAACTGAATGATTTTGTCGATAAAAACGAAGGAATATTTACCAAGGAAGATTTTTTAAATAGAAAAAGTAACATCAATGTTAATTTAGGAAGTGCTTACGAAAACTATTTTATTAAAAATTCAGATAAAAAATTCTTACTTGATTCGGCAGAATACTATTATAAAAGGGCAATTAATTATTCACAGAATTTTGCAGATAATAAAATTACTGCGAAGTTAAGTTTAGGTAATATATACAATTGGAAAGGAGACTATAAGGCTGCTGAAAAAACATATTATGATATTGTATTTTATTCACAGCAAAACAATCAGCCAGATTTATTATGTGTTGCCAATTATAATTTAGGAGATATATACTTTACTACCAAAAAGTACGATAAAGCACTGGTTTTCTTTAAAAAATGTGATTCTCTTGCTGAAATAACAAAGTCCAATAATATGGATTTTTTGAAGTCAAATTATTATCAGGCGAAAATTTACAATATAAAGAATGAACCTGAGCTGGCTTATAAACATTCTAAAGTTTACTTGGATAACTATGAAGATTTCCAGACAAAACTAAATCATGAAGCTTTAGAGGTAAATTATAAATTAGGAGTAAATGATTTGACTGAAGAAATGGTAGTTATTCAGGAAAAATATCAGTATGATGTGCTTATTAATAAGGCATTAAAGGTGTTTTATGTTTTATTAGTTGTTGGAATTGTATTTTTATTGATAAAAAATATAAGGGATAAAAATAAGGCACATAAAAAAATGAATGCTTTAATAGAAGAGTTTAAGGCAAACATTGAAAAGAAAAATAATGCTGAAATTGAGCCGGAAGAAGTAGAAGAAATTCTTGAAACAGAAGAAATTCATCTTAAAAAGGAAAATCTTACGCTGAGTATTGATGAAGCGAAAGAAAATAAAATTGTCGAAAAATTACTGGCACTTGAAAATAAATTAGAGTATTTAAATGCAGATTTTACTTTGCCTTATGTGGCTAAAAAAATAAAAACAAATACTACTTATTTATCTTATGTAGTGAACAAACGATTTGGGAAATCTTTTGGAGAATACTCAAATGAGTTAAAAATTAATTATGTAATCAATGAAATGATTACTAATCATATGTATCGAAAATATTCAACACAAGCAATTGCAGAAAGTGTAGGGTTTAAAAATGCAGTTTCTTTTGCCAAATCATTTCGCAAAAGAACTGGAGTATCTCCAGCTCAATTTGCGAATAATATCTAGTTTTAAAAAAAACTTATTGAAGCTTAAATAAGGAAACAATTATCCGTTACCATTATTATCTTTTTTTCCAGGATCAACTGGTGGTGGTGGTGGATCTCCTCCTAGTACCATTTTTTGTTGATTTTTTGATAATTTTTCTCCCTGGAAATCTTCGAATTTTAATTTCATATTTGCCATCTTTTTACATGTTACGGTTACTGATTTATCAAAACTAAATAAAAACTGAAGCTCTTGATCGAGAATTGGGTTTTGAACTCTTTTTTGAAACATGTTTGCTTTTAATTTATTGAAAATCAATTAGTTGCAATTAAATTATACATGCTATAATTTATAAATTGTATGTAGTATAATATATAAAATGTGTGCTTTCACCAATATTTTTAGAATAAAAACAACAATCTTTGTACTGTAATTCGATTTAAAACAGGTTTCAAAGATGCTAAAACTTATCCAAAAATTTCTTCAAATAAACAGATATTCGGATGTGAAAAACGAGTTTAAAGACTTGTTTCTTTCACACCCAAATTATCCAAGTTTATTTGCGATAACAGATTCGTTTGATTTGTTGTCGATAGAGAATGCTGCTATAAGAGTTCCAAAGGAACAAATAGTTGATTTACCGTCAAACTTTTTAGCTTATTTTAAAGAGGAATTAATCTTAGTTGAAAAAGCAAAAGACTTTGTTCGTATTAACACAATAAAAAAAGGTGTTCAAAAAATTTCATACGAAAAATTCCTTTTAGACTGGAATGGAGTAATTGTTGCAATCGAACCAAATAATGTAGTAGCAAGAGAAAATTTAAAAGTTGAATTAAACTGGTTAAAATATCTTATACCTTTTATACTTGTAGCTGGATTATCATTTTTTTATAGTTCATACAGTATTTTTAGCACTGTGTTTTTGCTGACATCAGCTTTAGGACTAATTGTGAGTATTTTAATTGTTCAGGAAAAACTTGGTTTTAAAAACAATCTTATTACCAACTTTTGCAATTTAAGCACAAATTCTTCTTGTAACTCTGTTTTGAGTTTTAGTGAGAATTATGAGAATAGATGGATTAGCTTTTCAGACTTGCCGCTTTTGTTTTTTGGTGCAAGCTTTATTTCAATATTAGTACAACCAGCGAGCTCGTCAATTTTTGTTGGATTTTTAAGTTTATTGGCGATTCCAATTATTGTGTCTTCAATCTGGATTCAAAAATTTGAACTTCAAAGATGGTGTGTGATGTGTTTAATGGTTTCCTTTTTAATATTTACACAAAGTATAATTTGGTTTTCATCAGACTTATTTACGTTAAGTTTTAGTTTTAGTGCAATTTTCCCGTTTTTATTTTCTTTAATCCTTCTTATACCAATTGCATTTGTTGTAAAATCAATTGCTAAAGATGTTCTTAATAATGAAAACTCTTTAAAAGAGCTCAAAAAATTCAAAAGAAATTATTCATTATTAAACTTTTTATCTAAAAAAGTTATACATCAAAATGGATTTGAAGATTTAAGAGGATTAAATTTTGGAAACAGAAGTGCTGTTGTAAAACTGGCGGTAATTATAAGTCCAAGTTGTGTTCATTGTCATAAAACGTTTCAGGAAGCTTTTGACTTAGTTTTAAAATTTCCGGATAAAATATATTTAAGTGTTTTATTCAATATCAATCCTGAAAATATTGACAATCCGTATAAAGCGGTTGTTGAAAGACTTTTAACAATAAACAGATCAACTCCGGGAAAAACAGTTGAAGCCATTTCAGACTGGCATATTAAAAAAATGAGTTTGAAAAAATGGTTAAAAAAATGGAATGTTGACAATGTCAGTATGATGATAAATCAGGAAATAAATAAACAATATGAGTGGTGTTCTAAAAACAACTTTAATTACACTCCGGTAAAAATTGTTAACGAAAGGTTGTTTCCTAATGAATATGAATTAAGTGAATTGAAATACTTTTTAAACGACTTTGTCGAAGAAAAAGAAACAACAGTACTAGAAAGAATAGCCTAGTTTGACATTTAATAAATTCTCTAACAATTAAAAATTCACAGTTATGCTAAAAAATATATTAAACTTAGAAGGAACGCAAGAAATAAGTGCTAGTGAACAAAAAACTATCATTGACATCTTTAGTAAAGAAGTATCATCTAAATGTGATGCAAATTCGATAATTGCTTACGATGATTGCACAGATTATTTTTCAGAATTAAATTATTCTGGAGCAAATTAAAAAACTGTACGATTATTGTTAGAGTAGAACCAGCAGAGAATTTTCGAATAATTTTTGCTGTCAATTTTAAATTATTTAAAGTAATAAACAATAAAGCCTTTTTAAAATTTAGTCATGTTTTTTTTAATTTGTAGGCGCTCGATCGTGGAACATTGAGCAATTTATCCCAACATTGATGATTGGTGTCGGGATTCTCAGGATAATTGGTCACTTGGGTCGGTTTTATTTGGTTAGGGCTGATCAAGTGCCATCTCCTAGAGAAATTGGTATTACTAAAATATATTGAATATTTAAGAGAGAATTATGTTCTCTCTTTTTTTGTCATAAAACAAAAGAGTAGTAAAAATACTATAAATATAAATCTCGGCGATCAATAACAAAAAGATTGAAACATAATAATTTATCCCATAGTAAACATTCTATTAAATATAGACAAAAATCAAATTATGAAAAAATTAAAAAATTTAACTGGAGTTGAAATTTTAAGTGTAAGTGAAAAGAAAAGTATTAATGGCGGAGGGCCTGGTATAGAGGCTTGCTATTGCCCTAGAACGGGTCTTTTTGCAGGTATTATACATCCAGGCGAAGGTGAAACTTGCGCGTCGGTTATTGAGGAAAACTGCCCACTGGAATCTTAAAAATTTATTGAATAGTATTTGAAAGCTTTGTTATTTATTTAGCAAAGCTTTCTCTTTTTATAAACCCAAATAATTTTTTTGAATGTATTTAATAATACTGTTTAGAGAGAAAAATAAAGATATTAATTATGATAAAATTGAAATTGATATAATTTAGATCATTTTTTATTTTTTTAAGAATTTTTGTATAATATTGCTAAGAATAAACCCAAATATCAGAATTGAAAAAATTCATCAATTATAAGCAGGCAGATTTTAAAGATTGCGGACCTACATGTTTAAAGATCATAGCCAAACATTATGGTAAAACAATCAACATTCAGGAGTTGCGCGACAGCAGCGAGACAACTCGTGAAGGAAGTAATTTGCTTTTTTTAAGCGATGCTGCCGAGAAAATTGGTTTTAGGACACTGGGCGTAAAATTAAATGCAGAAAGACTCGAAGAAGCACCTCTGCCATGCATTCTGCATTGGAACAAAAATCATTACGTTGTACTTTATAAAATAAAAAAAGGAACTTATTATATTTCAGATCCCGGTTTTGGATTAATTGAATATAATAAAAAAGATTTTCTAAAATTCTGGATCGGAAACAATGCCGATGATTCTACTCAGGAAGGTATTGCTTTATTAATAGAAGCCACGCCAAAATTCTTTCAGTCTGAATTTGATAAAGAAGACAATAAAGGTTTAGGATTTGGAATGTTGTCTCAATATGTCTGGCGATATAAATCATTTTTGATCCAGCTGAGTATAGGACTTTTAGCGAGTAGTTTACTGCAGCTTATTTTTCCGTTTTTAACCCAGAGTATTGTCGATGTAGGGATACAAAACCAGAACATTCATTTTATATATTTAATTCTTTTTGCACAGCTGTTTCTCTTTGCCGGAAGAACGGGCCTTGAACTTATCAGAAGCTGGATCTTACTGCATCTTTCAACCAGAATCAATATCTCCTTAATTTCAGATTTCTTTATTAAATTAATGAATCTGCCTATTTCGTTTTTTGATGTGAGAATGACAGGAGATATCATGCAGCGCATTAACGATCACCGCAGAATCGAAAAAATACTGACCACATCCTCTTTAAATGTATTATTCTCTGTAATCAATATGTTTGTTTTGGGAGGTGTTTTGGCCTACTTTAATCTAAAGATATTTCTAGTATTTTTTGCAGGAAGTATTCTTTATTTTGGATGGATTACATTGTTTTTAAAACGACGGGAAGTTTTAGATTATAAACGTTTTGCTGAGGTTTCTCAGGAACAAAGTAAGGTAATGGAACTCATTAACGGTATGCAGGAAATCAAACTCCACAATGCCGAAAAACAAAAACGCTGGAGCTGGGAATATGTACAGGCAAGATTGTTCAGGGTTTCGATAAAAGGATTGGTTTTAGAGCAGACACAATCTATAGGCTCTTCAGTTATAAATGAGTTAAAAAATATTTTTATCATTTTCTTATCTGCCAAATTAGTAATAGACGGTTCAATAACATTAGGGATGATGCTGGCTATAAGTTCAATTGTAGGGAGTTTAAATGGACCCATAACCCAGCTTATTGAATTTGTGAGAGAATTGCAGGATGCTAAAATATCTTTGGCAAGATTATCTGAAATTCATGAAAAAGAAGATGAAACCCAGCAGGAAATTCATCAGACCAATGATGTGCCGTATGATGCAGATATTGAAATTAAAAATCTTTCTTATCGTTATTTAGGATCAGATATTCCGGTTTTAGATGATTTAAGCCTTGTGATTCCAGCCAATAAAGTAACCGCTATAGTAGGCGTGAGCGGAAGTGGAAAAACGACTTTAATGAAACTGCTTCTTAAGTTTTATGAACCAGAAAAAGGCGAAATCAATATTGGCAGTTCACAGTTGAAAAACATTTCGCAGAAAGCCTGGCGTTCAAACATTGGGGCTGTAATGCAGGAAGGTTTTATTTTTAGCGATACAATAGCCAATAATATTGCTTTTGGAGTAGATAAAGTAGATAAAGAACGATTGGTTTATGCAGCAGACGTAGCCAACATCAAAGAATATATCAGTGAGCTTCCTCTTGGTTATAATACAAAAATTGGCGCCGAAGGAACCGGAATGAGTACAGGACAAAAACAAAGACTCTTAATTGCCAGGGCAGTTTATAAAAACCCGGAAATATTGTTTTTTGACGAAGCCACATCAGCTTTGGATGCCAATAATGAAAAAGAGATTATGCGGAAACTGGATATTTTCTTTAAAAACAAAACCGTAATTGTAATTGCGCATAGATTAAGTACAGTTATGAATGCAGATCAGATTGTAGTTTTGCAAAAAGGGAAAATTATTGAAATAGGTTCACATTCGTCATTGGTGGAACAGAAAGGAAATTATTTTGAATTGGTTAAAAATCAATTGCAGTTAGGAAATTAATCATGGAAGAAGATAACAGCACATTTGAATTAAGAAGCGAGGAAGTTCAGGACATTCTCACCAAAGTGCCGCACTGGATGATTCGCTGGGGAACGGTTTTGATTTTCGTAATCATACTGATGCTCTTTTTTGTTTCCTGGTTTATAAAATACCCGGATGTTGTTAATACTGAAATTGTGATTACGACCAATATCCCGCCGGAGAAAATTGTTGCCAAAACATCTGGACGTATTGAAGCTATTTTGGTTAAAAACAAATCAGTTGTGTCTAAAAACAGCACACTTGCTATTATAGAAAACACAGCGAATTACAACGATGTTTTCCTGCTGAAAAGTATTGTTGATAATTATAACATTAATGATCCAAAAATAGAATTTCCGTTTTCAAAATTAAAAAACACACAGCTTGGAGAAATAGAAAGTGCTTATGCTGTTTTTCAGAAAGATTATCAGGCACAGGAATTAAATCATGACCTGCAGCCTTTTGCAATTGAAAACAGAGCACAGATTTCTGAAAAAATCCAAATAAAGGAAAGATTAGAAATTTTGCAGCAGCAAAAAGTAATCAATGAAAGTGAGCTACAGCTTCAAAAAAATGAAGTGAGTCGTTTTGAAGTTTTGTTTAATAAAGGCATTATTTCGGCTCAGGAAATGGAAGTTAAAAAACTAAGTTTCCTGCAAGCACAAAAGAGTTACAGAGGCTTATTGTCGTCGATTTCTCAGTTAAGATCTTCTCTTATCGATAATACAAAATCGAGTCAGAGTTCGCAGGCAAACAGCACTAAGGAAGAAGTTAATCTTGGCAGGAACATGGCGCAGTCGTTTTATCAGCTGAAAAAAGTGATAAAAGACTGGGAACTGGCTTATGCCTTAAAATCTTCCATTAGCGGAAAAGTTACTTTTTTACAGGTTTGGACAGAAAACCAAACGATAAATTTAGGCGACAATGTTTTCTCAATTATTCCCGATGCAAAAAATGGTTTTATAGGAAAAGTAAAAGCTCCGGCTTTAAATTCAGGAAAAATCAAAACAGGGCAGAGAGTCAATATTCGACTGGCTAATTTTCCGGACAGGGAATTTGGTGTTTTAAAAGGAAAGATTCAGAATATTTCTTTGGTTCCGGATAAAGATGGAAATTTATTAATAGATGTCGCTTTACCAGACGGATTAAAAACTTCTTATAACAAACAAATTTTATTTCAACAGGAAATGAAAGGAAGCGCAGAAATCGTAACGGAAGATTTACGCTTAATAGAAAGAATCTTGTATCAGTTTAAAAGTATTTTTGAACAAGTTTAGAATTTCAAATAAAAATCCTTCGTTAGTTCAATATATTCTGATGTATAAACATGTCTGTCAATTTCGATTGTTAATTCGTCGATTTCGATTTCGTCAGTTTCATTTCGGCTAAAAGCCAATAAAGTACGCTTAATAGGAGAAGTTGGTGTTCCTTTTACTCGGGTAATCTTTATTGGATATAATTCAGCTTCTTTTGCTAAGGCAATGAATTTTTGTTCTTCTTTAAAAGGAAGAATTATAGCAAGAATTCCGTTTTCAGAAAGTAATAAATCAGCAGCTTCGACGATCTCTTCAAAAGGCATTGCTTCTTGAAAACGTGCTAAATCTCGCTGTTCATTTTCCGTTTTATAATCTTCAGCGTAAAAAGGCGGATTTGAAACAATCAAATCGTATTCGTCTTCCGGTTCTTCTATGAATTCATCTAATCCGGCATGAAAGCAAAATAAACGATCGCCCCAAGGAGAATTTTCGAAATTCTCTACAGCTTGTTCGTATGCATCTTCATCAATTTCAAGCGCATCAATTTGTTCGGCATGAGTTCGCTGTGCAAGCATTAAAGCAATAATGCCAGTTCCCGCACCAATATCTAATATGCTGAAAGGATTATGCTGAATGGGAGTCCAAGCACCAAGTAAAACGCCGTCAGTGCCTACTTTCATAGCTGTTTTGTCTTGCTTAATGGAAAATTGCTTGAAGCTAAATAAAGACATTTCTAAAAATTAAAAATAAAATTACGAAAGGCAGTGACTGAATACTAAAAACTGTAAACTGAATACTTTTATAAGTACATCTCAACCAATCCTTCCGGAAGGTTCATGATAACCTTTTTATTTTCTCGGTCAATCTTAACTAGGAAATGATCGATCATTGGAACTAAGATTTCTACTTCACCATTTAAAACTTCGAAAAGAGGTTGTGCAGAAGAATCATTAATTGAAGTAATTTTCCCAAAGACACCTAAGCGCTGGTCTTCGATTTCGAAACCAATAACTTCGTGGAAATAAAATTTGTTGCCAGAAAGTTTTGGCAGCATTGATAAAGGAAGATAAATAGCATTGCCAACAAGTGCATCTGCTTCTTCTTCATTATTTACATCTTCAAAACGAACTCTAAGAAAGTCGTTTTTATGTAAAGAACTTGTTTCAATAAAAAAAGGAACCAAGTGTTTGTTGTGTTCAACAAACACTGATTCCAGATTTTCGTATAACTCAGGTTCGTCTGTGTCTAAATAGATCAGAACTTCACCTTTGAAACTAAATTTTTTAGCGATTTTACCTAAATAAAAACATTCTTCTTTACGCATTCTCGCTAAGTAAAATTATGCTTCAGTTGTTTCGTTATTCTCTTCAGCAGCAGGAGCTTCTTCAGTAGCAGCTTCTGCTTCTACTTCAGCAACTTCTTCTTCAACTGCAGGAGTTGCAGCAGCGATAGCATCAGCTTCAGCCTGAGCTGCAGCAGCTAAACGTTTAGCGTTAACTTCTTTTTCAGCTTTTAAAGCTTTTGCTTTAGCATCAGCTTGTGCTTTTGATAAACCATCTTTTTTAGCATCAACTTTTCCAGATTTTGCCTCTAACCAAGCAGCTAATTTAGCATCAGCTTGTTCTTGAGTTAAAGCTCCTTTACGGATACCTCCATCAAGGTGGTGTTTCAATAAAGCACCTTTGTAAGAAAGGATTGCTCTAGCAGTATCAGTTGGTTGTGCACCATTGTGTAACCATTTAACTGCGCTGTCAAGGTTTAACTCAACAGTTGCTGGGTTTGTGTTTGGATTGTAAGTACCGATTTTCTCTAAGTATTTACCATCTCTTTTTGAGCGTGCATCTGCAGCTACAACCCAGTAAAAAGGTTTTCCTTTTTTACCGTGTCTTTGTAATCTAATTTTTACTGACATAATCTTATGATTAAATTTTGAGGTACTCGACCTCTGTTAATTAAGGGCGCAAAGATATAATTTTTTTATCAATTATCCGTTTCAAAAAGTATTAAATATATTTAAGACAGGTTTTTAGCTTTTTTTTGACTTTTAATTTTAAATATTTACCTCATAATGTGATACTTTTGCATTAAATTCATCTTTATATATGAAAAAATATTTTTACGTCTTATCTTTTTTACTACTGCTTACATCTTGTACAGAGGATGTAAAATTCAATAATCCTGCTTTTCAAACGCTGAAAAATAATGTTTTCTGGAGAGCTCAAACATATAAAGCTTATTTTGGTGCAAATGGGACTGTATTTATTGAAGGTTCTTTAGGATATGAAAATGTTATTTTGCAAACTGCTTCTTCTGCAGAGCAAACTTTTATTTTAGGTCTTAATGAAACTTCAAAAGCATCTTATGAAAATACATTGCCTGCTGAATTATCTTCATTTTCTACAGGAACAAATATTGGTAACGGTCAAATTGTTATTACAGAATACGATACCGATACTAATACTATTTCAGGAACATTTAAATTTACTGCGATGAATGAAGATGAAAGCGATACGGAGAATCCAAAAATTAACTTTACAGAAGGTGTTTTTTATAAAGTACCGATTGAAGGAAGTGATATTGTTCATCATCAGATGTAACTTTTGGAAATACGGCGTTTTATGAGCTGATTTTCAAAATCAAAATAAAAACATAAATAAACTAATATATAGTAGATTACAGAAAAATAAGACTACATTTGCTACATTATTATAAATAAGTACATATGAACATTTTTGTTGGAAGCCTTCCATTCAGTATTGAGGAAGCAGATTTAAGAGAGTCTTTCGAGGCTTATGGAGCAGTAGATTCAGTTAAAATTATCACTGATAAATTTACTGGAAGAAGCAAAGGTTTTGGTTTCGTTGAGATGCCAAACGATGCGGAAGCTCAAAAAGCAATTGATGAATTGAACGGAGCTACTGTTCAAGGTCGTTCAATTGTTGTTAATAAATCTGAACCGAAACCTGAAGGTGAAAGAAGAAGCTTCAATAATAACAGCCGTGGTGGAGATTCACGCGGAGGTTATGGTGGAGGAAACCGTGGTGGAAATGACCGTGGTGGTAACAGAGGAGGATATTAATATTTTTTTTCTAAAATATAAAAGGGATCAACGAAAGTTGATCCCTTTTTTTATGGTGATTTTTTCTGTAGAGGCGCACAGCAGTGCGTCTAACATCTCGAGGAGACGCACTGCTGTGCGCCTCTACGATTTCTTTTTATTACAAATTAGCAACTAACCAGTCACCAACTTCGCTTGTTTTATATGCTTTTGATCCTTTAGAAGCTAAATCTTCTGTAACAACACCTTGTTCTAAAGATTTGTTTACTACAGCACGAATAGCTTCAGCTTCGTCTTTTAATCCGAATGCATCTTCGAACATCATTGCCGCAGATAAAATTGTAGCTAATGGATTAGCAATATTTAATCCGGTTGCCTGTGGATAAGATCCGTGGATTGGTTCGTATAAAGAAGTGTGCTCTCCAACAGAAGCAGAAGGCATTAATCCCATTGAACCTGAAATTACAGAAGCTTCGTCAGTTAAGATATCTCCGAATAAATTTTCTGTGATTAATACATCATAAGAATTTGGCCATTGAACCAAACGCATTGCAACAGCATCAACAAATTCGTAAGAAACCGTAACTTCAGGATAATCTTTTTCCATAGCCTGAACTGTTTCTCTCCATAAACGTGAAGTTTCCAGAACGTTTGCTTTATCAACGCAGCATAATTTTTTAGAACGCGTCATTGCCAGTTCAAAACCTTTTTTAGCTAAACGCTGAACTTCTGCACGTGTGTAGACACAATTGTCAAAAGCAGTATCTCCATTATCTTTTCTTCCTTTTTCTCCAAAGTAAATTCCGCCAGTTAATTCTCTTAAGAAAACTAAATCAGTTCCTTCGATTCTTTCTCTTTTTAAAGGAGAATTATCAATTAAAGAAGGAAAAGTAAATGTTGGACGTACGTTAGCAAACAATCCTAATTTTTTACGCATCAACAATAATCCTTGCTCAGGACGAACTGGTGCGCTTGGATCATTATCATATTTTGGGTGACCAATTGCTCCAAATAAAACCGCATCGGCTTTCATACAAACTTCGTGCGTTTCATCTGGGTAAGGAACTCCAACTGCGTCGATTGCGCAAGCTCCGGTTAAAGCAGGAGTCCATGTGATTTCGTGATTGAATTTTTTTGCAATAGCATCAGATACTTTTACAGCTTCATTTATTACTTCTGGTCCGATTCCGTCTCCGGCTAAAAGGGCTATGTTAAATTTCATTTTTTAAGTATTTATTATTTTAAGGTTCTAAGGTTCTGAGTTGCTAAGATTCTAAGTTTTTTTTCTTAATATGTTAGCAACTAGGTGTTGATTTTTTTTAAGATTCTGAGTTTTTAAGGTTCTAAGCTCAAAGAAAAAATCTCAGTAACTTAGAATCTTAGCAACTTAGTACCTTAAGCTATTACATTCAACATTTTTTGCGTTGCGATAATCGCTGCAACGGTTTGATCGGAATCTAATCCTCTAGTTTTAAATTCTTTTCCATTGTTTACCCAGGTAATAATAGTTTCGCACAAGGCATCAGAACTACTTCCCGGCGGTATTCTTACTGCATAGTCAATCAATTTTGGAAGCGTTAGTTTTTTGCTTTTGTAAATCTTTGATAAAGCATTCATAAAAGCATCAAACTGACCGTCGCCCTGAGCGTTTTCTTCGATGATTTCTTCGCCAAATTTTAAGCACAAAGTCGTTGACGGACGCATTCCTTTTGAATGTACTAATATATAGGACTCGATTTTTATTTTTTCTTCGTAAGTATGACTGTCCAAAACATCTGAAATAATGTATGGAAGATCTTCCTTAGTAACGGTTTCTTTTTTATCGCCTAGTTCGATGATTCTTTGTGTAACTAATTTCAAATCTTCCTGATTTAGTTTTAAACCTAATTCCTGAAGATTTTTTTCAATATTAGCTTTTCCAGAAGTTTTTCCTAAAGCATATTTTCTTTTTCTTCCAAAACGCTCCGGAAGTAAATCATTAAAATATAGATTGTTTTTGTTGTCACCATCTGCGTGAATTCCGGCAGTTTGTGTAAAAACATTATCGCCTACAATAGGTTTGTTGGCAGGAATTCTGTATCCTGTAAACGTTTCAACTAATTTACTTACCGTATATAAAGAAGTTTCTTTGATGTTGATGCTTACTTCTGGCAAATAATCATTAATTACCGCAACTGTACTTTCAAGCGGTGCATTTCCAGCGCGTTCTCCCATTCCGTTTACAGTTACGTGAAGACCGTTTATGCCGGCTTTTATAGCCTCCATAACATTGGCAACACTTAAATCGTAATCGTTATGAGCATGAAAATCAAAATGAATATTGGGATATTTTGCTCTGATTTTAGAAATAAATTCAAAAGCCAAAGACGGAATTAAAACTCCTAAAGTATCAGGAAGTAAAATCCTTTTTACAGGCTGCGTAGATAAGAAATCCAAAAATTGAAATACATATTCAGGAGAATTTCGCATTCCGTTGCTCCAGTCTTCTAAATAAACATTGGTTTCAATATTGTTTTCTTTTGCTAAAGCGATGATTTGAGCAATTTCAGAAAAATGCTGTTCCGGTGTTTTTTTTAACTGATGCGTTAAGTGGTTCATTGAACCTTTGGTCAACAAATTCTGTACTTTGGCGCCGGCTTTTTTCATCCAGTCGATTGAAACACCACCGTCAACAAAAGAAAGGACTTCGATACGGTCAATATAACCGCGTTCTTCTGCCCATGAAGTAATGCCTTTTACAGCTTGAAATTCTCCTTCGCTCACACGCGCAGAGGCAATTTCGATTCTATCAATATTTAATTCCTCCAACAATAATTGCGCAATGGTTAATTTTTCTGCAGCAGAAAATGAAACTCCTGAGGTTTGTTCACCGTCACGGAGTGTCGTATCCATTATTTCAATTTTTCTTTTTTCCATATTGATATTGTAATTTCTAACGGGTTGGATATTATTGATTATCCATATTTTAATTTGAACACTGATTTTACGGATTCGCTTTGCGAAGACGCTGATAAAACGGATTTTTTATTATTGGATAAAATAAAATCCGCATTAATCCGTGTTTTTGCGATAGCAAATCTGTTTTATCCGTGTTCTATTTTTTTTCTCATTTAATTTAGAAAGACCCGACTGGTTTTTGAAACCTGTCGGGTCTAATATCCTGAATGAGATTTCTATTAGTAAGGAAGTTTATCGGCGAAAGCCACAATATCTTCTTTAATATTTTGTAAATAATCAATGTCGTCAAAACCATTAATCATATTGTTCTTTTTGTATCCGTTGATAGCAAAAGATTCTTGCTGACCAGTTGATAATAAAGTAATTGTTTGGCTTGGAAGATTGATTTCTAATTCTGTTTTAGGATCAGCTTCGATAGCTTTAAAAATTATGTCAGCAAATTCTGGGCTAACCTGAACTGGTAAAACACCAATATTTAAACAGTTTCCTTTAAAGATATCTGCAAAGAAACTAGAAACTACAGCTCTAAAACCGTAATCGTAAACTGCCCACGCAGCGTGCTCTCTTGAAGATCCAGAACCGAAGTTTTTTCCTCCAACAAGAATTTTTCCAGAATAAGTAGAATCGTTTAAAACGAAATCAGCTTTTGGACTATCGTCTCCATTGTATCTCCAGTCTCTAAAAAGGTTGTCTCCAAAACCTTCGCGTTTTGTAGCTTTTAAGAAACGAGCCGGAATAATTTGATCTGTATCGACGTTCTCAATTGGCAGCGGTACTGCACTGCTGGTAAGTATGTTAAATTTATCGTATGCCATTTTTGTTCTTTTTATTTTATTCTGTTTTTTATTTCCTCAAGGATGTAAATATTTAATTCTAGTCCACTTTTGCCTTCAGGTAAACTAAAATCGCTAATGATTATTTGTTTTATTATTTCATAGCCATTTAAAGCATCAACATTACTGAAAAAAATATTCTCCCATTTTGGTATTTTATCCGGATCTTTTAACTCTATTCCATTATCATAAAAATTAATAGGCAGAAAATTTATCTCTTTTAAAGAAACACTTTCTTTTTTTTGATCCTGATTATATTTTAAATAAGTAATTGAATACTCTAAACATTGTTTGACTCTTTTCGAGATTCCTTTTATATCTTCAGGCTCATCAGGTTTTTTTCTCCAAAGATTGTATTGTTTTTGAGTGTAATCGAATTTTGAATTGTTTAATTCTTGATTCTCTTTTGTAAAAACAAATTCCATGTCTTGTGTAATAAGTTTATCCTTACCGATTATGTTAAACTTTAATTCTTTGTCACTTACAGAATGAATTTTCAGGAAAGGTTTTGTGATTCTGTTTTCAGTAAATGATAGTACAGAATCAGTTTCGTTAAGAGACCAATTTCCATCAGTATATCTTCCACTGTAAGCACCTAAAGTTCCTTTAAAACTTTTCTCTTTCTGAAAAAACAAATAATTTGTTTCGAAAAAACTACTACCGAATATATTGCTAAGATTCAGATTAGAATTTTTGTATCGTAAACTTGAATCGTCTAGTATTTTAGAATTTACATTTTCAAAATTCCATTTTCCAACAATTTTGTCTTCTAAAGATTGATTGCAAGAGTAAAAAGCTAAAATTGTAAATACGAATACTATTTTTTTCATGAATGTGTTTTACTTGATAGGAATCTTTGATCTAAAATTAAAATAACTCTCTCGGATCTGTCAATTTCCCTGTAACAGCAGCTGCGGCAGCCATAATTGGACTTGCTAGTAAAGTTCTAGATCCAGGACCTTGACGACCTTCAAAGTTTCTGTTTGAAGTACTTACCGCATATTTCCCAGCAGGAACTTTATCGTCGTTCATTGCTAAACAAGCAGAACAACCCGGTTGACGTAATACGAAACCAGCTTCAGTCAAAATATCTAAAATACCTTCTTCTTTAATCTGAGCTTCAACAACGTGAGAACCCGGAACTAACCAAGCGGTAACATTATCTGCTTTTTTTCTTCCTTTTACAATTTCAGCGAAAGCTCTAAAATCTTCAATACGTCCATTTGTACAACTTCCTAGGAAAACATAATCGATTTGTTTTCCAATCATTACGTCGTCTTCGTGGAAGCCCATGTAAGCCAAAGATTTTTTGTAAGTTTCCTCACCACCTTCAACTTCTTTTGCACTTGGGATATGTTTTGTAATACCAATTCCCATTCCAGGGTTAGTACCATAAGTAATCATTGGTTCGATATCTTCAGCTTTGATGTTTAATTCAGCATCAAATACAGCATCTGCATCCGTTTTTAGAGTTTTCCAGTATTCAACAGCTTTTGTCCAAGCTTCACCTTTTGGAGCGTATAATCTTCCTTCAAGGAAATCGAAAGTAGTTTGGTCAGGAGCGATCATTCCGCCACGAGCACCCATTTCGATACTTAAATTACAAACCGTCATACGACCTTCCATAGTCATGTTTTCAAAAACATCACCAGCATATTCAACAAAATAACCTGTTCCTCCAGAAGTAGTTAACTGCGCAATAATATAAAGTGCAACGTCTTTTGGACCAACACCTTTGCTCAATTTTCCATTTACGTTAATACGCATTTTCTTTGGTTTAGGCTGCATAATACATTGAGTAGACAAAACCATCTCAACCTCAGAAGTTCCGATACCAAAAGCAATTGCTCCAAAAGCACCGTGAGTAGACGTATGTGAATCACCACATACAATAGTTGCACCTGGCAAAGTAATTCCGTTTTCAGGACCAACTACGTGTACAATACCATTTTTTTGATGACCTAATCCCCAGTGCGAAATTCCGTATTCTGCAGCATTATCTTCAAGAGCCTGAAGCTGATTTGCTGATAAAGGATCCTGAACTGGTAAATGTTGGTTTATAGTTGGGGTATTGTGATCTGCAGTTGCAAAAGTACGTTGTGGGTATAAAACGTTAACGCCTCTTGATTTTAATCCTAAAAAAGCAACAGGACTCGTAACTTCATGAATGAAATGGCGGTCAATAAAAAACACATCTGGTCCATCTTCAATTTTACGCACTACATGTGAATCCCATACTTTGTCAAATAATGTCTTACTCATTTTTTATTTTTTTTAATTGTAATTTCTATAACCACAGCAATTTCCTGTTCATTATAATAGCAAAACAAAAGTAAAAAAAGATACAAAAGTGTCAATTTCGATATTTCATTATATACGATACCCAAACCGAATTACAAATTGCCAATAAGCTTTTGCAAGTTAAATTTTGGCAGAAAAATGATTTAGAAAATGACTTTCTTTTTCTTTTTCAACTTTGTTTTTCTTTGATTGTTTTTTGTTTTAATAGTTTGCAAATTTATTTCAAAATCACTATAAAATATAAGAATTTAATTGAAAAAATCTAACAAAATGAATAAAAATAGTAATAATTGTTAGTTTTGATTTCTTTGCAAAAAGAATGCTTTGTTGGTTTTTGAAGGCTTTTAAAGGAGTTTTTGAGACGTTATTTAGATTCAATAAATCATCTAAATACTACGACATCCAAGAAGTGTATTTTTATGAAATTTTATGCTTTTTTAAGACAAAAAGAGCTTTTTTGAAGAGAATAATTTTGAAGATTAATTCAATGAGTTTTTAAACTCTAATGGAGTAAGATTGGTTTTCTTTTTAAACAATTTACTAAATGACTGCGGATATTCGAAACCTAATTGATAAGCAATTTCTGCCACCGAAAGATTGGTAGTCATCAGGAAATCTTTTGATTTTTCAATTAGCTTGGAATGAATGTGCTGCTGCGCATTTTGCCCTGTTAAATTGCGAAGCATATCGCTTAAATAATGACTGGAGACATTTACTTGTGAAGCAAGAAAATCGACTGAAGGCAAACCTCTTTTTAAGGTTTCGGCATTATTGAAATAATCATTTAAAGTTTCTTCTACTTTAAGCAATAAATCATTGCTGACTGTTTTTCTGGTAATAAATTGGCGTTTGTAAAAACGATTGCTGTAATTCAGCAAAACATCAATATAGGAGATAATTACATCCTGACTCATTTCGTCAATAGCCGTATGAAGCTCATTATCAATGCTATTTAATAAGCCTATAATCGTTGTTTTTTCGCTGTCAGAAAGATGCAGTGCTTCATTAGTATCGTAGGAGAAGAAACCATACTTTTTGATATTTTTCCCTAAAGGATAATTTCTAATAAAATCAGGGTGAAAAAACAAAGTATAACCGTGATATTCGGTTCCTTCTTCATTATCGGTAAAAATCAATTGATTGGGAGAAGTGAACATTAAACCGCCTTCGTTAAAATCATAATAACCCTGACCGTAACCCATTTTACCATTCGTAGAATATTTATAAGATATTTTATAAAAATCGAGTAAAAATGAGTTATTCGTTTCTGCTTTAACAGCTAATATTTTATTGTCAACCAAACTGATCATGGGATGCAGCGGCTTTGGCAGATCAAATAAAGTATGGAACTGCGATACAGAGGAAATTTTGGTTGGAGTATTGTTTTTCTTTTCCATGATATAAAGGTATAAAAAATGAAAATTAATACCACACAGATCATCAAAACCTGAGCGGTATTAGTAATAAATTAGGCTCCCAAAAATTGTTTACCAAATGAAGCGCGAAAAACTTCGTCACCTTGTTCCAATCTTTGCTGGTAAAGTGCTTTTGCATCTTCTCCCGCCACGTATCTTAGTTTTGTTTTTCCGTCTGTAGCAGCTTCATAAACAACATCGGCAATATATTCCGGAGTCGATGCCATTTCAAACATTACATCTACATTTTCGAACATTTTGTCTGCCATTGCTTGATATTCAGGTTTAACTCCGGTATCAAGAGAACCGTGTAAAAATTCTGTTTTAATGCCGCCCGGAGAAACCGTTTTAATATTGATTCCAAATTGATTCAATTCATAAGCCATACTTTCGCTCCAGCCTTCTAACCCCCATTTTGTTGCGTGATAAACAGAACCTAAAGGAAAAGAAATCAATCCGCCAATAGAAGTTGTCGAGATAAATAAACCGTTTCTTTTTTCTCTGAAATACGGAATAAAAGCATTCGTAACACGAATAGTTCCTAATAAATTAGTATTTAATTGTTTCGTGATTTGGTCATCGTTAAAACTTTCAAGAGGGCCAATTAATCCGTAACCAGCATTATTAAAAACGATATCAATATCGCTTAATACAATTGCTTTTTGAACCGTGCTTTGTATTTGGTCATAATTCGTAACGTCTAATGGTAAAAGGGTTACGTTTTCTAAACCAGCAAGTTCTGTTTCCTTTTCTGGAGTTCTCATTGTTGCAATTACATTCCAGCCTTTTGCTTGAAATAATTTTGCTGTTGCTTTTCCTAAACCTGATGATGCGCCTGTGATAAAAATTGTTTTCATGATTATTATTTTTTAATTGTTATAATTTGATGAAGCAAAGTTCAGCATACAGTAAAGCTTAAAAGTGTTCATTTTGGTCTAATGAGTATCCAAAATGAATAATCGGAGTTTTTTAAGAAAAAAAGAATCAAATTCGGTTCTTTTTATGTTTAGAAAACAAAGATGTTAATTATGCTTTTGTTGATAACTTCGTTTTTCTTTCGCTTAAAAAAAAGCGTAAATTTGAACTTCTTCCATTTTTCATTTCGTATTTTGTTATGTTTCATATTGTCAGTATTTTGCAATATGAAAGACTTGGAATTTGGGATTTTAAAATTTGACTTTTTTACAACTCTATGTATTTAATATTCGATACCGAAACAACCGGATTACCAAAACGCTGGGACGCCCCAATAACCGATTCTGATAACTGGCCTCGCTGTATACAGATTGCGTGGCAGCTTCATGACGAAATGGGACAGCTTATTGAGCATCAGGATTATTTGGTAAAACCAGAAGGATTTAATATTCCGTATGATGCCGAGCGTATTCACGGAATCTCAACTGAATTGGCTGAAGCCGATGGAATCTCGCTGGCCGAAGTTTTAGAGAAATTTAATATCGCTTTAAGCAAAACCAAATTTATTGTTGGACAGAATTTAGGTTTCGACGTTAATATTATGGGAGCTGAATTCCATAGAATGGGCGTCGAGTCTCAAATGAGTTCAATGCCCGTTCTGGATACTTGTACCGAAGTTACGGCTTCGTTATTGCAGCTTCCGGGAGGTCGTGGAGGAAAATTCAAACTTCCAACGCTGACCGAATTACACAGCTATCTTTTCGATCAACCATTCGCGGAAGCGCACAACGCAACTGCCGACGTTGAGGCAACCACGCGTTGTTTCCTTGAATTAGTTAGAAGAGAAGTTTTTACAAAAGAAGAATTAGATGTTCCGCAGGGTTATTTCAAGGACTTTCAGGAAAGAAATCCACAGGAATTTCCGTTAATTGGTTTAAAACACATCAACTTAAAAGCAGCTTCTGATAAAATCAGAGAACAGCTTAAAGCTTTACAAGTTGATGAAAAACAGACTACCGTTTCAGAATCTGATAAAGCAGATTTTAAAGCGGCAAAATTTGCACATTTACATAATCATACACAGTTTTCGGTTTTACAATCTACTATCGGAATTGGAAATATTGTTGCGGCTGCAGCGAAAAACGGAATGCCGGCCGTTGCCATGACGGATACCGGAAACATGATGGGAGCTTTTCACTTTGTGAGCGCCGTTATGAACCACAACAAAGCAGCATCTGGAAAAAATAAAGCTTTAGTTGAAGCTGGAGAAGAACCGACAGAAACCGAAGTTAAACCAATTGTAGGCTGTGAATTTAATATTTGTGAAAACCATTTAGATAAAAGCAAAAAAGACAACGGTTATCAGGTTGTTTTGATGGCTAAAAACAAAGCAGGTTATCACAATTTGGCTAAAATGGCTTCGATTGCTTATACCGAAGGATTTTATTATGTACCAAGGATTGACAAAAATATAGTCGAAAAATACAAAGAAGATATCATGGTTTTGTCTGGGAATTTATACGGAGAAATTCCGAGTAAGATCCTGAACATCGGTGAAAACCAAGCCGAAGAAGCTTTGATTTGGTGGAAAGAACAATTTGGCGAAGATTTCTATTTAGAAGTGATGCGCCACAATCAGGAAGATGAAAATCGTGTCAACAAAACCCTGATTGAATTTTCGCAAAAACACAATGTCAAATTAATTGCGACCAATAATACCTATTATTTAAATAAAGAAGATGCCAATGCACACGATATTTTACTTTGTGTAAAAGACGGTGAAAAGCAGGCGACGCCTATTGGACGCGGACGTGGTTACCGTTACGGACTTCCAAATCAGGAATATTATTTTAAGTCAGAAGAGGAGATGAAAAAGCTCTTTTCTGATCTGCCTGAAGCGATTATCAATATTCAGGAAATTATTGATAAAGTTGAAGGATATTCGCTTTACCGAGATGTATTACTTCCAAAGTTTGATATTCCGGAAGAATTTATAGTTCCTGAAGATGAAGCAGACGGTGGGGTTCGAGGTGAAAATAAATACCTGCGACACCTTACAATGGTTGGTGCCGCAAAACGATATGGAGAAATTACAGAATCGATTCAGGAACGTTTGGATTTTGAATTATTAACGATTTCAAATTCAGGATATCCGGGTTACTTTTTGATTGTACAGGATTTCATTGCCGAGGCTAGAAAAATGGACGTATCGGTTGGTCCAGGACGTGGATCTGCAGCGGGTTCTGCCGTTGCGTATTGTCTCGGAATTACCAATATTGACCCCATTAAATACGACTTACTTTTTGAGCGTTTCCTAAATCCTGACCGTGTATCGATGCCCGATATTGATATCGACTTTGATGATGAGGGTCGTGGACGTGTAATGGATTATGTAATCAACAAATACGGTCAAAAACAGGTAGCGCAGATTATTACTTATGGTAAAATGGCAACCAAATCAGCGATTCGTGATACGGCTCGTGTATTGGATTTGCCACTATTTGAAGCCGATAGAATTGCAAAATTGATTCCAGGAATGATGCCGTCAAAATGGAATTTGGCGCGTTTTATTTCGGAAAGCGAAGAAGAAGTCAAAAAAGCACTTCGTTCTGACGAATTTGACAATGTAAAAGAATTAATCGCGATTGCCAATGAAGATGATTTGGCGGGAGAAACTATTCAGCAGGCAAAAATCCTTGAAGGATCGATGCGTAACACGGGAATTCACGCCTGTGGTGTAATTATCACGCCATCGGATATTACGAATTATGTTCCCGTAACAACAGCAAAAGATTCTGATTTATATGTAACACAGTTTGATAACTCGGTTGCAGAAAGTGCCGGATTGCTGAAAATGGACTTCTTGGGTCTGAAGACCCTTACGCTGATAAAAGATACCGTTAAACTGGTAAAATACAGAACCAATATTGATCTGGATCCCGATACATTTCCGATTGATGATGAAGAAACGTATGCGCTTTTCCAAAGAGGTGAAACCGTTGGAATCTTCCAATACGAGTCACCTGGAATGCAGAAATACATGAAAGACCTGAAGCCGACGGTTTTTGGAGATTTAATTGCCATGAATGCACTTTATCGTCCGGGGCCTTTGGAGTATATTCCGTCTTTCGTTCGAAGAAAAAACGGTGATGAGGAAATCAAATACGATTTAGATGCCTGTGCGGAATATTTATCAGAAACCTACGGAATTACAGTTTACCAAGAGCAGGTAATGCTTTTGTCTCAGTCTTTGGCAGGATTTACAAAGGGTGAGGCCGACGTTTTGCGTAAAGCGATGGGTAAAAAACAAAAAGACGTACTTGATAAAATGAAGCCGAAGTTCGTTGAACAAGCAGCACAAAAAGGCCACGATGCCAAGATTCTGGAGAAAATCTGGAAAGACTGGGAAGCTTTTGCGAGTTATGCCTTCAACAAATCGCACTCGACTTGTTATGCATGGATTGCGTATCAAACTGCATATTTAAAAGCGCATTATCCTGCCGAATATATGGCTGCGGTACTTTCGAATAATATGAACGATATCAAACAGGTTTCGTTTTTTATGGAAGAATGTAAACGCATGGGATTACAGGTTTTAGGCCCAGATGTAAACGAATCGTACTATAAATTTACGGTAAATGATAATTACGCTGTTCGTTTCGGAATGGGAGCGATTAAAGGTGTTGGTTCCGGAGCTGTTGAAACTATTGTAGAAAACAGAAAAGACGGAAGATATAAATCAATTTTTGATTTGGCGAAACGAATTGATTTGCGTGCAGCCAATAAAAAAGCAATTGAAAACTTAGCATTAGCTGGTGGTTTTGATTCTTTTGAAGGAACAACCAGAGCGCAATATTTCCATGATGATGGCGACGGAATTACATTCTACGAGAAAGCAATGCGTTACGGATCGAAATTTCAGGAAAATGAAAACTCATCGCAGGTAAGTTTATTTGGAGAAACCAGCGAAGTACAAATTGCAGAACCTGTTGTACCGCCATGTGAAGACTGGAGCACAATGGAAAAACTGGCTAAAGAAAAAGAGGTTGTAGGGATTTATATTTCAGGACATCCGCTTGATGATTTCAGGTTTGAAATGAAATACTTCTGCAACGCCCGATTAGAAGCGTTGAAAAGTATGAATGAATATGTAGGTAAAAATCTAAACTTTGCCGGAATCATTAATAACGTACAGCATCGAGTAGCCAAAAATGGAAAAGGGTGGGCTGTATTTAACTTAGAAGGATATGACGAAAGTTTTGAGTTTAAGATTTTTGGAGAAGAATATCTAAAATTTCGCCATTTCCTGATTCAGAATAATTTTGCTTACTTGAAAATATTGATCAAAGACGGCTGGGTAAATCACGATACAGGTAAAAAATCAGAACCCAGAATGCAGTTTGTTGAGGTGCGACAGCTTCAGGATATCTTAGAAGCATTTGCTAAAAAATTGATTCTGTTATTAAATATCAAAGATCTTCAGCCTGAGTTTATTCATAAATTAAGTCATTTATTCAATGAAAATAAAGGCGATAATACCGTGAGTTTTGACATCATGGAAATCGAAAATGTCAAGCGTTTAGTTGAGGTTGAAACCACAAGCGAATTTGAAGACAGTGAAGATGCCGTTTTTGAAGACGAAAATGATGATAATGAAACTGTGGCCGGAGAAGCTAAAATGCAGGAAGTAAAAGAAGTCGAAGAAGTGAAAGTGGTAACTAAATTAACGATGCCAAGCAGAAGGTTAAAAATCAGAATTTCGGCTGAACTTCTTCAGGAATTAGAGAAAATGCAGATAAATTTTAAGCTGAACTAAATTTTAACAGTTAAAATTTAATAGAATCTAAAATTTTAGTGTTAAAAATATGCATGCATAATACTTTTTTAGTAATATTGCCCGAAATTACAACGATTTCGTTCCAAGTCTAACAATGCAAATTATAAGAATATGTTAAAAAATTCTAAGTTTGTATAAATTAATTAAATCAGAATTATGAAAAAGAACCTATTTTTATTAGGATTATTAGTTTGCTCTATGGCTACTATGGCGCAGACAGAAAAAGCAGACAAACCAGAAAGCTGGTACTTTAAATTGGGTGGGTCATATTTCATCCAAACTGCTGCTGCTGAATTCCCAACTGTATCTGGGGCATTACCTAATACTGATGTTTATGGGCCAGATGGTACGACTTTAATTTCTAGAGAAACTAATCATGGTTCTTTCGGACAAGGATTCCGTACAGGTTTAACTGCTGGATATCGTTTTACGCCGCGTTTAGGTGTTGAGTTAGGATTTAACTATTTTAATAGTGCAGATAAAACTATGGTTGAAACAACTCATAGATTAGTAGCTGCCGGACCAACTTTTGCAACTGGTAAAGCAGTAGGAAAACTTGAAGCTTATGATATTGCTCCTGCAATCGTTTTGTTTTTAGGAGAAACTCATGGTTTTGAGCCTTACACTAAAGTTGGAGTTATTGTTCCTGTTCACGGTACATTAGATATCGAAACTACCAGAACATATACAAACCCAGCAGGAGTAACAGAAACTTATTCAAAAGATGTAATTAAACCAAACCCAACTGTTGGATTTACTGCAGCATTAGGAACATCTTATAAATTAGGAACACACATCTCTCTTTTCGCTGAATTAGAGTACCGTAACTTTACAGTACACGGAAAAACAAAAGAAACAGAAATATATACTGAAAACGGTGTAGATAAATTAAATACTCCTACAGCTTTCCGTCCAGATGCATCATATTCTGCAAGCCATACTAAGTATGTAAAACAAATTAATACTAGTTCAAACAGTAAAGTAACTAATGCAGCTGGTTTTGATAATACAAGAGCAACTGATGATATCAGTTCTTACGTTGGAATTTCTGGTTTAGGATTTACTTTTGGTCTTAAATACAGCCTATAATTTTTTATAGAAGTTTTATAGTTTTTTGAAGAAAAGGATATTCGAAAGAATATCCTTTTTGTTTTTTGTCATTTCGACGAAAGGAGAAATGACAAGATCTATTAAATTGCCTCCAGCTTTAGCTGGAGGTTGATAGGATTGAATTTAAAAAGGCTTTAGCCAAACAAATGTTTTTTGGCTAAAGCCTCTTGATATGTTTTAATTTTTATCCTCCAGCTAAAGCCGGAGGCAATTGAAATTTGTAATATTAAGATTTCGAATTCCTAAACTCCTTCAAAACTTCATCAATAACCCAAGTAGTTCTCGCTCCTGAAATCCCTTTTGATGGAGAAGCACCTTCTTTACCTAAAAGTTCAGCCATTACAGTTTCTATAAAAGGCTGCTGAATATGAAGCGGATTTTCTATTGTAATACTTTCTTTTTTTCCATTTGCATATTGAATATGAATTGGATCATTTCCGAAAGTTGAAAATGAGATTTTACCTTTATCTCCCACAATTTCAGTATTATCATAACGTTCAAAACTGGCAAAATTCCACAAACCAGATCCGTGAATTCCGTTTTCAAATAAAAACGACATGGAAACCGAATCTTCTGCAGGATAAGCTTGCAATTGAGAAGTCGCATGTCCGCGAACAGATTTTATCGGACCTAAAACAAAATCCAGAAAATCTAAAGTATGACAAGCTAAATCAACAAAAATTCCACCACCTGAAATATGTGGTAAAACAGTCCACGGAAGATTGATTTCGTCGTCGTAACGAGCTTCAAAAGGATGGTATAAAACAGAATTTACGTGACGTATGTTTCCTAATTTTCCCTTGTCAATTATTTCTTTTATTTTTAAAAAGCGCGGTAAACCTCTTCTGTAATAAGCAACAAACAAAGGAACATTATGTTCTTTGCAGGCGCTGATCATTTCATTACATTCTTCAAAAGTCAAAGCCATAGGTTTTTCAACATAAACAGGTTTTCCGGCTTTGGCACACAAAAGAGTATATTCTTTATGCGAAGATGGCGGCGTAGCAATATAAACCGCATCAACTTCAGGATCGTTTATTAAATCGACTGCATTCGAATACCATTTCGGGACATTATGGCGTTTGGCGTAATCTTCGGCAAGCTTTGCATCTCTTCGCATCACAGCAACCAAAGAAGAATTCGGAGCCCTTTGAAAAGCCGGTCCGCTTTTTACTTCCGTTACATTCCCACAGCCTATAATTCCCCACTTTATAATTTTCATCGTTTGGTTTTTTAGTTATTCAAATTTAAAAAAAGGTTTGCCACGAATTGCACTAATTCCCACGAATTATTTTTTTGAAGTTTTGCCACAGATTAAAAAGATTTTCACAGATTTCTAGTGTGAAAAATCTGCCTATCTGCTAAATCTGTGTGAGACAAAATATCAAGCAAAGAAAGTTAGCCACGAATTACACTAATTTCCGCGAATTATTTTTTGAAGTTTGCCACAGATTAAAATGATTTTCACAGATTAATAAAAATCATTTTAATCCTTTTAATCTGTGGCAAAAAAACAACCACGATTACTTACACATCCCTCATAATAAATTCGTGCTAATTAGTGTAATTCGTGGCAAAAAAAATAGCCACAAACTCACAAAAATAAACTCGTGAATTTATGGCTAAAAAATTAAGCGTCTAAAGTCTTACTTCTTAGGTAAAGCTTTAAAACCCATATTATAAAGAGTGAAAGCCTGGATATCTACATTCTCCTGAATTGTAGCTGCAACAGATTTCCCTGCGCCGTGACCTGCTTTTACATCAATTCTAATTAAAACAGGATTTTCTCCCGCTTGCTTATCTTGCAATTCAGCAGCAAATTTAAAACTGTGCGCCGGAACTACACGATCATCATGATCTCCGGTTGTAACCATCGTTGCCGGATATTTAGTACCGCTTTTAACGTTTTGAACAGGAGAATATCCTTTTAAATATTCAAACATTTCTTTGCTGTCCTGAGCTGTTCCGTAATCATAAGCCCAGCCCGCACCAGCCGTAAAAGTATGGTAACGAAGCATGTCCATAACACCAACCGCTGGCAAAGCTACTTTCATTAAATCAGGACGCTGAGTCATTGTTGCACCAACTAATAAACCTCCGTTAGATCCTCCGCGAATCGCTAAATAATCAGATGAAGTATACTTTTGAGCAATTAGATATTCTGCAGCAGCAATAAAATCATCAAAAACATTTTGCTTTTGAAGCTTTGTTCCTGCATCGTGCCATTTTTTACCGTATTCACCGCCGCCTCTTAAATTGGCAACCGCATAAACACCTCCGTTTTCCATCCAAACCGCATTTGAAATACTAAATGCAGGAGTCAAACTAATATTAAATCCGCCGTAACCGTAAAGAATCGTTGGGTTTTTACCATCTAATTTTGTTCCTTTTTTATAGGTAATAATCATAGGAACTTTTGTGCCGTCTTTTGAAGTGTAGAAAACTTGTTTAGATTCATAATCTTCACTTTTAAAATCAACTTTTGGTTTTTGATACACTTCTGATTTACCAGATTTTGGCTCAAAAGAAAAAATCGTTCCCGGAGTTGTATAGTTTGTAAAACTGTAGTATAAAATCTTTTCTTCTTTTTTTGCACCAAATCCGCCGGCAGTTCCAACCGCAGGAAGTTTAATTTCACGAACTAGTTTTCCACTGTAATCGTATTGTAAAACTAACGAAACTGCATCTTTTGTATAATTGGCAAAGAAATAGCCGCCGCCTGTAGATGGAGATAAAACATTCTCTGTTTCTTTAATAAAATCTTTCCAGTTTTCCTGTTTTGGATTACTGAAATCTACCGAAACCACGCGTCCGTTAGGAGCGTTATAATCCGTTTGTATAAATAATTTACTTCCTTCGTTTTCGATAATATTATTATCACTGTTGAAATTATCTACAATGGTAATAATTGGGCTGTTTGGCGTTTTTAAATCTTTAATATAAAGTTCATTTCCGTAAGTCGAATTAGCAGCCGTAATAACTAAATAATGATTGTCTTCGGTCACATAACCGCCAACATATCTTCTTTTTTGATCTGCACCAAAAATTACTTTATCGTCTTTTTGAGAAGTTCCTAACTTATGAAAATACAATTTGTGCTGATCTGTTTTTGCAGATAGCTCGCTTCCTTTTGGTTTATCATAACTAGAATAATAAAAACCTTCATTTCCAAGCCATGAAACACCGCTGAATTTAACATCAACTAGAGTGTCTTCCAAAACTTTTTTAGAAACTGCATCAATAATAATCACTTTTCTCCAGTCGCTTCCGCCTTCAGAAATAGAATATGCCGCTTTATTTCCGTCTTTAGAAAAATCTAAACCGCCAAGCGAAGTAGTTCCGTCTTTTGAGAAAGTATTCGGATCCAGAAAAATTTCTTCTTTTCTGTTTTGGTCTTTTCTGTAAATAACAGATTGATTTTGAAGTCCGTTATTTTTAGAATAATAAGTAAACTTTCCTTCTTTTGATGGAGCACCTATTTTTTCATAATTCCAAAGTTTTTCCATTCGCTTTTTAAGTTCTTCGCGAAACGGAATCTTATCTAAATATCCATAAGTTACTTCGTTTTCAGCTTTTACCCAAGCGCCAGTTTCAGCAGATTTATCATCTTCAAGCCAACGATACGGATCGCTTACTTTCGTATCAAAATATACGTCGACAGTTTCTCCTTTTTTTGTTTCCGGGTATTGAATCTTATTTTGTCCAAATGAAATTCCTGCAGTTGTGATTGCCATTATAAGAAAGGTTTTTTTCATAGTTTTTAATTAACAGTTGTAACAAAAATAACACTTTTTGTTGTGAAAATAATTTAAACCATATAAGTTATATAAGTTCATTTAATTTAAGGCGTACTTAATTTTTAGCTGTATGACTTATTTGAAGAATAAAGAATTAAACCATATAAGTTATATAAGTAAATGTAAGCAGGCTTAAATTAAATGAACTTATATAACTTATATGGTTAAAAAAAAATGTTACAGATTGAAATTAACGCCCAGAACGATGTTTCTTCCAATATTTGGGATTCCGTCTGTTTTTAATCTTGAAAGGTGTGCAATGTATTTTTTATCGAATAAATTGTTTCCGTTCAGGTTGATATCAAAAGCCGTTTTACCCAATTTTACCGTTCCTCCAAAACCTAAATTAACCAAAGTATAACCTTTAGAAGCCGTTTCGAAACCACTCACATTATCCTGGCTGAAAGTTGAAGAAACGTTTAATGAAGCAAAACCTTCACTTAACCAGTTTTTGATATTAAATTCAGTTCTAAGCGTATTATTCCAGTTGTTTGCAGGAATCAGCGGCAAGTAATCGTTATTATCTTTTTTACCCGTAACAGTTTCAAAACTAGTTTCAAAATGCAGCCAGTCTAAAGGATGTGGGTGAAAATGTATACCAGCTTCACCTCCGTACAATTGTGCATTATCCTGAATGTAAGCAAAAACATCATTATCGTCACGCGTTTCTCCAGTTGGCGAAGTGTAGATATAATTGTTTACGTGATTGTAAAATCCGTTAACGAAGAATTCGAAGTGTGTATTTTTATATTCTAAATTCAAATCAGTCTGAACGTTTTGTTCCGTTTTCAAATCAGCATTTCCAATTTCATAACGATTTGTTCCTTCGTGAACTCCGTTTGAAGTTAACTCCGCTAAGTTTGGCGCTCTAAATCCGGTTGCAACATTTAAACGAAGCGTAAGCGGTTCAGCCAGTTTTGTTTTATATCCTAAAGAAGCATTAAAACTGTCAAAAGATTTGTCAAGAGGTAAAAAATAACCTTCTTCACCTTCAATTCCATGCGCATCAGAAGTAACGTTTCTGTTGTCAAAACGTAATCCGGCTTGTAAAACGCTGTTGTTCCACTCGTAATTTGCAGTTCCAAAAACACCAAAATCATTCGTTGTTGCATCTGGAATTAAATACTCTTCACCAGAGTTTTTATTGGTTTGATGCATTCCCTGAATCCCTACAATAGTTTCGATTTTTCCGAATTTAGGAAAATGATATTTTAGATTGTAATTCAAAGTATTCAGTTTCATGTGAAGCGAAGCATTATTGCTGTCTTCAAACTCACTTCTGTCATTTGAAATATATCCCAAATCAACATCCAGTTTTGAGTTTTCAAAAAAGATCACATTGTTTAAACTCAATAAATGATTAAAAATTCCCTGTCTTGGAAACTGCGTGTCTTTGCTTGAAGATTGTTCTGCAATTCCATCTTCAGGAATTCCAATATCCAGTTTGTTGTAATTGTATCTTAAAACACTTGAAAAACTTGAATTACTGTAGCCAATTCCAGTTTTAAAATCGGTTTCATTATAACGAGAATTTGTTACGCGGTCGCCATCGGCAATTTTATAATCAGAATGAGTGTTATAACTTCCACGTGCCAAAAATTTCCAGTTATCAGTAGATGTTTTTAAACCGATAGAAGAATTACTTCCTTCTGTATTCGTAAAATATTTTTGACTGAAATTAGCTTTAAAAGTACCGGCATCAGCAAATTTTTCAGGATTAAAGTATAAAACTCCTCCTAAAGCATCAGAACCGTACAATAGCGATGCCGGGCCTTTAATAACTTCTACACTTTCAATTCCGGCATCGTTTAAACCTAAACCATGTTCGTCTCCAAACTGCTGGTTTTCGATACGAACGCCTTGAGAATATACTAAAACACGGTTTCCGCTTAATCCGCGAATAACCGGTTTACCAATAGATGTTCCGGTAGAAATTTGTGAAACTCCGGGAATTGTAGCCAAACCTTCAATTAAAGTCGAAGTTCCTTTTTGCTGTAAAGTTTTAATGCTTTCATGCTCGATTTTCATTACGTTTTGCGATTGCAATTTGTTGAAAGGGGTAGAAACCACAACTTCATCCATTTCTAAAATAGATTCTTCAAGCGTTACATCAACGGTGTTTTGTTTTACTAATTTTAAGATGTTTTTATTTTGAGTAGCATATCCAACATAAGAAAAAGACAGACGCAGATTCCCGTTTGGAAGATTGTTTAATTCGTATTTTCCGTTTGCATCAGTCGTTGTTCCTTTATGCAATTCTTGAGCGTAAACAGAAACGCCCGGTAATGGCTGGTTTTGATTGTCAGTTACTGTTCCTGAAACCGAATTTTGGGCAGAAAGCAAGCCCGAAAACCCTAAAACAAGGGCAATTATTAATTTTTTCATTTGAAAATTTTGCTATAGTTAAATGGATTTTCTTCTTCTAAATGAAAATTAAACGAACAGTATAGCATGCTAATCCCAATTTAATAAACAGGATTAGGAAACTCAAAGTTGTTTTGAATTTAGATTTTAAAAAAAGAGATGTTGAATTATTAAGAAACTATAGCAGCGGGAGGGCCTCGTAATAAATACGAACTTTTTGAAACAAAGAAAATCTTTTCTGACAGCGGAAAAAAATAAGGGATTTCGCTGCTGAAAGAATGAAATTGAAAAGAGAAAGTTTCCGGAACAATATAACTTCCAAAAGCAAAATTACAAACATAACAAAGGTCGTAATTATGGTGCTGATGTGTTATTTCGCCACTTGGATCATTATAATCGTGGTGACATTGTTTTTCTGAAAGCTGTTTTACAATATGCTCATAACTGTGTATGGACTGAAACAATATTGAGAACAATATTGTGACAGCAAAAGAGAAACTTAATATGAGCTGCTTTTTCTTCATACCCGACAAAGGTATAAAAGATCAAATTCATTTTTTGAATTCTAATGCAGATTATTTGAAAAAAATTCAGCAAACACAAATATTCGTCATCAAAAACAGAATAATTGCTTTCTAATCGTTACCTGAACTATCATTATATTATATTTGTAAGTGAAATAAATCGATTCAATTAAGCGTTTATTTTATAGAACCTCTTTTAAACTCAAAAAATTATATGCGATTTCTTTTTAGCTGTTTGTTTTTAGTTTCATTTTTTAATGCTTTTTCGCAAGAAGATGTCAAAGCAGAAATAAAACCTATAGTTAAAATAGATTCTTTGTATAGAGAAGATCAGTTTTATTTTTCTGTAACGTATAATATGTTTACAGATATTCCTCAAAAATTTAAACAGAATAAATTTTCCCTTGGACTTTCGGGCGGTTTTTTACGCGACATGCCAATTAATAAATCCAGAACAGTTTCGATTGCAGCAGGTGTAGGATTGAGTTATCAAAATTACTTTCAAAATTTTGGTATTTCAAAAGATGGAAACGGAGCTGTAGTTTATAATGTTGTTGATGCCGGAGAAATTGCTTCAAATCGTTACAAACAATACGCTGTAGAATTTCCGATAGAATTTAGATGGCGTAATTCTACTTACGAAAGCACAAAATTCTGGAGAATTTATGGCGGAGTAAAATTAAGTTACATCTTCTCTAATACTTCTATTTTAGACGATGGCGAAAATACGTATCGTATCAATAATAACGACTCCATTAACAAATTCCAGTACGGGCCTTATATTTCTGCGGGTTACAATACATGGAATGTTTATTTGTATTATGGTTTAAGTCCTTTGTTTAAAGATGGCGTTACCACGTTAACCGGAGAAAAAGTTACCATGAAAACGCTGAATGCAGGATTGATATTCTACATTTTATAACCACAAATACAAAAATAATACTTGCGGTAAAACGCCAATTAACAAACCAATTGATATTTCTTTTGGTGTATGTGCGTTCATTTCTAAGCGGGATGAAGCTACAATTCCAGACAATAAAATTAGCAGTGCGCCCCAATACGGATTGTGCATTTGTAAATGAATATTTAGCCCAATTGCAAAGATTGTAAACCCTGTAATAGCTGTCATGTGCAGGCTGGCCTTAATTTTAAAAAGCGAACAGACTAGCGCTAAGATTGTACTAAACAGCGCGCCCAGAAAAAAGAAATGAAGTTCTGGATAACGAGTAATAACAATACTTCTTTTTACCAATAAAATATATAAAAAGCACTGTAAAATAAGCGGAATACGACGCTGGGAATTTTCCGGAAGCATCATCGATTTTACGTGTCCGGTAGAACGTAACAACATGAAAAACAGAATAGGAACAATAATGGTAATTACCAAAATTTGAAACAGAACAAAGTATTTTTCCTGTGTCGTAAAAATATCATCCTTACAATAAAGGTATAATAATGTGGTGTACATCGATATAAAAATCGGATGGAGTATATAGGAGAATAATGGAAGTATTTTTTTCAAAACGTATTATTTTGTGGTATTGAACAAATATAAGGAATTAATGTTTTTTGCAATTAACTGCGTAAATTTTCACAAATTATTAGCATATTTTTTTGCCACGAATTGCACGAATTTCCACGAATTATTTTTTTAATTTTTTGCCACAGATTTAAAGGATTCTCACAGATTAGAAATCCTTTTAATCTTTTTAATCTGTGGCAAAAACGTTCCACATGTTTTAAAATAAATTCGTGGAAATTAGTGTAATTCGTGGCAAACCTTTTTTTAAATTTGACAAAAAGAAATTTCTAAATGAGCATAAATTTAAAAAGCCTTATTCCGGTTTTTAACGCCGAATGGATAGGTTCAGATTCTGATATTTTTGTTGATCATATTTCGATCGACAGCCGTTCATTACAAAACGGGTCAAAAACATTGTTTATTGCCCTTTCCGGGGTCAATAATGATGCTCATTTGTATATTTCTGAATTGATAGAAAAAGGCGTTCAGAACTTTGTTGTTCAGTATATTCCCGAAAATGTAAAAGGAAAAGCCAATTTTTTCGTCGTAAAAAATACGCTCAAAGCCCTTCAGGAATTAGCCGGTTATTATCGTGATTTATTCGATTTCCCTATAATTGGTTTAACCGGAAGTAATGGAAAAACCATCGTGAAAGAATGGCTTAATTTCCTTTTAAGTCCCGACTATAATATTATCCGAAGCCCTAAAAGTTATAACTCGCAAGTTGGCGTTCCGCTTTCGGTCATTGCCATAAATGAAAAACATAATTTAGGAATTTTCGAAGCCGGAATTTCGACGGTTAACGAGATGGTTAACCTCGAAAAAATCATCCAACCAAATATTGGTGTTTTAACCAGTATAGGTTCTGCGCACGATGAAGGTTTCGAAAATCTGGCACAAAAAATCAAAGAAAAATTACTGCTTTTCAAAAAATCAGCCGTAATAATCTATCAAAAAAATGAATTGGTAGATCAATGTCTTTTAGATTTTTCTCCTGAATATCCACTTCAAAACAGAACTTTATTTTCATGGAGTTTTACAGACGCTTCTGCTGATGTTTTTATTCTGATGAAAGAAACTAAAAACGATTCGACAATCATTAAATACCAATATAAAGACGAAGTTTTCAATTTAGAAATTCCGTTTAGTGATTCGGCTTCTATCGAAAATACCATTTCCTGTTTATTGGTTTTACTGCGTTTTAATTATGATTTTGAGGTTATTCAAAATCGTGTAAAACTGCTTTATCCGGTTGAAATGCGTTTGGAAGTTAAAAACGGAATCCACAATTGCAGTTTAATTGATGATAGTTACAGTTCCGATTTTCAATCGCTGAAAATTGCCTTAGACTTTCTGGAAAGCCAGAAAAAGAATGCTTCAAAAGCGGTCATATTATCAGATATTTTTCAAAGCGGATTTTCAAATGAAGAACTCTATTCTAAAGTTGCACAGTTAATTTCGGATAATAAAATCAACCGCGTTATCGGAATTGGAACTACGATTTCATCTTTTGCAGATAAATTCCCAAACAGTACGATGTTTCAAAATACGGCAGAATTTATCGCCGAAATTGAAAACTTGAATTTCAATAATGAAACGATTTTAATAAAAGGAGCAAGATCGTTTCAGTTTGAAGAAATTGTTTCGCTTCTTGAAGAAAAAACACATGAAACGGTTCTCGAAATTAACCTTGATGCCATAAACCATAATTTAAATTATTTCAAATCAAAACTTGCCGACGATGTAAAAATCATGGTTATGGTGAAAGCTTTTGGTTATGGAAACGGCGGACTTGAAATTGCAAAATTACTCGAACATAATAAAGTAAATTATTTAGGTGTGGCTTTCGCCGATGAAGGAATTTCGCTGAAAAACGGCGGAATAAAACTGCCAATTATGGTTTTAAATCCAGAATCGACCAGTTTTCCTTCGATAATTCAATATAAATTAGAACCTGAAATTTACAGTATAAAAGGATTAAATGCCTTTTTGAAAATTGCCAGAGAAAAGAATTTAAAAGATTTTCCAATTCATATTAAAGTAGATACCGGAATGCATCGTTTGGGTTTTGAAGACAATACGATTGATGAATTGATTGCGACTTTAAAAGGAAATTCAGCCGTTCGTGTTCAGAGTATTTTATCGCATTTGGCAACAAGCGACGATCTAAATCATTATGATTTTGTCATTAAACAGATTAATTTGTTCGAAAGATTGTCTTCAAAATTAATGACAGAATTAAACATAAATCCAATCCGTCATATTTTAAATACATCGGGAATTAGTAATTTTCCAGATGCACAATATAATATGGTTCGTTTAGGAATTGGTTTATACGGCGTTTCAAACGATCCGTTAGAGCAGAAATATTTGGAAAATGTAGGCACATTAAAATCTATTATTTCGCAGGTTCGCACTATTCCAACTGGCGACAGCGTAGGTTACGGGCGTCGTTTTATGGCCGAAAAAGAAACCAAAATTGCCACAATTCCCATTGGTTATGCAGATGGAATTTCGAGATTATGGGGTAATCAGGTTGGTTTTGTAACGATTAAAAATCAAAAAGCCTATATCGTAGGAAGCGTCTGTATGGATATGTTAATGGTTGATGTAAGTCATATTAATTGCAAAGAAGGCGATTCGGTAATTATTTTCGGCGAAAGCCCAACCGTTATCGAAATGGCTGAAGCTTTAAAAACCATTCCTTATGAAATAATGACAAGTATTTCGCAGCGTGTGAAACGAGTATTTTTTAGATAGATTTTGGAAACTCTAAAGAAAATTACGTATTTTCGGTATAATTAATTTATAAACTAAAAGAAATAATTATGAGTGTATTTTCAGAATTTAAGGAATTTGCAATGAAAGGCAACGTAGTCGATTTGGCTGTCGGTGTGATTATTGGAGCAGCTTTTGGTAAAATTGTAAGCTCATTAATTGAAAATGTAATAACGCCATTGATATTGAAACCGGCATTAGATGCGGCACATTTATCAACTATTGAAGAACTGACGGCTTTTGGAGGTGTCAAATACGGTTTGTTTCTTTCGGCAGTAATTAACTTTATAATCGTTGCTTTTGTTTTGTTCTTAATCATTAAAGGAATAAACAATCTTAAAAAGAAAGATGTTCCGCCACCGCCGCCAGCCGGACCAACGCAGGAAGAATTACTTACGCAAATTAGAGATTTATTAAAAAATAAATAAGATATAATACCGCTACACTAAGTCTAACTTAACCGCTTCTTAATTGGGGCGGTTTTTTTAATTTGTTTTCTTTTAGATCTGAAAAAATAAGAACTAATTTATACATTAATTTATGGGGTGCCATGTAGATTTTTATCTTTTAAAAAGAGATATTTTAACGGCTAAGTTTATTGAACTAGAAAAAGAAGAAGATAAGTATACTTTTTTCAGAAACTATTTAATTGAGAAAAACATTAAAGAAGGGAATACATATTCTGCAACTGATGCAAGTATTATAGTTCAGAAAGTTAAAGAGAATACGTTATTATTGAATAGAGATGAATTAAGTGATATTAAAAATTATATTTATGAAGTAGCCATTGGCTACGGGCAAGGGTATAATCCAGAAGACGAGAGATTCGTAAAAAAAATGCATCAATTTGGTTTCGAATTAATACATGATATATCACATGGCTGTGCAAGTCTTTTTCTTATAAGTCTTGGTGATTCTGAATCATTAGATTATTCAAGTTGGAATTATGATGAAAGGGACAGAATGAACCTAGAAAGAGACGAGTTTACAAGAGAACTCGAATATATTATGCTTCTACATAGTAAGATACAACTTAATGAATGTGATAATCTTAATGAAAAAAACGAACTGATCATTACTATTGAAAATCTTGAAAAAAACGAGTTATTGAATAGTGTTGTAGAAAGTGATTTTGATTCTGCAATGAAAGACGAAAGGTTGATGAATAATAGTGAGTCTATATTATTTAATGCTGTAGAATTAAGTAGGAAAATTGAAAACATTAGGGGTGGAATCGTGATTTTTTATTCTTAATTGATATTTAGGAGTTAATTAAGGTAAGTCTTCAAATTAAACAAAACACATTGTTTAATTTATAACATTTTGTTATTTTTTGTGAAGCATGTTGTTTTCGTTTTTATTATAACTATTTTTGCAGAGTAAAATTAGATTAATAGCTATTTAAAAATATAAATAATGAGAATTGCAGTTGTAGGTGCTACCGGAATGGTTGGCGAAGTAATGCTTAAAGTTTTAGCAGAAAGAAATTTTCCTGTTACAGAATTAATCCCTGTTGCATCTGAAAGATCAGTAGGAAAAGAAATTGAATATAAAGGAACTAAATATAAAGTTGTTGGTTTACAGACTGCTGTAGATATGAAAGCTGATATCGCAGTTTTCTCTGCCGGAGGTGATACATCTTTAGAATGGGCTCCAAAATTTGCTGCTGCCGGAACAACTGTTATCGACAACTCTTCGGCATGGAGAATGGACCCAACTAAGAAATTAGTAGTTCCAGAAATCAATGCATCTGTATTAACAAAAGAAGATAAAATTATTGCAAACCCAAACTGCTCAACTATTCAAATGGTTTTGGCTTTGTCTCCTTTGCATAAAAAATACAACATTAAAAGAATCATCGTTTCTACTTACCAATCTATTACAGGAACTGGTGTAAAAGCAGTGAAACAATTAGAAAATGAGTACGCAGGAATTCAGGGTGATATGGCTTACAAATATCCAATTCACAGAAATGCAATTCCACACTGCGATAGTTTTGAAGAAAACGGATACACTAAAGAAGAAATGAAATTAGTGCGTGAAACTCAAAAAATTCTTGGTGATAACACAATCAGAGTTACAGCTACTGCAGTTCGTGTACCGGTTGTAGGCGGACATAGCGAAGCGGTAAATGTTGAGTTTACAAATGATTTTGAAGTAAATGAAGTTCGTGAAATTCTACACAATACTGATGGAGTAGTGGTGCAGGATAATTTAGATACATTTACTTACCCAATGCCATTATATGCAGAAGGTAAAAATGATGTTTTTGTTGGAAGAATCCGTCGTGACGAAAGCCAGCCAAACACATTAAATATGTGGATTGTTGCTGACAATTTAAGAAAAGGTGCTGCAACAAACACGATTCAAATCGCTGAATATTTAATTCAGGCAGGTTTGGTATAATTGAAAGATTAAAGAAAATTGTTATAAAGAAAAAGCCGTAATTGCAGTAATGTAATTACGGCTTTTTTGATATTTTAGAATTGGCTTATTTTAATAATTTTACGGTTTCTGTAGATACTTTATTAGATATTTAAATAAAAATAATCTTAAACAATTAAATAAATGAAACCTATAACTATATATGGATTTCAATGTTCAAAAAAAGATGAGAAGATAATCGTCAAAAGAATCAATGATTATCTGGCAGTTCAAGATAGAACAATGTCAAAAGCAAAGAACAAATCACTTCTTAATGCGCGATTGCCTTTAGTTTTAACTCATTTTTATTGGAATCTCAATAAAAGTAAAGGAACTTGGTTTGAAATTTTTCCAAATGAAGATGCGGAAGGCAAATATTATAATGAAAAAAATAAAGACTTTGCCTGGATTATAATAACTCGAATAGACTTAATGCATCCGATGTATGAGAAGTTCTCAACAGAATCATTTCTAACAGAAATTCTAAACGCAGCAGGTTTTGAATATTTTATTTTGGATGAAAAAGAAGAAGATTAACTAATATAACTCAATAAAAAAAGCGAGAACCAATTTGATTCTCGCTTTTATATTTTTAATATTCCGGAGCCAGTTCTAATTCGAGTCCTTCTAATTCTTCAGTAATTGGGATCTGACAGCCTAAACGACTGTTAGATTTAACATAAAACGCTTCCGAAAGCATAGCCTCTTCTTCATCCCCCATTTCTGGTAACGCAACATCATTTAGAACATAACACTGGCAGGAAGCACACATTGCCATTCCTCCGCAGGTTCCTTCAACAGGAAGTTCGTATGCTTTGCATAACTCCATTATATTCATTGCCATATCAGTCGGAGCCTGTAATTCGTGTATAACTCCTTCTCGATCTTTAATCTTTATTAATACATCCATTTATTATGGGAATTTATTGGTAGGATTTTATAACGTGAAAAAATCCTCGTATTTATACTAACTCGTAGGTTTTGTACTAAAAGCGTATTCTTTTCCGTTGCTTTCTTTAAGACGCATTTTTACGCCTAAAATACTATCGCTTTTCTCAAGAATTGTAATAACAGCAACTACTGAATAATAATCTCTGTCAGATTGAAAAATTAATGTGCCTTCGTAAGTAGAGTTTAAAACTCCTTGTTTGTCTGTCGTTGCAGAAACCTTTCTCGGATTAGAAAATTGGGCTGAGCTATATGTAGCTTTGTTTGCAAACTTTCCTTTTCCGTCAACAAAATCATATAAGAAATCATAATTCCCAATACTTAAAGTTCCAGGTACATCGGCAGGGTTAATTGAAAATACAATTTTACCTGAGTATGTAAAATCTGACCATTCTTCGGCTTCGCTTATCCAAGCTTTGTCAACAACAACTGTTTTATTTTGCGCATAAATGCCTGACGCAAAAAACACTAACAAAAATAGAGTGTAAAATTTCTTCATAAAATATAAGATTAAGGGTTATGTGACAAATTTAAGTTAAAAATGTAACAAATAGTTAACTAAAACTCTTAAATCTTTATATTGTTTTTTATGAAATCCTCAAAAAACCGTAATAATCGAGTTGGTTTATTGAATTTTTACAAATCTTTCTACTTAAAGGCTTATTATTCTTGTTAATTCAACCAATCAAAAACAGAAGCAAAAATATCTTTTTTATTACATGATATTTACCACAGTTTCAATTTGCGGTGCATATTTTTTTATAGTTGTTTCTACTCCGGCTTTAAGTGTCATCTGGTTTACGCTGCAGCTTATGCACGCGCCTTCCAGACGAACTTTTACATGTTTATCGTCATCTATAGAAATTAGCGAAATATCTCCGCCATCAGACTTTAAGAATGGCCTGATCTCGTCTAAGGCCAATAAAACATTATTTGTTAATTCTTCTGTTGTCATAATTAATGTGTCAATTGTGAAAATGTGTCAATTAGATAATCATCTAATTGTCGTATGATCTCATTCTAATTATTTAATTTTTTTTAACTGCAGAGCAGCCTGCCATTGTTGTAATTTTAATGGCTTCGGTAGCAGGAAGACTTTCGTTTCTGCTTACTACTTCCTGAACTACATTTCTTGTGATTTCTTCAAAAACAGCCTCAATAGGTGATGCAGTTTGTAAAGCTGCAGGGCGTCCATAATCTCCTGCTTCACGAATAGACTGTACAATTGGAACTTCTCCTAAAAATGGAACATCTAAATCTGCTGCAAGATTTTTTGCGCCTTCTTGTCCAAAGATATAATATTTATTATTTGGCAATTCTTCTGGTGTGAAGTAAGCCATATTTTCGATAATTCCCAAAACAGGAACATTAATATTATCCTGCATAAACATCGCAACTCCTTTTTTAGCATCGGCAAGAGCCACAGCTTGCGGTGTACTTACTACAACAGCTCCCGTAATAGGTAAAGACTGCATGATAGAAAGGTGAATATCTCCAGTTCCCGGAGGTAAATCAAGAAGCATGAAATCTAATTCTCCCCAGTCTGCATCAAAAATCATTTGATTTAATGCTTTTGCAGCCATTGGTCCTCTCCAGATTACTGCCTGGCTAGGTGCCGTGAAAAATCCAATAGAAAGCATTTTAATTTCATAACTTTCAATTGGTTTCATTTTAGATTTTCCGTCAACAGTAATCGAAACCGGTTTTTCGTTTTCAACATCAAACATAATTGGCATAGAAGGTCCGTAAATATCGGCATCTAAAACTCCAACTTTAAAACCCATTTTTGCAAGCGTAACGGCAAGATTTGCAGTAACAGTTGATTTTCCAACTCCTCCTTTTCCAGAAGCTACTGCAATAATATTTTTAATTCCCGGAATAGCACGACCTTTAATTTCGGCTTTCTCCGGAGTTTCAACTTTAATATTTACTTTAATTTTAGCATCAGCAGATATTAATTCGTGAATTGTTTTTTTAATATCATCTTCGGCTCTTTTTTTAATATGCATCGCTGGCGTATGCAATACTAAATCGACAACAACTTCGTCGCCAAAAGTAAGTACGTTAGCAACCGCACCGCTTTCGACCATATTTTTTCCTTCTCCCGCTATAGTGATTGTTTCTAAAGCTTTAAGAATTTCTTTTCTATCTAATTTCATTTTATTGTGCTATTATAGTATGGAAAGAAATCGATTTAAAATTCTATATTAATTTAAACTGATTTCAGACTGCAAAGATAACAGATTAAGTTCGGATTTAAACTCTTTTAAATTGTATTTATTGATATTGAGATTAGTCAAAATGATGAATCCTGATTTTTTAAAATTATTAAAATTCGAAAATTTGTTTTCAAACCTTATTCTGTATTAATTATAACGAATACTAAAATGTATGAAATTTACAGCAGTAAATGTAAGAATTGTCAAATATCTTGATTAAATTTGAGTGCCTTAAATCTAAGATTTCAAAATAGTACAAAAAAGTATGAAAACTTATTTTTGGAGGTTCTTTATGAGTTTTCGATATTTTTTAAATGATTTAATATTAAAAATTTAAACCTTAAAAATATGCGAAATTTTACTTCTCTTACTGTAATTATTGCTGCTTGTGGTTTTTTAATGTTTTCTATTAATGCGGCAAGCCATACATCGAAAATTAAAAATGAAAATTCTGAGTTTGAAAACATTTTTAAACTCAAAAACAAATTCGTTTTAGGAACAATTGATGCCGCTTCAATAAATAACTTTTATGCGAAGTATCCCAAACTAAAAAAATATCAAAAAGACGTTGAAGATCTTTATAAAAAGAAAGCATATAACACGATTTGGTATGATGATAAAAGTGTCAGCGAATTTGGTGCTTTATTATATCACAAAGTAAGTCTTTTAGAAGAGCAGGGAATTAATGCCGAAATGCCTTATATGGAATTGGTTGACAATGTTTTCAATGAAAATGTTTCAAATAAACTGCCGCAAATTGACACAGAATTGATGCTGTCTAACATGTATGTGTTTTATGCAAGCAATGTATATTCTGGAGTTGATGCGCAGACGCTGAAACAAATTGGCTGGTATCTTCCAACTAAAACTATTTCATACGATCGAATTCTGGATTCTTTAATGGGCGATCCAAACCGATTGAATAAGGATGAAAACCTTCTTTTTGGACAATATTATAAACTTCAGGATGTATTACAGAGATATCGAAATATTGAAAAAAAGGGTCTTTGGAAAAAAATTGAGATCGACGAAGCAAATTTCAAAGAATTAAAACCTTTAGACAGCGGAAAAGTGATCCAGCAAATTAGAGAACGTTTATTTGTGGTGGGTGATTTAAAAGAAGATTCTAAAAGCCAGTATTATGATCAGGAAATGATGGACGCGGCTTTAAAGTATAAAAAACGATACGGACTTAAATTGAATTATACTTTTACAAAAGAGCAAATTGACCAAATGAACGAACCAATTGGAAACAGAATCCGCACCATTATGCTGAATATGGAGCGCTGCAGATGGATTCCGACCAAACTGGCAAAAGCAGATGAATATGTAATGGTTAATATCCCGTCGTTTAGACTGGTTTATGTAAAGAATGGAAAATATGATTTGGTTTCGGATGTTTTTGTGGGAACACGAATGACAGAAACGGTGATTTTTAGCGGTAATATTGACCGAATTGTTTTTAGTCCGTATTGGTATGTTCCGGCGAGTATCATCAAAAATGAATTAAAACTCAAAATGGCCGAAGACAAAAATTATCTCGCCGATCATAATATGGAATGGAACGGAGGAAATGTGAGACAAAAACCGGGTCCGGACAATTCTTTAGGTTTAGTCAAATTTATGTTTCCAAATCCAAACGATATTTACCTGCACGATACACCTGCAAAAAGCTTGTTTGAATTTGAAAAACGTATTTTCAGCCACGGCTGTATTAACGTAAAAGATGCTAAACAACTCGCACTCGAAATTTTAAAAGACAATCCTGACTGGCCGGTTGATAAAATTAATCAGGCAATGAGCGGAGAGAAAGAAACGACCTGCATGCTCAAAAATAAAATCCCAATTTATATAGGATATTTTACGGCTTGGGTAAGTGATGACGGCGAAATTGGTTTTTATCCGGATGTTTATGACCGTGATAAACGTTTAGATAAACTGCTCTATTCTGATCAGGTTGCTTTAAAATAAAAAACAAATCCCCGTCAAGATTCTCATATCTGACGGGGATTCTTTTAAAAAAATGGTCTACAAGCTTATTCGTATTTTAAATATTTTAAAACGTCTATTTTGGTTACCTGATACGCTTTTGCCAAAACAATCAGCAAAGTCAAAACTAACAGCGAAACAAGCGCAATACTAAACGGAACGGGCGAAACATTAATTCTGAAAGCAAAATCCTCCAGCCATTTTTGCAATAAAATATAAGCTGGAACAATACCAATTGCAAATCCTGTTAAACAGAAAACAATGTATTGTTTTGATAATTCTTTCAGCAAAACATCTGTTTCTGCGCCAAGCGTTTTTCTAATCGCAATTTCTTTCAATCTTCTTTCCATCGAAAATGATGCCAAAGCAAACAATCCAAAAATAGCAATTGTGATTACAACCAGGTTCAGGATAAAAAATAAATCTTTTTGTTTGACTTGTTCTTCGTATGTTTTTGCAAAACCTTTGTTTACAAATTCAAAAAAGAAAGGATAGTCAGGGTTTACGTTTGCTTCCCAGTATGTTTTTAATTTATCTAATGTTTCGCTCAAATTATTTGGAGAAACCTTTACATATACATTTTGAAAGTTATTCCATTTTAAGGTTTTCATATTGATGAAAACCATTGGCGGAACCTTATCCTGCAGTCCTGTAATATGAAAATCCTTTACAATTCCAACGACTTTAAACTTTAGGTTTCCTTTTTCATTTCCCCAGCCCGAAGTTATCACTGTATTAATTGGATTTTTAAGCCCTAAAGTTTTAGCCAGAGTTTCATTTATAAGCCAGTTATCAATAGTATCCGAAGCAAATTTTGGTGACAAATCGCGGCCTTCAACCACTTTAATTTTCATCATTTTAAGGAAATCAAAATCCATTTCGACATTTCTTGGCTGAACAAATACACCATTATGTGTAAAACCTGAACTTGAATTCGTGCTGTTTCCAAAAGTACCTGCAAAAGTAGAAACTTCCTGAACACCTGGTATTTTAAGAATTTCTTGTTTTGTAAGCTGATATTTATCTCCTTTTTTATTGTAATCCTGATAGTTAAACGGAATTCTGATAACCTGATTTCCATTAAAGCCAAGATCTTTATTCATCATATAATCAACTTGAGAATTTACAATTAAAGCTCCAATAATAAAGAAAGCAGCGATTCCGAATTGAAAAATAAGCATCGAATTTCGAATCCAGATACCGCTTTTGCTTCTGGAGAAATTACCTTTTAATACTTTTAAGGTTTCAAAATTTGAGATATAAATGGCAGGGAATATACCCGCAAGAATGATTACTAATCCAAAAATCAAAATGAGCTGCAGGTAAAATTCACCGCCATTCATAGTCAGGGTTTTTCTTAAAAATGAATTATAATACGGAAGCGAAAGTTCAACAATTGCTAGAGCAAACAAAATTGACAGTGTTACAATTATTGCAGTTTCAAAAATAAATTGTGCAATAATTTGGTTTTTTGATGCACCCACAATTTTACGAACACCAACCTCTTTGGCACGTTTTATCGCAGAAGCTGTTGCAAGATTAATATAATTTACCAACGATAAAACCAAAATTAAAATTGATAAACCAGCCATAATATAAATTAGCTGTAAATTTCCTCTTCCTTCCGGAGAATTAGATCCAGAAGTTTTTGTACCATGCAAACGGGAAGTTTTTAACTGATCAAGAACAATTTTTAGTTCACCATTTTCTTTAATGTATTGCTCAACTGTCTGGCCGCTTTCTTTAGCATCTTTTAAAGTTCTGTTTACATAATTTACATGATGCATTTTCTTTAAAACGACATTAATATCGGTACCTTTTTTGATTTTAATCTTCAAACCATAACTGAAATTTCCCCAGCTGTTTATATCGTTTTCACGAATAATACCGCCAAAAACATAGTTAGGTTCAACAGAAGAAGGTCTTACAATACGATAAACAGATTTTACGATATAAGGTTTATCTCCGTAAGTAATAGATTTCCCGATAGGATCTTCATCTTTAAAAAGCAGTTTAGCCTGTTCCTCAGAAATAGCAACGCTGTTTTTCTCTTTTAAAATGTCTTTTTTAGCACCTTTTATAATAGGAAAAGGGTAAAAATCAAAAAAGTTATTATCAGATACCGTTATCTTTTTATCGATTAGTTTTTTATTCTGATATTTCACAACAGCCTCATTATACCAGTCGTTCATAAAGCAGATTTGTTCAATTTCAGGAATTGTAGCTTTACAGGTCTGTCCAAATGGTATCGAACTTGTTGCCCAGGTATCACCAGTTCCTCCTATTACATTAAGGACTTGGTATACGTTTTCCTTCTCAGGATTCCATTGATCGTAAGCGTGTTCATTATTCCAATATAAAATGGCAAAAATCACGCTGGCAACCCCAATGCTTAATCCTAAAACATTTAAAAGCGAAAACAATTTGCTTTGCCTCAAATGATAAATAAATATTTTAAACCAGTTAAAAATCATGGTATAAGTTTTATAATTACGTTAGTTATTTTTTTGGTCTAAAGGCTGGTTTTGCCTTTTATAGAAGAGTAAAAATTTTGCAAACAAATCCTACCAGAACTAAGATTGCAGTAATAACAAATTTTATCATTTTTTCGATTATTTAGCGTCCATAAAAACATCAACATTGCGTTGATTTAATTTTTCAGAGAATATAACACCGTCTTTCATATGAATCGTTCTTTGCGAAAAAGAAGCATCATAATCAGAGTGGGTAACCATCAAAATGGTAGCACCTTTAGCATGTAAATCAGTTAAAAGTTCCATTACCTCATTACCATTTTTACTGTCCAGATTTCCTGTTGGCTCATCGGCAAGGATAATTTTAGGATCATTAACCAAAGCTCTTGCAACCGCAACCCTTTGCTGCTGACCTCCTGAAAGCTGCTGTGGAAAATGTTTCAAACGGTGTGAAATATTTAGTTTTTCAGCAATAGCTTCTATTTTTTGTTTTCTGTCTGATGCTTTTACATTATTGTAAAGCAAAGGCAGTTCAATATTATCATAAACCGAAAGTTCATCGATCAAGTTGAAATTTTGAAAAATAAAACCAATGTTTTCTTTACGAACAGCAGCTCTTCCTTTCTCTTTTAAATTAATCATTTCCTGATCTAATAATTTATAACTTCCAGTAGAAGCGCTGTCTAAAAGCCCGATAATATTTAATAAAGTCGATTTCCCGCAGCCAGAAGGCCCCATAATTGTTAAAAAATCCCCTTTTTTAATTTCTACATTAATACCGCTTAAAGCAGCAGTTTCAACTTCTTCTGTTCTAAATACTTTGGTTAAATTTTGTATCGTTATCATATTTTAAAAGATTAGTTATTAATTACGTTTTTTGATTGATGATTGATGTTTTTATATTTTTTTGTTTCGCCACGAATTCCACGAATTTTCACGAATTAATTTTTCGTAATGCGTATAATAATTAGTGCAAATTAGTGAAATTCGTGGCAGACTTTTTTTATTAAACCGCGACTGAACACTAAAATCTGAACACTAAAAACCTGAACACTGATTACTTAAAAATTACTGCGATTGAATCGAAAGTTCCTCAATATCCTTATAATCTGAATAAGAAGAAATAATCACAGATTCGCCTTCTTTTAAACCTTCCAGAACCTCATAATACGAAGGGTTTTCTCTTCCTAATTTTATATTTCTTCTTTCGGCTTTATTTCCTTTTACTACAAAAATCCATTTTCCTGCAGTTTCCTGATTAAAACTTCCTTTTTGTACAACTAGTATTTTATTTTTCTCAGATAAAACCAACTTCACGCCAAAACTTAAACCATCTTGTAAAGCAATATCTTCTTTAGAAACAAAAGCTAATTCTACAATAAAATGCCCGTTTTTAACCTCTGGAATTACTTTAGTAACAACAACTTCCAGTGTTTTTCCTTTAAATTCAACCTGGCCTTTTAAACCTTCGCGAATTTTCTCCAAATAAAACTCATCAACATCGGCAGATAATTTATACCCTTTTTTAGAGTCGATTTTTCCGATGCTTTCTCCAGCCTGAAACGTCTTTCCTAAAACCGGTTCAAAAGAAGTCAATCGGCCAGATTCCGGAGCAGTAATCAAAAAATTCTTTTTGTTATTTCTTAAAATCTCCAAACTCATTTCCATGGTTTGAATCGAACGGTTAATTTGAGAAATCTGCAATTGATTTGATTGTTTTTCTTTTTGAATGCTTTGCTGAATCGTTTTTTTACGCTCTTCCTGAAAACGAAGACTTTCCTTAAAAGTATTCCAGTCATTTTTTGAAATCACGTCTTTAGCAAACAATTTTGCATTCAAATCATACAATCTTTTAGCATCATTATAATCATGTTCGATTAAAACATAATCTTTAGTCAAGTTCAATTCCTGATTTCTAATGTTTAGTTTTCCCGTATTTAAATTGTTGATTTGCTCGATAATAGCAGTTTCCTGAGTCAAATAATTCAATTCTGTATTTGGATTGTATAAACGAGCCAGCGATTGTCCTTTTGTAACCATTGCACCGTTTTCTACAAAAATCTCTTTTACAGACCCTCCTTCTGTAACGTTTACAAGCATTACGTTCAACGGTTCAACTTTTGCCTGAAAAACCACAAAATCTTCAAAAAAAGCTTTTTCAGCTTTATGGATCGAAAGTTCCTCGGCTTTTACATTTAAACTTCTTTTTGAATTAAAAGAAAAAAAGAGAATTGCGGCCAAAACTAAAAAAACTCCAATTGCTATTGTGAGATATCTAAATTTTCTATTTTTACGAGGAATTATCGTGTCCATTTTTTAAATAATTTACTGATAATCAATAGGTAAATACTGTGCCATAAAATTTATTTTTTGCAAAGCCCTGATTTTAAAGAGGCTTTAAAAAACATCCAAAAACAGAGTGTTCGATAATGAACAGTTGACCGTTCAAAATCGGACAAAAAAATACCAGCATGAGAAAAAAACAAGCCCAAATATTAATTGTTGACGATCAGGAAGAAATTCTTTTTTCGGCAAAAATGATTCTCAAAAAACATTTTGAAACGATTTTTACGACAAACAGTCCCAAAAAAATCATTTCAATTTTGAGTGAAAACGAAATAAATGTCGTTTTGCTGGATATGAATTATAGAATTGGTTTTGAAGACGGGCGAGAAGGAATTCATTGGCTGAAAGAAATAAAAACACTTTCGCCCAATACAATCGTGATTTTGATGACTGCTTTTGGAAAAATTGATACAGCCGTTGAAGGAATAAAAATTGGCGCTTTTGATTATGTTTTAAAACCCTGGCACAACGAAAAATTACTTGAAATAATTGATAAGGCTGTCGCCGAAAGCCGAAAAAACAGTAAAAAACAAGTTGTTGAAAAAACAGAAAAAAGATATTTTGTCGGCACATCCCAAAAAATAAAACAAGCCTATTCTATTGCCGAGAAAGTAGCAAAAACCGATGCAAACGTTTTAATTTTAGGTGAAAACGGAACCGGAAAATATGTTTTTGCGGAGTTTATCTATCAAAATTCGGCACGAAAAAAAGAACCTTTTATTCATGTAGATTTAGGCTCTTTAAGTGATAATTTATTCGAAAGCGAACTTTTTGGATATGCAAAAGGCGCTTTTACAGATGCCAAAACCGATACGCCCGGAAGGTTTGAAATGGCGCAAAACGGAACTATTTTTCTGGATGAAATTGGGAATATTCCGCTTCATCTGCAGTCAAAATTATTGCATGTTCTGCAGACTAAAACTGTTACACGTTTAGGCGAAAGCAAACCAAGACCTTTAAATGTCCGAATAATTTCGGCAACAAATAATGATATCAAAGCTGAGGTAAAAAGTAAAACTTTTAGAGAAGATTTGCTGTACAGAATTAATACAATGGAAATAAATCTGCCTTCACTTCGCGAAAGAAAAGATGATATAGTTCCGATGGCAAATTTTATTCTTGAAAATATTGCCGAAAAATACAATCATGGTCCCGAAGCTTCGGGATGGCATTTTGAAGAAAATGTCGCACCATATTTAGAAAAATATCCATGGAAAGGAAATGTCCGCGAAATGGAAAACAAAATTGAACGCGCCCTTATTTTAGCCGAAAACAACACGATTTCTGTAACCGATTTAGATATTCTTGATTTTGAAGAAATTCAGGAAAATGATGATAATCCATTATCAGAAATGGAAAAAACAGCAATCGAAAAAGCGCTTTTTAAACATCACGGAAACATCTCAAAAACCGCCGAAGAATTAGGTTTATCAAGAGCCGCTTTATACAGAAGAATAGAAAAATACGATTTAAAAAACTAAGATAATTTTGGCCACAGATTACACAGATTAAAAGGATTTTATTTGATATAATTCTCTCGTAGATTCTGGAGATAAAAATGAATTATAATTAATCTCCAAAATCTGGAGAATCTGCGAGAAAATAAAATTTCAAGACAAAGTATAAAAAATCATTTTAATCTGTGTAATCTGTGGCAAATAAAAAATAACAATGAAAAACTGGAAATTTTATAACGCTTTATTTGTGAGAGTCTTGTTTGTCATGATTCTCTTTTTTGTCTGCGTTTTTCTAATTTATAAAATGTTCTATTACAACGCACTTTTGGTTGGTTTTTTCGCTTTTATATTCTTAGCCGAAATGTATCTTTATGTAAAAAACGAACTCCAGTTTTACGACAGAACACTGCTTTCGATTCTTCAGAACGATTTTTCTACCAATTTTCCCGAAGAGAATAAAAAAGACAATTTTAAAAGCCTGTATCTTTTATATGAAAATTTAAAAGTGCAGCAACAAGAACAGACATCAAAAGAAATGATTTATCGTTCGCTTTTAAATAATATTGATACCGCAGCTTTAATTCTGGAAAAAGAAAACGAAGACTGGGATATATTTTTGATGAATGATTGTTTCTCTGATTTATTTAAAGTACCAAAAGTAAGCCATTGGAAATATCTTAAAAATTATCTGCCTTCGCTTTGTAACGAAATTGAAAAAACCGAATTCAGCGAATTAAAATCGGCGATTTCGATTAAAATTGAAGAACAGGATTTGCAGACTTTTATGCTTCAAACATCAAAAACGCAAACGTATAATAAAGAATATTATATTATTTTATTAGACAGTATTCAGCGTGTTATTGAGAAAAAAGAAAAAGAAGCGTGGATTAATTTGATGAAAATTATTTCGCATGAATTAATGAATTCCTTGACGCCAATTCGTGCGCTTTCGCAGAATTTACTCCATATTGTAGATCAGGAAAGTTTAGAAGAAGATGATTTTGACGACATAAAAAGCAGTATTTCGACCATAATAAACCGAAGCGATCATTTGCAGGTTTTTGTAGAGAATTACCGTAAACTCGCCATGCTGCCAACGCCGACGAAACAAATGACACCAATCAACGCTCTTTTCGAAGACTGCCTCCGAATTATGAGTCCGATTTTGAAAGCAGAAAATATCGAATTGATAAACGATATTCACAGTTCACGTTCTATTATGATTGATAAAAACCAAATGGAACAGGTAATTATTAATTTGATTACCAATAGTGTTTATGCCTTAAAAGAGAAAAACGAAAAGAAAATGTATGTTTCGAGTTATACCGAAAACAATCGTTTTTTCATCTCGATTTCGGATAACGGAAAAGGAATCGATCCTGAAATTCAGGACAAAATATTTCTTCCTTTTTTCACCACTAGAAAAGACGGCGCCGGAATTGGTTTAACGCTTTCTAAAAACATTATCGAAGCGCACGGCGGCTACCTAAGCTACCAAACCGATGAAGATAAAACAAGTTTTGTGATCTGCCTGATTTAGTTTTTTTGAACCATATAAGTTATATAAGTTCATTTAAAGTTTTTTTTGATTTGCTTTATCATTTAATCTCGCAAAGTCGCAAAGCTTTTTTAATTTTCTTTGCGAGAGATCTATGCGCAATGCTTAATATGAACTTATATAACTTATATGGTGGAAATTTCAGGTTTCCAAAAGTGTTTTTCGAAGTCGACGATTTGATTGTTTACTACTTTAATACCTTCGTTTTCTAAAAGCTGCTGCATTAAATTAGTTCCGTCAAAATGATGTTTTCCTGTCAAAAGTCCTTTTTGGTTTACGACTCTATGCGCCGGAACGTCGTCCATATTATGACACGCATTCATTGCCCAGCCCACCATTCGTGCCGAACGAGCAGTTCCTAAAGCCTTTGCAATTGCACCATAAGAAGTTACTCTCCCAAACGGAATTTGTCTGGCAATTACATAAACTCTTTCGAAAAAATTTTCCTCAGCCATAATTATTTTTTTGCCACAGATTATACGGATTAAAAGGATTTTGTCTTTGTCTATAAAGTTTCACGCAGATTTTGCAGATTAAAATGATTATTTTTTTTATAAATCCTTTTAGATATGCTAAATAAATCCGTGTAAAATATTTAACCACAAAATAAAAAAATCATTTTAATCCGTATAATCTGTGGCCTATAAATTTTACCCGAAATAGTAATTCAAAATATTAAAAAGTGTCACAACGGCAACTAAACCCGTAATGCTTCCAATAATGGTATTCATGTTTCGCATTAAGTAATCGGTTTTCTTTTCGATTTTTTCAAAGAAACCAATATAACTATACAAAACAGCAAACGAACCCAAAACAGATCCTAAAACAAAAGTAAAAATAATGCTGTTTTCAAACACAAAAAGATTGTATGAAGCCAAAGTCACACTTACCACAACATAATACGGAATAGGAAAAAAGTTTAATGCAGAAAGCAGCATCCCAAGAAAGAAACGGCTTTTTTTACTGCTCTTTTTAATCTTCGATTTCTTTTTGGTTTTTGGCTCTTTGGCAATAAACAAAAAGTATATGGTTAAAATCGAAAAAATAACAAAACCTATTTCACGTAATAAGGTTACAACATCCGGGCGATTGTCGATTACCTGCGCAAATAATACCGCAACGTAAACCTGAAAAAAAATCACCAAAACAGCGCCAATAACAAACCATAAAGCATTCTTTTTTCCTTCTTTCAGGTTTATTTTGGCTGCCGTCATATTGATTAATCCCGGCGGAATAATCCCAATTGCAGCGGCAATAAAGCCTGAAAGTAATGGAGTAAGATATACCATTCAGTAGTTTAAGCGATTAAAAGATGTTTTTTAAAATTAAATTAGTCTTTAATTTTAAAACGAATATACGTAATTGCCTTGTTAATTTCTAAATATTGTTTTTCATAAAATGTTTGAAAAGCAGTAACTTCTTCCGGGCTTCCTTCATTTCTGTATACATTATGATTCGCATACAAAACTTCGTGGCCTTCTCCGTGAAGCAGTCCAAGCGTATAACCGTGCATAAATTCGCTGTCGGTTTTAAGATTTACGACACCGTCTTTTTTAAGGATTTTTTTGTACAATTTCAAGAACTCAGAATTCGTCATTCTGTGTTTTGTTCTCTTGTATTTTATCTGTGGATCCGGAAAAGTAATCCAGATTTCATCCACTTCATTTTCGGCAAAAATATGATTGATAAGTTCGATTTGAGTACGAACAAAAGCAACATTATGAAGACCGGTTTCCACGGCAGTTTTAGCACCACGCCAGAAACGCGCGCCTTTAATATCAATTCCGATAAAATTTTTGTTGGGATATTTTTCTGCTAATCCAACTGAGTATTCACCTTTTCCGCATCCTAATTCTAAAACCAGAGGATTATCATTTTTAAAGAAATCCGAATTCCATTTTCCTCTCAAAGGCATTAAATTGCCTACAACTTCTTCTCTTGTTGGTTGAAAAACGTTTTGAAATGTTTCGTTTTCTCTGAATCTTTTTAGTTTATTTTTACTTCCCACTTTTTACAAAAATTTTCAGCAAAATTAAGGAATATAAACGAATGAAAATAGCTGAATTAGGTTTAAAATAAGTTTGCCACGAATTGCACGAATTTTCACGAATTAATTTTTGCCACAGATTATTAGGATTAAAAAGATTTTTCTAAACATTAATCTTTTATCTCGGAGAGATTATATATCGGTAGAAAAAATGTGATAGCAATAAAAATGTCCCGTAGGGACTTATGTTTTAAATTGTTTGCCACGAATTACACTAATTTTCACGAATTAATTTAAACGGTATAATCGAAAAAAAAATTAGTGAAAATTAGTGTAATTCGTGGCAAAAAAAAATATTTTTTAACCGTAATGCGGTTCTGTAATTGGTTTTAATTTTGGATCTAATGTTTCATCGTGCTGCGATAAATCCAATCCGATGTGTTCGTTTTCTTCAGAAACACGAAGCGGAATAATGAAATTCGTTACTTTAAATAAGAAATAAGCCCCAAAGAAAGTAAAGATTGAAACCAGTACCAATGCCATCATATGATGTGCAAAAACATTCCAGCCTCCGTGTAATAAACTTGCATTTTCGCCATGCGCAAAAATAGCGGTTAAAATCATTCCCATAATTCCTCCAACACCGTGACAAGCAAAAACATCAAGTGTATCATCAAATCTTTTTGATAAACGACAATTTACAACCGAGTTTGAAACCAAAGCCGTAACGAATCCGAAGAACATACTTTCAGGAACAGAAACAAATCCTGCGGCTGGAGTAATCGCTACCAAACCTACAACGGCTCCAATACAAGCTCCAAGAGCCGAAACTTTTCTTCCGTTCATTCTGTCAAAGAAAACCCAGGTTAACATGGCCGCCGCCGATGAAGTTGTAGTAGTTGCAAAAGCCATAGCAGCAGTTCCGTTGGCTGCAAGCGCAGAACCAGCGTTGAATCCGAACCAGCCAAACCATAACATTCCAGTTCCTAATAATACAAACGGAATATTAGTTGGAATATGCTGACTGTTTTTTCTTTTACCTAAAACTAAAACGCCCGCCAAAGCTGCAAAACCAGAACTCATGTGAACTACGGTTCCTCCTGCGAAATCTTTTACGCCAAAATAACTTCCTAAAACTCCTGTTGGATACCAAACAGAATGGCACAAAGGCGCATAAATAAAAATGGTAAACAAACTAATGAAAAGTAAATACGATATAAAACGAACACGTTCTGCAAACGAACCCGTAATAATGGCCGGAGCAATAATGGCAAATTTCATTTGGAACAAAGCAAACAACATAAACGGAATCGTATTTGCCAATTGTTTATGAGGAAGGATATTTACATAATCCATAAAGGCAAAAGTGGTTGGATTCCCGAAGAAACTATAAAAGTGATCTCCAGAACCAAAACCTACAGGTTCACCAAATGCAAGACTAAAAGCCACAACAACCCATAAAAGTGTTACCACACCCAGACAGATAAAACTTTGAAGCATGGTTGAAATCACATTTTTACGGCCTACCATTCCGCCATAAAAGAAAGACAATCCCGGCGTCATGATTAAAACCAGACAACAAGAAGTTAACATCCAGGCAACATCCGCAGGGACGATATGATCGGTTGTGCCAAATTCAGACAATACATAACTATTTTCAGTAACATTTGGCCAAAAAGCCCCAATAATACAAACGATGCTGATAATGATAAAGGAAATGATCCAGCGTTTCTCTATTTTCATTTTTTCAAATACTTTATTGAACCCTATTTTTTTTGGGGTCAAAGTTAAAAAAAATTAAATATTTAGATTTCAGGGGCTGTTAAAATAGTGGTTGTGTTTTAATTTTAGTCGATTTTGTAAAATACGGTTCGCTTTTTTAATAGTTTTTCATTTTACTATTCCAAAACACACCCAATATTGTCAATTATACTATAATTAATTTGATACCAACGCTTATAAAGTCCTATAAAAGTTATGTTTATAAGAATAAAGCATAAAAATGTTTATTTTTTCTGAAGCTTCGCAATCAAAGCGTCTTCAATTGGTGCTTTTATTTTTGTTACAGCATCAACTTCATCATTCGGAATTGTCATCGACAATACATAATGCTGAATTTTCCATTCTTTGCCCACTTTTACCAAAACTCCAGAACCACGGCAGATTTTCATTTGAGTATCTAATAATTCATCAAACCAAGCTGTTTTTCCAGATTTATCAAAAAAGATATGACGTTCAAGGGCTTTAAAATTCCAGGTTGTTCCTTTGTCAAAAAACGGTTTTGCCCAAACAGAAAATTCTTTTTTAGTCCAGTTTTCGGTCGCATCAGTTCCTATGTAAATCGCATCATCGGCCAAAGCACTAAAATAAGCATCAAATTTTACCTCGCCAGCAGCTTTGTGCCATGCATCAAGAGTTTGATTGATTTTGTCCTTGTCGGTTTGAGCATTTGCAAAAGAGGCAACGAATAAAAGTAATAGAATTGTTTTTTTCATGAGAGATTTTATTTGAGATTAAAGATAAGGAATTTTTGATGGCGCACGGATTTTACAGGTTTAAACAGATTAAACACAGGTAAAATTTTAAGAAATCTGTTTAATCTGTGAAATCTGCGCGCCAAAAACTTTACAGTATTGCGAGATCCAAAACTTAAATTATCTTACATAACTTATATGGTTTAATCTCAAAAAGTGATTATATTTGAGTGCTTTAAAATATCCCAAATATGAATCCGAAAATCTTTATAAGTTCACTCGCTATAACCTCATTACTTTTTGTTTCCTGCAAAAAGGAATTAGAACCACAAGAAAGTACTGCAACATCTGAATTGGTAAGACTTGGACTTGCAAAAGACACGACGAAAACACCTTCAGTAGTGCAGCAGACTCAGGCTTCACCTTCAAACCCAAATACGGTTTTAAGCGATACAAAAGGATTAAATCCAGCTCACGGACAACCGGGCCACCGCTGCGATATTGCCGTTGGAGCACCTTTAAATTCTGCACCAACACAACAAGTTCAGCAAGTACAACAAGTTCCAGCGCAAGCAGGGCAGACAGTACAAGTAAATCCGAATCAAAAAAATGTGGTTACGACCACAGTGGCTGCGCCAGTAAAAGTTGGAAAAGGAATGAATCCGTCGCACGGACAGCCGGGGCATAGATGTGATATTCCGGTTGGAGCACCTTTAAATTCTCCGGTAGCGGCTAAAACTACTCCCGCAGCATCGACACCACAAGGCGGAACAATGACACAAAATGTAACCGTTCCTGCAGGAAATCCAGTTCCTGCTCTATTAAGCACAGATGCAAATAAAACAGTGGCAGAAGGAATGAACCCGGCGCACGGACAGCCAGGCCATCGCTGCGATATCGCCGTAGGAGCGCCACTGCCAAAATCATAAAGAAGAGGTACAAAGTGACAAAGGTTCAAAGGTGCAGAGTAAAACAAGCGCAAAGAAAACTTTGAGACTTTGTCACTTTGCATCTTTGAACCTTTTCAAAATAGATAAAAAAAAGACGTTTTCAACTTGAAACGTCTTTTTTTTATCTATTTTGAAATTTAGTGCGCTTTCAGTTTTTCGAAAGTTGTAGTAAGTGTTTTTTTAGCTTTGCTCAAAGCACCGTTAAAAGCTTTTTCAAGAGTTTCGGCATGTTCAGTTACAGTGATTGGCTGTAATTTTGCTGTACGAACTTCAAGAACACATTTTTTATCATTTAGGCTGAATTTCTCTCCATTTTCATCTCCAAAATGTACTTCAATGCGTGTGATTTTATCTTCAAAACGCGCTAAACCTTTTTCTAATTCTTCAGAGAAATATTTTTCTAATCTTTGGTGTCCTTCGATGTTTTTGTCGGTATTGATTTGAATTTTCATAACGGTTTATATTTAATGTTTGTTTCTCAAATCTATTTATTTTAGAAAGGAAAGCCAAGCGAGTTAATAAAACATTATGATATTTTTAGTGTTAATTTTTTATTCTGAAGATGGAAGAATCGCGCTAGAAACGCCATAACAACGAGTAAACTAAATTGTAAGAAAACCACATAATTCCCTCGGGTTTTTTAATATCTTTGCAGTCCTAAAACTTTCAGACTATGAACATAAAAAAACTTCTTGCCCGTGTGGTACGCTGGCGGTATTGGAAACAACTGCAACGCTCTGAAAGGCGTAGGACAGCTAACCCATACGGGTTTATATTCCTTAAATTTTCAGACTATGAGTACAAACACCCTTTCCAAAGAAACCGAAATTCGTTTAGCAGATTTCTTCAACAAAACTGTTGATCCAGAAAGTCTGGCAAAAGCGATTAGGCAAATCAATTATTTAATTGCTTTAAGTATAATTCGGGATTGCGAAACTTTTCAAACAGAGAAAATAAATCTTGAAAAAGGTTATTATTGGCTGAATGAATTAGCCGAGATTTTGAATCCTTATTTTGAGGTTGAAAATTAAGAAAATGTAAAAAGCCACTGCGAAGTGGCTTTTTTATTTTGTGGTTTGTCTTTCGTTTATTGCGTTTTGAATTTCGAGAATACAAGCGTCTAAATTCTTTTTGATGTCATTGCTCCAGAAACGTAAAATCTTCCAGTTTTGAGATTCTAAATAAGCGTTTACTTCGATATCTCGCTGCATGTTTCGTTCGATTTTTTTGATCCAGAATTCTGCGTTGGTTTGTGGTTTTTTGCGAGTTTGCCAATCTTTTCCGTGGAAGAATTCTGAGTCTACAAAAATGGCAATTTTGAGTTGCTTAAATGTGAAGTCCGGTTTTCCGAAAACTGTTTTGTTGTTTTTTCGATAACGATAACCCAGATGCCATAATGCTTTTGCTAAAGCAACTTCTTCTTTGGTATTTGTGCTGCGAACAGCTTGCATATTTTTGGATCTCTGTTCTGGGGTTATTTTATCCATTCTTAAAGATAAAAAAACAATGTTATTTTTTAAACCTGATCTGTAAATTAAATTTAATCTTTTGTTGGTTATTCTCAGTATAAACATTTCCAAAATCATGTTTTTTAACATCACCAGTTTCGAGTTTAGTATTGTTAAATAGATAATCTTCGAAATTTTTTGCAAAATAAAAATGATAACAAAGTAGTTCACCATCATCTTTAACAATTAAATACCCGCCTGTAGCTTGATAATTTCTTTTCCAGACTTCTGCTGCTCTCATTCCTAAAGCATAATCAGTTAAGAACTTCTTCATTATCATTTCGTATATGCTAGAGTTTATATTTAAATCATAACCTATTGAGTTTTCATTAGTTACTTTTTCAATAAATTTAGCAACAGTGTTTTCTGAAGCAATATCATTAGTGCAAAAATGTAATATAACTTCAGAGAGTATTTTATCAAAATTATAATCTATTGTTTGTAAGTTTGAAGCAAATATAGGATTATCAACTTTATCATATTCAAGTATAGCCCCATATTGATTCAATAAATTAATTTTTTTAGAAAATAACCTTTCATTATTTATCGAAGAAATTTCGTTAACAGAAAGGACTCTGTTCTTTATTAGATATGTGAAATTAGTTGCTTTGCTTGCATTTACAAGAGTAGACGCCTTTCCTAATTGAGATTTTATACTAAATCCTAAAGTAGGTGCAATAAATGATTTTGGGTCTTCAATTTGAATTGTTATATCATTTTTTAATTTAGATTTTGCTTTTAAAGTGGTTATTGAAAATAATGATAAAAAATTTTCTATTTCAGGTATATCAAAAGAACCTTTTCCTTTTTTTGGAGCCTTTATTTTGTCAAAACACAATTTAGTGTTTTTTATAAAATCAACAAGAGGGATATTAAATAATAAAACACCATCAGAAATAACTATGAGTTGTCCATCGTAAGTAAAATTAACATTTCGATTTTTTTCATGACGTATAACTTGTACAATTGGGTAAAAAAGACCTTTTATTTTATTATAATTTTCGTCTCCCAAATATAATTTTCCATCAACTAATAATTTAAGTAGTACATACGGTTCACTCCATTCTCCTTTATTCCCTGTCATCATAATTTTTCTTTTATCAAATCAATTATTTTTTCAGCAGTTGCCTGTATTGCAGGAATAGCTACAGAATTTCCGAATTGTTTGTAAGCTGAAGCATCGGCAACAGGAATTAGAAAATTATCAGGAAAACCTTGTAATCTGGCCCATTCGCGAGGAGTCATTTTTCTAATCCCTTCACGATTTACTTCTCCTTTAATATGTGTAGATGGAGTATAATCTGTAATTCGGTTATCAATTACTAAATTTCTTTCGCGACCCATTCCACCAACTAAAATTGAATTCGATATTTCATTATCTTCAATTATTTGATATCCAAATCCATTTCCTTTATTTGCGTGTCTATCTTTATGATTTTTTAAGGTTTGCAAATATTGAGTTGATAAATAATATTTTGTAGGTACAACTTTCTTTTCCTTAACATTTTTGAATGTTACTTTTTCATTAAGTGGCTTTGGATATTGAAATGTATCAATATTTAAATCTTTTCTAAATCCAACAATATAAATACGTTCTCTATTTTGAGGGACACCAAATTCTTTAGCATTCATTATTTGTGGTTCAGGAACATAATAACCTAAATCATTTCTTAGAACATTTAGAATTGTCTCTAAAGTTTTTCCTTTATCATGACTTTTTAAACCTTTTACATTTTCTAAGAAAATTGCTTTTGGCTTTTTTTCTTTGATAATTTCAGCAACATCAAAAAATAATGTTCCTCTTGTGTCTTCGAAACCACCTCTTTTTCCGGCAATCGAAAAGGCTTGACAAGGAAATCCGGCACATAGAACATCAAAATCTTTTGGAATATAATTTTTAGTTTTAGGTTTAGTTATATCGCCAAAAGGAGTTTCTCCAAAATTTGCTCTATAAGTTTTCTTTGCATTTTCATCCCATTCAGAAGTAAATACGCACTTACCACCTAAATTTTGTAATGCAATTCTAAATCCACCAATTCCTGCAAAAAGGTCAATAAATTTGAATGTATAATTTTCAGGAGTTGGAAAAGGCACATCTTCAACTTCAAACAATAATTGCTGTAATGCAGAGTCAGAAAGAATGTTTAATTTTTCTTCTTCATTTTTGTATTCAACGATTTGTTTTAAATATTGAGTAGCTTCTTCTTGAAAATGATCTTTAACTCCGTTGTTGTAATTGTGCAAATAGTGTGTTAAAACGGCTTTTCTATTATCATCTTCTTCTACGAAACGAATTTTAAATTTTTTACCGTCAAATTCATCAATTGATATTTTCTCTTTCATTTTTTAAAATTGTTATCATTAAAAAAAGCTCCAAAATCAGTATTAAGAGCTGTGATTATTTTTTCTATAATTTCTATTGAAACATTTCGTTGACCTTTTTCAATATCTGAAATGTAGTTCCTGTCAACGTTAGAAATATTGGCTAAATACTCAATTGAGTATCCTTTTTGTTCTCGAAGTTCCTTGACTTTGAATCCGAATTTTTCCTTGATATTCATAGTTTATAAAAGTAGGTTCGTGCGTACAATTGACCTGCGTACAATTGACCTCATTATTTAATAGTTTTCAACTTGATTATTAACTTTTTTAAAGTATAGAATTTAGTTTCAAGATTTAGAAGGGTATAAATCTTAGTCGAGTTTCAAGTGCGATTCCTTCGTTCCTCGGAATGACAAAACTGTGGAGATAATTTTGCTTACTTCTCCTTTTTCCCCCACTTAATCTTCATTTTCCCACTATCATCAACAGCAAGTAAATGAAGCACAATACCACGCTCACGAACAGCATCGCGTTCGGCTTTGCTGGCTAGTTTGGCGTCGTTTTTAGAATTCCTTAGTGGAATTGTCAGGGCGAGATTGGTGCCTCGGCCGAAAGAATAAATTCCGTCAACATCGATATTTAGGACGCTTGAACTTATAGTTAAATTATTTATGTCGATTTGTTCGCCGCGCATGTTGAGGTTTCCGGATAAATCGCTGAAAGTTATATTCTTGACATCACGAAACGGAAAAGCAAATTTGCCCACTTTTACAATAGGTTCAAAGTTGAGCAATGCACCTTGATTGACGGTGAAATTCAGTTTTCCGTGCATTGAATTGGTAATTAATTCGCCGCGGCTGTTTATAAATCCGCTTACGTTTGCGGTGCTAGTCAATCTTCCTTTAATGTTATTTGGATTAAAAGATTTGATTCCGAAATTGTTGAACGATCTCAAAAAACTTGCAATATCAACCCGGTTTACCTGTGCGTTTGAGGTGAAAGCATAATTTTTTCCACTTGGTAAAACTTCGCTGTTAAAAGTGATGTTGCCGCCCGAAGTTTGAAGCGAACCATTTTTTATAACTAGTTTAGAATCCAACATGGAGATTGTTGCTCTTGTATTTGTTGCGGTTAGTTTGTTATAATTGATTTTATCTGCTTTAATATCAATAACAACAATGCAATTTTCGATTACGTTTCGCAGATGATTTGAAATCGTAGTTCTTTTATTGTTTTTAAGTGCAGTTTTCTTTTTTTGAGAAGAAGCCAAAACACCAAGAAATTGTTTTAAATCAATATTTGGACAGTAAATGTTCCAGTTTACGATCATTTTTTCGGGTGCATCGTAATACAAATTCAGGAAATTATCGATTTTTCCTTCTATGAAAATAGTATTCTTTTTGTGTTTGTAAGCGATTTGTTTTATGAGTAAAGCTTTCTCGGTAAAATCGAGATGAATGTTGGTTTTTACGGCGTGAATATCTTTTGGTATATAATGAAAGGAAGCGTTGTCAACATCAACATTTCCTATAAATCTGGGTTTATTAATGTACAAATCGACAATATCAAACTGAAATTTCAAATTGGCTTTGGCGTGGCCTTCTTCAAAATGAATCCATTTTTCGTTGCTTACTTCGTTGAGTCTTTCGATATCAAAATCAGAACTTACGATTCCGGTTGCGATGGGTTTTTCGAGATTGCTAATTACAACTTGCGGAATTGAAAGCGGAATATTTTCATATTCTCCCGAAAATCGGGTTAAAATTACAGCCGAATTTGGATCGTTAAATCCGTTTTTTGGTTTGAAATTATTCGTGAAAATTCCTCTGAAACTACATTTATCAATTCGTCCGTCGGGAATAGTAAGTTCGTTGTTTTTGGCTACAGCCTGAACCACAATTTTAGGATCGTCGTGAACATTCAAATCGCCTTTTAGGTCGCAATTTACATCGATTGGTTTTTTCAAATCAAACCGATTCAGTTTTGAACTAATATTTCCGGATAATAAATGAGAAGCGTTACTCCATAAAATACGCGTATTAATGTTGATTCCGAAAAGGGAATTGCTTTTACCAACGTTGAAATAAGCCACAATATCAAATGAATCAGAACCAATTTTTAAGTTTTTGGTCGAAACATCAATTTTTTGTTTGTCGGCCTGATAAGAAACAGCAAGCGTTCCTTTAAGTTCTTTTTGTTTGGCAAAACTTCCGTGAACGGTATTAAAAGCTAAACTGTTTATTTGAGTATCTAAAAATAAATCGGTGTTCCAGTCGTCTCCGTCATAATCAACTTTTGATTTTAAGCTGTGAACATCAAAATCAAACAATTTATTTCCAAGTTGATTATCAATAATAATATGAACATCGCTTAAGTCGATTTCGTCGATTGTGGTTTCGGGTTTTGATTTATTTTCTGGAGATTTCTTCTTTTTCGCTTTAAAAATATCTGAGTTGGTGTAGCCGTCTTTGGTTTTATAAATATAAATATCGGCATCGTTAATCAGTATTTTATGAATATTGACTTCTTTTCGCAATAAACTCCAAACGTTTAAACGCGCTTCGATTTCCTGCGCTTTCAGTAAAGTATGATGGTGTGTATTCCATTTATTGTCTTTGAGTTCGACATCTTTTAGAGCCAGCGTAAAATTTGGGAAACCGGTTAAAAACTTATACTGAAAATCGCCAATATGAAACTTTCCGTTTATGTTCTCATTAATCTTGGTGTTGATTTTAGCAATAATTTCGGTTTTGTTCTGATTGAAATAAACAGATAATCCTCCACAGGCCAATAAAAGCAATCCAATTAGTATCAGAATAAAAATACCAAAACGTTTGGCGTATTTTTTAAAATGAACCGACTGGAAAAAGGTTTTTATTTTGTGTAAAGTTTCCTTCATTTTGTGTGGATTTTACGGACAAATAAAGATAAGTATAAAAAATGACTTTGTTTAGGATAGTTATAGCTTGTAAATAAAGCACATGTGAATGTTATAATAATTGACGATACATTTATAATCAAAACTAATTTGGGAATGGTGTATGATTTGTTTTTAATTTTTAACTTTGTACCTCAGTTTTGAAAGTATTTAAAAAGTCTCCCGAGACAAAAGCTGAGAATAACTTTAAAGAAAAATAATTATGGCATTAGCAATAACAGATGCTACTTTTGACGAAGTAGTTTTAAAATCAGATAAACCAGTAATGGTAGATTTTTGGGCAGCATGGTGCGGTCCTTGTAGAATGGTTGGTCCAATCATTGACCAATTAAGCGAAGAATATGCAGGTAAAGTTGTGGTTGGTAAAGTAGATGTAGATGCTAACCAGGAATTTGCTGCTAAATATGGTGTGCGTAACATACCAACCGTTTTGGTGTTTCAAAATGGTGAAGTAGTAGGAAAACAAGTAGGAGTTGCTCCGAAACAAGCCTACGCTGACAGCTTAGACGCTTTGTTGTAATCGTAAGATTATGATTTATATAAAAAAGGCCTGATTTTTTCAGGCCTTTTTTATTTGGATAAAGCAGCGTTTTTTCTAAACACATAGAGACATAGTTTTTGTAAACTCAATAAAAGGCATTTCATTTGGTTTAAACAAACATAGCTATGTGTATTAAAAACAAGTGAAACGCCTTTATACACAAAGAAAAGCTATGTCTCTATGTGTTTAAAAACAATAGTAAAAGTTGTTCCGAAATCTGGTTTTGAAGAAACTTCTATTTTGCAATTGATTGCTGTTGCGAGATCCCGGATTAAATGCAATCCTAAACCAGATTTGATTCCTATAACTTCTGAATCGTCATAAAGGGCTTTGAATTTTTCCTGATTCCCGCCTGCGCCGTTATCGGTTATAGAGAGAAAAGCTTGGTTGTTTTCTCGCCACGCTTTCCATATTATTTTTTGATTTTCTCTTTTGTCAAGCGCTTTTATGGCGTTTCCGGTTAAGTTTCTTATAATGGTTTTCAGGTAATTTTCATCTGTTGTAAGAATAACATTTTGCGGATTTTCAAACAAAATTGAAATGTTCTCATTGCTAGAAAAATGCTTTTGCATTTCATCAAAAATAACATCAACAGCAATTTCTTTAAAATGAGGTTTGAAGTTTTCCATTTGGCCTTTACTCCAAAGCAAAATGTCTTCCATAGAAGTTAATAAATTTTCAGCTCCCGAAATAACTTTAGTCTGCATTCTCGCAGCCGTTTCTTCGTCAATTAATTCAGGGTTTTCTTTTTGAAGATGTAAAAAATGAATCAAATTAGAAACCGGACTTCTTAAGTCGTGATTTAAAATACTAAAGAATCTCGCTTTTATTTTATTGGCTTCGTCTAATTCCTGATTTAAAACCTGTAGTTTCTGATTGGTTTTTTTTCTATTTTGGTTTTGGTTGAATAATAACAATCCGATAATTGCAACTAAGGCTAATCCCGAAATTAAATACAATCGCTGTTTTTTAGCTTCGTCAATCTGAATATTTTTAATCGTGTTTTCGGTCGAAAGATTGTTGATTTTTTGTTGTTTGGTTTTATTTTGATAACGGGCTTCGGCATTTGCAATACTTTGTTTCGCTGATTCGTGCATCATTTCGTCATTGTACTTGCTGTATATTTCGTTATAATGAAAAGCTTCTTCCCAAAGTCCCAGCGCAGCATAACTTTGAGAGAGTTTTTTATTTATAGTAACAAAGAATTCTTTGTCATAATTTAAAGCATTTACCGATGCTTTTTTCAACGTTTCAATCGCACTTTTATAGTCTCTTTTTTCATATAAAACCCTTCCCATAATGGTGTTGGCTTCCATTAGAATTTCTTCGTCGGTTGATTTTTGCCCAAACAAAACTGCTTTTTTAGCATAATTATACGCTGTATTGATCTGGCCTTTATCAGCATAAAATTTAGACATACTTTGATTGGCAAAACTCAAATTAAGAAACAAAGAATCTTTTACAGTTGGGTAAGTATAAATTAACTTGTAATACTTCAAAACGCTGTCGGGTTTTTTCTGCGCAGCAAAACACTGCATATAATAATTGCACGAAAATGCACTTACATACGGAGAAGTTTTTATATAAGGTTTTGCTTCATTTAAATATTCAATTGCTTTATCAAATTGTTTCATTTTGATATACGCACTCGCAATCTGGCTGTACGAAACACCAATATTTTCAATATTTGGAGTGCTTTTTTTAAGCAGTTTTTTATACGTAATCGCTTTTAGCTGATATTTAATAAAGTTTTCATATTGAGCATAATCGAGATAATATTCACCTAAACTTCCGTTAAGTACAGCCTGTGTATAAGTGTTTTTTGTAGTGTCGAGAACTTGTTTGATATAAACAATTAAGTCTTTCCTTTTTAAAGTATCATTCAGCGAATAATAAATATAATTGAGCCGCATTAAGGCCGAAGTTTTATTTTTTAGATGATTTCCTATTTGGGCATATTTCAAAGATTGCTCATAATTAACCAAAGCCTTTTGATATTGGTTATTGCTGAATTCATAAGCAGTTCCAATATAAAGATAAAACCGGCTTGTGTAGGCAGGATGATTTTTAGAAAGCTCAATTCCTTTTTGTGCAGCAATTATAACTTTCGAATAATCTTCTTTATCTAAAAGTTCTGTAGCATATTTGAGCCAGATTTTTAGTTTTTCGTCTGTAGTTTTATATCGGGACAAATTCGGTTCTTGTTGTGCAAAAACAGAAATACTGATAAAGAACAAAAACAAAAATCCGACTTTTTTCATCTAAATCAGGTTTAAGTTTTCTTTGTAACTTCTCCCAACCGGAATCGTGACATTATTGTTTAAAATAATTTCTGTCGAATTCATCTTCTGAATAAACTGTTTCTGAACGGCATAACTTCTGTGAATTCGAATAAAAGATTGAAAATGATCTTCTTTCAATAAATTTCCAATACTCGATAAAACACAATGTCTTTTTTTATCGGTAATAATCAAAGTATAATCTTTTAGTGCTTCGAGATACAAAATTTCGTGAAGTTTTACTTTAGTCTGATCGTGGCCTTCTTTTATATAAATAGTATCACCGCCAATGCTGGCTTCAAAAAGAGAAGCTTTTAACTTGATTTCCATAAACTCTTCAATTCGGCTTACGGTTTGCGTAAAGCGATCCAGTTTTAAAGGTTTTACGATAAAATCCAAAGTTTCTATTTGAAAACTCTCAACAGCATGTTCAGGATGTGCGGTAATAAAAACACAAACCGGAATATCCAAAGCTTGTTTTCTGAATTCAATACCATTTAAATCCGGCATATCAATATCCAGAAATAAGATATCAACTTTTTTTTCTTCTATAAACGGAAGCGCATCTTCGGCAGAATCAAAAACACCTAAAATATCCAGAATCGGGAATTTTTTAGCAAAAGACAATACAGTCAGTCTGTCAATTTCGTCGTCATCAACAATAATACAAGAGTATTTTTTCATCATTCAAACCTATTTTATGTCGTCTGTCTATTTAAAATGTTGTTTGTCTATTGACTGTTTTTACCGCGGTTTTAATCGTGCAAATTTGCCTTGTAATTCATTCGAAAGCTGAAAATAACTATCCCTGACAGCCTCCTGAGTTTTACAAAAATAATGTTATTGAATTAAATAAGAACGATTTGACCAATTTAAAACTAAAATTATTATGAAATTTTCTAAAACCCTTTTTTCAATTTTTTTATTAGCAATTTTTACAATTTCATGCAGCGGCGATGACGGTGTTGACGGAGCAACAGGAACAGCAAATGTAATTTATAGTGCTTGGATAAATGCCCCAGCGGCAGCTGCAGAAACGATAGATGGTACTTCTGGATTGTCTACTTCTATTAATGCGCCAGAACTATCAACAGATATTTTAGCTAAAGGAACAATCTTAGTTTATATGTCTTTTTCGGGAAGTGTTTATACACTGCCTTACACATCGACAGCTGGCGGAGCAGCTAATACAATTACAGCTATTTCAACCTTGCAAAAAATTAAACTATTCAGATTCAGACACGATCAAGTAGGAACATTAGGTCTTCCGGTATCACTTGGCTGGAGATATATTTTAATTCCGGGAGGAGTTGCGGCAACAGCAAAAACAGCAAAAGTAGATTACTCTAAAATGAGCTACGAAGAAGTTTGTGCACGTTTCAACATTCAGCCGTAAGCTCTGAAAAAAATCAATTTAATAAACCAAATAAGAACCAATTAATATAATTATTTATGAAAACTATAAAAACACTTTTTATCCTTTTAACAGTCTCAATTTTTACTATTTCGTGCAGCAGCGACGATGATAAAGACAACACGCCAAAATTTGAAACAGAAAACCCATTAGCGGTTTATTATACTCAAACCGGATTTTCTACGGTAACCAATTTTATAAATGCTGGTGATTATGAATTTGGATTGGTTTTTACACCAACTGTAAAGGGAAACCTTAAAGCAATTACCTTAAAATTGCCGGCAGTAAACCCAACATTACGTGTAACAATTTGGGACTATGCATCAAAAGCTGTTTTGCGTTCTGAAACTTTAAATGTTGCAACTGCAGATGTTCAGGTTACAAAAGAAATCAGCGTTTTAGGTCTTGAAAAAGACAAAAAATATATGATCACCATGAACTCAAACGACTGGTATAAAAAGAATAAAGCAGACTTAACCAATGTTACTTATCCAATTGTTGCCGGAAATATCACATTTAACGAATACAGATGGATAGGCGGAACAGCACAAACTTTCCCAACCAATGTTTCTGCAAATTATAATGCAGGAGATTTAAGTTTTGAATTTCAACAAACTGAATAATTTTATTTTTGGATAGCTTGAATTAGTAAGTTTGGAAAAAGGTTTGGCACTCGTCAAACCTTTTTTTCCATTAAACTGAAGTTAGAAAATGCACTATAATATTTTGATGTTGTAGAGAGAAATAAAATGGAATAACGATATAAAAGATCTAGATATTCCATTTCACATTTGGTACTAAACAATGAATTTAAACGAATAAAAATGGACACATTCTTTTTTTTGATGTTGTGCTGCAGCTTCTTATTTGTTTCAACTAAAAATAGAGATTAAAGTTGAAGGAAAAGTTTGCCACGATTTGATTTTAGACCTGACAGGTTTTTAAAACCAGTCAGGTCTAATTCTATAAAATTGACTTTAACCATTTCAATTAGTTATTATAATTTGTGAAAATTCGTGCAATTCGTGGCAAACTTTTTTTATTTTTAACGAATCTTATATCTCTAAAAAATGAAAAATCTGTACAGCTTTCTTTGTTTTGTTATGTTGATTCAAATTGGTTTTGCTCAATTAAAAGAAAAAGAAAGTGCATTTTTAGAAAATGGAGTTTCAGAACAATTGGCCCAATTTCGTAAAAAACAGATTTCAGCTATTCAATACGAATTGTCTTTTGAGATTCCGAATCAGAAAGAGGAAAATATTAATTCACATTTGAATTTAAATTTGAATTTGTCTGATTTAAGCCAGCCTTTACTTTTAGATTTTAAAGAGAAAACTTCAAACATAAAAACAGTTACCGTAAACGGAAAAGGCACTGCAGTTGTTCATGAAAACGGACATATTGTAATTTCTCCTTCAGCTTTAGTTTTAGGAAAAAATACCATTTCAATTTCCTTCATCGCAGGCAATTTATCTTTAAACCGAAACGACGATTTCCTTTATACACTTTTAGTTCCCGATCGTGCAAGTACATTATTTCCGTGTTTTGATCAGCCGGATATAAAAGCGACTTATAAACTGAGTCTTTCTGTTCCAAAAGATTGGTCGGTTTTGGCTGGAGCCGATGTAAAAGAGAAACTCGAAAAAGGCGATTTCATAACGTACCATTTTGGAGAATCAGATAAAATGAGTACGTATTTGTTTTCTTTCGTTGCCGGAAAATTCAAAAGCGCAACACAAAAACCAGGTTTAGAAATGACGATGCTGTATCGTGAAAATAATCCTGAAAAGATAAAATCCAGTACAGATACTATTTTCAGGCTTCATCAACAATCTTTAGATTTCTTAGAAAAATATACCAATTATAAATTCCCGTTTCAAAAACTAGATTTTGCTGCAATTCCAGTTTTTCAATATGGCGGAATGGAACATGTTGGCGCAATTCAATACAGGGAATCGACTTTGTTTCTGGACAACAGTGCAACCGACAGCGAGAAATTAAATCGTGCAAAACTCATCGCGCACGAAACTTCACATATGTGGTTTGGCGATTTAGTAACGATGAAATGGTTTGACGATGTTTGGATGAAAGAAGTATTTGCCAATTTTATGGCCGATAAAATTATGAATCCAATTTTCCCAAAAGTCAATCATAATCTGCAGTTTTTTACAGCGCATTATAGTAACGCTTTCGCGGAAGACCGATCTTTGGGCACACATCCGATAAAACAGCATTTGGAAAATTTAAAAGATGCCGGATCGCTTTACGGAGCCATTATTTACAATAAAGCCCCAATTATGATGCGTCAGTTAGAAGCTTCGATGGGAGCTGAAGCTTTTCAAAAAGGAATCGAAAAATACATTACAAAATATGCCAACGACAATGCCGACTGGAATAATCTCGTAGAAATCCTTGATGCCGAAACGCCGCTCGATATGAAAAAATGGAGTGAAGTCTGGGTTAACAAATCCGGAAGGGCCATTTTTACAGATAAAATAGAATACGATTCTAAAGGTCAAATTAAAAAGTTTGAAATTCAGCAAAACGCCGAAGATAAATCTAATAATATCTGGCCTCAGGTTTTTCAAATTGGTTTAGTTTATGATGACAATGTCAAAATTTTAAACGTAAACATTAAAGACAAAAACATTGTTTTAAAAGAAGCTGCCGGACTCGAAAAACCAAACACGATTATTTATAATTATAATGGTTTTGGATACGGAGTTTTTCCGCTTGACGGTAATAATTTAGATTATATTTCAACCTTAAAAGATGAGGTTGCAAGAGCTTCTGCCTACAGTAATTTGTATGAAAATATGCTGATTGGGAATATTTCTGTAGATGAAGCTTTTAATTGTTTTTTTAAAGGAATTCAATTTGAAGAAAATGAATTGGTTTTGCGAATTGTATCTAATAATCTGAACTCAATTTACTGGAGATTTTTAACCCAAAAACAGCAAGAAAGAGTGCAGACTTTATTGAGTTATACTTTATATTCACGCTTGCAGACAAATTCATCTGCCAATGTAAAAAAGACATTATTTGGTTTTTTTAGTTCAACCGGTTATTCCTCTTCGGCGAAAGCCAAATTATATCAAATTTGGAATAAAGAAATCGTAATTCCGGGTTTAAAACTAAACGAAGACGATTTTACCAATATGGCGATGAATCTGGCAATATTTAAACATGAAAAAGCAGATGAAATTTTAGAAAAAACCAGAACAACGATTTCAAATCCTGATAAACAAAAACGATTTGAATTCCTTCTTCCGTCATTATCAAAAGATGAATCAGTTCGAAATGCTTTTATGGAATCTTTAAAAGAGGAAAAAAACCGTGAAAAAGAAGCATGGGTTGAGATTGGTTTGAGTAACATTCATCATCCGCTTCGCCAAGAAAGTGCACAAAAATATATTAGATTTTCATTAGATTTGGTTGATGAAATTCAGCGTACTGGAGATATTTTCTTCCCGAAAGACTGGCTTGAAGATACAGTTGGGAAATATTCGTCTAAATTTGCTTTTGATGAAGTACAGCGATTCTTAAAAGAAAACCCTAATTTTAGTCCGATTCTGAAAAGGAAATTATTTCAGGCCACAGATTTGCTTTACAAAGCACAAAATATTAAAAAAGAAACCGAATGAAAATCGAATCGGAAATAGAGAAAGTTTCAAGTTTTCAGCATCTCGAAATGCTGGCAAATCAGGTTGTAGAAGGTTTTATATCCGGAATGCATAAAAGTCCGTTTCATGGATTTTCAGCTGAATTTGCTGAACATAAAGTCTATAACGCAGGCGAAAGTACTAAACATATTGATTGGAAATTATTTGCTAAAACAGACCGTTTATACACGAAACGTTTTGAGGAAGAAACCAATTTGCGCTGTCATCTTATTGTCGATAATTCGTCGTCAATGCATTATCCCGAACTAAAATCGAATCAGCCATTTTATGAAAAGAAGATTGGTTTTGCGGTTTTGGCTTCGGCAGTTTTAATGAATATTTTAAAAAAACAGCGCGATGCAGTTGGTTTAAGCGTTTTCTCGGACAAATATGAATATTATGCTCCAGAAAAAGGAAGCGATCGTCACCACAGAATGCTTTTGAACAAACTGGAAGATTTATTAGTACAGCCAAAAGTCAAAAAAACGACCGATACCATTACATATCTGCATCAAATAGCAGAGAAAATGCACCGCCGTTCGATGATTATTTTATTTACCGATATGTTTCAGTCCGAAGACGATGAAAAGCTTTTTAACGCTTTACAGCACCTTAAACACAACAAACACAAAGTAGTTTTGTTTCATGTGGTTGATAATGAGACTGAATTGAAATTTGATTTTGACAACGCACCAAGAAAATTTATAGACTTAGAATCGGGAGAAGAAGTTTCGATTTTTGCCGATAATGTTAAAGTTGAATATGAAAAAAGGGTAGAAGCCTACTTTAAAAACCTGGCTTTAACCTGTGCGAAGAACCAAATTAAGTACGTTCCGGTAAATGTGGGCGACAATTTTGAAAAAATATTGACTACATATTTAGTTGAAAAACAAAACTTTGGCTAAGAATTTGAAAATTTATTTCATTTTTTTTATCAAAACACTTGCAGAAATGAAATTCTGTACTATCTTTGCAACCGCAATAACGCAGAGGTTTGGTAGTTCAGTTGGTTAGAATACATGCCTGTCACGCATGGGGTCGCGGGTTCGAGTCCCGTCCAGACCGCAATATTGGGAGAAGCCTTTCTTAACAGAAAGGCTTTTTTGCCCAAATACGGTATCTAAGATTAGTTGTGTTGTTTTGCTACGACTTTGTAACTCGTAGCTGGTTTAGTAGTTAGACCAATGAAAAGCTTTCCACTTTTGTGGATGGCTTTTTTGATTTAAGACATATCGAGTTTAACCGCAAAGAGCGCTAAGATTTACGCAAAGTCCGCAAAGTTTTTTTTAAGCTTTGCGGACTTTGCGCTTTTATACTCATTGCATTTTAAATATAGCCCGTGGTTTCAACCACGGGAAACGAAATTGTGGTCATCATTGTGTCCCCGTGGTTGAAACCATGGGCTATGTTTAAATAGGATAAATATTTTTATTTGAAAGAAAACTATCGGGATTTCGGTTAAAAAGAAAGAAAGTTCTTGTTTTTTGGTTTAGTTCTGGAATTTTAAAATATTGGAATTTAACCAATTAAAAATTTCTCAATTTTTATTCTTAAAAACCCTTGCAGAATCCAACTTCTGTTGTATTTTTGCACTCACAATAAAGCAGTGGGTTTGGTAGTTCAGTTGGTTAGAATACATGCCTGTCACGCATGGGGTCGCGGGTTCGAGTCCCGTCCAGACCGCTTAAATTTAAAATGCCTTTCTTAACGGAAAGGCATTTTTTGTTTTTAGGGTTTTACCGCAAAGGCGCTAAGATTTACGCAAAGTTCGCAAAGGTTTTTTTGGCCACAGATTACTCAGATTACACAGATTTTGAAAATCCTTTTAATCCTTTAATCTGTGGCTAAATTTTAAGCTTATAAAGCTATGCTCCCGATAGCTATCGGGATTGCGCTTTTACCTTGCGTGCTTTGCGGTTAAATTTCTTTCTTATCTTTATAGTACGAATCATCGTATCGTTTAAATGGAACAATCAACCTTTAAAGTAGACCAATATTACATCACAAAAGTAGATGCTGATAAAAAAAGCATTTATTGCCATCATGATATAATGGGAGAATTGTTCGTTCCAAGGCATAAACACGATAAAGCACAAATGTTATATGCAGAAGGCGATGTAGTTTTTGTAACAACTGAAACGAAATCGTACTTTTTACCTGCAAGACATTTTATTTGGATTCCGGCGGGTTTAGAGCATAGTATTGAGCCAAAGTCAGAACATGTGATGATGCGAAATCTGTATTTTCCGGTTGAAAAAGACGAAGATGAATTCTATAAAAACGAAGGTATTTATCCGGTGAATAATTTACTGCTGCAAATGATGCTTTTCACTAATCAGTGGAATGGTGATTTGAAGAAGGGTTCTCCAAACTTTACCATTGCAAAAGCGATAAAAGCGATTCTTCCTCAAATTTGTACCAATAATTTACCTTTAGAATTACCACAGCCAAAAGATAAACGTTTAGGGAAAATTCTTCGACATGTTGAGAATAATCTTGGTGAAACAATTTTGTTTTCTGAGGTTGCACATGAATTCGGCTATAGCGAGCGCTCTTTGTATCGCTTATTTCAGAAGGATCTCAAAATGTCTTTTATTCAATATTATACCATTCGCAGAATTTTAAAAGCAATCGAACTTTTATTAGAAAGAAAACTTTCGGTAAAAGAGGTAGCTCAAGAAGTTGGCTACAATAGTGTTCCGACTTTCAGTAATACTTTTTTTAAGATTCTAGGACAAAGACCTTCCGATTATTTAAATGGAAAAGAAATTTTGGAAAGAAGTAAATAGTTTTATTTCACAAGTCAAATCCATTTTGTAATAAATTGTTTTTCAATATTTTAATATAACGTTTTCGGGAAATACGATTTTAACATTTGTCCGAAATGAATATGTTATTGACTTTTTAGAATTATCAGTCAACAGAAAAATGAAGGAACTTTGCAGCATAAATTATTATCATGTTCCTTAAAACAACAAACTCTACAGACGATTGTTTTTCCAGAATCCTGCTGTTACTCTTAATTGTGTTAACATTCAACGGTTTACAAGCGCAGGAAGTTCATTCGGTTTCATTGAAAGAAGCTTTGAAACTAGCAAAAGAGAACAACAAAAAAATCCTTCGATCTCAACTAGAGATCACGCTCTCGGAGCAAAACATCAAAGAAAGAAAAGAACTCCGCTTGCCAGACATCGAATTAAACGGTGAGTATTCCAGAATTACGAATATTACCGAATTTAAAGGAAGCGGTTTCTTAAATGGAAAAGAAGTCACCAAGGCAATTCCCGAAATTTATCAGGTGAATTCGACTTTTAAAATGCCAATTTATGCGGGTAATAAAATTAATAATGCCATCAAAATTGCGAATCAGGAAAGCGAAATTGCTAAAATAAAAACAGAAAAGACCGAAAATGATATTGAGCTTGAAGTTGTAGCAAATTATCTGTCGATTTATAAAATGATGGAACTTCAGAAGATTTTTGAAGAAAACATCAAAGAAGAAAAAAGCCGATTGAAAGAAGTACAATCGCTTCAAAAACACGGAACGGTTACAAAAAACGAAGTCATTAGAGCCGAATTACAGCTTTCGGATCGTGAATTAAATGCGCTTACAAATTCCAAAAACATAAAAATTGCGCTTCACGATCTGAAAACTTTAATTCAGATTCCTGAAAATGAAGAAATTGCGATTGATACAACGTCAAGTTTAGACGAAATGAACGGTTTGGATCCGTATGATTTTTACTTGGAAAAAGCGTTTGCTAATGAAGAAATGCGAATTGCGAGCCAAGAATTAAATATCAAAAAAACAGAATTGCAATTGGTTAAAGGAAATTATCTGCCAACGGTAAACTTCTTTGGGAATTATGGTTTTTATTATCCAAACTACAAATTTTTTCCGCCAAATCCGTATTTGTACACTTTAGGTCAAGTGGGAATCGAAGCTAGTTTTGATATTTCGGCTTTATATAAAAACAAAACTAAAGTAGAACAAGCCAACAAAAAAATCGAATGGCAGCAAATGCAGTCTGAAATCATTAAAGATGAAATTCAAGACAAGCTTTATAAAGAACATACGCAGTATCAGGAAATCCTTGAAAAGTTTGTAGTTGTTGATAAAGCCTTGGATTTAGCCAATGAAAATTACCGAATCGTAAAGCTGAAATACTTAAATCAGCTGGTTTTAATTACCGAAATGGTCGATGCGGATAATGCTTTGCTTCAGGCGAAATACAACAAAATTTCTACTCGATTGGATGCGGTTTTAAAACATTATGAACTGCTTCATACTGCGGGGATTATGCCACAGAGTTAGGGGTTTTTAGAAGAAAGAAGCAAGAGACAAGACTTAGAAAATAGAATATAGAGAATAGAAAAAGCTATGGTTAAGATAAAAAATGAAACTAGAAGAAACAGAACGTTTCATATATTAATAACAGTTATTGCGTGCGCACTTGTGATAAGCGGAGTTATTTTAGGAATTTGGTTTTATGTATTCAACAGAAACCACGAAGAAACTAATGACGCGCAAGTCGAGCAATATGTAACGCCAATTATGTCGAGAATTACGGGTTATGTGCAGGAAGTTCGTTTTGATGAAAATCAGTTTGTGCATAAAGGCGATACTTTGGTTGTAATAGACAATCGTGAATACAAATCTAAACTGAATGTGGCGCTTGCCGATGTTCAAAACGCACAGCAAAATAGCGTTGTGGCGCAAAGAAATGCGGTTACAACGGCAAGTGCAACGGCAATTAACGAATCGCAGTTAGAAGGCGCAAAATCGAATCTTTGGAAAACAAAACTAGAATACGAAAGGTATAAAGCTTTGGTAAAAGATGAAGCGGCAACGTCTCAGCAATTGGAAAAAGTAAAAGCAGATTATGAATCGGCTCAGGCGCATTTTGAAGAAATGAAAAACAGAATTCATTCGGCGACTTTAAGCACTTCTGTTGCTGAAGCAAATGTTCCGACAACGCAAACGAATATCGCGTCGAAACAAGCTTTGGCAGATAATGCGGCATTGTTTCTTTCGTACACGATCATTACGGCGCCTTATGACGGCTGGGTTGGAAAACGAACTTTACAGCCTGGACAATTGGTAAAAGAAGGACAATCTCTGCTTTCAATCGTAAGTAAAGAAAAATGGATTACGGCTAATTTTAAAGAAACACAATTGCAATATTTAACCGTTGGTCAGGATGTTGAAATTAAAGCCGATGCCGTGAGCGACAAAACTTTCATAGGTACAATTGCTTCTTTATCGCCTGCGAGCGGAGCAAGATTTTCATTGCTTCCTCCAGATAATGCAACAGGAAACTTCGTGAAAATTGAGCAAAGAATTCCGGTTCGAATTCAGTTAAAAGACAACGACAAACAAACCGATTTTTTAAGAGCGGGAATGAATATCACTGTGATTGCAGCACACTAAAATGGAAGATAAAAGTATTTTTAAATCCTGGGTTCCAAAATGGGCAATCATTATTATTTTGTTTGTCTGCCTTTTGCATTCCATGATTTTATTGGGAGTTTATACTTCAAATGTAACGTATGCAGCAAGTTTTCTGGACATTGAGCCCGAAGATTTGCAGTTTGCAATGTGCGTCACGTACGGAACTTTGCTGGCAACGATTTTGATCGAAAGCCGATTTTCGAGTTTTTTCCCTGCAAAAAATTACCTGATGGCCGTGTATTCCTTAATCGGGATTACGATTGTTTCATCGGCGTATATTACCAATTTTTATCTTTTTTTAATGCTCAGAATTGCCGAAGGAATTTTAATGGCGCTTCCGGTAATTACGATCAGACAATTGTTGATTGAGCAGTTTAATTCTAAAAATGCCATTATAATTGGTTTTTCGTTTTATTACGGTTCGCTGTTATTGTCAACGCCTTTTATTATGAATATTGCGGTTTGGTTTCTGGATCATTACGATTGGAAATACATGCTGTATGTTTCGGGCGGCTTGCAGGTTTTGAATGTCTTTTTAATCTTAGTTACTTTTCGTGGGCACCGAATCACAAAGAAAATTCCGTTGTATCAAATCGACTGGATGAGTTATTTTTTGGTTTTAACTGCCATTCTTTGCGGTGCCTACTTTTTTGTTTATGCCGAGAAAAAATATTGGTTCGATTCTTCTGAAATGGTTTTAATGCTGATGATTGCTTTGATTACAGGCGGTTTGTTCATCTTTAAAGAACTTTTGGTAAAAAGACCCACTTTTGATTTTGAAGTCTTCAAATATGCCAATCTCCGAATCGGATTTTTATTGTTTTTCCTTTTCTATATCAGCAGAGCAACGCTGAGTCTTTGTCATTCGGCGATGTTTTCCATTTGGAATTGGGATCCTTCGCGCGTTGCGGGCGTGCAATACATAAACGGATTGGGAAATGTAATCGGACTAATTTTAGCTGCTTTTTTCCTGATGAAATCCGTTTCTACGAAAATCATTTTTATAATTGGTTTCTCGTTGATTGCTTTATTTCATTTTTGGTTTACATTTCTTTTTGTGCCCGATGTGGCTTTATCAGATATTATTATTCCATACTTTTTACAAGGAATTGGAGTTGGCTTTTTATTCGTTCCTTTAATCTTATTTACGACATCTTCGGTTCCGGCAAAAATGGCTGTTTCTTCGGGAATTGTAGGCGTTTCGGGACGTTTTTGGGGAAGTACAATTGGGTTTTGTGTCATGCAGAATGCGACCGTATTTTTAAACAAAAAACACTTTTTAAAACTAAGCCAATTTGTAACCGGCGAAAATCCCGAAGCGCAGCAAATTATAACCGCAACAGCACAGAGTTTTATGGCAAAAGGATATTCTGCAGATAATGCGAATACTTTGGCGTTGAAAAAAGTCTTCGGAACAGTTGCCAAACAAGCCACTTTATTGGCCGATATGGAGATTTACACGATTGTGGGCTATGGTTTGTTGGTTTTAATTATTTTGATTGCGTGTAATCAACATTTAAGACAGACGATGACTTTGGTTAAAAGTAAAATTTGGATTGGGTAGTTTTTTTGTTTCAAGTTTCAAGTTCAAAGTTTTGTCTCATTTTATGTCATCCTGAGGAACGAAGGATCACACGAGAAATTCCGCAAACTGAATCGCCAATCTTTGTCGAGTTTCTATTGTGATCCTTCGTTCCTCAGGATGACAAAAGTGCGTTTAAAGAATTACTTAAAAAAAACTTTGCGGCTCTGCGACTTTGCGAGATTAAAAAAACGCTGCGAGAAACCTCCACACAACTTTGCGGTAAACCACACTTATCAGTATCTTGCAGCCGTTAAAAAACAAAAATATAAAATGAAACAGCAATGTGTAATTTTTGATATGGATGGCGTGATTTCGCACACCAATCCACATCATGTGAAGGCTTTTGAGGCATTTTTTGATAAATATAATGTTCCTTATACCAATGAAGAATTTGAAGAACATATGTACGGAAAACATAATAGTTACATCATGACGCATTTCTTCAAACGTCCAATTGCGGGAGAAGAACTTTTAAAACTCGAAGACGAAAAAGAAGGAATGTTCCGTGAAATTTATAAAGACAAAGTCGATACGATTCCGCATTATTTGGATTTTTTAAGCGAATTAAAATCTCGCGCATTCAAAACGGCAGTTGCAACATCGGCGCCGCGTGCGAATCTGGATTTGATTATAAACGCCTTAAAAATCACAGACAAAATGGATTCGATGATGTCCAGCGAAGACGTTACGTTTCATAAACCAAATCCTGAAGTTTATCTAAAATCGGCAGAGCGTGTTGGAGTTTCTCCGTCTGATTGTGTGGTTTTCGAAGATTCTTTTTCGGGAATTACTGCGGGACTAAATGCCGGGATGAAAGTCGTTGGTGTTTTGAGTACGCATACAAAAGAACAACTTCCTGTATGTGATTTTTATATTAATGATTATAGTGAAATTAATGTGGATAAGATAATTGAATTATTAAATTTCAATTCTTAGAAATTCCAAAACTATACTAGAGATCTTTGTCAAAGGTTTAAACTTTGACAAAGGTTTTTTAATGGAATTTTATATTAACAAACTAGATGAATTTTTATTATTCTAAAGCCTTACTCGTTTTATAATTTATTATGCGGTCTATTTTTAATGATAGTTTTTTCGCTCCTATTTCGTTTAAATGATCGGCATCATAAAAATCTTTGTCAATGAAGGATTTGTCATTTAATAAATTATAATACATAACATTTCGATTGTCTTTAGCTATTTTATTCATGAAGCTAATAGTATTATTAAGCTGGTTATGTTCCAGATTAGCCGTATAAGTTTTGTAAGCAGGAGAAGTGATAAAAATTACTTTCGTATTAATTTCTCCAGCCAGTTGAATAATAGACTTAATCGTCCTAATATTTTCTTCGTAATAAATATTGTTGTGTATGTTTATAGTGTGTCTTTTTGCTGCGGTTTTACCTGTTTCGGCTAAGTTTAAACTTTTTTCAGATTTGTAGGTTGTTCCCCATCCCAATTTATTGCAGGTAATGTTATCATTTTTATGTTCCTTATAATATAAATTAGCCCGCATTATGTTATCGCTGACTTTTCCATTTAGCAATTCAAAATGATTGGATAATTTAAAAGGACCACTGCTGTTTATATTATAGTATATATTATAATTTTTTATTCTCCACTTTTCAGTTCCTTCTTCAAGTCTGGAATAAAGCGAAAAATAATCAATAGGAATAACGATAAATTTTAATTGCTTAAAACGTGTTTTATATTTCTTTAAAATTTCAAAGTCATAATCAACAGATTGTGAGATGTAAGCACTATTATAACTTTTTAGTTTTAAATATTCAGGATCAATTCCAAAATAGGTATGAGAACTTCCCAGAATTAAAACTTCAATTTTATCGGAATTTTTATCCAGATATTCTTTTTTAATAGAATAATCATTAGGCACACTTCTTACTATGTTTTCTATAAAAATTACAAAAAGCAATACTGGAATTACAAAAAGAATTGATTTTAAAATAAACTTTTTCATGGCTAAAACTGGAAATAAATAAATTGTTGTTCTGAACCTGAAAAATAAAATATTGCCACTACAATAGCATAATAAAAACCCCAGCGAATAATACGAGGAAATGATGTTCCGAATTTAGCTATCGCAAATTCTTGTTCTCTGCCAATCCATTCAATCAGCATAAAAATAAGCAGTAAAAAGAGAAATTTTTTGGGAAGAATTTCTGGTTTTGTAAACAATGTATGAGAGAATATATGAGATATAATATTCCATGCATGTTCAAGATTTTCTGCCCTGAAAAAAATCCATGCGAAAACAGTTAAACCAAAAGTTAAGCACATTGTAAATAATTCTTTTAGGTTTGGAAAATATTTGCCTTGTGCAACTGTATCCAGGTTATTTCGGTTGTTTTTTAAAATAATGGACGGCATAATGTACAACGCATTTAAGAATCCCCAAATAATAAAAGTCCAGTTTGCACCGTGCCAAAATCCGCTGACAATAAAAATAATAAAAGTGTTTCTTATTTGATTATAGATTCCACCTTTGCTTCCGCCTAACGGTATATAAAGATAATCCCTAAACCAAGTAGAAAGAGAAATGTGCCAGCGTCGCCAAAACTCAGCAATATTTCTTGAAAAATAAGGGAAAGCAAAATTTCGCAGTAATTCTATTCCAAAAAGTCTGGCAACTCCTAATGCAATATCCGAGTATCCCGAAAAATCCCCATAAATTTGAAAAGCAAAAAACACAGCACCTACAACCAAAGTACTTCCGGAATAATCATTAGAATGATTAAAAATTTGATTGGCATATTCAGCACACTGATCTGCAATAACTATTTTTTTAAACAATCCCCATAAAATCTGCCTTAATCCATCGACGGCTTTTTCGTAATCAAAAGTTCTTTTTTGCTTAATTTGAGGCAAAAGATGCGTGGCACGTTCAATAGGACCGGCCACTAAAAGCGGAAAAAAACAGACAAAAACAGAATAATCGATGAAGTTTTTTTCTGCCGAAATTCGGTTTTTATAAATGTCAATTACATACGATAAACCATGAAAGGTATAGAAAGAAATCCCAATAGGAAGAATAACTTTTAAAGTCCATGGATTTACCTGTAATCCAAAATTTGAGATGGCTGCGGCAAAAGATTCAGCAAAAAAGTTATAGTATTTAAATACTCCTAAAAAACCTAAATTGATCGAAATACTAAGCCAAAACCAGAATTTTTTTATCTGAATGTTTTTAGCATTATACATTTTCAATCCTGTAAAATAATCTAATAGGGTAGAAAAAATCAAAAGAAATAAAAAACGCCAATCCCAGCAGGCATAAAAAAAGTAACTCGAAACCAGCAGAAGAATATTTTGATACTGAAGGGATTTTTTATTGATAAGCCAATAAAGAATAAATATTACAGGTAAAAATATTGCAAAATTGATTGAATTAAAAAGCATTATTATTGTTTTGGATTGAGGCTGATTTGTTGAACTATTTACTGTTGCAAATCTCTGGCAAATAACGACTTTTCGATTATATCATACAATTTTTTTTAAGATCAAATTTTTTAAAACATTTTCATTCAACGTACAGTTTGTCATTTCGAGGAACGAGAAATCGCATTAGAAACCCGGCAAAGATTGGCGATTCTCTTTGTAGATTCACGAGTGCGATTTCTCGTTCCTCGAAATGACAAACTAGCCGAAATTTAAAATCATTTAATACTTCTCCTCCAAAAAAGCAATCCAGCCTTTTTCAAATTCTTTAGTTGATATATTTAATGTTTTCTCAATATTCCCAAAAGAAGCAATCAGTTTTGGCAGTATATCATTTCCCCATTTTTGGGTAAGATATTCGATTATCGTGTAGCCAATATTGTAAATCTGATTACTGTGATTTAGTTCTTCTAAAGTTAGGTTTTTGCTTTTGGCATATTTTACGCTTAATGAATTTACCTCTCCAGCTTTAAAAATACTGATCGATTCCCAAAGCCAGCGCGGATATTCGGCTGCAAACTTTTTATCAAATTGCTTATCAAACTCAGAGCGGTTTTGTGTTGTAATCGTTTCTTTTGCTTTGTCGATTAATATATTTAACTGAACGCAATGCGTAAATTCATGCAGAGCCGTTTTTAGCGGATCGTCTGGGAAAATCGAATTAAACCAGTTTGTCCAGACAAAATGAAATTCATTTGGACCGCGGCTTGTGCCGTTTGCATTTTCTTTTAAACCAGTAGCGACACTAAATTTGTATTGCGAACCGTAAACAAAAACCTTTATCAGGCCGTGTTTTACATCTTTTAAATTCGTTCTTATTTCAGCATAATTGTTTTCAAGATGTTCGCTTAGTTTTTCAGCTTCACTTTTATAAATTCCGTCGTAGGAAATAATAAAATGTTCCGATTCCAGAGTTTGAGCCTTGTGTTTAACAGTAAAGGTTCGGATTGTTCTTGCAGCGTAAAAAACGGCAATAATCCCTAAAAGAATAACTAATAATTTGTATTTCCTCATGTGTTCTAAATGTTTTTTGAGATTTAAAAACAAGCAAAATATTGAGAATTAGGTTTTTGGTGTTTTAAAAATAAGAATATTTAAATACTAAATACAAAAAGATTTAAAGAAATTTCTGAATTGCTAAGCTTTGGCAGTTTTAATCTAGCAATCCCTATAGCTATCGGGAGCGAAGTTGCAAAGTTTTTTTAGCCACAGATTGTTAAGATTAAAAGGATTTTTGCTGTGTTTTAATCATAAAGAATTGTCATTTCGAGATACGAGAAATAACAAGTGAAACACATTTACTTTATTGAATAAGAAAGCTAAATAAATTGCCTCCTGCTTTAGCTGGAGGTTTTTTATGTTTGAGAGGGAAGGGCTTTAGCCGAAAATTTGATTTTCTATATGAAAAAAATAATTAGAGTTGAAGGCATATTTGCTCATATTAAATAAATGTTCCTGATGATTTTTGTAATATTTTAAATTCTAAAATTATGAGCACAAATAAACTTTCAGAAGAAGTTGAAAACAGAATAAAAGATTTTTTTGTTAATAGAATTGACCCAAAAGATTTGGCAAAAACTATACGAGAAGTAAATTACGCTCTTTCGTTATGTTCAATGCGAGGTTGTGAAACTCTGGAATCTGAATTAAATAACCTCGATGATAATTTTTATTGGTTGAATAAATTGGCAGAAGTTCTTGATCCTTATTTGGATGTTGAGTGAAGGAAGGTTTTAGGTTTAGTTTGTCATTCCGAGGAACGAGGAATCGCACAAGAAATTCCGCAAAGATAAGCGTCAATCTTTGTCGATCAACGCGTGCGATTCCTTGTTCCTCGGAATGACAATATTGAGGTTATTGTGGTTTTCGGCGAAAGCCTGAATAAATTTTATAAGGCACATGAATTTTAGAAGAATTTAAAATAGATTATTGCATCCAACCTTCGATTTTGTAATTTTTAGAAAATAATTTTCGTTCTTTTTTACCATTGTCAGGTTTAAACCAAACTTCAAATCTTGCTGCGTAAGGTTGCCCCCAATCGCCTTCGTAAATTGTAAAATGATTACTTGTGCCGTATTTCTGTATATTATCTGTAGGATTGTAAACGCTAATATGGGTTGTTTCGAATAGTCTATCATCAGAAAGCGCTGTGTTTTGAGTAACCTCAAAAGCTTTTAAATAAATTGTACCGCTTTCTATTTTTCCAATCCAAAAATCATATTCATAAAGTCCGGGTTGAAATGAATTATACAATTGAAATTCTGTTTTTTCAACAATTTTGTTTGTAATGCTATCAGGCTTTTTTTCGTCTTGGTTTACACCAGATTCCATGTCAACAGGATTACTAATTTGTATGTTTTTTGGGATTTTTAAGTTCTTTGCCCAAGTATCGGGCTTCTCTTGTTCAATAATAAATGTAGTAACAATGCAAATTATAATGATAAAAATTGTTCCGCCAAATAAAAATAAGGTTATAATACTTTTGACCCATTTCCTTTTTGATAATTGGCAAAATACGGAAATCAATAGGAATAATAAACTAAATCCGAAAATTGCAAAACAAATGTTTTTAAAAATGTGGCTTTCAATAATATCAGCAACTATTAGAAGTAGAATAGAAATAATCCAAAAAAGTATTGGTTTTCCCCAGCTGTTAAAAAAACTTGAAAGGTATTTTTCCATAATTATTTAGTTCTCCTTTTGTTCGGCTAATCTAAATTAAAAAAGAATGAGAAACTAGATTTTATTATTACCATAAAGTAAATCATTCCTTCGGAATTTTATATAGCGTTCCGGAGGAACAAATTATATTGTAGGGATGGATTTCAATCCATCTTCGCAATCATAATCGACAATCTTTGTAGAGCTACTCGTGGAGATTCCTCGTTCCTCGGAATGACAAATGTTAGGGGTACCTTGTGTTTTTAGTGAAGTCGAATTAATTATTCTAAAGATATTCGTAACTCCATATCATTTTCTTTTACGAACTTTAAGAAGATTATTAAATCTGTTATGCATTTAAAATCCCAAACTAGATCTGTTGAGTTTTCAAATACTTTTTCATTAACTAATACGGTTTTTTCAATTAACCAATCTATTTCATTTTCGGAAATTATATCTGGAACGTCTTCCGAACTCCAGCCAATACTTTTAATCCAGTTTGTAATAAATTCGGGTAAATCGGGAGAAATTGGAATAACATTTAATTCAGATATTAAAGAATAAAAATATCCTTCCCATAAACTAAAAAAATAAATTCCATTTTCTCCTTGTTTTAGTAGATATTCAGTTGAAGTTCCATCTGAATTTTTTTGAATATTTCTTTGAAAGGGAATATTTTTAGAATTAGTATAAAATCTGATTTCTTTTTCGCCTAGAAAATCTGAATAATAATCTAAATTTAGGTCATCGATTTTCATAAGATCATTGTGAGTTTTAGAGTTTATAAACCAAATATAGACCAAAACAAAAAAGCTTCTGAAAATCTTCAGAAGCTTTTTTAGTGCGGATAATAGGACTCGAACCTACACGCCTTGCGGCACCAGATCCTAAGTCTGGCATGTCTACCAATTTCACCATATCCGCGTAATTGTGGGTGCAAAGATAAGCATACTTTCGAATATTCAAAGAAAAATTTCAAAAAAAATATTAATTCTCTTTTTTGTACTTTTGGTTTTCTATAAAAATTATTTAAATGGAAAATATTAAGTCCTACGTTCAACAACATAAAGATCGGTTTATCAATGAATTGATCGAATTATTAAAGATTCCGTCGGTAAGTGCCGACACTGCATATTCACAAGATGTTATTGATACAGCAGAGGCTGTAAAAGAAAGTTTATCAAAAGCAGGCTGCGATTTAGTTGAAGTTTGCGATACTCCGGGTTATCCAATTATTTATGGAGAAAAAATAATAGACCCAAATCTTCCAACAGTTTTAGTTTACGGACACTACGATGTTCAACCGCCAGATCCATTAGAATTATGGACTTCACCACCATTTGAACCTGTTATAAAAACTACAGATATTCACCCAGAAGGCGCAATTTTCGCACGTGGAGCATGTGACGACAAAGGCCAAATGTACATGCACGTAAAAGCGCTTGAATATATGGTACAAACCAATAATTTGCCTTGTAATGTAAAATTCATGATTGAAGGTGAAGAAGAAGTTGGTTCGGCAAGTTTGGCTTGGTTCGTAGAACGCAATCAGGAAAAACTGAAAAACGACGTTATTTTGATTTCAGATACTGGAATGATTTCTAACCAACAGCCATCGATCACGACAGGTTTAAGAGGTTTGAGTTATGTTGAGGTTGAGGTTACAGGACCAAACCGCGATTTACATTCTGGTTTATACGGTGGAGCTGTGGCGAACCCAATTAATATTTTGGCAAAAATGATCGCTTCTCTTCATGACGAAGACAATCATATTACGATTCCGGGATTCTATGATAAAGTTCAGGAATTATCTGCAGAAGAAAGAGCTGAAATGGCAAAAGCGCCTTTTAGTTTAGAAAAATATAAAAATGCTTTAAACATTGCTGATGTTTATGGCGAAAAAGGTTATGTAACCAACGAACGCAACTCAATCCGTCCGACTTTAGACGTAAACGGAATCTGGGGCGGTTATACTGGCGAAGGTGCAAAAACGGTTATTGCGAGTAAAGCTTTTGCTAAAATCTCAATGCGTTTGGTGCCAAATCAGGATTGGGTTGAGATTACAGAACTCTTCACAAAACATTTCACAAGTATTGCTCCGGCTGGAGTTACAGTAAAAGTGACGCCTCATCACGGTGGTCAAGGTTATGTTACGCCAATTGACAGCATTGGATATCAGGCAGCAAATAAAGCGTATACAGAAACGTTTGGAGTTCCTGCAATTCCGGTTCGTTCTGGTGGAAGTATTCCAATTGTAGCTTTGTTTGAGAAAGAATTAAAAAGCAAAACGATTTTGATGGGATTTGGTTTAGATAGTGATGCAATTCACTCGCCAAATGAACATTTCGGAATCTTTAATTACTTGAAAGGAATTGAGACTATTCCGTTGTTTTATAAGTATTTTGTGGAATTGAGTAAATAAGGTGTTTTTGCCACGAAGGCGCTAAGACACTAAGTTTTTTAAGATATAGAATCCGTTCAGAAATGAGCGGATTTTTTTTGTCTTTTGTTAACCTACAAAGGCGAATAAAGTGCTAATTTTCAAAAACTTAAAAATTTATTTGCAAATTTAAAAATTAACTCTACATTTGTAGAGTTAAATCTATAGTTGTAGAGTTAAAAATAAATATGAAAAATCTTCTCTTCTTATTGTTTTGCGGACTAATGCTTTTGAGTTGTAAAAGCAAACCAATTAATCAGAAAATTGACAAGAAAAAAGAAGGTGTTTGGATAGATAATTATTCGCAAGACGGAACGAATTATAAATCGTATGAATACTATAAAAGTGATCAGCCAGTAAAAAAGTGGAAAACTTATATTAATGGAAAAATTTACAAAACAGAGAAGTATAAAAATGGAATTTGCATTGTAAAAACTTACTACGAAAACGGAAAACTAGAATCGAAAGGGAAAACTAAACTAGAAACTAATTTAACTGAAACACATTGGTTTTATTTCGGAAAATGGAAATTCTATTCGGATAAAGGAAAGTTAAAAGGAATCAGAAACTATGAGAAAGGCGAATTGATTTCAGAAAAAAATATAGAAAAAACTAACAACTTAGAACCTTAAAAAAAATGCAGCTATCAAACTCAGAAGAACAATTAATGGAACATCTTTGGAAGCTTGAAAAGGCTTTTATGAAAGATTTACTCGAAGCGTATCCAAAGCCAAAACCGGCAACAACAACCGTAGCAACGCTTTTGAAACGAATGATCGATAAGAAATTTGTTGCTTACAACGAATTTGGAAATTCGAGAGAATATTATCCGCTCGTAAAGAAAACCGATTATTTTTCAAAACACGTAAACGGCTTAATAAGCAATTTTTTTAATAATTCGGCTTCACAATTTGCTTCTTTTTTTACGACTGAAACCAATTTATCTGCTTCGGAATTAGAAGATCTTAGGAAAATAATAGATTCAGAAATTCAAAAAAAGAAAAAATGACAGACTTTCTAATAAAATCGACAGTTAGCTTAAGCGTTCTTTTGGTTGTATACCATTTGTTCTTGCAAAAAGAAAAAATGTTTCGCTTCAACAGGTACTTTTTATTAGTCAGTTTATTGTTTTCAATAGCGATTCCTTTTATGTCTTTTGAAATTCAACAAGACGTTCCTATTGTGTACAATAATGTAATTCCGCTTCAGACTAATACAGGCAATTTTCCGCTTCAAGAAGAATTGATACATATAAACACAGATGAACAAACCAATTACTGGCTTTTACTATTATGGATTACTTATGCCATAATTACCTTAATACTAAGTTATCGGTTTATCCAAAATATTTATAGAATAACATCTAAGGCGAAAGTATCTAAAATCATTGTGTATCAAAACATAAGAATGGTTTTGCTTTCAGAAGAAACATTGCCTTATTCTTTTTGGAATTCCATTTACATGAATCAAAATGATTTTGAAAATGGACTAATAGAACAAGAATTGTTTACGCATGAAATTGCCCATGTAAAGCAAAAACATACTCTTGATGTAATTTTTATAGAAGTTTTAAAAACGTTATTTTGGTTCAATCCGATCTTTATTTTTTATAAAAAAGCCATTCAGCTTAATCATGAGTTCTTGGCAGATGAAAATGTAATAGCAGCGCATAATGATGTTTATTTATATCAGAACCTTTTGCTCAACAAATTCAACATTTCCAAACCCATTTATTTGACTAGTAATTTAAATTTTTTATCAACAAAAAAACGACTTATTATGATGACAAAAATCACTTCAAAAACAAAAGCTCTAATGATGCAGTCTTTAGCTGTTTTTGGCCTTTTAACAATCTTTTTGATATTAGCTTTTAAACCATTGCCATTGAGCAGTAAAAAAACTATAGTAATTGATGCCGGACATGGAGGAGAAGATATTGGAGCGCAAATTGGTGCTGATCAAGAAAAGAAAATTGTAGAAAATATTGCGAATAAAATAAAGTCATTGAATGGCAAAGATGAAATTGAAATTATTTTGCTTAGAAAAGATGACAGCTTTATTCAATTAAGCGAAAGAGTATCGAAAATAAACAAAATAAACCCAAGTTTGGTCATTTCCTTACATGTAAATAGTTCAGAAAATTTGAATGAAAATGGAGTAAATGCATATGTTTCAAAACAAAATGGTTTTTATGAAGAATCAAAGGAAAGGGCTGAAAATTTAGTTGATAAAATCTCAAATGGAAAACTTGCCAAAGGCGAGGTTAAAGATGCAAACTACTTTGTTCTTAAAAACTCAAAATGCCCTGCATTATTGGTAGAAATTGGCTATTTGACAAATGAAAATGATAGAACTTACCTGATTAGCGAAAATGGACAAAATGAAATTGCTAATAAAATCATTGAGTTCATAAAAATATAAACGTGTGTTAAGACACTTCTGTGAATATTGAATTAGTTAATTAATATTTTAATCGCAGCATTAGCATATAAAATATTTAAAGATCAGTTAATGAATGGGTTTTAAACTTAAAAAAAGAAAAAATGACAGACTTTCTTATAAAATCAACCGTGGCTTTAGGTGTGTTTCTTGTCTTTTATCATTTGGTATTAGAAAGAGAGAAGATGCATCAGTTTAATAGATTTTATTTGCTTTTTTCAATCTTAATTTCATTAATTATTCCTTTTGTTTCATTTGAGATTATCAAAGAAATTCCGGTAAGTTCTGCAAGTCATATTGTTGTTAATCAGCCACTAATTCAGATGCAAAATATTGAAGAATCCAATTATAAATTGATTTTTCTGTGGAGTTTCTACGCATTAGTGACTTTGATATTGATACTAAGATTTGGAAGAAATATTAAAAATTTTAGATCTAAAATAAACAGTAATCCCTCAGTAGATTTTAAAAATTCAAAATTGGTTTTGGTAGAAGAAAAAATTCTGCCGTATACATTCCTGAATTATATTTTTATTAATGCGGATGATTTTAAAACTCAAAATATCGAAGCCGAATTATACTCGCATGAATTAGTTCATGTTACTCAAAAACACACATTAGATATTTTGTTTGTGGAGTTTTTGAAGACTATTTTTTGGTTCAATCCTATATTTTTATTTTATAAAAAAGCAATACAACTCAATCACGAATTTCTTGCCGATCAGGAAATTGTGAAAACTTATAAGGATGTTCCATTTTATCAGAATCTGCTTTTAAATAAAGCAAGTAGAAGTCAAACGATTTACCTGGCCAGTAATTTGAATTATTTAGTAACAAAAAAACGATTAATTATGATGAAAAAAAGAACATCAAAAAAAACAGCGTTTCTAAAAAAAATTGCTGCCTTGCCTGTTGTCATTGGCTTAATTTTTCTGTTATGTGTGGAAACGATTGCTCAGGAAACAAAAACAGATATAAAAAATCAAAGAACACAGAATGCTTCGTCTTTCGATAAATACTACGCAAATACTGCTTTTGTCTTCAAAAGTAAAAACAGTAAAGTTTTTGCCCAAAAGAAGTACTCCGAATTAACAGAACAAGAGAAAAAGCTGATCCCGCCTCCGCCATCTCTTGCTAAAAAATCTCCTGATTTAAAGGAATATGAAGGTTTCAAAAACAGTGAAAATTATGCTGTTTGGATTGATGGAAAACATGTTCCTAATTCAGATTTAAATGAATATAAGGCAAGCAATTTTGTTTCTTACTTTAATAGTTTTGTGCATAAAAATGCCAGAAGTAAGAAGTTTCCACAAAGATTTCAAGTGACATTGTATACCGCCGAAGGTTATAATAAAGCGTATGGTGATAATCAAGTACTAGATGCTGGAACCATAACAATTATGGCCAGTGAAGACACACGTAAAAATGAAATTCAAAAAAAGCAGGAAAAAGAAATTAGAGAAACGGTTAACGATGTCAATAGACAACCTGAATATCCAGGTGGTATATTGGAGTTCTATAAATTTGTAGGGAAGAATTTCAAAACATCTGCGGAAGCGACAGCAAACAAAATTCAAGGAAAAGTTTACATAGAATTTATGGTGGAAAAAGACGGCTCGCTTTCAGAATTTAAAATAGTGAAAGATTTAGGTTATGGAATAGGCGATGAGGTAATTCGTGTTTTAAAACTTTCACCAACATGGACGCCCGGTACTAAAAATGGGGAGCCAGTTCGTGTACTTTATAGTTTGCCTGTAACTATTGAAAATAATGAAGAGCCAAAAAAATATAAGGTAATAAATGCATCCTATCCGAGAATGGATTTTGCACCAACTATTTTTGGAAATTAAAAAGTATATAAAATCTTTTTTTACAAGCAAAAAAAATCCGCTTCCAGATTTCTGGAAGCGGAAAAATAAACTAAAAAAATTCTAAAAATAAAAAGTAATCTGGATTAAAATAAATCCGGATTGTATCCAAAATAAGGTACGCCTTGTTCATTAAAAATAACGCCGTACTCTTCTAATTCCTTTAATATTGGTTCGTAAACTTCTTTTTTTATAGGAAGCTGAACGCCTGGAGTTGTAATTTTTCCGTTTAAAATCAGCAAAGTTGCCATTGCAACCGGAAGTCCGACTGTTTTTGCCATCGCCGTATACGTTTGGTCGTCGCCAATACAAACCATTTTTGAATCGATTTGTTTTTTCTCGCCGTTTAGTTCATAACCAAATTTATGATACATCACGATCATATCTTTATCATCTGGTTCAAGCGCCCAGCTGTCGGTTAAGATTTTTTCTAAAATTTGAGCCGGAGTCGCATTTGGCAGATTTACTTTTTTGTTTGGGTTAAATAAATCCAATTCTAAAAGTTTATCCCACATAATATCGTCCTGATCGATTTTAAGGATAAAACGGGTTTTAATTTCAACAGAATCTGTTGGATGATAAGGAAGAAACGAATTCATGAATTGACGATAACTCATGTTTTCAGAATCTTCGATAACATAACTGTCATCTGTCATTCCGAGTTGCACAAACATATTCCACGCTTTCGAAAAACCAACTCTTCGAATTGTTCCTCTATATAAGGTCAGGACATCGTCAAGTCCGTAAATTGATCTGTATTTAAGCGAATCACGGTTGGAGTAGGCTTCAAATTTTCCGTAACCTTCGACTTCAAGAAATTCTGTACGGCGGAATAATGCGCTGTACGGAATATATTTATAAGTGCCTTCCTGAATAAATTTAGCAGCTCCGCCTTGTCCGGCCAAAACCACATTTCTAGGAGCCCAGGTAAATTTATAATTCCATAAATTATTATCAGATTCCGGAGCGACTAAACCGCCGCAAAACGATTCAAACAAAAGCATTTTACCGCCTTTTGAGGTGATTTCGTCAATAACTTTCATTGCGCTCATATGGTCGATTCCGGGATCAAGACCAATTTCGTTCATGAAAATCAGGTTGCTCTTTTTGGCTTCTTCATCCAGAGCCTGCATGGCATCACTTATATAAGATGCTGTTACAAGATGTTTTTTAAACTGCAGACAGTCTTTTGCGATTTCGATATGTAAATGTGCCGGAAGCATCGAAATTACAATCGAAGCTTTTTCTATGGCAGCACGTCTTTCTTCGGTATTAAAAATATCTAAAGCAATTGGAGTTGCGTTTGGATGTTTTTGTGTTTTTTTTTCGGCTAAAGCCAAAGACAAATCGGCAACAACAAGATGCAGGTTTTCGGTTTCTGATTTTGCAAGTAAGTAACGAATCAGCGAAGATGCTGATCTGCCGGCTCCAATTATTAAAACGCTTCTCATAACTCTAATATTTAACACAAACATATTAAAATGTTATAAATATAACAAATATAATTTCAAAAATGATAATTATTTAATTCGTAAATCGAACAAAAAAGTCATTTTTAAGACTGAAATATTTCAAAAACTAAAATGAATATTGAATAGGATGAAGTATTTTTGTTTCAAATTAAAAATCTGGAAAATATGAAAAGAAGAATAGTTTTAACTGGAGCCTTTATAGGAATGTTAGCCATTATTTTTGGTGCTTTTGGAGCCCATTTACTAAAGAAATATCTGGCTGTCGAAGAGTTAAACACTTTTGAAGTTGGGGTTCGTTACCAAATGTACCACGCTCTCTTTTTACTTTTTCTTTCAACCCGAAAAGACATCGCCGAAAAAACGGTAAAAACAATCTATAATCTGGTTGTTGCCGGTGTTGTTCTCTTTAGCGGATCTATTTATTTATTAGCTACTAAAAGTCTTACAATTTTTGATTCTAAGATTATCGTATTCGCAACACCTTTGGGCGGATTCTTATTAATTATTGGCTGGGCGGTATTATTTCTTACTATTTTGAAGAAAAAATCATAAAATCCAGAAAAAAAAATTCTGTGTAAAAATTAATCTTTAATTTTGTCTCATAATTAACATATAACGTTACTTATGTGAATTTTTATTGCTTTTTGTCTGCTTTGATAAAAAATATAACAATTTGCAAACTTGGGCTTTACGCTTAAGAAGAAGTAAAATTATATTTTGTTGCACCAAAAAATAACATACAACACAACATTAAATTTATGGACAATAACACACTTTTCGCGCAATCGATTTCGTTAAAAGAATTAGGAATAGAAAATGCAACGGTTCGTTACCAGTTATCAGCAGATGAACTGCATGCAATAACTGTGCAGTCAGGACAAGGTGTTGAGGCCTCTACAGGTGCTTTGGCAATTAATACAGGTGAATTTACAGGACGTTCTCCACAAGATCGTTTTATTGTAAAAGACAGCATTACAGAAGATAAAGTATGGTGGGGAAATGTAAATATTCCGTTTTCACCAGAAGCTTTTGAGAAATTATATAATAAGGTAACCAAGTTTTTATCAGACAAAGAAGTTTTTGTTCGTGATGCTTACGTGTGTTCAGATCCAAATTACAGATTAAACGTTCGTGTTGTTACCGAAACAGCCTGGTCAAATTTGTTTTGCTACAATATGTTCTTAAGACCAGAAGAGTCTGAACTGGCAAACTTTACTCCAGAATGGACTGTAGTTTGTGCTCCAAGTTTTATGGCAGATCCTGCTGTAGATGGAACACGTCAGTCAAACTTTGCTATTTTAGATTTTACTAAAAAAGTAGCTTTAATTGGCGGGACTGGTTATACAGGAGAAATGAAAAAAGGAATTTTCTCTGCTTTAAACTTCATTTTACCGGTTTTTGAAAATACATTACCAATGCATTGCAGTGCCAATGTTGGTAAAAATGGTGATACAGCCATTTTCTTCGGATTATCCGGAACAGGAAAAACAACTTTATCTGCAGATCCGGAACGTAAATTAATCGGTGACGATGAACACGGATGGACTGGCGAAAATACTGTTTTCAATTTCGAAGGCGGATGTTACGCTAAAGTAATCAACTTAACAGAAGAAAATGAACCGGACATTTACAGAGCAATCAAAAAAGGTGCGCTTTTAGAAAATGTGGTTTTTAAAGCGGGAACTAAAGAAGTGGATTATGATGATGTTTCGATCACTCAAAACACTCGTGTAAGTTACCCAATAACACATATTGACAATATTCAGCCGGGTTCTATTGGTCATAATCCAAAAAACATATTTTTCCTTACAGCAGATTCTTTCGGAATCCTGCCTCCAATTTCAAGATTAACTCCCGGGCAGGCTGCTTACCATTTTATCTCTGGATATACAGCAAAAGTTGCCGGAACTGAGGCTGGAGTTACAGAACCACAACCTAATTTTTCTGCTTGTTTTGGAGCGCCTTTTATGCCTTTACATCCAACAAAATATGCTGAAATGTTAAGCAAAAAAATGAAAGATGCCGATGTAAAAGTTTGGTTAATCAACACTGGTTGGACTGGCGGTGCATACGGAACAGGAAGCCGTATGAAACTAAAATATACTCGTGCGATGATTACAGCTGCATTAAACGGAGAACTGGATAATGTAGAATATAAAAATCACGCCGTATTTGGAATTGCAAAACCACAATCTTGTCCTAACGTTCCAGAGGAAATTTTAAATCCTAGAAATACTTGGGAAGACAAAGATTTATACGATAAAAAAGCGCTGGAATTAGCTCAGAAATTCAAAGCTAATTTTGCCAAATTTGAAGAGTTTGCAAATGCTGAAATCTTAGCAGGCGCACCGATTACAGAATAAAAGGAATTATTTAATTCAAATTAAAAAAGCTGTTCAGTTATGAACAGCTTTTTTTTGTTTCAAGTTTTAAGTTTCAGGTTTCAGGTTTGTGGTTGAGCGAAACGATTGTCAGGCTGAGCGAAGTCGAAGCCCCACAAAGCACTTCGACTTCGCTCAGTGTGACACCGAATTTTAGTCTCGATAAAACCTGAAACTTGAAACCTGAAACAAAAAGAACTATTTTTTCCCTTCATCAATACGTTTCTGGATCAAATCCCATGCATAATAATGAAACGTCATTCCGTTACTCATGGCTACGAAAAGTCCGGTTTTGTATTTTGGACCTAAGTTTACGCTTGTAACATCGGCACCATCGCATTCAATTGTTGACGTTGGAACTTCTGCCAATAAAGTGTGCTTATTTGGATTTCCTTTTGCGCCTTCTCTCGGATAAACCATAAAAGAATTTGCCTGTTGGTTTGAAACTAAAATATATCCTGTAGAATCTGTTTTTTTGTAAATCGCAATTCCTTCGTGGTCTGCTTTGAAATCTTTTTGACCAAAGAAAGCCAATTCTTTATTGTCATTTAAAGCTGGATCAGCTTTGTATTTTCTAATGCCAACTTGTTCGTCGCAATAGTAAACAAAACCTAATTCGTTATCTACTGCAATTGCTTCAATTTCTTTTTTACCGCTGTAAGTTCCAAATTTGCGAACCACTTTTGCAGCAGCAAATTTTCCGTTTCCAGAAAGTTCATACTGCCATAAATAACTTCCTGTTGGCCCCGTTTTTCTTCCCACAATGGCAAAAATCTTCTGATCACTTGGACGTGTGTATAAAGAAACTCCCATCGGATCTCTTTCTGTATCACCTTCAAAAACGGGAATTCCGCCGTTATCAATTGGCTCTAAATCAGGTAAACTGAAAATTCTTATTTTGTTAGTTTCACGTTCTGTCGTAACCGCAATATCTACTTTTTTTCCGTCGATGATTAATCCGTAAGCGATATCAACATTATTTGGACGTTGTAAAACAATTGATTTTTTAAGGATTTTTCCATTCAAATCAAAAGCATACAAACCGCCGTCTGTATCTTTATCTGTTCCCACAATAATACTTTTTGTAGCATCAGCAGGATTAATCCATATTGAAGGATCATCTGTATCGTGAGGCAAAGCCTCGGTAACCGTTGTTGGTTTTACCGCATTTGGTTGAATTGGCGCTAATTTATCGTCTTTACAAGCTGTAAATGAAAGGCTTAAAAATAAAAAAGCAAGTATAGATTTGTTTTTCATTAGGTGTTTTTATTTTAAATGAAATTAGACAGAACGGTAAAGTCCTGTCTAATTTAAGAAATTTATAAATGGATTATTACAAGTCTAATTTCAATCCGAAATTGTAACGGGCCTGGTAATATTCTACTTGTTTCGTATGTGTTTCAATTCCTTGATAGTAACGCAAAGGCTGATTTGTTAAGTTATTAGCTTCTGCAAAAAGACGAAGTTTTGGCGTAATCTTGAAAGCAGCATTGGCATCTAAGAAAAACTGTTTGTCATAATAACTGTCTTTATAAGATTCTGAACCTAATTCATCTAAATAATCAGAGGTGAAATTGGTTGAAATTCTGGCAGAAAAACGTTTGTTTTCCCAAGATAAAGATCCGTTAAACATATGCGGCGTTGTTCCCGGAAGAGTGATATCCTTTCTTTCGTTTCCATCTTCATCGGAAATACCTTTTGCTTTAGATTTTGTGTACGTATAGTTTAAATAAACAGCAAAACCTTTTAAGAATTGACCCGGAAGGAAATCTAACTGACGTTGAAAAGCAACTTCAAATCCGTAAACATCAACGGTATCGCCATTTCGTGATTGCAAAAATGACCAGTTTTCACCTACCGGAATTGGGTTTGTCTGATTAGGGAAATCATTTGCAAATTTTACACTGTCGTACTCATTATCACTATAATTGTAAATGAAATCATTTAATCTTTTGTAGAAAACACCTCCGGAAATTAAACCAACCGATTTGAAATAATTCTCGGCCATGAAATCATAATTGTATGAGTATGTTGCATCAAGATCTGGATTTCCGGCTGTAATTTCTTTATCTGAAGCGATATTGTTTACATAAGGCGCTAATGCATAATAGTTTGGTCTTGCTAAAGCAGTTGTTGCTGCAGCTCTTAAAACTAAATCTTTTGTAGCATTATATTGAAAGGATATGCTCGGCATTAAATTAGTATAAGAGTTTGTAGTGTTGATTTTACTCTCTAATTCTTCTTCATCTAAAACTCGGTTTCCTGTATAATCGATATGAGTGTTCTCTAAACGAAAACCTAAAACCATCGAAAGTTTATCGTTAAAATCCTGATCCCATCTTACATACGCTGCATAAATACTTTCTTTTGCATTATAGTTTACTGCTAAAAATTCTGAAGGATCTGATTCTTTATCAAATAAAGCTGGATTGTTCAGGTCAAGATTTCCTAAGAAATTAGCCGAAGCAAAAGTTCCCGGTATATATTTAGTTCCCGGATTGAAATTTTTTCCATCAAAAGTAGTTGTCGAAATTTCAGATAATAAATCCATTCCGTCATTAACTGGTTCGTAAGTAAAGAAAGTATTATTTCTTTCTTTTTCTTTCAAACGAAGTCTAAGACCAGTTCTTAATCTTCCTTTTTGAGCTGGAATAATAGTAAAAGGAAAACGGATATTAACTTTTGCCCCAAATTCGCTTTCGCTTGTTTCATCTGTATTTTCAGAAACCGAATCAAATTCGAATTGATCCAAAGCTTCACCAGTTGTTGTAACCAATGGGAATTTTAAATCAGAAAAATTTTGAGTCATTTCTAAACCTGTCTGACGGTATTCGATATAACGTTCTCCCGGACGGTATTCTCTTGCTTTTGCATAATTTGCAGACCAGTCTAAATCTAATTTTGAATTTATTAAATGCTCTCCGCGAATAGAATAATTTTGAACTCTTTGATCTTCTAATCTTCTGCTTTTGTTGCGGCTGTTGTCAAGTCCGCCTTTAGTTTCACGTTTTACACGACCTTCAAATCCTGTAATTTGTTCGCCATTATAAATAGGTTCAATATCATCATAAGTCGTTCTAAAACGGTTTTCTCTATCGTCTCTCCAGTTGTAAATCGCATTAGCAAAAATGGTATTGTTTTCGTCAAATTTATAATCTAAAGCAACAGATCCGCTGCGGCGAATACGCTGTACATTATATTTTCTGATTTCTGAAGCCTGTAAATATTCATTTCCAAAATCATCTTTTACCCATTCGTTTTCTACGTTATCAGACCCGTAATCAACATTGTTATACGAACCGCTAAAAACAGCCCCTAATTTATTATCGAAAAAACGATTTCCGTATACAAAACCTGCTGTGTAACTTGCGTGTTCACGTATTGGTAAATAACCTCCCGCAAGAGTTGCAGAAATTCTTTCGCCATTAGGAGTTGCTCTTGTAATTAAGTTTACAGAACCTCCAATAGCATCTGCATCCATATCAGAAGTTAAAGTTTTATTTACTTCAATAGTCGAAATCATATCAGACGGAATTAAGTCCATTTGCACGTTTCTGTTATCTCCTTCTGCAGAAGGAATTCTGTCGCCATTTAAAGTCACAGAATTTAAAGACGGAGCCAAACCTCTAATAATAATATTACGGGCTTCACCTTGGTCATTTTGCATTGTAATACCCGGAACACGTTTTAAAGCGTCTCCAACGTTAGCATCTGGAAAACGGCCCATTTGGTCTGACGAAATTACGTTTCCGATGTTTTTATTGTTTTTTTGCTGATTCAGCGCTTTTGCCTGACCTTTTAAGATATCTCCAACTACAACTTCATTCAGCTCCGTTCCAGAAGTTTTAAGCGCAAAATCTAAAACATTGTTTTTGCCTTGTTCAACAGTAATTTCATGCGTTATAGAAGTATATCCAATATATTTTACTTCAACTTTATAAGTCCCTGCATTAATGTTTAATAATTCAAAACGGCCGTTGTAGTCAGAAATCGTGTATTTGTTTTCTCCAACAATCTGGACCATAGCTCCCGGTAATGGAAGTTTGTCGTCTGCATCCAGCACTTTTCCGGAAATTATCGCTTTTTGTGCATAACCCGAAACGGCTAAAAATAAGAACATTAATAATAAATTGATTTTTTTCATTGTGTGTTTAGTTTGATTCATTGCGAAACTATACTCTTAGTATTACTAAAACCCTTTAAAAAAATTAACATAGTGTTATGATTAGTCAGTTATTCCTTATTCTTATTAATGTTTAACTAACATTTATGTCTCAAATAATTGATTTGCAGCTAAAAACAAATCGATATTTTGAACGTAATTGAAAATTTGGCGTTAAATTTGCTGTATCAATCACAATCAAAAATCATCAATCATGTTAAAACAATTTTTTATCCTTTGTTCCGGTGCCGACCGAGATTTATTAGAAGGATGTTCAGAAGGCGAACAAACCAAATATGTTGGTATTGGTGCCACCGTATTCTTTACCGCAGTAATGGCGTTTTTAGCCAGTGCCTATGCGCTTTTCACCGTTTTTGATTCTATTTATCCCGCTTTAATTTTTGGATTTGTATGGAGTTTATTGATTTTTAATTTAGACCGATTTATCGTTTCTACAATTAAAAAGAGAGACCGCTTTATGGATGAATTTCTGCAGGCGACCCCGCGTATTATGCTGGCGATTATTATTGCTATTGTAATTTCGAAACCATTGGAAATTAAAATTTTCGAAAAAGAAATCAATACCGTTTTATTGAAAGAGAAAAACGAAATGGAATTGGCCAATAAAAAGCAAATTGGAACGTATTTCAAAACAGATTTAGATAAAAATAAGGCTGAAATTGCAGCTTTAAAAGCAGATATAGTAAAGAAAGAAAAAGAAGTAAATGCTCTTTATTCTACTTATATTACAGAAGCTGAAGGAACTGCCGGAACAAAAAAACTAGGAAAAGGCCCGGTTTATAAAGAAAAACGCGAAAAACATGATGCGGCTTTAAAAGAATTTGAAACGCTGAAAAAGACAAACGAAGCTAAAATTGCCGAGAAAGAAAAAGCAGGCAAACAACTTCAAGCAGATTTGGATAAAAAAGTTTCACAGACACAGCCTATTATCGAAGGTTTCGACGGATTAATGGCGCGTATAAATGCGTTAAATAAATTACCGTGGCTTCCGTCATTTTTTATAATGTTGTTGTTTCTGGCAATCGAAACGTCTCCAATTATTGCAAAATTATTAGCTCCAAAAGGGGAATTCGACTTTAAACAAGAAGAAGCCGAAACAGCAATGAAAGCTACTTTGGAACAAAATAAATACCAACGTGAATTATTAATGAAAACGAGTGCAGAAATGCATGATAGAGTTTACGCTGATATTGCCGAAGATAAAGGCTTGTATGATTTACAGCGAAAAAATGCAAAGGAGTTATTAGAATTACAATCGCATAACTTTTTAGACAAACAGAAGGCGACTTTATAAGTCGAAAGTTGGAAAGTCTAAAGTCATAAAGTCAAAGTACAGACTTAAAAAAATAAAGCCAGAAATAGAATTTTTCTATTTCTGGCTTTTTATTATTTAGGAGGAAAAGACTTTATGACTTTGGACTTTCCAACTTTAAGACTTATTACATGTAACTTAAAATCTCTTTTTTGTAAGCATCATATTCTCCTTGCATGATTAAACCATTGTCAAGAAGTTTTTTGTAATTCTGTAATTTATCAAAAAGTTCTTCTTTAGATAATTCGCTTAATTTGCGATCTCCGGTTGAAGGCTGTGCTGGTTGAATTGGTTCAAAAGTTTCAGTATATACTGGCGCTGCTGGTAAAATTTCAGCAAAGTTTGTTACTTCTTCAGTTTCAACTTCTTCAACTTCTTCTGTTTCCTCTTCAAAAACAGGTTCAACAACTTCCTGAACTGGCGTTCCTGCAGAAACTGGATTTTTCAATAAATCCAATTGTTCTTTAGCGTAAGTATAAATTTTTCTAGCCTGAATTTTCGGAATATAATCAATAGAAACAGCTAAATCTGTTTTTGTACCAAATGAAAATTCAGAACCTAAGATATTTTCTTTTACAAAAGTACTTGCAATATCATCCCAAGTATAATCTGTAAAATCCATTGAAAGACCTAAATTTTTAGGTTTACAGATAATGATACGTTTGTTTGTTAATACAATACTATCAGGAAAAACAGTAATTGCAGGCTTTTTTTGCACTGCGATGTATCCAACTTCTTCACCTTTCATCAATAAATCGTTGAGTTTTGAAGTGATTTTTTCAATCGCTTTTGGATCTTGTTCTTCGTTTAGGAATTTTTTAAATTGTTCTTTCATGGTTGTATAAGTTGTAACTAAGTTGCTAAGTTTTTTTTCTTACCGTGCAAATGTAATGCCTAATTTTCTAATTCGATAATTTCATTCTGAATTTTCTTTGTCAAACTTTTGAAAACCAATTCATACGAATGATCTATCAATTCTTTGACAAATTTATCCGGAAGATTTCCATTTAATGCAACCGTATTCCAATGCACTTTACTCATATGAAATCCCGGTTTTATCTCGTCATATTCGGCTCTGAGTTCCTGCGCGCGGTCTGGATCACATTTTAAATTGACCGAAGCCTCATTTTTTTCCCATTGTGATAAGGAAGATAAAGCAAACATTTTGCCGCCTACTTTAAAAACCAAAGTATCTTCATCAAAAGGGAAATGTTCGCTTACGCCTTTTTTTGAAAGACAATATTCGTAAAACGTTTCTAAATTCATATCATTTATTATTTACCAATTTCACCTAAATGTGTGTATTTAAAACCCTTTTCATATTTTAATCCGTAACCAAAAACACGATCCATTGCCGAATGTGAAAATAAAATAATTCCCGCTAATTGAATACTTTCAATACTTAAATAATATCCTAAAGCATAAATTAAAAGTGCAATTCCTTTATGGTGAAAAAGGTTATAAAGAAATGCACCCGTTTTATTTCCAAAAACATATCCAATCATAGATAAATCCGGAGCCAATATTAAAACTAAAAACCACCACCAATCGTAATTTAAACGGTTGAAAAGAAATATTCCCAGAATAAATAAAGCCGTTTCTTCGAGTTTAATAATTGTGTTCATCATACTATTTTTTCCATCATTTTTTCTGGATGATTCAGTTTTGTAAATCCAAATTTCTCGTATAAAAAGTGAGCGTCACTTGTCGCCAATCGCCAAATTTTCACATCTTTTAGAATTGGTTCATTCATCATCGTTTCAATTAAAATCGACGAATATCCTTTTCCGCGATGTTCTTCGGTTATAAAAACATCCATTAAATAAGCAAAAACAACATAATCGGTAATCACGCGCGCAAAGCCAATTTGTTTGTCATTTAAATAAATTCCAAAGCAAATCGAAGCATCAATTGTGGTTTGTACTTCTTCAATAGTTCGTCCCGCTGCCCAATAAATATCTTTTAAAAAATTTTGTATAAACGGAACGTCGAGTTTGGTTTTATCTGTAGAAACGGTTATCATTTTAATTTTAGATTTTAGGTTTTTTGCCACGAATTTCACGAATTTCCACGAATTAATTTTTCACTTCAAGCATATAAAAATTAGTGTAAATTAGTGAAATTCGTGGCAAACTTTTAAATTTTATATAAAATCGGTTTGCTCGGACTTGCATCGTTTTCAAATGAAGCAATTTGCAGGTTTAGTATATAATTTCCATCTTCAATTTCGTCTGGAACATAAATCATTTCGGTAATTGTTGCGTTTAATCTGGCATCAGCATTTAGATTATGCGTGTCTTTTACATTCCAAAACGCTTTATGTGCCAATAATTTACCTTCGTCATGTTCTTTATCAACACTTGGTAAATCAATCAGTAAATGCTGAATTTCGCTTTCGCGGATGAAAATCGCAGCTTCCTCAGACAAATAAGGCGGATTTGTATTCGAATATTTCCTTGATTTTTTTTCCTTTTGATTTGGTATTGTCCTAATAATTAAAGCCTCGTTTGTCACACTGAGCGAAGTCGAAGTGCTCATTGCTTTTTGAACTTGATTTTTAGTTATCACAAAATCATCTCCAATTTTTTCAGGCTCAACCGTAATCAATTTAGCACAAAAGAAAAACTGCTTAAGCGATTGATTAATGCTATAAAAATCATTTGTAATATGCCCTAAACACTCCGTATGTGTTCCATGCCCATGCGGATTGAAGAAGATATTATTAAAATTCGTAGATGATTTTCCTTCCGAAACTTTCCCAATCCAATCTCCAAAAACTACTGGTTCAATAACCGGTTTTTCTATGTACCAGGCAATAGGGTTTTCGTCTGTATTTGTTAAAGGAATAGAGATATCAATAGGTTTTGATAAGTCGATTTCGAAGTTGTTGATTTTGGCTAACACAAGTTTAGGTTTTATGCCGCAAAGACGCTAAGTCACAAAGTTTAATTGATTTGCGCCTTTGTACCTTCGTGGCTAATTTTAGTCTTCCAAATTTAGATAAAATAAATCTGAAGCAATTCCATCCGTTAAAAATTTTCCTTTTGGAGTTGGTTTTAGAATGTTATTTTCGATTGAAAGCAAATCGTCGTTTAAAAATTTCTGAGATTGTTTTTTCAGATAATTCAAATATTCTAGTCCAAATTCATTTTCAATTCTTTCTAGAGAAACGCCCCAAATCGTTCGTAAACCTGTCATAATATATTCATTATAACGATCTGAAGTAGTCAGGATTTCCGTTTCAATAGGAAGTTCATCATTCTGAATCGATTTTAAATACAATGAATTATTAGCAATATTCCAGCCTCTTTTTATGCCGTCATAACTATGCGCCGAAGGCCCAATTCCGATATATTTTTTTCCCAGCCAATAAGCCGAATTGTTTTTGGAGAAATAATTCTCTTTCCCAAAATTGGATAATTCGTAATGAATAAAACCATTTTTTTGAAGCGTTTCAACTAAAATCATAAAATGGTTTGAAGCCGCTTCGTCTTGTGGTTCAGCAATTTTTCCGGTTTGAATTAATTTGCTCAAAGCTGTTTTTGGTTCAACAGTCAAAGCATAACTCGAAATATGCGGAATACCAAAACTCAAAGCCGTTTCGATATTCTGTTTCCACATTTCGTCACTCATTCCCGGAATTCCGTAAATCAAATCAAGCGAAATGTTATCAAAATATTTGGTCGCTTCTTGTAAACACTTTATGGCTTCCGCCGAGTTATGAGCGCGATTCATCATCTTCAAATCTTCTTCATAAAAAGACTGAATACCAATGCTTAATCTATTTATCGGACTTTTAGATAATTCCAAAATTCGTTCGGCAGATAAATCATCGGGATTTGCTTCAAGTGTAATTTCTGGGTTTTCTGAAACGGTATAATTTTTATAAACTTCTGCAATTAAAAAATTGATTTCGTCATTTGATAATACAGAAGGAGTTCCGCCTCCAAAATAAATGGTTTCAATTTCGTTGTCACTTCGAGCGGAGTCGAGAAGCTCAAATTCATTTTTGCGCATGGCAATTTCTTTCGCCAAAGCCAAAACCATTTCGTCTTTCTTTTTCATCGAAGTCGAAAAATGAAAGTCGCAATAATGGCAAGCCTGCTTGCAAAAAGGAATATGGATGTAGATACCGCTCATTTTTTAGTGTTTAGTCTCAGTTTTCGGTCTCAGTTTTCGGTCTCAGTTTGTAGTCTCAGATAAAACTGAAAACTGAGACTGCGACTGCAAACTATTTTTTAACCCGTTCCTCATTTTGTTTTACAAAAGCGTCCCAGCCAGTATAACTTTTTCCAGCCACAATTTTTCCTGAATTAAAGAAATGACAAACCGCAGCCGCCAAACCATCAGTTGAATCCAGGTTTTTTGGTAATTCTTTTAAGCCTAAAAGCTGTTGCAACATTTTGGCAACCTGTTCTTTGCTGGCATTTCCGTTTCCGGTAATCGCCATTTTTATCTTTTTGGGTTCGTATTCTGTAATCGGAATATCTCTTGAAAGTCCCGCGGCCATCGCAACACCTTGTGCGCGACCAAGTTTTAACATCGATTGTACGTTTTTACCAAAGAAAGGCGCTTCAATTGCAATTTCATCTGGATGATGCGTTTCGATTAATTCGATAGTTCTTTCAAAAATGATTTTTAGTTTCTGGTAATGATTGTCGTATTTGGACAATTGCAATTCGTTTAACTGCAAAAATTCCATTTTTTTATTGATAACTTTTATCAATCCAAAACCCATAATTGTGGTTCCGGGGTCAATACCTAATATGATGCGTTCTTTTGTCATTATTTGTTGGGTTACACAAAGTCTCGCTAAGTTACCGCAGAGATTCACCAAGTTTTTATATCTCTGTGTGTCTTTGTGATTTCTTCGTGAATCTTTGTGAAATAGCATTTTCGCAATACTTTTGCTTACTTTTGCGGCATGATTTCAATTCCTCACAAAGCTAAGCAATTCCTTGTTCTTCTAATCAAACTTTTGATTGTAGGTGGCGCATTTTATTTTATTTACCATCAGCTGGCAAATAACGACAAACTAGACTGGCAGAAGTTTATTACTTTGTTTCGAAAAAATCAGTCGGTTTTAGGAATTTCTTTTATTCTGCTTTTAAGTGTTTTGAACCGTTATTTTGAGATTTTAAAATGGCAGAATCTTGCCAAAGTAATTCATGAAATCTCAGGTTATGAAGCGACAAAACAGGTTTTAGCAGCCTTAACCGCCGGAATTTTTACGCCAAACGGAGTAGGAGAGTATGCCGGAAAAGCGTTGTATTATCCAAAAAGTGAAGCCAAAAAAGTAGTTTTCCTGAACTTAATCTGTAACGGAATCCAGATGATTTTGACAGTTATTTTCGGAATATTTGGGTTGATGTATTTCAATGCACAATACAATGTTATTACATCAAAAACGGTTGCGATCTTGTTTGGAGGATTTATTGTGATTTTGATCGTTTTATTTTCTCTTAAAAAGATAAAAATCAAAGGATATTCCATTGAAAAACTGATCCATAAAATCAATGAGATTCCGAAATCAATTCATCAAAAAAATATTCTTTTAGGAGTTTTACGATATTTAGTTTTCTCGCATCAATATTACTTTTTGTTTTTAGCTTTTGATGTCGATTTGCCTTATTTAACTTTAATGGCAGCAGTTACATCGGTATATTTTTTAGCTTCCTCTTTGCCAACATTTCAATTTTTAGATTTTGCAGTAAAAGGAAGCGTAGCCATTTATTTCTTCGGAATTCTAGGAGTAAACGAATGGATTGTAGTTTTTATAAGTACCTTAATGTGGTTTCTTAATGTGGTTTTACCAGTTATTTTAGGAAGTTATTTTGTACTGAATTTCAAAACCAAAAGCGCAGCATGATTTTCGGTTTATTTGAAATATTGATCCTTTATATAATAAGTATCGGTTCGCTTATTTACGGTTTTTTCAAAGTGAAAAACTATCAAAATAAAGGTTTAACTCCAATTACAAGTTTTACAATTATAGTTCCGTTTCGAAATGAAGAAGAAAATCTTCCAAAGCTTTTAAATAGCTTTTCAAACTTAAATTATCCAACAGATTTATTTGAAGTAATTTTAGTTGATGATAGTTCTAAAGAGAAATTTCAAGTTTCAGGTTTCGGGTTTCAGGTTTCAGTAATTGACAATATTCGGGTATCAAATTCTCCAAAAAAAGATGCCATTACAACTGCAATGCAGCACGTAAAAACCAATTGGGTAATTACAACAGATGCTGATTGTATTGTTCCTAAAAACTGGCTTTTGACTTTTGATAACTATATTCAGGAAAATAAAGTTTCAATGCTTGCCGGTGCAGTTTCGTATGAATGCGAGAATTCTTTTCTGCATCATTTTCAGCAATTAGATTTAACCAGTTTGCAAGGCGCAACAATTGGCAGTTTTGGTCTAGGAAAAGGTTTTATGTGCAACGGAGCAAATTTTGCCTACACAAAAACATTGTTTGAAAACTTAAATGGTTTTGATGGAAATGATAAGATTGCCAGCGGAGATGATGTTTTTTTACTGCAAAAAGCCATTGAAAAATTCCCAAATGTAGTTCATTATTTAAAAGCAGAAGAAGCAATCGTAATCACAAAACCAACCGAAAACTGGAAATCTTTATTCTATCAAAGAGTTCGCTGGGCTGCAAAAACAAGTTCCTATAAAAGTACGTTCGGAAAATTTTTAGGGATAATTGTTTTCTTCGGAAATCTAAGTTTTGTGATCGCGTTTTTCTTATTTCTTTTAAGAATTTGGAATTATCCGTTTTTTGTTTTATTTGCTTTTTTAAAGTTCACAACCGACTTTATTCTGCTCTATAAAACCAATCAATTTTTGACCAAAACCAGAATCAAAAGCCTTTTATTAAGTAGTTTGCTTTATCCTTTTTTCAGCTCAATTGTAGCTTTATACAGCTTATTTGGTTCTTACGAATGGAAAGACCGACGCTTTGTAAAATAGTTTAAACCATATAAGTTATTTAAGAGATTTAAGCTAAATCAAATCGAAGTGTTTTGTTTACTCAAAATTTTACACCAAGTTTTTAAATGAACTTATATCACTTATATGGTGAAAAAAAAGCTATTCTTTTGCTTTAATAATCACAGGAAGTGTAAATTGTGTTTTTACAGGAAGACCACGTTTTATAGCCGGATTTACTTTAGGAAAATCAACTAAACGCGCATGCAGAATACTGTCAATTCTAATAGTGTCGTAAGCAACAGAATCTTTTCGAAATTCAGGTTCGAACTTCATTTTTGAGTTAGGAAAAACAGTCACTTTTACTTGTATAGTATCAAGATCAGGATATAAAATGGATAAACTATCAACGTCTAATTTTTCCTGAATAAGTTGTGACATCATATCAAAAAAACACTTTTGACGCAGTTTTTTATCATTAATTGTTTCGCACTCAGCAACAGTAGGATATTCGTCAACCTCTTTCCAATTTATAGATTTTAGTTCCTTTTGCAATAATTCTTTCTCAGAGGGAACCTTCTTCTCAAAATATTGACAAGAATTTAAAAATAGGAAAAGAATAAAAATAGAAAAATGCTTCAAGGCTTTGATGTTGAATTGGATAAAATAAACTGAAGTATAAAAATACGATTATTTTTTTTGAGAACCTTTGTATTCTAAATAATCTTCATACCTTTCTGAAAGCCAATGTTCTTTGTTTTGCGCAGCAACTTCCTTTTGGTCAGGATATAATTTTGCAAGGCGGTCAGAAAAGGTTGCAATTTGAACCGTATAATTGTAAAACTCGGTTTTTGTTAAAAGAATATCCGGATCATTTTTACGAGTAAAAAATTCAAAGAAAAGAGTATCAAATTCTTTCATAGAAAAGTTTAAGATCTTCTTCTTGTTGCTTCTATAAATACTGTCTTGCAGTAATTGGTCGTCGACAGAAAGTTTTTTAGTTTGCGCGCATGTCATATTGATCGAAAAAATCAATGACAACAAAAGGATAAATTGCAAATAAGGGCGCATTTTTAATTTTTATAAAAGTTTGTAAGGGCAAAATTACAAAAATATATGGATTTACTATTATTTACGTTAGGTTTTATATGCATGATTGTGGGTATTTTAGGTAGTTTTTTACCTGTTTTGCCCGGCCTTTCAAGCTGCTGGGTAGGCTTACTGCTGTTGAATTTAACAAAAGCAGTCGAAAATAATTACTGGCTTTTAGGAATCACACTTGTACTCACTATAATCATAACGGTTTTAGATTATATAATTCCGGCAAAAGGCACCAAAAAGTTTGGAGGAAGCTCCTACGGAGTATGGGGAACAAACATTGGATTAATAGTTGGAATCCTGGCTCCAATCCCTTTTGGAGTTATAATTGGGCCATTTGTTGGGGCATTAGTGGGAGAATTAATTTACGACTCAACAAATCATAAACGTGCCTTTAAGGCCGCCACAGGTTCTCTTCTTGGCTTCCTTGCATCGAGTTTTATTAACTTCTTATTCTGCATCATTTATTTCGGAATTTTTCTACATACCACATGGGAATATCGAAACATATTGTTTTAATTATGTAACAAATACTTAGCTTTTTTCTTATTTTTTATTTTTTTTAAGAAAAATTTGAAATTTTTTAAGAAAATATTTCAGTTTGCTTTGATTACGAAAGGGTTATATTTACTGGTATTCAGCGTTTTTTCTGTTAAAGCCGTAACAATCTAACGTGTAAATTCTTCACTTATTTTTTGGATATGTTAAAATATTTTATATTTTTATCCTGATAAACGATAAAAAGCCCCACTTTATCGATTATTTTGAATGAGTATAAATTATTATCTAATAAGTTATGAGTATGACCCCAAACCTACAAATTGAGCTTAGACGTTTTATTTCTTCTAACGTTGTTTCAAAACTAAACAAATTTTATTTTGAAAATGATGCACTCCTGATAAAGGGAATTGATGTTTCGATTGGTACAGTTTTAATGGGTCTCTACAATAAGGCTGAAGAATCAGGTTTTTATAAAGAAGTTGTCTCACTAATTGAAGATAATTCCGGATTTTACCAGGAAGTCGATTTTACTTCAGGCAGAATTTTATCAGTCGACGATTGTTATCGTTTAGAAGGAAATCCACTCTTAAAAGAAATCTTCGCCAATAAAAAAGGCAGAATTTCTGAAATGATTTCAAACGAAGTCGGCATCAAAAGCGAAACTGCCCGCGAAATACTTAACTTCTCAGCACTACTTGTAGTCTCTTATCTTAAAAATAATATACAGTTACTTGACAGTTTAAAATTACTTTTAGAAGAACAAAAAAGAGACATTTTAAACAGCATTCAGCCAGGAATCAAAATTATCTTAGGATTTTCATGTTACGAAACTGTTGAAGACAAAAACCAAAACATCGGAAGATCAATCTTTACACTTTTCGGACATAACTTTTTTAGTTTCTGAATAAAAAAAATCCCATTTTACAAAGTAAAACAGGATTCTAATGTATTTGATATTTAATTTGAAAGTTTAGTTTCTTACGAATTTTTCAAATTAATAACTTCTTGATCTGTCAAAAAGCGCCAGTTTCCTCTAGGAAGATTCTTCTTAGTTAAGCCAGCAAAAGCAACGCGGTCAATACGCAAAACATCATAATCAAAGTGTTCGAAAATAGCACGAACCACTTTTACATTAGATGATTTTAGTTTAAGGCCAACTTCACTTTTTGCTTCTTTTTCAATATAGCTAACTTCTTCAACAAACACACGATGTCCGTCAAGAACTAAGCCTTTACTGATTTTTTCTAAATCCTCAAATTTCAAATTTTTATCTAAAGAAACCTGATAAATTTTAGAAGATTTCTGATTCGGTAACGTAAACTTACGAATCATATCAGTATCATTCGTAAACAATAACAAACCAGTAGTATTCTTGTCCATTCTCCCCACTGCAGCAATTTTTGCATTGGTAGAACCGCGTACTAGTTCCAGAACGTTACGGTATTCCTGACCTTCGTCAAGTGCAGTTGTAAAGTTTTTAGGCTTGTTTAGTAAGATATATTCTTTCTTTTCAGGAGTTAAAACAACGCCGTCAAAGTTTACAACATCATTCAATTTTACTAAATAACCCATTTCAGTAACCGGAACGCCATTTACTTTCACGTTTCCAGACTGAATATATATATCAGCATCACGACGAGAACAAACCCCAGAATTTGAGATGTATTTGTTCAAACGAATTTCGTCAGAAGCCTTTTGTCTCTTTGCCGGCTGATTTTGTTTTCTAATTTTTTCAGCTGCTGCTTCCTGCGCTGCCTTAACTTCAGGTTTCACTTTTTTAGGCCCTTGCGCACGCTTAGCCATAGGAGGTTTTGGCTTGCTTGAGTTTGATCTTGAGCTATTTGGTCTCGATCCGCCTCTTTTATTATTGCCTTCCTTATTGTTCATAAATTCTGTAATTTGTGCAAAGATAGTTTTTTCCTGCTAATAAATCTTAAGTTCAATGTTCTTAGATTGATAGCTTTCAATTTTAAGATGATTTGAAGCAGCACAATAGGCTTTTTTCAAACATGGTTTCCCGCTTTCCGTTTCAATCTTTTATTTTTTAAAGAAAAAAATAAAAGGATTTCCACTTCAATCGGGGCTAGAATTTAAACAATTAGCTTCTTTTAAACATTTGGTTATTACACAAAGCTTCGCAAAGACAGCGGAGATTCACAAAGAGAAAATGCGTGAAATAAAATAACCAGCGAAAACCCGTTCAAGCCGTAAAATCAGTGGGCCATCTAAAATCTAGAAATCAATTGACGTCCATGCCACAAAACACTCGGATTAATTAAAACAATGCAGAAAACTCCCGAAACAATCAAAAATTTCAATACGTTATGCAGTAATAAAAATTGCTCTTTAGAATTCGATCTCCATAAATAAAGCAGGAAAAAAAGCAAAACGAGAAAACACACATAAAAGTAAATATCCATATAACCAACATCATACATATTCACCAAGATATAAACCGGAATTACCGTTAAAAACGTCAAAACCGTAATAATTTGTTTAGAAACCTTTTCGTTATATGTAATTGGAATAGTGTGATAATTATTAGCTAAATCGCCTTTCAGGTTCTCCAAATCCTTTATCATTTCCCGAATCAAAAGCAATAAAAACAAAAACATGGCGTGTGCCGAAATTACCGCAAAATGACTTCTGTGATTTTCGATTTCTTCAAACGAAATAGAATTATAGAAATACAATAAAATCGCAAAAAACGGAATTACAGCCATAAATGCCGCAGTTAAATTCCCTACAATTGGATACTTTTTTATTTTATGTGAGTAAAACCAAATCAGGAAAATATAGGCCGAAAAGAATAAAAAAGCACGCCAGGAAACAATCGAAGCCATTAAAACCGCTAAGAAATTCAAACTGAAATAAACCGTCAGTTTTGTTTTCTGACTCACCAATCGATCCAGCATAGATTTATTAGGTCGATTGATTAAATCTTTCTGACTATCGTAAAAATTATTGATAATATAACCCGAAGCAATCGTAACCGCCGAAGCAAATACAATCAAAAACAAATAAAAGTCCAACAAGATGTCCAGCGCTCTTTTTTCTGGAGCCAAAATAAAAATTGCTGATAAATATTGCGCTAAAACAATAATAGGAATATTGTAACCGCGTACCACAGAAAACAAACTAACAATTTTCATTACTAAAAGTTTGTGCTGTCTGCTTAACATAAATTATTGTGGTGTTGGATTAGATTAAGGGAAGTTAAAGGATATTTTTGAAACCTGAAATTTAGAGTTTGTTTTTTAACAATTCTTTAGAGTCAAAACCTAATTTTCGAATGCAGGCCAAGGCTTCTTTTTGTGTCATGTCAATTTCTTTAATGTCTTTCTTTTCTACAAAACAAACAGAACCACTCCACGGATTTGGTGCATCCGGAATAAAAACAGTAAAGTTGTTCTCATTTATTTGTTCTATCAAAAAGGCAAATTGCCAGCCGGCATCTGTAGGAACTAAAATTACTTTTAAATCTTGTTTCGATTCAAGTCCCATAATATTTTCATTCATGTTTTTCATAAATGAATATCCGGGAACAAAACTTAAAATTCCGTTTTCTAATTTATGAATCAGCTTTTTTGCGCCGGCAGTTCTGGCCAGTAAACCCGCTGTAAAACAAATAAGAATTAAGATTATGGTTCCAACAAGTTCCTGAATTGCAATTCCTAAAACGTGTACTCTCGGCAGGAAATTTACAAGCGGAAGTGTGACTTTTTGAATTATGCCATATCCTTTTTCAAGAATAATAAGCAATACAACTAAAGGTGCTAAAAACAGAATTCCTCCTAAAAAAGTTGCTTTAATTATTTTTAAAATGCTTTTCATAATAAATAACTTTTTAGGATGAATACTTATGAAAATCTACTCAAATAATTTCGGCTTTTAAGAGTTAAAACTGATAAACTACTTCTAATTTATAATCTTTTAAAGAGGCTTTTGCGCGTTCAAGATCTTCAGTGAAGCCAAGAATATAACCGCCTCCGCCAGAACCGCAAAGTTTTAAGTAATAATCGTTCGTGTCAATTCCATTTTGCCAGATTCCGTGAAATTGCTCCGGGATCATTGGTTTGAAATTGTTTAAAACAACTTTTGAAAGTTTTTTAGTATTGGTAAACAAAGACTTCATGTCGCCATGTAAAAAGTTTTCTACACAAGCGTCAGTATATTTTACGAATTGATTTTTAAGCATAGTACGGAAACCTTTATCTTTTAGGTTTTCCATAAAAATGTTAACCATTGGAGCCGTTTCTCCAACAATTCCAGAGTCTAATAAAAATACAGCACCTTTTCCGTCAAAACTTTGAGTCGGAATTCCGGTTGCTTCGATATTATCTTTAGAATTAATTAAAATCGGAATACTCAAATAGCTGTTTAACGGATCTAAACCTGAACTTTTTCCGTGGAAAAAGCTCTCCATTTGAGAAAATATATTTTTTAACTGTAATAGTTTTTCGCGAGTTAAATTCTCTAAAACCGTGATTTTGTTTGTAGCATATTTATCATAAATCGCCGCTACAAGCGCACCGCTGCTTCCAACACCGTATCCTTGCGGAATACTTGAATCGAAATACATTCCGGTTTCAACATCATTTTTAAGAGCAGCTAAATCGAAAGTAACCAATTCCGGCTGTTGTGTCTGCAAAACTTCAAGATAAGCTGCAAAACTTTGTAAACTTTTATTTGATGCAATTGCTTCTGCCGAAGGTTCTTCAGACTTCTTCAACGCACCATTATAAAAATTATAAGGAATAGAAAGTCCTTTAGAGTCGCGGATGATTCCGTATTCTCCAAAGAGTAATATTTTTGAGTAAAATAATGGTCCTTTCATGATTTATTTTATGTCTTTTTTTATTTTATTTGGGTCTTGTCTGGTGTCGAAAACAGTATGAATTCTAACTTCATTTGAACCAAAACTATACAAGAGACTTGATTGCTTTGTTATAACACATTTTCGATATTTTTTATTTATTGATGATTTAGGAAAAACTTCAGGATTCATACTAATTATTGAAATTGCTTTTTCAAATTTCACTAAATATATTTCTTTCGATTTTTTCGACCATCTGGTTTCAATAAAATTTAAAACAGCATCTAAATTCTTTTCAGCTGTTTTTGAAAAATGTACTTTAATATCCACTATTTGTACTTTTTCATCACATCTTCAAAGCTTGTAAATTCTCCTCTTTCAAATTCTAATTCACTTTGAGCAACATCTTCTTTTTGCTCCTTGCTCAAATCATCCCACCAATCTTTTTTCATTTCCGTCAGCATTTTTCCAACTGCTTTAATGATTAATGGATCATTTGTTTCTTCCAGTATTTTTATCACTTTAAGCTTTTCTAATTGAATGTCCATATCAAAAAATTTAACTAAAGATACGGAAAATTATAATGCAATTGATCCGCTCCCAATTTTGTCGCAAATATACTGACGATTCTGACAAAACACAACTAATTTGTCCTGAATAAATTGTAATACTTTTTCGCTAACGTTTTCGGGATAAAGAACATGCACATTTGCACCGGCATCAAGCGTAAAACAAACCGGAATCTGGGTTTCTTGTCTAAATTTCCAGATCGCATTTATGATTTCAAGCGTGTTTGGTTTCATCAAAATAAAATACGGCATCGAAGTCATCATCATTGCATGTAAAGACAACGCTTCACTTTCGACAACTTTAATGAATTCGTCTAAATTTCCGTTTTCAAAAATGGCAATTAATTTATCCAGATTTTCGTGTGCTTGGGCAAAACGTCTTTCGGCATAAGGATGATTGTGCATTAAATCATGTCCAACGGTGCTAGAAACTTGTTTTTCGCCTTTATCAACCAATAAAATTGTGTCCTGATAATTATTGAAATTCTCATGAATCCTGTACGGAAATTCAACTCCAAATAAATCAGTGCTTCCTTCAATATTTGCCTGATTTCCCCAAACCACAACATTTCCTTTTACACTTCGGCAGGCACTTCCTGAACCTAAACGAGCTAAAAACGAAGCTTTTTGGTAAAAGTATTCATCTGTCATTTCCGGATTTAGCAATTTCTCCAAACTCATAAAATTCATTGCCAAAGCCGCCATCCCAGAAGCCGAAGATGCAATTCCTGAACTATGCGGAAATGTATTCTGCGTATCAATCGTAAAATGATAGTCTTTTAAAAATGGCAGATAAACTTCAACTCGTTCTAAAAACTTCTGAATTTTTGGTTTGAAATCTTCTTTCGGTTTTCCTTCAAAAAGTAAATCAAAAGAAAAACCATCATTTGTCACATTGAGCGAAGTCGAAATGCTTTTCTTCGAAAACCCTAATTTTGTAATCGTTTTACAATTATTCAAAGTAAAACTTACCGAAGGGTTTGCCGGAATCTGATTGTCTTTTTTCCCCCAATATTTAACTAATGCAATATTGCTGGGAGCGCTCCATTCAAAGTTTCCGTTTTCGATTATTGAAGTATATGGATTTGGAATAAAATCAGCTGCTGTAAACATGAAATATAAATTTTGGCAAAGATAGTTTTTTCACCATAATAGATAATTTTTTCACCATATAAGTTATGTAAGATATTATAAGCGGACTTCACTAAAATGAACTTATGTCACTTATATGGTTTCCAAATATCTTTTGACTATTTTTGGATACAAAATTTGATAAAATGAACAAGACTGTCAAGATCATAATAGCCTTAATTATTTGTTTAGCAATAGGATATTCTGCAAGTGTGGTAACAAGACCGAGTGTAGAAAGCTGGTATCCAACAATTGCGAAACCCATTTTTAATCCGCCTAATTGGATTTTTATGCCAGTTTGGACTACGCTTTATATTTTTATGGCAATTGCAGCTGCACTTGTTTGGGATAAAATAAAGGAACAAACCGAAAAGGTAAAAACAGCGCTTCTGTTCTTTTTGATCCAATTAACGCTCAATGCAATTTGGTCTTATTTATTCTTCGGATTAAAAAATCCGCTTTTAGCTTTAATAGAAATAATTCTTTTATGGCTGATGATTTACGAAACCTATTTAAAATTCACCAAAATCAATAAAATCTCAGGTTATTTGTTGATTCCGTATTTAGTGTGGGTTGCATTTGCAACGGTTTTAAATGCTAGTATTTGGTGGTTGAATAAATAGAGTTTTGTTTCAGGGTTTCAAGGTTTCAATTTCTTAAATTCTTCATTTTTGGCATACAAAAAATCCATTGTAGCCAAAACATTAGGATGTTCTAAAAGGGTTTTAGATTTTGGATCTGCATCACAAAATTCAAGGAAAAGTTCTTTTTGATCAGGATTAAGTTTTAAATTTTTAGTAAAGAAATCCGGAGGACAATATGCAGTGGCATGTTTTTTAAAACGATCGTCCACTTCATGTTTTTCTTTTGAATATGAACCTCTTAAAGGTATATTCATTTTTGCAGCATATCTTATTCTGCCATCATTTACTCCAGTGTAACGAGTAAGATCGTTTGCAGTTTTGTTGTTGTTTATCTCATTTACTTTTTCAGCATCAAACTCTACTTTTTGGAATTTTATTGCTGTAACTACTACTTCATTAAGCTCTTCGGCTTTAATAATCATATTAACTACAAGATTATTATTCTTTAAATTTTCGGATGTAAGTTTCAACCGTGTAAAGAAATAATCTTTAGAGAAAAAAAGTAAACTATCTTGTTCTTTTGCCAGTATAGAGAATTCTCCCAGCTCATTTGTTCGTGTACTGGTTTTAGCTGTTTTATTTATAACTTCAACTTTATTAAGAGGAGCTTTGTTGGAGAGAACTTTTCCGTGAAGTAATTTTTCTGTTTGAGAAATAGAGAGCTGGTATGTGAAAAAAGAAATCGTGGTAAGTAATTTTACTTTCATCTAGTGGTATTTAGTTGAAAGTAAAATTATTAGAATAGTCTTAATGAAAACTTGTCAAATCTGTAAATTCTTGTTAATAATATTGTTTGATATTTTTAGTGAAAACTTCAAATTCGCCGTTATTAAATAAAACGGGACCATGTCCAAAACAAAGTATTTTTGGTTTTAACGAAGCGAGTTTCTGAATAGATTTTCTATTCATTTCCCGATCTGTTGTAAATAAACCTGGTGGTTCATGAAGCCCAATTTTTGTGGTCAATAAATTCATATTGGTCATAACATCACCAACAATTAAAACGCCGTCTTTTTCCCTAAAAAAAGACAAATGTCCGCTGGAATGACCTGGAGTTTCAATAACGATAAATCCGCCAATTTGATCTCCTTCTTTTAATGTTCTAGAAACAGAATGTCCTTTTCCTGCCCAAAATCGTTTTTGAAATCTCGAAATAATATGATTGGGATTTGGATATTCGAAAATTACATTGCCGTTTTCCGCAGCTGTTTTTTCAGATTCACTGCAAAAAAGTGGAATGTTCAAAGTCTCACAGATTATTTTGCTGCTTCCCTGATGATCAGCGTGTGCATGGGTCAGTGCGTGTTTCGTTATTGATTTGTTCTTTAAAGCTTTTAGAATTGTTCCGCTTGAACTGCGGATTCCGGCATCGATTAAAACATCTTCAATTACATAACAATTAATAGCATTTCTTGGAAACAGAGGGATTTGGTAAACATCTTTAGCAATAGATTTCATTTTCTTGAATTTTATATTGGCAAAGATTTGAATTCAGTTACTCAATTCACTTGATAAATGTTAAGAAATGCTTTGACGAATTCGGCTTAAAGATTCAGGCGTTATTCCAAGAAATGAAGCAATATAAATTAAAGGTGTTCGCTGAATTATTTTGGCTGGAGCCGATTCCAGAAAAGTGAGGTATTTCTCTTTTGCCGGAATCATCTGCAATTTCAAAACACGATCTGCCATACATAAGTAATTTTGTTCAGCAAGAATTCTTCCAACACGTTCCCAATTTGGAATTTCGGAATATAAATACTGCATCTTTTCAAAACTAATAGAAAGGACTTCACAATCTTCAATGCATTGAATATCTTCAAAAGAAACCGCTTGATTTATAAAACTAGAATATGAAGCAATAAAACCTTCATCACAGCTTAAATATGTCGTAATTTCTTTTCCATCTTTTAAGTAATAAACACGAGCCAAACCTTCAACAATAAAAAAGATTTTACTGCTGATTTTTTCCATTTTGGAAAGAAATTCTTTGGCATTAAATTTTTCATATTCAAAACAAGAATCGATCTTTTCGATTTCATTTTCAGAAAAAGAAGCAATTGATAGTATTTGTTTTTTTAATGAAAAATTCATGTCTTTATAAAATTTCAATTAATTCCAAAGCATCGTTAATAACCACTTTTGCACCACTTGTTTTCAATTCTTCTTCAGTTCTGTAGCCCCATGAAACACCAACCGGAAACATATTAGCATTTACAGCCGTCTGCATATCAATATCTGAATCGCCTACAAAAAGAATTTCTTCTGGTTTTAAATTCCAGCTTTTGCTTATTTCCACCGCTTCAAACGGATTTGGTTTTTTAAGTTCTTCTGTGCTTAAACCAACTGCGGTATCAAAATAATCGGGAAATATTTCTGATGCAATTTTTTTAGTCAGTTCATCGGCTTTGTTGGAGAAAACTGCTAGTTTGATATTCTGTGAAGTTAAATTATCTAATAATTTTATAATTCCTTCGTATGGTTTTGTTTTTAGCGTGCAGATTTTTCGGTATTCATTTACCATGCATTCGAAACAAATCTCAATTTGCTCATCTGAATTATTTGTTGCAGGAAGAGCTTTGCTGACCAAATTTCTCAATCCGCTTCCAATAAAATATTGATAGGTCTCGTAAGTATGAGTTGGATAATTTAGACCTTTAAGAACAATGTTCATCGCATCTGAGATGTCTTCTAATGAGTTTACTAAGGTTCCGTCTAAATCAAAAATAATTCCTTTAAATTTCATTCTATTATATATTATTGGCTAAAATAAATCCGCTTGTCCAGGCATTTTGAAAATTAAAACCTCCTGTAATAGCGTCGATATTTACAATTTCTCCAGCAAAATATAGGTTTTCATGAATTTTACTTTCCATGGTTTTAAAGTTGATTTCTTTTAAATCGATTCCACCAGCGGTTACAAATTCTTCTTTAAAAGTGCTTTTTCCATTTACTTTAAATTTAGCTTTTGTAAGCTGCAGTGTTAAATTCTGTAATTGAATTTTAGATAAATCTGCCCATTTGGTTTCTGCATCAATTCCAGAAGCCAAAACCAAACTTTCCCATAAACGGTTCGGAAAGTCAAAAGGAGATTTTTTAGAAACGGCTTTCTTAGCGTGTTCCTGTTTTAAATCTTTCAGGATTTTTTCAGCATCTTCGTAATCCACATCATTTAACCAATTCACAAAAATGGTAAACTGATAATTTTTATCGAATAAAATTCGAGCGCCCCAAGCCGAAAGTTTTAAAATCGCCGGACCGCTCATTCCCCAATGTGTGATTAACAAAGGCCCTGTCGATTCTAGTTTGGTGTCTTTTACGTTTACGGTAACTTTTGCGGCAACGCCTGGCAATTCCTTAATTCGAGAATCTTTAATGTTGAAAGTAAATAGGGAAGGAACGGGGCTTACAATGGCGTGCCCGTGTTGTTGAAGCATTTCCCATATTTTTGGATTGCTTCCGGTTGCCAGAATTAATTTTTCGGCAGCGAAATTGTCGCTTTGCGTATCAATTTTCCAGTGATTTTCTTTTTTGAAAATAGATTGTACGCTTTGACCTGTCAATACTTTTATGCCTAATTTTTCAGTTGCTTTTAGGAAACAATCTATAATAGTTTGAGAAGAATTAGAAACTGGAAACATTCTGCCGTCTTCTTCAATTTTTAATTCTACGCCATGTTTTTCGAACCATTCAATAGTATCTCCGGAACAAAACTGATGAAACGGACCACGAAGTTCTTTTTCTCCGCGTGGATAAAATTTAACCAGCTCGTTGGGTTCGAAACAAGCGTGCGTAACGTTGCAGCGTCCGCCGCCAGAAACGCGGACTTTAGAAAGTACTTCTTTTCCTCTTTCTAAAATGGCTATTTTTAGTTTCGGATTTTTCTCTGCAATATTAATCGCGGTAAAAAAGCCTGCTGCGCCTCCGCCAACGATGATTATGTCGAAATTTTTGATCATATTTTTTTGGGTTGCCACTAATTTCAAGAATTGGCACTAATTTTTTTTATTTGCCACAGATTAAAATGATTTACACAGATTTAAGTATGAATAAATTAATTCGTGAAAATTCGTGGCGAAAGAAAAAATCCTTTTAATCCTAATAATCTGTGGCTAAAAATTTTAAACTTTATATTTTGTCTGGATTATCAGAGATAATTCCATCGACTTTATAACTTTTTACTTTTTGAATATCTTCTTTACTATTTACTGTCCATGGGAAAACTAAGAATCCTTTTTCCTGAATTTGCCGAACATTTTCTTCATTCAATAATTGAAAATCAGGATTAATGGCTTTTGCTTTAATTTTTTCGGCGAAAGCCAGAGCCGCATCAAGATTTTCTTCTGTTAAAACACCAATTGCAATTTTTGGATTTAACTTTGATGTTTCCTCTAGCATATTCCAATCGAAACTTGAAACTATAAAATGATTGTAATTCCAGTTTTTCTCTGAAATATATTCTTCGATAAGAGATACAACTTTACTCGGAGTTCCTAAACCTTTTAATTCTATATTGATGAGACATTTTTTATCAACCAAATCAAAAACTTCGTTTAAAGTTGGGATTTGATATTTTCCGTCAATCAGAAAAGATTTTAATTCAGATATAGAAAAAGTATTTACCAAACCTTTTCTATTAGTGGTTCTGTCTATCGTTTCGTCATGAATTACTATAATATACTCGTCAGAGCTTAAGTGAACGTCGAGTTCAATACCGTCTGAATTTAGGTCTAAGGCTTTTTGGAAAGCTTGTAAAGTATTTTCAGGTTCGTAGGCTTTGGCGCCTCGATGTGCAATTTTGAGCATTTTGCAGTGTTTTTTTCTAACCGCAAAGGTCGCAAAGTTTTAAATCTCTTCTAATAAAACAATATCAAAATCACTGTCAATAATTACTTTACCGTCAATAACTTCAATATTTTGATTCGAGTAAGTGTCTTTTAGTTTCGTTCCGTTTGGGAAGACATCACCAACAGGAAGTTCTTTTCTGCCTTTTGGTAAATCTACTCCCATAACTACTTTGTCTGTATAAACACCCTTTGTGTAGATTCTGGAAAATGTATAAGGCCACGGATTAATTAGTTTGTGAACGCCTGCTCCAACGGCTGGATGATTCCTTCTAAATTGCCCTAATTTCTGCCAATGCAAAAGTGTTTTCTGTGTTTCAGGATTGTTCTGAATATCATCCCAATTCATATTTGAACGTAAAGTTGCATCACCTTGAGTTCCTTCAACAACTAAAGAACGATTAGATTCGTCACCATAATAAACCTGAGACATTCCCGGAGAAAGCAATAATTTGGTTCCCGTCTCAATACCTTTTATTCGGTTAGCATCAAAAGGCTGTCCGTCGTCGTGTGAAGACATATAATTCAAAACCGAATATCCTTTTAAGTCATTGTTCAAAGCATTCGAATATTTAGAAAATAAACCTTCATAATCGTTTTGAGCAGCATTCCATTTAAACTCAAAATTGATCATGCTGTTAAAGCCGTTTTGGAAATAATTTACTTTTCTGTCTCCAAAATCATAATCTTGTCCGCCGCTTATTCCGTAACCGTAAACTTCAGCAATCGTGTAAAATGGATTTTGATCTAAAACTTCAAGCGGATGATGTTTTTTCCAGGTTTCGAATGAATAATCACATTGTGTTTTAAAATCGGCCCAAACGCCTTCTTCGGTATGTTTTACGGTATCGGCGCGATAACCGTCAATTCCGAATTCTGTGATATAATCGGTAAGCCATTTTATGATATAATATTTTGGACTTCTTGGATATCCTGTTCTTTTGAAGAATTCATCCAATGAAGCAATTTCTTTTTCGTAACGACCTTCTTTTTTCCATTTTTCGATTAAAAAAGGAGGCAGTTCTACGTTTTGAGTGCTTTCGGTTTTTACGTCTGGAAGATTTTCTACCAAAGTACACATCGTTGTGTTTTCAAAAGATTTATAATCGCAGACAACGCCGGTTCTTACCCAGTCAGAAGGCCAAACGGGATCTTCGGGAGTTACGGGTCCGGTATGATTAATTACGCCGTCAAGAATTATTCTGATGCCTTTTTCGTGTGCTTTTTTTACCAGTTTTGCCAAATCTTCTTTGGTTCCAAAGTTGGGATCGAGAGCCGTCCAGTCTTTTGCCCAATAACCATGAAAGCCATAACTAAGTCCAGTCCCTTCATCAACACCATCGTGAATCTGTTCTACAATCGGCGTAAGCCAAATGGCATTTATTCCTAGTTTTTCAAAATATCCTGATTCGATTTTTTTGGTAATTCCGATAATGTCGCCTCCTTCAAATCCGCGTAATTTTCCCGGAGTTTTGGTTCGGTTGAAGTTGATATCGTTTGAAGGATTTCCATTGTAAAAACGATCTGTAAGTAAAAAATAAACATTTGCTCCTTCCCAAACGAAAGGTGTTTTCGAAGTATTTTCGTTATTCATTGAAACTGATTTTGAGCCAGAACAACTCATTATTAAGTATACTAAAGATAGAGAAAGGAAAGCGTATTTTTTCATTATTTTAGAATATTTTAGGATGCATTATGGTGAAAAAAATAGCCACAGATTAAAGGATTTAAAAGGATTTTTTTTCGTTTGCCACGAATTGCACAAATTTCCACGAATTATTATATACAAAATAAATTAGTGAAAATTCGGGAAATTCGTGGCGAATAAAATCTGTGTTAATCCATATTATCTGTGGCTAAAATCCTTTGCGTAGACGCACTGCAGTGCGTCTCTACATTATATACTGTGTGTTTAAAATTATTCCAATTCTAAGACCAAAGCTGATTTTGGTTCTAAAGTAATTTCAGAAGCTAAATCAAATGTTTTTCCTGTGATAACATCTTTTCCTGATTTAAAGTTTTTGATGTTTTCTTTAAAACGATTTGTTTTTACAACTTGCTCTTTTGCATTGTTATTGAAAACTACCATTACCGTTTTAGCATCAGTATATCTGAAATAAACATAAGTATTGTTTTCAGGAATGTAATGTGTCATTTTTCCGAAATGAACCGCTTCATTTGATTTTCTCCAAGTGAATAATTTTGAAGTAAAATCAAAATAAGCCGTTTGTTCTGCTGTTCTTCCTTCTTTTGTGAACGCGTTGTTTTTGTCGCCAGCCCATCCGCCTGGGAAATCCTGACGAATATCGGCATCTCCGCCTTTACTTTTATCACCGCCCATTCCAATTTCTGAACCATAATAAACCTGTGGAATTCCGCGAATTGTTGCCAATAAGGTCATTGCTAGTTTGTATTTTGGTAAATCATATTTGAACTTATCGTTCATACGGTCTGTATCATGATTTTCGGCAAAAACCAAAATATTATTGGTGTTTGGATATAAAAAATCCATTGCAAAATTGTTGTAGAATTTAATCAGTCCACTATCCCAGTTTGGTGTATCTTCACTAAAAGCAGAAGTAATCTGGCTTTGAAGCGTAAAATCCATTACACTTGGAAGGTTTGAATTGTAATTTTCGATAGCACCAATTTTACTGTCTTTTTGCCAATAAGCTAAATTCGCCTGATTGTGCATCCAGATTTCGCCCACAATATTAAAATTAGGGTATTCATTTGTAATTGATTTTGCCCAATTTGCCATCGCAGTTTGGTCAGAGTAATTATAAGTATCAACTCTAAATCCGTCAAGATTGGCAAATTCAATCCACCAAATGGCATTTTGAGTTAAGTATTTTGCTACTAGAGGATTTCTTAAATTTAAGTCCGGCATTGAAGGAACAAACCAGCCGTCAACACAAACTTCCTGATCTATTTTTGAAGCGTGAATATCTGTAATTACTTCACGACGGTGATGTGTTTGTGTGAAAGTTTCGAATTGATTGAACCAAGTTTTGGTTGGAATGTCTTTCATCATCCAGTGGGTAATTCCCCAGTGATTGGTGACATAATCCATAACCAGTTTTAGGTTCTTTTTGTGCATTTCTGCCGATAAACGTGCGTAATCGTCGTTTGTTCCGTAACGTGGATCAATTTTATAAACATCAGATTGTCCGTAAGTATGATACGAATGCTGTTTGTCGTTGTCTTCGCATAAAGGCGTACTCCAGATTGTAGTTGCACCAAGAGACGAAATATAATCTAAGTTTTTGATGATTCCTTCGATATCGCCGCCGTGACGTCCGCTTGGATCTTGACGATTTCCTTTTTCAGTTAAAGAAGCATTACTATCGTTTTTCGGATTTCCATTTGCAAAACGATCCGGCATGATTAAGTAAATCAAATCAGAGGCATCGTAACTTTTTCTGTCAGCCGAATTTGCTCTTCTTTCTTTAAGCGAATATTTCTGCGTGAAAGCAACTTTATTGTTGTTCTTGAAAGAGAAAACTAATTCAGAAGCTTTTAGGTTTTCTGTATCAATTGTAACGAAAAGGTAATTTGGGTTTTCTGTTTTTTCTACATTTTTAATTGTCACATTATTTGAAACAGAAGCTTCGTATTGTGCAATATTTTTTCCGTAGAACATAATCTGCAGTTCCGGATTTTTCATTCCTGCGTACCAAAATGGTGGTTCTACTTTTTGGATTTGCGCTTTCGCGGAAGCAGAAAATAATAGAACAAATAGAATTATTTTATAAATCGAATGGTTTGTTTTGAAAGATGTTTTCTTGGTATTCATAGCTTTAAATGTAATTATTCTCATTGTCAGTTCGAGCGGAGTCGAGAACCTTCACAGCATCTCGACTTCGCTCGATGTGACAAAAGATGTTAATTAAAAAAAAGACAAGCAATTTTGGGGAGAATTACTTGTCTTTTCAGGGTGTTATTTGGTTTCAATAACGCTTATTGCATATCCTCCGCCTGGAGCAGATAACTGCGATAATTTTGATTTGCTTGTTACAGCAATTTTCTTAATTGTATAAGCCTGCGGATTAGTTTTGTAATGCGCATCTTTTGCATCAGCATAAATTGTTGCTGTATATTTTTTACCTTTTTCAAGGAAACTGAAATCGATGTTTGAAGTACGTGGAGTTTCTCCGTTTACGTTTCCAATGAACCAGTTGTTTGTTCCTTTTGCTTTACGTGCAACTGTAATAAAATCTCCTGGTTCAGCTTCAATATATTTACTTTCAGACCAATCTACAGCAACATCTTTAATGAATTGGAATGCATCTGGAAAACGGTTGTAGTTATCCGGAGTATCAGCTGCCATTTGTAATGGGCTGTACATCGTAACGTATAAAGCCAATTGATTTGCTAATGTACTGTTTACATGTGATTTGTTGTCAGGATTCATTTTGCTGATATCCATTTCGAAGATTCCCGGAGTGTAATCCATTGGACCACCAATTAAACGTGTAAAAGGCAATACTGTAACGTGATTTGGTTTTGAACCTCCAAAAGCTTGGTATTCTGTTCCTCTTGCTGCTTCATTTCCAATTAAGTTAGGATACGTTCTGCAAATTCCCGTTGGACGAACTGCTTCGTGAGCGTTTACCATAATTTTATAATCTGCCGCTTTTTCGATTGCATATTGATAATGGTTTACAATCCATTGATCGTAATGATTTTCACCGCGAGGTAAAATATCTCCAACGTAACCGCTTTTTACAGCATCATATCCGTTGTCTTTCATGAATTGGTACGCTTTGTCCATATGGCGCTCGTAATTACGAACAGAACCTGAAGTTTCGTGGTGCATGATGATTTTAATTCCTTTAGATTTTGCATATTCGTGCAAACCTTTTACATCAAAATCCGGATAAGGCGTTACGAAATCAAAAACATAATCTTTTGAATGTCCAAACCAGTCTTCCCAGCCTTCGTTCCAACCTTCAACTAAAACAGCATCGAAACCATTTGCAGCAGCAAAATCAATGTATTTTTTTACGTTAGCATTGTTTGCACCGTGCGTTCCGCTTGGTTTTGCTTTTGAGAAATCAGAAACTCCTAATTGAACTGTTGGAAAATCGTTTGTGTATGACCAAGAGCTTTTTCCTGTAATCATTTCCCACCAAACACCAACATATTTTACTGGTTTAATCCAAGAAGTATCATCAATTTTTGATGGATCATTCAAGTTTAATGTCATTTTTGAAGACAAGATTTCAGTCGCATTATCACTTACCATAATCGTTCTCCAAGGCGAATGACTTGGTGCCTGCATATAACCTTTATCTCCTTTTGCATCTGGCGTTAACCAAGATTCGAAAACTAAGTTTTTATCATCTAAATTCAAGTGCATACAAGAATAGTTGATCAAAGCCGCTTCGTGTAAGTTGATATAGATTCCGTCGTTTGTTTTTAACATCAAAGAAGTCTGAACTCCTGTTGGTGAAAAAGATTTTTGAGAAACGTTTGCTGTATATGCTTTTTCAGATAAACCTCTAATTTCAGATAATTTCGATTTTGTATAATCGTATTCCTGAGTATCATAATCTCCCGGAATCCAGAATGCTGTGTGATCTCCGGTCATAGCAAATTGAGATCTTTCTTCTTTAATTACAAAATAAGTAAGATTCTTTTGTGCCGGGAATTCATATCTAAATCCAAGTCCGTCATCAAATAAACGGAAACGAATTACGATTTGTCTGTCTGTTCCTTTTTGATTTAAAGTGACAGCCAATTCATTATAATGATTTCTAATGTTGTCAACTTCTCCCCAAACTGGTTTCCAGGTCTCATCAAAAGTCGAAGTTTTAGTATCAACAACTGTAAAGTCATTCAATAAAGATTTTTTGTCATCTTTAAGTTCAAGACCTAGTTTACTTGTTTTTACAACTTCTTTGTTTTTGTACTTTAAATTGTAAGTTGGAGTTCCGTCGTTTTGAAGAGAAAATTCCATTACGAACTTGCCTTCGGGTGATTTTAATTGCTGTGCTTTTGCAACGGTGCTAAACGCAAACAAAATTAAACTTGCGAAAAATAAGTTTTTCATGTTTTTTAGTTTTTAAGTGTATTGTAATTTAATTTATTTGTACAAATTTACTTGCAATTACAGGATTTCCGTTAACTACAATTGTTAAATCTTGATCGCCGTCTACAGTAAATGTTGTTTCGTTATGATTTACAGCTACTTTTAAAATTTGGTTTCTGAAATTAATTTTAAAAGAATAACCTTTCCATTCTTTTGGAATTTTTGGAGAGAAATGCAATTGATCATTTTTCACTCTCATTCCGCCAAAACCTTCTACAATACTCATCCATGTTCCGGCCATTGACGTGATGTGACAGCCTTCTTCAACTTCTTTATTATAATCGTCCAAATCCAGACGAGAAGTTCTTAAGTAGAAAGTATAAGCCATATCCATTTTGTCTAAAACAGCAGCCTGAATTGAGTGTACGCAAGGCGAAAGTGAACTTTCATGAACGGTAAATGATTCATAAAATTCGAAATTACGTTGTAATTCTTCTCTTGAAAAATGATCTTCGAAGAAATAGAAACATTGTAAAACATCAGCTTGTTTAATATAAGGTGAACGTAAAACGCGATCCCAAGACCATTTTTGGTTTATCGGACGTTGTGAACGATCTAAATCTTTTACCGGAACTAAATCTTTGTCTAAGAAACCGTCTTGCTGCAAATAGATTCCTAACTCTTGCGAAGTTGGGAAATACATATCATTAGCTACTTTTTTCCATTCGTGAATTTCATTTGAAGAAAGGTTTACTTTTTCTAAAACACGTTTGTGATCTGCTGGATATTCCAACGCCACTTTATTGATTTGATCTGCCGCAAAATCAATACACCATTTTGCAATATAATTGGTGTAGAAATTATTGTTGATATTGTTTTCGTATTCGTTTGGCCCTGTAACTCCAAGAATTACATATTGGTTTTTCTCTTTTGAAAAAGATGCTCTTTGGTGCCAGAAACGTGCGATACCAATTAAAACTTCTAAACCTTTTTCTGGTATATAAGAGTAATCGCCAGTGTAACGGTAATAATTGTAAATGGCAAAAGCAATCGCACCATTTCGGTGGATTTCTTCGTGTGTGATTTCCCATTCATTGTGACATTCTTCACCATTCATGGTAACCATTGGGTACAATGCAGCACCGTTTTTGAAACCTAAATTATCTTTAGCATTTTCAATGGCTTTGTCTAATTGGTTGTAACGGTATGTCAATAAATTACGTGCAACTTGCTGATCTTTTGTCGCCATGTAAAAAGGAATACAATAAGCCTCAGTATCCCAATAAGTCGATCCGCCGTATTTTTCTCCAGTAAATCCTTTTGGGCCAATGTTTAAACGAGAATCTTTTCCTGAATAAGTTTGATTTAATTGGAAGATGTTGAAACGAATTCCTTGCTGTGCTTTTACATCGCCTTCAATAGTAATATCTGACATTTCCCAGATTTTTGCCCAAGCTTCAATTTGATTTTGAAGCAAAGCATTATATCCTGAATTTACTGCCGATTTTATTACTTTTTCGGCTGCAGCCAAAGTATTTTCGTGGTTTAAAGAAACCGTATATCCACCAATTTTTTGGATTGATGAGGTTTGTCCTTTTGCAATAATAGTTCCGTAAGTATACTGAACTTTATCTGTTGTTGAATCGATTGTGGATGGCGAAACATGAATATCTTCTCCATTTGCCAAAATCGTATTGTGCATGAAAGTCGTAACTTTAAAATGCGTTTTAAACGTTTGAGCAGTTACAAAAGCCTCGTTTGTTCCTTTTTTTACTTCAAGCGGTTCCCAAAATTTTTCTTCCCAGTTGGCATCTTCATTGGTTACACCTGCGTCAATATAAGGTTTGTAAACGATTTTTGCATCTTTATTTAAAGGTGTAATATCGTATTTAATGATTCCCGCTTCGTCTAAATCTAACGAAAGAAAGCGACGAACGTTAACGGCAATTTCAGTTCCGTTTTTTAGAACAGCTTCAAAAGAACGATTGTACCATCCTTCTTTCATATTCAATTCTCTGCGGAAGTTTCTAACTTCGGTACAATTATTTAAATCAAGATTTTCTTCGTTGATTTCAATGTCAATTCCTATCCAGTTTGGAGCATTAAGTACTTTGGCAAAATATTTCGGATATCCGTTTTTCCACCAGCCCACTTTTGTTTTGTCCGGATAATAAATTCCAGCGATGTAACTTCCCTGAAAAGTTTCTGCTGAATATGTTTCTTCAAAATTGGCACGTTGTCCCATAGCACCGTTCCCGATACTAAAAAGACTTTCAGACGATTTTACTCTCTCGGCATCAAATCCTTCTTCTATAATTGACCAATTGTCAGGTTTTATATAATCTTGGTTCATTTGTTTTTAAAGTGTTTTTCGTGATTGATTGATTTATGATTGATTTATGATTGATTTTACTTTGTGATTAATGATTCGATAAAGTTTTCATCTATTACAGTGAAATCTTTAAAAATGAAATCAGCCTCATGCAAAATTGTTTCCTCACCAATTCCCACACTTACCATTTCTGCAATATTTGCTGCCTGAATTCCGGCAACAGAATCTTCAAATACAATTGAATTTTTTGGATCAATATTTAATAATTGAGCCGCTTTTAAGAAAACTTCAGGATCTGGTTTTGCATTGGTAACGTTATTTCCGTCCACAATAACATCGAAGTAAGAGATGATCCCTGTTTTTTCTAGAATTGGTCTTGCATTTTTACTGGCTGAGCCTAATGCAATTCCTTGGTTTTTATCTTTTAATAATTGCAGCGTTTTAAAAACACCAGGAAGAATCTCGTTTTCATCCATGTCAACTAAATAAGATAGATAATCTTCGTTTTTTTGAATTAACCATTTGTCTTTGTCTTCCTGTGAAGCCTCAACATTTCCTAATCCAAGTATAATATCCAACGAACGAACTCGGCTCACGCCTTTTAAAAGTTCGTTGTCTTCATGCGTAAAATTTATGTTTAGAGATTGTGCAATTTTTTGCCAGGCTAAAAAGTGGTATTTAGCGGTATCAACGATCACTCCATCAAGATCGAAGATGAAAGCTTTTTTATTATTCATGAATTTCAATTTTAGTTCTGCTATTTACTCTAAGTGTAAGTAATCCGGCAAATATCATCGATACACCTCCAATTATTAAGGCGTAAATAGGTTCGTTATGAAAGAATTGTTTAATTACAAATCCTAAGATTGTAGCGGCTACAATTTGTGGTATTACGACAAAAAAGTTGAAAACTCCCATGTAATAACCCATTTTTGCAGCAGGCAAAGCTCCGGAAAGCATAGCGTAAGGCATTGATAAAATACTTGCCCATGCAATACCAACTCCTAACATTGGCAGGATCAGCATTTGTTTATCACCAATAAAATAAATCGAAATTAAACCAACACCTCCAGCGCATAAGGCCAATAAATGTGTTGCTCTAACGCCTACTTTTTTTGCAATAACCGGTAATAAGAAAGCTACGGCCGCAGCGACTCCGTTATAAACCGTAAATAAAACAGAAACCCAGTCGGCAGCATCGTTATATACTTTTGAAGTGGTATCTGTTGTACCAAAAATATGCTGGGTAACGGCTTGAGTTGTGTAAATCCACATGGAGAAAAGCGCAAACCAAGAGAAAAACTGAACCCAGGCTAATTTTTGCATTGTTCTTGGCATATTCAATAAATCGGTCATAATTATGGTAAAACCATTCTGAACTTTTTTAGTTCGTAATTGTGAAGCAATTACAAATAAAGCACCCATAAAAATCAATCCAATAAATAAAATATATAACTCTTTTGCAAGGCTGTTTTCGAAAATTAAAAATGAAATTAATCCTCCGATGGCAGCAAACAAAACGCCTAAAAGGAATTGTTTTTTAGTCGTAACGCCTGATTCAGTTTCAGAATTAGATATATCTTCTGTGTTTTTTTTGCTGTTAGCTTCAAATGCTAGAAGTTCTTCAGGAGTATATTCGGTTGTTTTAAAAACAGTCCATAAAACAGAAAGAAGAAAAATAATTCCACCAATATAGAACGACCATTTTACTGTGTCCGGAATAATTCCTTTAGGAGCAACATTGTTTAAATCAGATAAATTTGCGAAAAGATAAGGTAAAATAGAACCTACAACAGCTCCGGTGCCAATAAAGAAACTCTGCATGACAAAACCTAATGCTCGTTGCTCGTCAGGCAAATTATCGCCTACAAAAGCACGAAAAGGTTCCATTGAAACATTTATCGAAGCATCCATTATCCATAAAGTTCCAGCCGCAATCCATAAAGTAGGAGAGTTTGGCATAACGAATAATGCGATTGAAGATAAAATGGCTCCAATTAAAAAATAAGGTCGACGTCTTCCTAAACGCGTCCAGGTTCTGTCACTGAAATAACCAATAACGGGCTGAATTATTAAACCTGAAACAGGCGCAGCAATCCACAAAATTGGGATGTCATCTATTTTAGCACCAAGGGTTTCAAAAATTCTTGAAGTATTTGCGTTTTGCAGTGCAAAACCAAACTGTATTCCTAAGAAACCGAAACTCATGTTCCAAATTTCCCAGAAACTTAATTTACGCTTTTCCATTATCGTAATTTGTGAAAAATTATACGATAAGCGCTTTGCTTATCAAAACTTACTGTTTTTTCGAAGTAAAAGTAAAAGCTTTGACGGCCGTAAAAGTATAAATTATTTTTAGATATATGCTAACAAAAAAGCCATAAATATTTTTTATGGCTTTAGAAAGTGTTGATTTTAAGAATTTTAGTCAGTAGATTCTCTTTTTATTAAATGTGTTTCTATAACTTCTGTTGTGTAGTTTTCGTTTTCTTCTTCGTCATCATCATGCTCGGCTTCCAGTCTTTCAATAAGCATTTTAGCCGCTTTATTTCCCATTTTTTCTCCACTTTGACTTACGGTTGTGATACTTGGCGTTGAATATTTTGAGATAATCCCGTCAGTAAAAGCAATCACGGCTAAATCTTCGGGAACTTTTAATCCCATTTTAGATGCCGTTTTGATAATTGTTACTGCAAAAAGTTCATTTACAGCAAAAACAGCATCAAAAGCTCTGTCATGTAAAAGCTGACTAATCGTGATTTCGCAGGTATCTACGTCTTCGATTTTTATGATTAAATCTTCGTTGAAGGGGATTCCGTTGTCTAAAAGCGCTTTTTCGTAACCGTCTGTTCTCAATTTTCCAACACTAACATAATCGACTGTAGTTACTAAAGCAATTTTTTTTCTGCCATTATCTATCAAACTTTGAACGGCTTCATAAGCTGCAGCTTTATCATCAATAATAACTTTATCGCATAAAATATCGTTGGTCACGCGGTCGAACATTACAACGGGCATTCCTTGATTGATAACTTCGGTAATGTGGTGAAAGTCGCCTTTAAACTGGGTTTCTTTAGAAAGAGACATGATAAAACCATCGATACTTCCGTTGGCTAACATTTCCATATTCAGGACTTCTTTATCAAAAGAATCATCAGATAAACAAATCACAACGCTGTATCCATTTTCGTTAGCAACCTGCTCAATTCCGTTGATTACAGTAGAGAAAAAATAATGTACAATTTCCGGAATGATAATACCAATACTTTTGGTTTTTCGGTTTTTTAAACTAAGGGCAATATTGTTGGGCTTATAGTTGTAAAACTTTGCAAAAGCCTGCACTTTTAAGCGTGTTTCTTCTCCAATTTCAAGGCTGTTTCTGAGTGATTTTGAGACAGTTGAAATAGAGACGTCGAGTTCCTTTGCAATCTGTTTTAAGGTTATTTTGCGTTTCATGGCGTGAATTGAAAAAAATCTAATTAATAATAAAGGTATCTGAAATTTTTATAATTGGCAATTTTTGACTTAAAAGATTACAAAAAATAGAAAGTTTTCAACACTACCACGTTTTCGTAAACCAATTAAAAATGCCTCTCGTCGACGGTGTTAATAAATTCATAATTTTGAAATTCGAAGTAAAATTAAAAACTTAACTAACAATCACAAACTCAAACTAATTTAAACAAAAAGTATGAAAACAATTTACAAAAAGTTGTTATTTTTATTCCTATTGTTGCCGTTTACAGTGTTAGCTCAAAACACTCTAAGCGGGACTGTTGTCGATAAAGCAACAGGTCAGCCAATACCAGGGGTAAATGTAAATGTACAAGGTGCTCCAAGCGGTGCATCAACAGGATTTGATGGTAATTACCAGCTGTCGAATGTTAAAAGCGGAAACAAAATTGTAGTTTCTTTTATTGGTTACAAAACGCAAACGATTGATTATGCCGGACAAAAAACTCTAAATGTTTCTTTAGAAGAAGATACGAACCAACTTAAAGAAGTTGTAGTACAAGTAGGTTATGGAACTGTTAAGAAAAAAGACGCAACAGGTTCAGTATCTCAAATTTCTGCTAAAGAATTTAACAAAGGTATTAACGTAACTCCAGAAAGTTTAATCAGCGGTCGTATCTCTGGTGTAAACGTAGTGGGGGGCGGAGCTCCTGGAGCGAAAGCTGATATCAGAATTCGTGGAGGATCTTCTTTAAGTGCTTCAAATGAGCCTTTAATTGTTTTAGACGGACTTCCTTTAAGTAATGATGTGCCAAGTGGAGCTACAAGTATTTTATCTACTATTGATCCTAATGATATTGAATCATTTACAGTATTAAAAGATGCATCTGCTGCGGCTATTTATGGATCTCGTGCAGCAAGTGGTGTAATCGTTATTACAACTAAAAAAGGAGCAAAAGGTGGTGTAAAAGTTAATTTTAGTTCTCAGGTTGGTATTAATACAGTTGCAAATCAAGTTGATGTCTTAGATGCTGATCAATTTCGTGCGTTAGTTAACGAAAAAGGTTCTGCTGCTCAAAAATCTTTACTTGGAACAGCAAATACAAATTGGCAGGACGAAATTTTTCATACTGCTTTAACAACAAACAACAATATCTCTGTAAGTGGTGCTTTGTTTAATAAACTGCCTGTTAGATTATCTGTTGGTAATGTTGATAATCCTGGAATCCTAAGAAACACTTCTTTTGAAAGAACTACGACATCGATATCGTTAAATCCTGTTTTATTTGATAATCACTTAAAAATTGACATTAACGGAAACTTATCTTTTGGTAAAAACCAATTTCAAGATGAAGGAGCTGTAATTGGAAGTGCAATAGGATATGATCCAACACAACCAGTTTATGAAGCAGGTTCTCGTTATGGAGGTTACTTTGAATGGTTAGAGCCTACCGGAAATGTGCCGTTATTACCAGCAAGAAATCCTGTGGCAAGATTAAATCAAGATCAAAGAAGAGCTACTTCAACAAGAAAATGGGGTAATGTTAGATTAGACTACAAATTCCATTTCTTCGAAGATTTAAGAGCAGTTGTTGAAGCTGGTATCGACAGATTTGATAGTAACGGAAATACTACAGTAAGTACAGAAAGTATTTTAGGATATCAGCCAAAACCATTTAATGGTCCTGATTATGTAAATTTTGGAAACTATTCTAAATATACAGATATGCTTCAAAATAAAAACTTAAATGCTTACTTTAATTATACTAAGGATTTAGGAAAATTTAAAATTGATGCTACTGGTGGTTATAACTATCAATTATTTCAAAGAGAAAGATATCAATCTGGAGAGTTGAGACAACCAAATCCTAATACAGATGTTAATACAAGTCCTGATATTAATTTACAGTCTTATTTTGGTCGTGTGAATTTAGGATATGATAGTAGATATTTAGTAACTGTAAATTATAGAAGAGACGGTAGTTCTCGTTTTTCTGAGAAATACAGATGGGGCGATTTTGGTGGTGTTGCTTTAGCATGGAATGTTGCAGAAGAATCTTTCTTAAGAGATAACCAAACATTATCAAGTCTTAAATTAAGATTTGGTTATGGAACAACTGGACAGCAAGATATTCTTGCGGCATACGATTACTTAAAAAGAGTAACGCTGGGAACAATTAATACACAGTATATTTTTGGTGGTCAGGTTTATTCTACTGCAAGACCTGAAGGTTACAACGAAAATATAAAATGGGAGGAATTGGCAGAGATGAACTTAGGTGTTGATTTCGGATTCCTTAATGACAGAATTACAGGAACAGTAAACTATTTTGATAAAAAATCTAGTGATTTATTAGCTGATGTAGTAGTGCCTGACGGAGCAAATATTAGAAACTCTGGAACATATAATATTGGTAGTGTAAGAACTAAAGGTATTGAGTTTAATATTCAGTCTGACATTATTAAAAGTGATAACCTGACTTGGAATCTTGCTTTTAATACTACTTATATTGACCAAAAAATTGATAACTTAGGTACAACGGTTCCTGGTTTTCAAGGTTATTTAACAGGAGATAATATCGCAGGTGGATCAGGAAATCAAATACAAGTTAACTCTGTAGGTTATGCTCCAAGATCATTCTTAGTATACGAACAATTATATGATGCAAACAAAAAACCAATCGCAGGTGCTTATGTAGATAGAAATGGTGATGGAAAGATTGATAGTGCAGATCGTTATAGATTCCATAAACCAGCACCAGATTATACTTTTGGTTTGTTCTCTACTTTAAACTACAAAAAGTTTGATTTTACAATGAACTGGAGAGCAAGTTTAGGAAATTATATTTTTGATAACGTAAGTTCTAACTTAGGATATTCTGATGCAGCTTTAAGAAGAGATTCAGATTTATCTAATGTTAGTGCTGATTATCTAAACACAGGTTTTAGATATGAAGATAATGGTACACAACGTTATTTGTCTAACTACTACATAAAAGATGCCTCTTTTATCAAATTAGATAATATTACGCTTGGGTATACTTTCGACAAATCATTAATTAAAACGGCTTCTTTAAGATTTACAGCCGGAGTTCAAAATGTTTTTGTACTTACGAAATATAATGGTTTAGATCCTGAAAGATTTAACGGAATTGACAATAATGTGTATCCAAGAGCTAGAACTTTCTTATTTGGAGTAAATGCAAGTTTCTAGTAGAATATTGAAAAACAAATTTTAAAAACACACAAAATGAAAATATCATTTAAATATATATCTTATTTTTTCCTACTTGTTTTAGGATTGAATATGACGCTTACTTCATGTACGAGCGACTTGGATGTTACTCCGGGAGATGATGATGAATTTTTATCAGAACAATTCTTTCAGGATCCGGCATCATATAAACAAGTTTTAGCAAAATTATATGCAGGCTTGTATGTTGGAGGTAATGATGGTGATGGTCAGCCAGATATTTCTGGAATTGGAGGAGACTTTAGCAGTTACTTGCGTTTGCTTTTCGTAACACAGGAGTTTACAACAGATGAAGCAATTATTGCCTGGGCTGATGGAACTTTACCTACATTAAATTCTCAGACTTGGTCTCCGGCAAATGAATTTTTAGCAGGAACTTATTCAAGAGCATTCTATGAAATCAGTGTTGCCAACGAATTTTTAAGACAAACAACGGAAGAAAAATTAACAGCAAGAGGTGTTGATGCAAATCTAAAAACGCAAATCGCAACATTCAGAGCAGAGGCTCGTTTTTTAAGAGCTTTTTCTTATGTTAATTTAATGGATTTGTTTGGTAATGTGCCAATTACAACAGAGGCTGATCCAGTTGGATTCTTTTACCCAGTACAAAAATCAAGAGCAGAAGTTTTTGCTTTTGTTGAGGCAGAATTAAAAGATTTAGATAATAGTCTTGCTGCTTCTAAAGCAAATGAATACGGAAGAATTGATAAAACAGCGGCTAAATTTTTATTGGCTCAAATTTATTTAAATTCAAAAGTTTATACTGGAGTTGATAAGTTTAATGAAGCAGGTACATTATGTGCTGATATCATCAATAATTCAGGATATACATTTGCAAATGTTCCTTATAGTTATTTGTTTTCTGCAGATAATGATGTAAATGGTGCTCAGTCTGAGGTTATTTTCCCAGTAATCAGTGATGGTAATGCTATTAGAGCTACTGGTGGAGGAATGAGTTTTATTCTTCATGCTTCTATCGGAGGTAGTATGGATGCTTCTTCAAGAGGTATGGATGGTGGATGGCAGGGAATCAGAACCCGTAGAGAGTTTGTAAATCTTTTCCCTGATGAAAGTGCGACTGGAGATAAAAGAGGAACGTTTTATACAAACGGACAATCAAAAGATATTAAAAATGTTGGAACTTTTACAGATGGTTATGCTGTAACAAAATACATTAATAAAAAATCTGATGGTTCTGCAGCTCAAAGAAATGACATTCCTGATACAGATTTTCCAATGTTCAGATTGTCTGATGTGTATTTAATGTATGCTGAGGTTGCTGTGAGAGGAGCTGCATCTGCAAATACAGGAACTGCAGTTGGTTACATTAATCAACTTCGTACAAGAGCGAATGCTGCAAATATTAATGCATCTCAATTAACTCTTGATTTTATTTTGGATGAAAGAGGAAGAGAATTGTTTTGGGAATGTCACAGAAGAACCGATTTAATTCGTTTTGGAAAATTCACAGGCGGATCTAAAATCTGGCAATGGAAAGGCGGTTCTGTTAATGGAATTGCTACCGAGTCTTATAGAGATTTAATGCCAATTCCTTCTAGAGTTATACAAGCTAACCCAACTTTAAAACAAAATCCAGGATACTAACTAACCTTATAAAAATATTAAAAATGAAAAATATACATAAAATTTTAATCGCTTTCATCAGTGTTTTGGCAGTTTCTTGTAACGCAGATGATGTTGAAGACAGACCAGTAATTGAAGCAGCAACAGCGCCAGTTTTATTGACTCCTAAATCTGATTTTACTATTGTGCTTTCTAAAGAAACAGAAAATGAAGTTGCTACAACAGTTGTGTGGAATGATGCAGCATACAGCGGATCATCAACAGTTGTGAACTATACAGTAGAAGTTGCAAAAGCAGGAACAAGCTTTGCAGCACCTGTAACAGTTACAAATACTACTGAAAGATTTGTAGCTTTAACGGTATCTGAATTAAATTCAGCATTAGTTAACGGAGGATTTGTAGAAAAAGAAGCAAACAAAGTTGATATTCGTATTAAAGCTGTTGTAGGAGCTTCTGGACTTCCTCAATATTCTAATGTTTATACTTTTACTGCTACTCCATATCACGTACCATTAGCTAGTTCTCACTGGTTAGTTGGAGCTGCAACTCCAGGAGGATGGACATGGGCTGGTGATGCTGAAACTGAATTCCCATTAGTAGTTGGTACAACAAATGTTTATAAAGTAACTATCGTTCTTAAAAGCGGAGAAGCATTTAGAGAATTCTTAGGAAATAACTTTACAAGCGATGGAAACTGGGATCAAAGTCATAACTACACTTACTATTCAGGCCAAGGATTTACTATCGATCCAGAATTAGTAAATGCAAACGACGGAGACAGTAACTTTAAATATACTGGACCAACAGGATCAAGAGTTCTAACAATTGATAATGGTGCAAAAACTATAACATTAGACTAATTCCTAATGTAGATAAATAAAAGGGCTATCTTCAGATAGCCCTTTTTTAATCATTTACCTAACCGAATTATTATGAAAAAAACTTTACTCTTATTTTTCCTTCTATTGTCTGTGTTTTCATTTGCGCAGATACAGCAGGCGACTTATTCTGTTAGCCCCGCAGCTTTTGAAGAAACTACTTCCATAACTATTACAGTTAACGGGGCAAGTATTAATGAAACTACATGGGGAGTTGCAGATCATTCTCTTTATATGTGGGCATGGGCTTTTGATACAAACGACACCACGCAAAAAGGTACCCCAAACAATGGTTCTTGGGAAGCTTCAAGCGATGCCAGTAAATTTACTTATAATGCAGGGACAGATACTTATACAAAAACAATTGTTCCAACTACATATTACAGCACTACAGGAATTGGAAAAATTGGTTTTTTAATTAAAGCCAAAAACGGAACTGGTGATAAAAAATCACAGGATATTTTAGTTGAAGTAGGATCTTTTCAGGTAAATCTAGCTGCACCAGTTGAAAATAGTTCAACAATTATTGCATCAGGATCTAACTTTACTATTACAGCGACAAACACAAACGGAAACGCAAGCTATTCTTTAAAAGCAAATGGAACCGTTATCAATACAAATACAAGTACAGCGAGCTATTCGTATTCTCACACAAATATTACAGGCAATCAAAGCTATGAATTAAGTGCAACTCAAGGAGCCGTTACAATAATAAAAAAGTTTTCGGTTGTAGTGAATCCTAATACCGTTTCAGCAGCGATGCCGGCAGGATTGGTTGACGGAATTAATTACAATAGTGCAGATGCTACAAAAGCAACTTTGGTTTTAGATGCACCTTTAAAAGATTTTGTTTATGTAGCGGGAAGTTTCAATAACTGGCAGCCAACTTCGGCGTATGCCATGAAAAAAGATCCAACTTCTGGTAAATTTTGGTTAGAATTAACGGGTTTAGTTTCAGGTGTAAATAATACGTACCAATATTGGGTTGTAGATGCTACGCCGCTTGCGAATTCACCTGCAATGGTAAAGACTGCCGATCCATATTCTACTCTGGTTTTATCTCCATATGATGATTCGGGAATTCCTGCATCTTCTTACCCAAATATGCCTGCTTATCCTGCAGGACAGCAATTTGAAGTTACGGTTCTTAAAACAGGACAAACTCCTTATAATTGGCAAGTAACAAACTTTACAAAACCGGCAAAAGAAAAATTAGTAGTTTATGAAGTTTTGGTTCGTGATTTTGATGCGGCTAAAAATTATCAAAGTTTAATAGATAGGATAGATTATTTTAAAAACCTTAAAATAAATGCTATCGAATTAATGCCGGTAATGGAATTTGAAGGCAATGAAAGCTGGGGTTATAATACTTCATTTCATATGGCTTTGGATAAATTTTATGGATCGTCTGATAAACTAAAAGAGTTAATCGATGTATTCCACCAAAACGGAATTGCAGTTATTCTTGACGTAGCGCTAAATCACGCTTTTGGAAGAAATCCAATGGTGAGAATGTGGATGAACGATCCTGATGGAGACGGTTTTGGATCTCCAACGGCTGAAAATCCTTATTTTAATATGGTTGCAAAACATACTTATAGCGTTGGAGAAGATTTTAATCATCAATCGCTTAAAACACAGTATTATGTTAACCGAGTTATCAAGCAATGGATTGAAGAATATAAAATTGACGGTTTCCGTTGGGATTTAACAAAAGGATTTACGCAGGCTTGTACAGCTTCAGATGAATCTTGTACTAATGGTTATCAGCAAGATAGAGTTGATATTCTTAAAAAATATGCTGATTATTCATGGAGTTTAGATGCAACACATTATACCATTTTTGAGCATTTAGGAACTGATACAGAGGAGCAGCAATGGGCAAATTATAGAATTGCAGAAACTCCGAGTAAAGGTATTATGATGTGGGGAAAAATGACAGATCAGTACAATGAATTGTCAATGGGATACACAAGTAATATCACAAGAATGTCAAGTGCAAGTCGTGGTTTTACAGCAAATCGTTTAATGGGTTATGCCGAAAGTCATGATGAAGAAAGACTGATGTATAAGAATATACAATACGGAGCTTCAAATGGCTCATACAATGTAAAAACATTAAATACAGCTTTGTCTAGAATGTCTGCAATTGGAGCGGTTTCATTACTGGTTCCGGGACCAAAAATGATTTGGCATTTTGGAGAATTAGGATGGGAAAAATCTATTTTTACTTGTAATGATGGAACTGTAAACGATGCTTCAGGAACAATAGCTGGAGATTGTAAATTAGATACAAAACCACAGCCGCAATGGGTAAACAATTGGTTAGGAGATACTAATCGTAATAAAATTTACAACGATTGGGCAAAAATGATTACTTTAAAAACTGTAGAGCCGGTATTTTTAGGAACTTCTACAATAACAAATGCTAATTCATCAACAGTAAATATCAAAATTACAAATGCAAGTTTAGCTTCGACACAATTAAAAGATGTTGTGATTTTAGCCAATTTTGCTACTTCTGCGCAAAATGTTGCAACAGGTTTTCCATACACAGGAACGTGGTACAATTTAATGGACAATACTACAATAAATGTTACAGATGTAAATGCTGCAATAAACTTACCAGCAGGAGAATACAGAATTTATGGTAATAAAACGGCAAATCTTGCTATTGAAGATTTTGAAAAAGGAAATGCAGTGAGTTTATATCCAAATCCGGTTTCAAATTACTTTACCTTAAATACTGCTTTTACAAAAGTTCAGGTTTATTCAATTTCGGGACAATTAGTAAAAAGTTTTGCTTCAAATGGAAATGCTGATTTTCAATTTGGCGTAAGTGAATTGCAAACAGGATTATATGTCGTAAAAGCTTCAGATGAAAATAATAAAGTTCAGGTAATGAAGTTTATCAAAAAATAAACACTGAAAATATATCTCTAACAGATTAAAAATTTGGTTTGGTTAGTAATGAGAAAGGGCTGTTCTATTGAAAAATAGACAGCCCTTTTCTGGTTTAGTTGTTTATTGTTTTCGTTTATTTCTTTTTATCGTTGTATTCTCCAATTACGGCAAAATAACCAAAAGTCCCTAAGCCCAAAACAATAAGAGGCGTTAGAATAAAAAGAATAATGATACCAAAAACTAAATCATCTTGCTGGTCTGATAATAATTTAGGTAAGCCAAATTCAAACACGCAAAAGTAAGTGGCTGCAACTGCCAAAATAACCCATAAAACGCCTAAAGTTTGTTTGATTTTGTCCATGTTCTTAAAAATGTTAAAGATGATTAATTTTGTTTTTGTTGTCTATGTAAATCATTCCAATCACAAAGCAGATTGAAGCTATAATAATAGGATACCAAAGTCCGTCAAGATAAAAATCAGTTTTTCCGGCTGCTTTTGCATGCGTTACAAAATAAGTTGAAATTGCCGGCAGCAAACCTCCAAAAATTCCATTCCCTACATGATAAGGAAGTGACATTGAAGTATACCTGATTTTAGTTGGAAACATTTCAACCAAAAACGCAGCAATTGGCCCATAAACCATTGTAACAAATATAACCTGAATGAAAACTAAAAAAATTAATGTCCATTCATCACCAGAATTAATATTTATAGTAACACTACTTTGAGATTTCTGCTTATTACCAAAATCTGTCTTCTTCTCCATATACGTAGTTCCATCAGTATAGGTTTTTGAAAATGTGGTAATTACATCATTATTTTTTGCTGTTTCAGTATTTTGGATTGTTCTTTCTACGATTTCAGTTTTGTAATTAACATCAGTCGTGTTGTACATCATCTTATATATAGGTCTGTAAAACAAAATAGCAAGCAGCATTCCAGACATCATAATATATTTTCGGCCTACTTTATCACTAAGCCATCCAAAAACAATAAAAAACGGAGTGCCTAATAATAATGCAATTCCCAGTAAACTGTCAACCTGTGAAGACTCTACATTCATAACCGTTTTCATGAAACTCATAGCGTAGAATTGCCCAGTGTACCAAACAACACCTTGTCCCATTGTGGCTCCAAACAAAGCCAGCAAAACGAATTTTAGATTATATCTATTACCGAAACTTTCCTTTAACGGATTTGTACTTGTGGTTCCTTCCTTTTTTGCTTTTGCAAAAACAGGCGATTCATCCATATTTTTTCGAATCAAATAAGAAACGCCTACCATAACAATAGAAACCCAAAAAGGAACACGCCATCCCCAGGAATCAAAAGCTTCGCTTGAAAGTATATTTTTAGTAGCCAGAATTACCATTAGAGAAATAAACAGTCCAACGGTTGCTGTGGTTTGAATCCACGAAGTCCAATATCCTTTTTGCCCAACCGGAGCATGCTCTGCAACATAAGTAGCTGCACCGCCATATTCTCCTCCAAGAGCTAAACCTTGTAATAAACGTAAAATCAAAACTAATAAAGGTGCAAGAAAACCAATCGTTTCATAACTCGGAATACATCCTATTAAAAAAGTAGAGCCGCCCATTAATAATAAAGTAGCCATGAAAGTATATTTTCGACCAATAATATCGCCTAATCTTCCAAAGAACAAAGCTCCAAAAGGTCTAACAACAAATCCGGCAGCAAAAGTGGCTAAAGTAGATAAAAACGCAGCGGTGGGATTATCACTCGGGAAAAATTTGGTTGAAATTACAACGGCCAAACTTCCAAAAATATAGAAATCATACCATTCAATCATTGTTCCCATAGAAGAGGCAGAAATTACTTTCCAAATGCCTTTAGTAGAAGTTTTACCCATAAAAAACGCTCTGTGTTTTTAATAATAAATAAAAAGCTAAAATACGATTTCACGAATATAATGGATATTTTTTTATTTAGTTAGTACTTTTTTAACAAAAACAACTTAAAATTTGACTTATAAGATTTAACTGTTTAATTTATATTTGGAATTAATTAAATGAGAGTAAAAGTTTAAAAATTATTATGAAAAAGGAAATAGGGCTGTTAATCGTTTTTTTAATTTTAAGTGCATGTACAACTCGCAAAGAGATAGTTTCTACTAAAAGTGAATGCAGTGTTTCAATTGTTCCTCCAGAAGATTTGGCCTCAAATTATAAAGCATTTTATTCTTCTTCGTATTTCAATATCAATCAGTTTGCAGATTTTGATAAAATAAAAAATGGAATCCTTATGTGTCGTTGGAATGAAGGTTTTAAGGATTCTACTTTTTTGATAGTTGATTTTGATAAAGAATTTAATACTGTCAAAAAAACAAAAAATTCAACGGAGGCGGTAATTCTTTCTTTAGAAGAAAAAAAGAACCTCAAAAATATCTTAGGAATATTGAAAAAAGAGAGTTACTACCAAAATTGTGTAAGTGATCATGGACATGCATCATTATACATATTAGAAATAAGACATAATAATGAAAAGATAGTTCAGTATTATTCTCCTATGAATCATCCCTATGAAATAGTAACAGCAAATGCTAATATTAAATTAGTTCAAGATGTATTTAGTATAATGGATCACTGTTATTATAGAAGATGATCGATGTTTTTTAACCGCAAAGCACACAAAAAAAAACGCAAAGGTTCGCAAAATTTAATTTAAAACTTTGTGAACCTTTGCGTAAATCTTAGCGCACTTTGCGGTTAAACTAAAAACAAAAAACCCGAATATTGCTATTCGGGTTTTGGTGGTACCTCCAGGGATCGAACCAGGGACACATGGATTTTCAGTCCATTGCTCTACCATCTGAGCTAAGGTACCGTGTGGTGCTTATTGCGGGTGCAAAGATAGAATCATTTTTCGTTTATCCAAAACATTTTTTTAAAAAAATCAATTCGTATCTTCGCAAGGGTAAAAAAATAAATATGACTTTAGCGGTTGACGTTGGAAACACTCGAATTAAAGCAGCTGTCTTTGAGGGAAGTACTGTTCTTGAGAATTTTGTTTTTGAGAAAAACGAACTTGAAAAAAAAATTACAAAAATTTTAGAAAAATTTCAAAACTGCTCAGATTTGGTTGTTGCTTCAGTTGGAAATGTCGAAAAACAATCATTTTTAACTTTCGAAAATCAACTCAATATTCACTTTTTTACTCATGAAGATATTTTTCCTTTCACAAATAAATATGCAACGCCAAAAACGTTAGGAATCGACAGAATGATTTTGGCCGCCGGAGCAACTTTACAATTTCCCAAGCAAAATAGATTAGTAATTGATGCCGGAACCTGCATAACCTACGATTTTATCGACGAAAATGATAATTATCTGGGCGGCGCGATTTCTCCCGGACTTCGTTTGCGTTATGAATCTTTGCACAATTTCACGGCCAGACTGCCGTTACTGACTTTAGAAGCGCCAGATTCCTATATAGGAAACTCGACTGCACAAGCCATACATTCGGGAGTTGTCAATGGGTTCGTCTATGAAATTGATGGTTTTATCGATGAATATCGGTCGAACTTTTCAAATTTTATAATAATTTTAACGGGAGGTGATGCAGAATTTTTGGCTAAACGATTAAAAAATACCATATTTGCCAATTCAAATTTCCTTCTGGAAAGTTTGAACCAAACATTTCAATATAAAATCGACAATGATTAAAAAAATTATAATAAGCGCTTGTCTGCTTATCTCGTTCGTTTCATTTGCTCAGCAAGGTACTTCGTCGCCATATTCTTTCTACGGAATTGGAGATACAAGATTTAAAGGAACTCTTGAAAACAGAAGCATGGCAGGAGTTGCGGTTGAACAGGATAGTATTCACCTGAATATTGAAAATCCGGCAAGTTATGCCAGTCTGGGTCAAACTACTTTTTCAGTTGGAGGAACTTTTGGAACTAATACTATAAAAAGCAGCACAGAATCTTCAAAAGCACAAAGATCAACTTTTGATTATTTGGCATTAGGAATTCCTATGGGGAAATTTGGAGCTGGTTTCGGTTTGATTCCATTATCATCAGTTGGTTATAAAATTACAGATTTTAACACCGGAGCAAATGAAGTTAGCAGCCAGCTTGAAGGAAAAGGTGGTGTTAACAGAGTATTCTTTGGTTTAGGATATAAAATTACACCAAAGTGGAATATTGGAGCAGATTTACAGTACAACTTCGGTAAGATCACAACGACAACAATTGAGGCTGTGACTGATGTGCAAAATGCAACCAGAGAAACAAACACATCAGAATTATCGGGTGTGAATTTTAATATTGGTACAATGTATCAAACTAAAATTACAAAAAAGTTAAACGTTTACACTAGTTTAAACTATACTTTTGGAAGTACATTAAATTCAGTTAGTACAAGATTAATTGAGGTTGATGGAGATCCGGATGCAGTAACTGCAGATCCAGTAGATACAAAATTAAAACTTCCAAATAAATTAACTTTCGGAGCGGGTATAGGAGAGGCTAGAAAATGGTTAGTAGGAACTACACTTGCTTTTCAGGGAACAGGACAGCTTGTTAATTATTACAACTCAAGTCCAAATGTTAAATATGAAAAGTATACCAAATACGCAGTAGGAGGTTACTATATTCCAAACTATAGTTCGTTTACAAATTACTTTAGCAGAATTACTTATAGAGCAGGTTTGAAATATGAAAAACTTGGTTTAATAGTGAACAATGAATCAATCAACGATGTTGGTATGTCATTAGGAGCAGGATTCCCAATAACAGGAACTTTTTCAAATGTAAATGTTGGAATTGAGTTTGGAAAAAGAGGAACAACTTCTGCCGGATTGGTTCAGGAAAATTATATGAACTTCAGCGTAGGCTTCTCGTTTAACGACAGATGGTTTGTGAAGAGTAAATTTAACTAAACCTAAATTTACGTGGTTTTTTAACCTCGTCACAATTTATTACATTTGGCAGATGAATTTACCAAAGAGATATATTATAAACGTTGTCACAGTTTTTGCTGTGACACTGTTTTTTGGATGCGAAAGTAATTTTAAAGACGTCCAGAAAATTAACTTCTCAGAATTCGTTCCAGGAAGTGATGCAGATACCGTAAACATTAAATATACAGATTCAGGAAGAATAACAGGCGTTTTGATAAGTCCAAAAATGCTGGATTATTCTAATCTTGACTTTCCTTTTACAGAATTTCCTAAAGGGCTTGATGTTACTTTATACGATAAAAAACAAAAGCGTACTTTTATACGATCAAATTATGCCGTTTCATACAAAACTACCGGTATAATTGATTTGCAGGGAAAAGTTAAAATCACATCAGAAGCAGGTCAGGTTTTGGAAACGGAACAATTGTATTTTGACCAGAAAAATGAGTGGTTTTATACCGAAAGAAAATTTAAGCTTACAGATGCAAAAGGAGTTTCTTACGGACAGGGAATTGATTTTAGCAAAGATTTTAAAGTGATCAATTCACAGCGAATAAGCGGTGAAATTGAATCAAACGATGATAAAATATAAATTATGGGTTACTTAAAATATACACAATACGTTTACATAGCATTTGCAGTTTTCTTTATTTACGATGGTGTAACAAAGCTAAACGAAGGAAATGTAAATTATCCGTTAAGCTTTCTAATTGCCGGAATGGCGGTTTTTATGTTTTTCTTTAGAAGAAGGTTTACCAAGAGGTTTGACGATCGTAACAAAAAACAGTAAAAATGGAGATTAGTATTATAATATTATGTTTAATACTATCAGCTTTTTTCTCAGGAATGGAAATAGCTTTTATTTCCTCAAACAAAATTTATCTTGAAATTGAAAAAAAACAAGATAATTTTCTGTCTCAAATTTTAACCAAACTTACCCAAAATCCTTCAAAATTTATTGCTTCAATGCTTATTGGAAACAATGTGGCACTTGTAGTTTATGGGTTTTATATGGGAGATGTTGTACTTCATTGGATAATTGGTTTTGGATTTCAATTCTCTTATTTGACAACAATTCTGGTTCAGACTTTAATTTCAACTTTTATAGTTTTAATTACGGCTGAATTTTTCCCAAAAGTATTTTTTCAAATTTATGCCAATTCATTAATTAAGGTTTTTGCAGTTCCGGCCTATCTTTTCTATAGACTTTTTTATTATATCTCAACCTTTTTTATCTGGATTTCAGATTTTGTCTTGAAGAAATTTTTCAAGACAGAAGGTGATCAGGTACAATTGTATTTCAGCAAAATAGAATTGGGAAATTATATCACAGAGCAAATGAATTCTGTAGAAGATGATGATGAAGTCGATTCAGAAATACAGATTTTTCAGAATGCATTAGAGTTTTCCGGTGTAAAAGCGCGCGATATTATGACACCGCGTACAGAAATTGTTTCGATAGATTTATTTGAGACAGTTTCAGACCTAAAAGAGCTTTTTATTGAAACAGGATATTCTAAGATCGTTGTAAGTCAAAACTCTCTCGATGATATTGTGGGATATGTGCATTCATTTGATTTATTTAAAAAGCCAAAAACTATAAAATCGGTTTTAATGACCGTTGAATTTGTGCCGCAAACCATTTTAATTAAAGATGCTCTAGATCTTTTAATTAAAAAGCGAAAAAATGTAGCCGTAGTTTTAGATGAATACGGCGGAACTTCGGGAATTATAACTATTGAAGATATAGTTGAAGAACTTTTTGGTGAAATCGAAGATGAACACGATTTAGACGAAGAATTGATTGAACAGGAATTAGGAGAAGGTAAGTATTTGTTTTCGACACGATTAGATGTAGAGTATTTAAACGAAACCTATAAATTGATGATTCCTGAGGAAGATTCTTACGGGACATTAGGAGGATTTATTGTAAATTCGACCAAAGAAATTCCGCAAAAGGGCGAAAAGATTGTTATTGACAGGTATCATTTCGTGATAGAACAGGCGTCAAACAACAAAATTGAATTGGTCAGATTGACAATAAAAGAGTGAATTTTTAAAGAATTAAAAAAAATTGTGTAAAATAAAACGCTAGTTGTATTGTTATTAACTAGATAATTGTATTTTCGCAAACTGAATATAAAATTAACGATAATTAAAATGGCAGTTTTAGCAAAAATTAGACAGCGTTCAGCTCTATTGATAGGTGTTATTGCACTTGCATTATTTGCATTTATAATACAAGATTTATTTACTAGAGGAACATTTGGTCAAAGTTCAAAAGATGTAGGAAGCATCGATGGAAAAGATATTTCATTTGAAGACTTTAGAGTTAAAGTTAGTAATCTTGAAAAAAGTGGTCAAGGAATTACTTCCACTGAAGCTGCAAACAGAGTTTGGGATCAAGAAGTTTCAATCGCGTTATTGTCAACTCAGTTTGATAAATTAGGATTGAGAGTTGGTGAAAAACACTTAATTGAAGTTTTAAAAGCAGATCCGAACATTGGAAAAGCTCCTATGTTTTTAAATGCAGCAGGAATGTTTGATGTTACAAAGTTCAAAGACTATATCAAAACAAACCCTGAAGCGGCTCAATTTATTACTGCAAAAGAAAAAGATGCTGAATTAAACGCAAAATTTCAAATTTACAATACTTTAATAAAATCTGGACTTTATACAACTGCTAGTGAAGGAAAGTTGAAGTATGAAATGGAAGCTAACAAAGTAAACTTTGCTTATGCCGGAGCTTTATATTCTTCTATTAAAGATAGTGAAGTAAAAATTTCTGATTCAGATATCGTAGATTATATGAAGAAAAACGAGAAAAAATTCAAAGCGGATGCAACTCGTGAAATTCAATACGTTTTAGTTGAAGATAAAGCTTCTAAACAAGATGAAGCTGATATTAAAGCTAAGATTACTGCTTTATTAAATGGTAGAGTAGAATACAATGCAAAAACTGGTAAAAACGATACATTGCCAGGTTTTAAAAATGCAACTAATATTGCTGAATTCGTAAACGCAAATTCTGACGTTCCTTACGATTCTACATATGTTCCTAAAAATGCTTTACCAGCAGTAGATGCTGATAAATTATTCAGCTTACCGGCTGGAGCAATTTACGGACCTTATGTTTACGGAAAATATTATGCTATTTCTAAATCTTTAGGATTTAAAGCTGGAGTTAACGCAAAAGCAAGTCATATTCTAATTGCTTACGAAGGATCTCAAACTCCATCTCCAAAAGAAAAAAGAACTAAAGAAGAAGCTAAAGCTAAAGCTGAAGAAATTTTAGCACAAGTTCAGGCTAATCCAGATAGTTTCATGATGCTTGCTTTCACAGCTTCTGATGATTCATCTGCACAACAAGGCGGTGATTTAGGATACTTTGGTCAAGGTCAAATGGTAAAACCATTCAATGATTTTGTATTCAATAATGGTATTGGAAAAATTGGTTTAGTAGAAACTCCTTTTGGTTTCCACATTATTAAAGTTACTGATAAACAAGACGGAATTCGTTTAGCTACAATCGCTCAAAAAATCGAGCCTTCTGAAGCTACTTCTGATAAAGTATTTACATTAGCTACTAAATTCGAAATGGAAGCTGCAGATAAAGATTTTGCTGCTACTGCAAAAGAATTAGGTTTAAAAGTTGCTGCGCCAATTTCTGCAAAAGCTATGGATGAGCAATTTGGACCACTAGGAAACCAAAGAAACATCATTAGATGGGCTTTTGATAAAGAAACAAGTACTGGAGACGTAAAACGTTTTGAAATCGCTAACGTTGGACACGTAATTGCTCAATACAAAAGCGAAAACAAATCAGGTTTAGTTTCTGTTACAATGGCAAGGCCTTACGTAGAGCCAATCTTGAAAAACAAGAAAAAAGCTGAAATCTTAAAAGCTAAATTGACAGGTTCAACTATCGAAGCTATTGCAAAAAGCGCTGGTGTAGCAGTACAACAAGCAACAAACGTAACTCTTGAAAATCCGGTTTTACCTGGTGGAGTTGGTCAAGAGCCAAAAGTAGTAGGAAATGCATTTGCTTTAGCTGCTAACAAAATCTCTGCTCCAATTGAAGGAAACACTGGAGTGTATGTTGTGAAAAACATTAGCACAGTAAAAGCTCCTGCAATTGCAAATCATGCTGAATATGTTGCTAAAGTAAAAGCTCAAAGCGCATCAGATGCAAACAGAATTTTACCAGCGTTGAAAAACAATGCTAAAATTGAAGACAATAGATTACAATTCAATTACTAGTTTCTAGTAAAACAATTCATACAAGAAAACCCGAAATATTCAAATGAATATTTCGGGTTTTCTTTTTATACTATTTTTTCATAACTGTTTTGTAGTAAATACTTTATGTGTTTTTCTTAACTATATGGGAATAATCGAAATATAACTTAAAAAATTTGTGATATTCAAAATATTACAGTTAATTTGTCGGAATTTTTGTTGTAACGAGGTATACTTTATTTACCGAATTGTAAATAAAAACTGAAAGAGAATGATAAACAAATACTTTAAAAATTGGGGCGTTTAATGTTTATGTTTAATCTACTGAGAAGAAAACCTAAAGTTTATTCCAAAATTGAGAATCATATTTTTGGAATAATTACGGAACTTCTAAAAGTGAGCAGTACCGACATCAATGTTGATGAATTAGGAGGTAAGTATTATTTGAGCAATGAAGAACAGCATTTTAAAGTTACTATACTAAGTAACGATTATGTGATCAGGCTTACTAATACTCGCGATTCTGTGGCTGAAAAGTACGATAAGGTTTTTGTTGAAGATGTTTTAAAAGCTGTAAAAGAAGAAAAACATCGCAGAATGGAATTGGTTTATGATTCTATTACGAATAGTATAGAAAAAATGGCCGAACGTCTGCACAACACGCTTATCGAATCGAATGAACAGGAAAACGAAAAAGTTCGACGTCTGGAAGCAGAACATATTAGTGATCAAAAAGTAAATTTTTAATTTAGTTCTTTGATCAAACCATTACTCCTGTAAAATCATTTCATCATACGTTAGTATTGTGTCATAACCTTTTGACGCAAAATATTCTCTTGGATTTTCTTTAGAAATTACCATTACAAAATCACCGCCCCAAGCACCAAGACTCTTAACCGTACCATTAAAATCAGGAAAAGCAATTTCTTTGATCGTTTTTATTTCCATGATATTACTTAAATGAATTTCATGTTTTTCCACCGCATGTGCAAATTCCTTTAGAGATTTAGCATTTAAAATGGCATGTGTTATTTTATTGTTTTCAATAACACTTTTAGCTAAATTTTGCTGTTTGTGCTTATTGTAAGCATGTATTGCTGCTTTGCTGTTTTGTTTTTTATTCAGGTAAACAAAGAAAATGTTTGTTGTAAAGTCTGGATTGAAAGTAACAGGTTCAACAAAATTATTTTCTACTCTGTATAAAATAGGAGTGTTATTTTGTGCGCAGGCAATATCATAACCACTTCCTCCAAAACTGTTTCTAAGCAGCGCAAAAGCATTAATATTCGTCCACTGAGCAATATTGTTAATTAAAGTAGATGACGTCCCTAAACCCCAATTTCTTGGAAAAGTAAGATTCGTTGTTACTTTATATCCTTTTGACTGCTGAATAAATTCTGGATTTAAAACGTATGCTTCGTGAAGTATATTAATTAAGGTTGTTTTTACAGTTTCAATTTCAGAAACAATATTATTTATGACTTCTTCAAATGAAATAGTAGTTTCAAACCAAAGCTTGTTGTCGTAGTCGTAACTTTTCCATTCTATTATTTGGTTTTCGTCATCTTCTACAACTAAATTTTGACCAAATTTTGTTGGTAATGCAAAGGCATCTGCGCCATCTAAAACTAAATATTCTCCAGAGATGAATAGTTTTCCGTTACTATAAAAGGTTGTTGACATACGTATTTTTTAGCCCCGATGGAAACGGCATCCTTTTGTGTCTCGTTTCTTTAACGAGACATAAAAGATATAGTGAACAGCGGGATCAGCTTCTAATTATTTTCTTAAACTTTCAATAAATTCAACTACAGCACTGTGTGAAACTGTGTTTTTCTTAAAATGTGCTTTAATTAAATGACGTTCTGCATCAGTAGCTTCAAATTGATTGATGATATTATTTAGGTGCATTTTCATGTGTCCTTCCTGAATTCCGGTTGTAGTTAAAGAACGTAGTGCAGCAAAGTTTTGCGCTAAACCGGCAACCGCAGTAATTTCCATTAATTCTCTTGCAGAAGGTTTTTCAAGTATCTCTAAACATAATTTTACGAGAGGATGTAAGGAAGTTAATCCGCCCACAGTTCCTAAAGCCAAAGGAATTTCAAGCCAGAAAGTAAAAATCCCGTTTTCGATTTTTGCATGAGATAAACTTGCATATTGTCCGTTTTTTGAAGCATAAGCATGAACTCCGGCCTCTACGGCTCTAAAATCATTTCCTGTTGCTAAAACTACGGCATCAATACCATTCATGATACCTTTATTGTGTGTTACAGCTCTAAAAGGTTCCACTTCGGCAATTTGAACTGCCTGAACAAAACGTTCTGCAAATTCATGAGGATTTGTAATATGTTTTTCAGCTAATTCTTCAATTGGACAGGAAACCTCGGCTCTTACAAGACAATTCGGAACATAATTAGATAAAATACTCATAATTACAGTCAGCGTATCTTCTTCAGAAAATAAATCAGAACTTTGAAATTCTTCTTTTAAAGTCGTTGCAAATTGCTCTAAACACGAATTGATAAAATTCGCTCCCATGCTGTCTTTAGTTTCAAAAGTGGCATGTAGCTGATAGTAATTCTCCAGTAAATTTCGTTTATCCTTTAAGTGAATATCTAAAATTCCGCCGCCGCGTTCCTGCATATTTTTAGTAATGCTTTGCGTTTCAGAAAAGAATTTAGATTTTATTTGCTCAAAAAAGGACTGCAGTTTTTCGGCATCACCATTAAAAGTAAAATGAACCTGGCCAATTTTTTCAGTATCAATTATTGTGGCTTTAAAACCTCCGCGTGTAGCCCAGAATTTTGCGGCCTTTGATGCTGCGGCAACTACAGAACTTTCTTCGATTGCCATTGGGATCGTTTTATACTTTCCGTTAATTAAAAAATTGGGAGCAACCCCAAGCGGAATATATAAATTGGTGATTGTATTTTCAATAAATTCATCATGAAGCTGTTGGAGCTTTTCATCTGAATTCCAGTAATTTCTTATAATACTCAAGGCTTCATCAGGAGCCGAAAAATATTCGTTGGCAATCCAGTTAATTTTTTCTTTTTTGGATAATTTCGAAAATCCGGCAACAGCGTTGTTCATTCTCAATATATTAAATAATAATGTTGCTGCAAAGATACTATTTTAAGAGTTTTGATTGTAATCTATTTCAAACATGGAAGTACGCAATCGTTATTTTTTTTAACATTTAACACTTAAAATGTGTATTATGTTTATTTTTTTCACTAAAATTGGGCTCTTTTTATATTTAAAATAATTCTAATGAATACAAGTAAAATTACTGTAGTACTTTTATTTATAGTTGCATCGGTTTTTGGGCAGCAAAAAATAACGGTCGAAAATATTTATGGTGGTGCATTTCGGGCAAAAGGAATGGACGAATTGCAATCTTTAAAGAATACAAATCAATATACGGTTCTAAATGTTGATCAGGCAAGCCGGACAATGCAGATTGATTTATATGATTTTGCAACACTAAAAAAAGTATCGAACCTTATTGATACTAAAAACCACAAAGAACTCTCAGACGGAATTGACAGCTACACCTTCGATGCCTCAGAAAAAAAGATTTTAATTGCTTGTAATTCAAATCAAATCTTCCGTCACTCTTTTACAGCAGATTATTTTTTATACGATATCGCTTCAAAATCTCTAACCAAACTTGTTGATTTTCAAATTCAGGAGCCAACTTTTTCTCCAGATGGAACTAAGATTGCTTATGCTAGAGAAAACAATTTATATGTTTACGATGTAGCTTCAAAAAAATCAACAGCTGTTACTACTGACGGAAAGAAAAACGCCGTTATTAATGGTATTACGGACTGGGTTTATGAAGAAGAATTTGCTTTTGTTCGTGCATTTGACTGGAGTAAAGACAGTAAAAAATTAGCTTATATTCGTTTTGACGAAAGCCAGGTTCCTGAGTTTTCAATGTCAATCTTCAAAAAAGATTTATATCCAACAATCGAAACGTTTAAATATCCTAAAGCCGGAGAAAAAAATTCTGTAGTTTCATTACACATTTATGATGCAGCAGGAAATGCTTCTAAAAAAGTAGATTTAGGAAATTATAATGATTTCTACATTGCAAGAATGCAATGGACAAACGATAACAATACATTGTCTGCACAGGTTTTAAACCGTCACCAGGATAATCTTGATTTATTATTTATTGACGGAACAACAGCTGCTGCAAAAGTAGTTTTGAATGAAAAAGACAAAGCTTATGTAGATGTTACAGATAATTTAACTTTCTTAAAAGATAACAGTTTTATCTGGACAAGCGAAAAAGACGGTTTCAATCATATTTATGTTTATGATAAAACCGGAAAACTTAAAAATCAGGTTACAAAAGGAAACTGGGAAGTGGTATCTTACTACGGTTTCGACGAAAAAACAAAAACTATTTTCTACCAGTCTACAGAAAATGGTTCTATCAACAGAGATATTTACAGAATTGGTTTAGACGGAAAAAACAAAACCCGTTTAACTACAAAGGTTGGAACAAGCGCTGCAACTTTCAGCCCGAATTTCCAATATTTTATTACCACTTTCTCAAGTAATTTAGTGCCTACAACGTATACTTTAAACGAGGCAAAAACAGGAAAAGAAATTCAGGTTATTGAAAACAATCAGGCTCTTGCTGATAAATTAAAAGCGTATAACCTTCCTGCAAAAGAATTCTTTGTTTTAAAAACAGCAAAAGGAAACGAATTAAACGCATGGATTTTAAAACCAAAAGATTTTGATCCATCTAAAAAATATCCTGTTTTCATGTACCAGTATTCTGGTCCGGGATCTCAGCAGGTAAACAACGATTGGAACAACAGCGATGATTACTGGTTTTTATCTCTTACGCAGCAAGGTTACATTGTAGCTTGTGTTGACGGAAGAGGAACTGGTTTTAAAGGTGCTGATTTCAAAAAAGTAACACAAAAAGAATTAGGGAAATACGAGGTTGAAGATCAAATCGATGCTGCAAAAGTAATTGGAGCATATCCATATGTTGATGCTTCAAGAATTGGAATTTTCGGATGGAGTTATGGAGGTTTCATGTCTTCTAACTGTATTTTTCAAGGAAATGATGTATTTAAAATGGCAATCGCTGTTGCACCGGTTACAAACTGGAGATTTTATGACAGCGTTTACACAGAAAGATACATGCAGACGCCTGAGGAAAATGCAAGCGGATACGATCAAAACTCTCCTATAAACCATGTTGATAAATTAAAAGGTAAGTTTTTATTGATTCACGGTTCTGGTGATGACAACGTTCATGTGCAAAATTCAATGCAAATGATGGAAGCATTAATTCAGGCTAATAAGCAGTTTGAATCTCAAATATATCCAGATAAAAACCACGGTATTTATGGCGGAAAAACGAGAATTCAGTTGTATAACAAAATGACTAATTTTATCAAAGAAAACTTATAATAGAACTTTATCAATTTAAATAAATAGTGAATAGTATGAAAGAAACTCAAGTAAAAACTGCGCATCCAAAAGGGCTTTGGGTATTGTTTGGGACGGAGATGTGGGAGAGATTCAATTTTTATGGAATGCGAGCTTTATTAACTTTATTTCTTGTGAATTCATTATTAATGAAGGAAGAAGAAGCGTCTTTAATTTATGGAGGTTTCCTTGGACTTTGTTACTTAACTCCAATGTTAGGAGGTTTTATTGCCGATCGTTTTTTAGGAAACAGAAATTGTATCCTTTTAGGCGGATTATTAATGGCAATTGGTCAAATGTTATTATTTACCAGTGGAAGTGTTTTTGAATCTAATCTGGAAATGGCAAAAGCTATTATGTACTGCGGATTAGGTGTAATTGTTTTTGGTAACGGATTCTTCAAGCCAAACATTTCTAGTATGGTGGGAAGTTTGTATCCAAAACAAGAAAAAACTAAACTGGATACAGCTTTTACAATTTTCTATATGGGAATTAATATTGGTGCTTTTTTAGGCCAGTCAATTTGCCCTTTATTAGGAGATGTTAAAGATGCTGGAGGAATTAGAGATATTCATGCTTTTAGATGGGGATTCATGGCAGCTTCTGGCGCAATGCTTATCGGAACTATTCTTTTCTATTTCCTGAAAAATAAATATGTGGTTTCTCCGGAAGGAAGACCATTAGGAGGTTTACCTTCTAAAAATGTTGCAGAAGATTTTGAAGAAGGTGAAGCGCAAAAAGCTAATTTTTCTACTAATGCATTGATAATGGCAGGTGTTGCATTTATCGCTTTAGGTTTCTTTTTTCACTATGCGGTAGGTCAAAACTTAATTTACACCTTGATTTATTCAAGTGGATTGGCTTTAGCCGGATTAATTATTTCAGATACATCTTTAACAAAAATTGAAAGAGACAGAATTATTGTAATTTATATCGTTTCGTTTTTTATTATTTTCTTCTGGGCAGCGTTTGAGCAAGCAGGTTCTTCATTGACTTTTATTGCAGATAATCAAACCGACAGACATTTCTTTGGTTACTTAATGCCGCCGTCAATGGTTCAAATTTTCAACGGACTTTTTGTGGTTGTAATGGCGGTTCCTTTCAGTATTCTTTGGGATACTTTAAGAGCAAAAGACAAAGAACCAATTTCACCAGTAAAATTAGCAGCCGGATTAGTAATTATTTCAATTAGTTTCTTCATGATTGCTACTCAGGTTTCATTCATTGGAACTTCAGGATTATTACTTGTAAAATGGTTAATCTTATTATATTTCTTAAATACGTGTGCAGAGTTATGTTTATCTCCAATTGGGTTGTCATTAGTTGGTAAATTATCTCCAAAACGTTTTGCATCACTATTATACGGAGTGTTTTTCTTATCAAACGCATCAGGTTATGCATTAGGAGGAACTTTAGGTTCTATCCTTCCTGCAACTGGTGATAAATTTGCAAAAGCAAAAGAATTAGGAATTGATCTTCAAGCCGTTTTAGACAAAAAAATTACGCCAACTGCAGAGCAATTAGCATTATTAGATAAACATCAAATAAGTGATCACAATCCTATTTTTGCAGGATTTGAAATTCATAATTTATATGAGTTCTTTATGGTATTTGTTGTTCTTACGGGTATCGCTGCAATTGTATTATTTGCTTTGACTCCATTGTTGAAAAAAATGATGCACGGTGTTAGATAAGATGGAAAAAGAAATTACTTTAGAACAGATTCAAAATTTTAAAGGCAAGTACCCAAAACAATTGTGGTACTTGTTTTTAGTTGAAATGTGGGAACGTTTTTGTTTCTACGGAATGAGAGGGGTTTTAGCTTTTTTTATGGTAGACCAATTAGGTTTACTTGAAGGGAAAGCTAATTTACAATACGGAGCCATTCAGGCTTTTGTTTATGCGTTTACTTTTATTGGAGGTATTTTTGCAGATAAAATTCTAGGATTTAAAAAATCACTTCTTTTTGGAGGAATCGTAATGATTTTGGGGAATTTGCTGATTGCAGCTTCTCCGCATGATTTCTTTTATTACGGAATAACACTTTCTATTATCGGAACAGGTTTCTTTAAACCAAACGTTTCTTCAATGGTTGGTGAATTATATCATGAAAATGACGGACGTCGTGACGCAGGTTACGGATTGTTTTACGCGGGAATTAATATTGGCGGAATGCTTGGTGGTGCAATTCCTATTTACTTAGGGAAAAACTATTCATGGAGCCTTTGTTTTCTTTCGGCAGCAATCGTTATGATTATTGGTGTAATTACTTTTCTTTTAACAAAAAAGCATTTAGCACCAATTGGAAATTCTCCATTAGAAAATCAACCGCAAAAAAAACGTAATTTATATGAAATTGCAGTTTACGTTGGTTCTTTTGTTGTTATTCCATTAGTATATATAATGGTTATCAACTCTGACTTTACAGAGTATTTTATGTATACTATGGGAATAGTTGCATTAGGATATTTCACATATGAGTTGATAATGTTAAAGGATGGAAAGCAGCAGCGCAAACTTTTAGCAGCATTTGTATTTATTTTTGGATACTTCATGTTTATGGCAATTTCTGAGCAATCAGGGGGATCATTGTCTTTATTTGCAAAAGATAATCTATCTAACAAGATGTTGTTTTTTCATATTGATCCAAATGTGGTAAATAATAGTATCAACTCATTGTATGTTGTTATTTTTAGTCCATTGCTAGGGTTTTTATGGATGTTTATGGCCAAGCGAAGAATTGAACCAAATACGGTTATTAAGTTTGGTTTGTCATTTGTTTTGCTGGCTGCAGGATTCTTTATTTTTTACTGTGCCAGATTTTTTCTAGCTGCAGACGGATTAAGTTCTCTGGATGTATTTGCTTTAGGATATCTTTTATATACACTTGGAGAATTATGTATTGGCCCAATTGGAATGTCTGTAATTACGAAATTATCGCCTAAACGTTTGTTTGGAATGATGATGGGACTGTGGTTTCTTTCAAGCGCATTTGGACAATTTGCTGCTGGAAAATTAGGAGCTGAAATGTCTGATGCAAATACAGGAACAACATTAATGTCTAAGCTTATCGCTTATACAGATGGATATTATCAACTTGCATTGTATTCGCTTATTGCGGGTATTGCATTAATTGTTTTGACTCCGTTAATTAGAAGGTTAATGCAAGAAGTAAAATAAATAGATTTTTCAATTCATTTTTTATTTAAATTTGCAAAAAAATAACATGTTATGAAAAGAATATTACTAATAGCCTTTTTTATAGTTGGAGCATTTGCAACTCAGGCTCAGGAACTAAAATGGTATACTGATGTTAAAGAAGCAATCACAGTAAGTAATAAGGAACAAAAACCTATGTTGTTGTTCTTTACAGGAAGCGACTGGTGCGGATGGTGTATTCGTTTGCAAAACGAAGTTTTAAAAACTCCGGAATTTAAAAAATGGGCTGCTGATAATGTTGTTTTAGTTGAATTGGATTATCCAAGAGCTGTACCTCAAACGCCAGAGCTTAAAAGCCAAAATAATGAGCTGCAGCAGGCTTTTGGAATCCAGGGATTTCCAACTGTATTTTTTACAAGCGCTCAAACAAAGGACGGAAAAGTTAATTTTACAGGTCTTGGCAGAACAGGATATGTTGCCGGAGGTCCATCGGCTTGGTTAACAGTTGCAGATGGAATTGTTCATCCTAAAAAATCGTAAAGAATTTAAATTTTAAATCAAGATTATATATAAAACTCCTTACAGTAATGTAAGGAGTTTTTTTGTTTAGTAGGAAAAGATTTTCATTTGTTAAGCCTGAATTATTATTTCAATATTTATTTATAAATAAAAAAACATATAATGTAATTTTTGATGTAATTAAATTTGGATAATTAAAATATTGTGTTAATTTCGTCATGCTATACTAACCAAAACCAATATCTAATATGACTAAAAAATTACTTATCCTACTGTTTTTTTTAGGTTCATTTTTCATGCACGCACAAACGCTTGCATGGCGAACAAACATGACTGATGCAATTGCAATTAGTAATGAAGAAAGAAAACCCATGTTAATTTTATTCACTGCCTCAGGTGTACCAGAAAATCTTCAGAACGAAGTATTTAAAACCCCAGACTTTGCCGTTTGGTCGCGTGACAATGTAATTCTTGTAAAATTAGATTTATCAGACGCAACAGCTTCAGATGGAGATAAAGAACAAAACATTAAGTTAAAAAACGCCTTTGGAGTTGATGATCTTCCGCAAGTATGTTATGCGATGGCTTCGATAAGAAAAAACAAAACGACTTTTAGCGCCCTTGGTAAAATTGCATACAAACCGGGTGGTGCAAAAGCATGGATTGCAGAATCAAATAATATTCTGCATCCGAGTGAGTAATAATTTAAATTAAGTTTCTTAGTTTAATTTGTAGAATCCCTTTTCAATTATGTTGAAAAGGGATATTTTTTTTAAACAAGCTAAAATGTAAATTGTACATTTAATATTTTAAGACTATAAATTTTTCGTTTTTTTCAAATAAAGAATCTTAAATAATTAAATTCATTTTAATGCACTTTTTTTGTAACTATTTGTTTTAATGGAGATTGTTGGCAACAGGTTTTGTGTTAATTTAGTTTTATTAACCAGCCAAAAACCAATAAACTATGACCCGAAAACTACTTATCCTGCTATTTTTTTTAGTAACATGTTTTGCTGAATCGCAAAATTTAGAATGGAAAACGAGTGTGGTTGATGCCATTACCTTAAGTAATGAAGAAAGGAAACCACTATTGATTTTTTTTACTGCTGCTAATGCTCCGGAGAATTTACAAAATGAAGTTTTTAAAACCTTAGAATTTGAAAAATGGTCTCGCAGGAACGTTATTTTATTAAAGTTAGACTTATCTGATGCAGCAGTGTCAAATGAAGTTAAAGAGCAGAACATTAAATTAAAAAATGCATTTGGCATTGCCAATCTTCCGGAGGTTTGTTATACAACCGGTTCAATTAGAAATGGTAAAACAGCTTTTAATTTATTAGGGAGACTTCCGTATAATTCAAATGGAGTGAAAGCTTTTATTTCAGACTCTAATTTGATTTTAAATCCAGAATAAAAAAGATCAGTTTAATCTATAAAATCCCTTTTCGGCAGTGGCATGAAAAGGGATATTTTTTTTCTCGCAACTTGATTTCCATATTTTTTGAATTGCATACGCATTTGTTCCATCTGCAATAATAATTTTGGGATGTAATTCGGTTAAAACTCTTTCCATATTTATTTTAGGAGATTGCGTTAAAATCACAATATCAGGCTGGCTTTTATTTTCATAAACTCCGGTGCTGTCAATTATGGAGATTTTCTTCCCATTAAAAAACAAGACATTCCCGATTTGCTGTGATTTATTTAAAACACTAAAATTGCCAACTAAATAAGAATTGAAAGCATTATTTTTTGAGCTTTTGTTTCTGGTTGTATCACTTGTAAAAAGTATAATATTATTGCCGAATCTTTTTGAGATTAAGGTATTCTTCTTTACATTATAAACAATTAACTCTTTTTGATCTGCGGTTTCTTTTTTAGTATAAATGAAAGAAAGCTGTAACAGAATTACTGATACAAATACAACAATAAGTTTGCTGTAACTAGTTTTCTTTGAGCAGATTATTGCACTGATTATTACGAAGTAAAGTGTAACCAAATAATAAAAATTAAAACTGATATCCTGAATAACAAAAGATTCAAATGATGCTACATAATGAATCATTTGGTTTAAAATGAAAATGCTTTTTTCGAAAATGTAAACCAAAATTTCGGGTGGACTTTTAAAGATTGCAAAAATCATAACGATTATTCCGGCAATCATGATGAAAGATAAAACGGGAAGAATTATAATATTGGTAACAAAAAATAATCCCGGAAATTGATGAAAATAATAAAGGCATAAAGGTAAAGTTCCAATTTGTGCAGCAAATGAAACCGTTAAAGAATCCCAGATATAAATTGCGATTTTGTTTTTTGGCGACCAGATTTTCTTTAATATCGGCTGAAGCCAAACAATAAAAAACAACGCTAAATAACTTAACTGAAAACCAACATCAAATAAGAAATAAGGTTCGAAAAGTAATATCAATAAAATAGAAACTAATAGCGTATGATAAATATTTCCGCTTCTGCGAAGATGATTCCCAATGGCTACAAAAGAAAACATTACAACCGAACGTAAAACAGAAGGAGATAAACCAGATATAACCGCAAAGCCAGCCAGCGAAATTAAAATAGAAAATAATTTAATGGCAGAACCTTTTCGGGTATTGGGAATTGGTTTTAGAACAAACATGATAAAAAGCATTATAAAGCCAACATGCAGCCCTGAAACCGAAAGAACATGCGTTGCTCCGGAATATTGATAATCTTTTATAATATCAGCTGAAATTTCCTGCTGTTGTCCCAAAATAAGAGCCAGCGCCACATTCATTTCGTCTTTGCTAAAATGAGCACTTTCCAAATTTTTTAAAATAGTGGCGTGAAGTCGGCCGGAGTAAAACCAAATATCTTTTTTGATGGTTTGGCTGATTTTGATTTCTGATTTTTTGCAATAAACCTGTGCGTAAATCTGTTTGTCGGCTAAGTATTTAGCATAATCAAATTGATTTGGATTTTTACTCGAAGATGTTCTTTGTAAAGTAGTTTTTACTTTAATTATATTTCCAATTATCAACGGATTTTGAGTACTGTCTTTTTGAATATTGACAATAATTTTTCCTGAATAAGTTTTATTTTCAATCGTATTTATAAGGCCAATGTAGCGATCATTATAATCATTGCTTTTTAGTTTTTCGCGTAATGTAAAAGTTATAAATTGAGGTTCTTCAAAAGCTGTTTTGGAATGTGTGTAATTCGATTTATCAAAAGTATCAGTATGGATAAGCAAAACGCAGATTCCTGTGCAAAAAGAAATAAGAGCACTGCTTATTCCGTAGAATTGATTTGTCTTTTTGTTTTTCTTCGAAAGAAAAAAACTAATGCAAAATAAAGCAGAACAAATTCCAAGAGAAATAAATGAAACTTGAATGGAAGGCAGGCAATAATAAGATACCAAAATGCCAAAAAGGAAGCTAATTGTAATTTTAGCTAAAGGAAAATCTAATACTTTCATGGCTTAAAAGTATTAAAAATTTGTAAGAAAATAAATATATTTTTATTTATTCAATCACACGATTTATTTGTTCGAATGAATTTTTATAATAAGCTTCTTTTGTAGATGAAATGATTACACCTTTTGAAGTAGAAGAATGTATAAATTTAATTTCATCTGAATTTACTTCTGTAATAAGACCAACATGATTGATTTGCTTGCTTTTATTCGTTTTAAAGAAAATCAAATCGCCTTTTTTTGCATCATTAAGCGGAATTATTTTTCCAATTTTTGCCTGTTCAAAAGAACTTCTTGGCAGTTTTATATTTTCAGATTCGAAAGTGGTGTAAACCAAACCAGAACAGTCAAAACCACTTTTTGTAGTTCCGCCCGCTTTATATTTAACGCCAATATTATCTGTCGCAGTTTCAATTAAATTTTTTACAACAGATCTATTTTCTTTTTTCGGTTCGTTTTTGCTCACAGCAGTCGAAGTCGATTTACAAGAAACCAACACGATTGATAAAAGAAAGAAAACGAGTATTTTTTTCAAAACAAAAATGTTTAAGATTTTAAATCGGCAACAATAAGTTTGGCTGTTTTTTTGCTTGCGCCAACGCCGCCTAGTTTTTGCTCTAAAATATCATAATTTTTCAGCAGTTTTTCGCGGTGAGAAGGTTCCAATAATTTATTCAATTCTTCTTTGATTCGTTTTGTATTACATTCACTTTGAATCAATTCAGTTACAACTTCCTGATCCATAATTAAATTGACAAGCGAAATATATTTCAAAGTAATAATTCGTTTTGCAATTTGATACGAGATTGCACTTCCTTTATAACAAACTACTTCGGGAACTTTAAAAAGAGCCGTTTCTAAAGTTGCTGTTCCGGATGTAACCAAGGCTGCAGTTGAAGAACGCAATAAATCATACGTTTTATTCGAAACAAAGGCAATGTTTTTATTTTTAATAAATTGCTGATAGAATTCATAATCCTGACTTGGCGCACCGGCAATAACAAATTCATAATCCTGAAAATCATCAACAACACTCAGCATAACACTCAGCATTTTGGTAATTTCCTGTTTACGGCTTCCTGGTAAAACAGCAATAATTGGTTTTTCTCCCAATTTATATTCTTCTCTAAAAGCAGTTTCATTAAAAGCAGGCTGATTTTGAATAGCATCAATTAAAGGATGCCCAACAAAATCTACCGGAAAATGATGTTTATCTTCGTAAAAACTTTTTTCAAAAGGTAAAATCACAAACATTCTGTCAACGTCTTGTTTAATAGCGTTGATTCTGTTTTCTTTCCAAGCCCAAATTTGCGGAGAAATATAATAATGTGTTTTGTAATTCAGTTCTTTAGCCCATTTTGCAATACGCATATTAAAGCCCGGATAATCAATAAAAATTACAACATCGGGTTTGAATTCAGAGATATCTTTTTTGCAGAATTTGATGTTATTTAAAATAGTTTTTAAGTTAAAAATTACTTCAACAAATCCCATAAAAGCCAATTCGCGATAATGTTTTACCAATGTTCCGCCGGCTTTTTGCATTAAATCACCGCCCCAAAATCTGATGTCAGCCTGAGGATCTTCCTCATATAATGCTTTCATTAAATTAGAACCATGTAAATCTCCAGAAGCTTCGCCAGCTATTATGTAATATTTCATATCAACGAATTTTTATTGCAGCACAAAGATAGGATTTAAATAATTATGGTCGAAATTGCTAAAACAATCACGGCTAAAATCACGCCGCGCGCCATCATTTCCTTATTTCTTTTTAGGAGAATTAAAAAAACAGGAAGATCTAAAACAGCGCCAATTGTAATTACTTTTCCTAAATATCCCATTTCTCTAATAGTTTGAATTCCGGCTGGAAGATCGAATTTTGTAAAAAATTTGATAAACAAATAACTTCCAAGAAGCGAAGTAAAAATTCCAACAATAAATCCGATTACGAGTTCTTTTTTATCCATTTAATTTCCAAGTATTAAGTTGCTGCATTGTATGATGTGCCGTTAGATCGAATTGAACAGGAACTACCGAAATATATCCGTTTTCAAGCGCCCATTCGTCAGTATCTTCGCCATTGTCTTCATTGGTAAATTTGCCTGTTAACCAGTAATAATCTTTACCGTAAGGCGTTTGTCTTTTGTCAAATTTCTGGGCGTAATAAGCTTTCGCCTGACGACAGATTTTTATTCCTTTGATTTCTTTTTCGCTCAATTTCGGAAAATTTACATTTAAAACCACTCCGGCCGGAAGTTTATTTTTTAAGGTCTCTAAAGCTATTTTTTTTACGAATGCTTTAGCGGGTTCAAAATCGGCATTCCAGTCAAAATCCAAAAGAGAAAAACCAATCGCCTGAATTCCTTCAATTCCGGCTTCGACAGCGGCGCTCATTGTTCCCGAATAAATCACATTTATAGAAGAATTTGATCCGTGATTAATTCCCGAAACACACAAGTCCGGTTTTCGTTTTAAAATTTCATTAACTGCCAGTTTTACACAGTCTACAGGTGTTCCGGAACAGCTGTATTCTGTAATGGAATCGCCATCTTTAGAAATTTTATCCAGAAATAAAGTATTGTTTATCGTAATGGCGTGTCCCATAGCACTTTGAGGCTTGTCTGGGGCAACCACAATTACATCGCCAATAGTTTCCATAACACTTATTAAAGCTCTGATTCCAGGAGCCAGAATTCCGTCATCATTCGTAACTAATATTAAAGGTTTTTCGTCTTTCATGCTGCATTTTCCATTTTTGATTTATCAAAATAAAAGCTTGTTAGGGCAAATGTAGTAACAGATTTTGGTAGAATACTAACAAATAAATAAAAATTGTAAACTAAATTCCAGAAGACTTTTAAGCATCAAACATTTTTATATCTTTAACAAAAAATTATACTGATCTTGGCATGTTGGCATAGTTTTTACCGTAACTTAGATTAAAAAATTTGATGAATGCTATTATTAAGTTTATGAAAAGAAATTATAAAATACTTATAGCCGTATTATGCTTGTCTTTAACCCTGTTTGCTTTTAAAATAAATGCTGACAAGAATGATGATCCGGACCCAAATAAAGACAAGACATTATTAGAATTACTGGCTTTTGTTATTGAAAAAGGACACTATAGTCCAGCTGAAATAAATGACGAATTTTCGAAAGGTATTTTTAAAGATTATATCGAAGCATTAGACCCTTCGAAGCGATTTTTCCTGCAGTCTGATATTGATGAATTTAAACAATATGAGTTAATGCTGGACGATCAGTTTTTGAATAAAGATTTGACATTTTTCAACTTGACTTATACAAGGCTGATGAAGAGAATGGAAGAAAGCAAAAAACGTTACAAAACAATTTTAGCTCAGCCATTTAACTACACAACAGATGAGACTTTTAATGCAGATTATGAGAAACTTCCGTATGCAAAAAACTTAACGGAAATCAATGAAAGATGGAGAAAACAAATTAAATTATCTACACTTTCATCGCTTGTAACAAAGCAAAAAATTGAAGAAGAGAAAAAGAAAAAAGATCCTTCTTATCAGGAAAAATCTTTTGATGCTTTAGAAAAAGACACACGCGAAAGTTCATTAAAATCTTTAGATGATAATTTTAGCGTAATTAAAGATTTGAATAAAGATTACTGGTTTTCAGTGTATTTGAATTCAATCATGGCTCGTTTTGACCCTCATACAAGTTATTTTGCTCCAGAAGAAAAAGATCGTTTTGATGTAAATATCAGCGGAAAATTAGAAGGAATCGGAGCAAGATTAACAAAGAAAAATGATTTCACTCAAATTGATGAATTAATTTCTGGCGGACCAGCATGGAAAGGAAAACAACTTGAGGCTGGAGATTTAATCCTGAAAGTTGCTCAAGGAAACGAAGAACCTGTTGATGTGGTTGGAATGCGTCTTGATGATGTTGTGAAAAAAATCAAAGGTCATAAAGGAACTGAAGTTAAACTTACCGTTAAAAAAGTGGACGGAAGTATTAAAGTAATTTCAATTATCAGAGATGTTGTTGAAATCGAAGAAACGTACGCAAAATCAAGTATTGTTGAGAAAAACGGATTGAAATACGGTGTTATTTATCTGCCTAAATTTTATATCGATTTTGAAAACAAAGACGGTCGCGATGCCGGAAAAGATATTGCTCTTGAGGTAGAAAGACTGAAAAAAGAAAACATAAACGGTATTGTTCTTGACGTTCGTGATGACGGTGGAGGATCTCTTTCTACAGTGGTTGATATCGCAGGTTTATTTATTGAAGAAGGACCAATTGTTCAGGTAAAATCTGCTGGTAAAAAGAAAGAAGTTTTATACGATAAAGATAAAAAAATAGAGTGGGACGGACCATTAGTAATTATGGTGAACAGTTTCTCTGCTTCGGCTTCTGAAATTTTAGCAGCTGCAATTCAGGATTACAAACGTGGTGTTATCATTGGAAGTAAACAAACTTACGGTAAAGGAACAGTACAAAATGTATTGGATTTGAACCAATTTGTTCGTAATGCAAATTATGGAGATTTAGGAGCTTTAAAAATTACTGGTCAAAAATTCTATAGAATTAACGGAGGTTCAACTCAGCTAGAAGGTGTTCATAGTGACGTGGTTATGCCAGATCGTTATGCTTACTTAAAAATGGGAGAACGCGATATTGACAATGCAATGCCATGGGATAAAATTGACCCGGCAGATTACAGCACTTGGACTTCTAACGAAAACTTTACAAAAGCAATCGAGAAAAGTAAAAACAGAATTTTACAAAATCCTCAATTTAAATTAATTGAAGATAATGCAAAATGGATCGATATTAAGAATAAAGAAAACATATACAGCTTGAACATTAACAGTTTTAAACAAACTCAGGAGCAAGTTGAAAATGAAGGAAAAAAATACAAACCAATTTCTGATTATAAAAACAGTTTAGTGTTTAGATCATTGCCTTATGAAGAGGTTGAAATGAATAATGATGCTACATTAAAAGAAAAAAGAGAAGCTTGGCACCAGGCATTATCTAAAGACGTTTATGTTGAAGAAGCATTAAATGTTTTAGATGATTTACAATCTAAATCTTTAGTAAAAGCTGGTGTTTCTCCTAAAATGAAAAAAGATAAATTGGTAAAATCTTAAAGATTTTAAATGTTTAATTTGTTATTAAAAAACGCTTCTTAAAGTAATTTATGAAGCGTTTTTTAGTTTTAAAAATAAAATAATATTTATGAAAAGTATTTTAGTTTGCGGATTGATTGGTTTAGCATTGCTTTCCTGTAAAAAGGAAAATGAAACTGTTGTTGAAACAGAAATAGCAAAAGCAGAAAATTCATTTGTTTCTGATCAAAGTAATACGGGTTCTTTATATTCGATTGCTTATCAGCCAACTTCGACCACAAATCAAATTGTAACGCATAAATATTATACGCTTTCATACAATGAAAAGTTTGAGCAGGCCGAATGGGTGGCGTATGAATTGAAGAAAGAATACCTGAAAAATGGAAATTACAAACGTCCCTATTTTATAGAAGATCCAAAAGTAACAACAGGTTCTGCAGACTGGAGAAATTATAAAAAATCTGGTTATGATAAAGGCCATCTTTGCCCTGCCGGAGATATGGAATTTAGCGAAGACGCTTATAATGATACTTTTTATACTTCGAATATTTCGCCTCAAAAACATGATTTTAATAGCGGAATCTGGAACAGAATTGAGCAGAAAACACGTTATTGGGCTGGAAAATACAATGATATTTATGTAGTTACCGGTGGAATCCTGAAAGATTCAGATAAAAAAATAGGAACAGAGAAAGTTTCTGTTCCTAAATATTTTTATAAAATTGTTTTAGCTAAATCAGGAAAGGAACATAAAGCCATCGCTTTTTTGGTTCCGAATGAAGACAGCGATAAGCCAATTTATGATTTCGTTGTTCCTATTGAAACTTTAGAAAAAATGACCGGAATTGATTTCTTCCCGAATTTAAAAAACTTAAAAAGCAGTAAGGACTTTTAAATCTGCAATTGTTTCGGTTGGATTTTCGGCTTTAAAAACAAAGCTTCCGGCAACTAAAACATCAGCTCCGGCTTCTACTAATTGTTTTGCATTTTTGTTGGTTACACCGCCGTCAATTTCGATAAGCGTTGATGCATTTTTGCGTGTAATTAAAGCTTTTAGTTTTTTTACTTTATCATAAGTGTTTTCAATAAACGACTGTCCACCAAAACCCGGATTCACACTCATGATACAAACTAAATCAATATCATTAATAACATCTTCTAACAAGTCAATATTAGTATGCGGATTAATAGCAACTCCAGCTTTCATTCCTTCGGCTTTAATAGCTTGTAATGTTCTGTGTAAATGTGTACAAGCTTCGTAATGTACCGTTAAACCATTAGCGCCTAAATCAGCGAAGGTTTTAATATAACGATCCGGATCAATAATCATTAAATGTACATCAATATATTTTTTAGCATGTTTAGAAATCGCTTCTAAAACAGGCATCCCAAAAGAAATATTCGGAACAAAAACTCCATCCATAATATCAATATGAAACCAATCGGCTTCGCTGATGTTAATCATTTCGATATCACGCTGCAGGTTCGCAAAATCGGCAGCAAGAACTGAAGGAGCAATAAGAGTATTTTTCATTGTGTAGTGGTGTGTTTTTTTACAAAGATAAAATTTTTTAACCGTAATCCCGATAGCTGTCAAGAGCAAGGTTTTATGGAAAGTTCTTATAGGTTTAAGATGTTTATATTTTGCTAAATTTATTTTTAATATCGTAAGATTTTGTCATTATTTTAATTAAAATAATAAGAAAGAAATATAGTAAATCTAAAAAAGGAAATAAATAATTCGTATGGGTTTTTTTGTAAATTGCGGCAAATAATCCTACTTGATGAAAATAACTCTACTTTCAATTATTACCTTTTTTTTATCTGCAAATATGCTCTTTAGCCAAAAGGCATTAGACCCTACAGCAGAAGATATTCAACTAGCAAAATCACTTAGAGAAAAATATTCTAAAGATGACGTCGCCGTTTTAGAAAGCAAAGAAAACATTACGTTTGAACTTAACAAAAGCGATGCTAAAGTTGTGGTTAAAAATTCTGTGAGGGAAGTTTTAATGAACATTAATCATAGAGCTGATATTAATAAATATGAGTTTTATGACAGCGAATCTTCGATTGAAAGTTTTATTCTGAAATATAGAAATCAAAAAAATACCGGTTTTGAGGTAAAAGATCAGTTTTACAAAGACAAAGATTTATTTTACAATGATGCCCGTGTAAAGTATATGGACGTAGATTTTCCTGTTCAGGGGTATACTTATATTTATGAGCTTGAAAAAAAGTATAATGATATTAAGTATTTTACGTCTTTGTATTTTAATGATGAGTTTCCGGTTATTAAAAAAGAGATTACCGTTACGGTTCCGGACTGGTTAAATTTAGAATTGAAAGAATTTAATTTTGAGGGAAATACTGTTTCTAAAACTAAAACACGCGATGATAGAAATGGGACTACAATTTATACCTATGTAATGGAAAATGTTGATGCTCTTTATAAAGAGAAAAAAGCACCGGGAAGAAGTTATATTTATCCGCATGTCCTGGTTATAGCCAAATCATTTAAACATAAAGATAAGGAAACTGCGCTTTTTAGTTCGACAGCAGATCTATATAAATGGAATAAAGCCTTGATAGATTCAATGAAAGATGATACAAGCCTGCTTGCCGGTAAAGTAAAAGAATTGACATCTTCGGCAAAAACGGATGAAGAAAAAATCAAAAATATTTATTACTGGGTTCAGGATAATATTAGATATATAGCATTTGAAGACGGAATTGCCGGTTTTAAACCAGATGAAGCGCAAAACGTTTTTGAAAAAAGATATGGGGATTGTAAAGGAATGGCAAACCTTAGTAAACAAATGCTGAAATTGGCAGGATTTGATGCCAGACTTACCTGGATTGGAACTAAACATATTTCGTACGATTATACAACACCTTCTTTAGCGATTAACAATCACATGATCTGCACGTTGTTTTATAAAGGCAAAACCTATTTTATTGACGGTACAGAGAAGTATAATTCTTTTGGAGAAGATGCAGAAAGAATTCAAAATAAGGAAGTAATGATTGAAGATGGAGATAAATTCATCATTAAAAAAGTTCCGGCTTCGGGAAGTGAAGTAAATAAAGAAATTTACAATGCCAAATTAATTGTTGACAATGATAAATTGAGCGGAAGCTGCTCAAAAACCTATTCAGGTGAAAGCAAAACGGAATTTTTAAATATTTTTAATTCTTTTGAAAATAATAAAAAAGGAGAAACTTTAGAAAAATACCTTTCTGGAAATGATAAGAATATTACGGCCAGCAACATTAAAACCTCAGATTTAAAAAACAGAGATTTGAAACTTTCTTTGAATTATGATTTAAACGTTCAAAATAAAGTTTCAAAATTTGATAATGATATTTTTATAGACTTAGCCTACATGGATGAGTATAAAAATTTTGAGTTTAAAGACAGAAAAACAAATTACGAACTAAATTATAAAACAGATTATGAATCGAATGTAGTTTTGGCAATTCCTGATGGATATAAACTGAGTAAATTACCCGAAAATCTAAATGTAAATGAAGAAGATTTCAGTATTCTGATTTCGTTTAAACAAGTTGGTAAAGAGATTGTTTACAAAAAGCAATTTGTGTTTAAAAATGCCGTGGTTAAAACAGCTGATATGGCAAAATGGAATGACTTTAATAAAAACCTTAAAACAATTTATAACCAACAAATAATTTTTACAAAATCATAAAACAGTATGAATAAAACATTACTCATTTTCTTTATTACAATTTGTTTCTCTTCTTATTCACAGGATAAAACCGAAGTAAAAGATTTCTTTTGGGGAAAATCAGATACTTTTAAAACGGTGACCAAAACACCGGATAAATGGAAAAATGAATCGGCAGTTATTATTTATAAATACGAACATTACGACTATCATAATTCTGGTGTAAAAGTAGTGCTTACCAGTGCTTACAGACAAAGAATAAAACTTCAGGATGAGAACTCTGTTAAAGAATTTTCGGAATTCTCGTTTAAAAACAAGTTCTATTCATCAAGAGGATACAGCTATAAACAAGGAACAACATTTTTAGGGGTTAAAATTGTTAAGCCAGACGGAAAAGAAATAGAGGTTGATGTAGATAAAGATGCAAAGGCGGTTGACGACCAGAAAAAAATAGCTATAAATGGCCTTGAAATAGGAGATATTATAGATTATTATTACTATTCTTATGAACCATTTGCCAGTCAAATTCAGAATTTTGACCCTGTTGAAAATACATTAGGAGACGTATATCCTATTATGAGCAGGAAAATGAAATTTTTAGTTGAAGAAGATTTTTATGTTGCTTTTAATACTTATCACGGTGCGCCTGAGTTAAAAGAAGTTGCTTCTGGAAAAAAACATACAAAAGCATATGAATTAACGGCTCATGATATTGAAAAAGAGGAGTTTCCAAGATGGTTTTATCCGTTAGTCGAACTGCCTTGTTATAAATTTCAGGTCTTTTTTGCAAAAAAATCGGGGGATGCTAAACCGTATTATTCCCAAATATTTTTACCTAAACAGAATGAGGCTTTTAAAAAAACAGTCAATAAGGATGATATTTTTGACAATTATGAAAAGGAATTCCGTGCAGTTTTTGATTTAGGAGAAACACTAAAGTTTTTAAAAGGAAAAACTTTTGAAAGTGAGGAAGAAAAAATAAAAGCAGTTTACTTATTTGCCAGACATCAGTATTACACACAATATATTGAATCGGCAGTAATTAAAGAAGCTGATATTTTTAATTCGTATGCGATGTACAAGAACCCTGATTTCTTTTCAAACGAATGGTCTTTTATATACTATTTTATGGCTTATATGAAAGAGTTTAAAATCGATTATAATATTGTATTGGCGACAGCCCGAAATAATGGTTCTCTGGATGAATTGCTGATTAAAAAAAACCTGACTCCGTTATTACGAATCAATACACCAACTCCGTTATATCTTGAATATTGCAACCCTTTTACCACGCCTGGAACAATTGATTATAACCTGGAAAACACAAAAGGTTATATAATGGATTTTGTAAGCAACAGGACGATTGCCAATGTAAAGGAAGTAGATTTGCCGTCGACTACAGTTAAAGATAATGTTACAAAAGTAGTTACGAATGTTTCTATGGATGCTGATTTGTCTAGTTTGAATGTTAAAAGGGCTTCAGAGTTTTATGGACATTTTAAAAGCGACGAACAAAAGGATAAATTGAAGTTTTATGATTATGTAGACGAAGATTATCAAAAATATGGAACGGAAAGAGTTATAGATAAAGTAGGGAGTAAAGGTAAGCGTGAACAATACAACAAAGAGTTTGATGCTTTGAAAAACAAACTAAGAGATATTCAAAAAGAAAACGAGAAAAAATCGCTTTCGGGAGAATTTGATTTTGAGATTGAAAATCCAACAATTAAAATTACAAATACCGGAAGATATGGCGATAATTCTCCAGTTTCATATGAGGAAGAATTTGTCATAAAGAATAATTTTATCAAAAAAGCAGGCGAAAATTATATTGTTGAAATTGGAAAAATGCTGACCAACCAGCTTGAAATTGATAAAAAAGAAGCTGACCGAAAAAACAATGTGTATATGCCATTTCCGAGGGCTTTTGAAAATGAAATTATATTTGAAATTCCTGCAGGATATAAAATTTCAGGGATTGAAAAATTAAATAAAAATGTTCAAAATTCAACTGGAGAATTTAGTAGTACAGCTGTTTTAAAAGGCAATAAACTAATAATTAAAACAGTAAAGAAATATAATAATTACTACGAGCCTAATGCAAATTGGAACAAAATAGTAGACTTTTTAGAAGCGGCTTACCAATTTACTCAGGAAAAAGTCTTGCTTAAAAAATAATAGAATTAACTTTTAGAGTCTTAAAAGTATTTGATGTTGTAAATAAAAAACTCCGGTAATCAGCCGGAGTTTCAATCATCAATCAAAAAACGAACAGTCAATCAAACTGTTGTTTGCGTTACAAAGGTTTCAAGTTTTATGTTTCAAGTTACGTAAAAGTAACCTGAAACTTTAAACCTGAAACAAATATTATTTATCCTAAATAAGTTTTAAGGATTTTACTTCTTGAAGTGTGTTTTAATCTACGGATTGCTTTTTCTTTAATCTGACGAACACGCTCACGAGTTAAGTCGAAAGTTTCTCCAATTTCTTCTAAAGTCATTGGGTGCTGATCGCCAAGACCAAAATACAAACGTACAACATCTGCCTCTCTTGGAGTCAATGTTTCTAACGAACGCTCAATTTCAGTACGTAATGATTCGTGAATTAATTCTCTGTCTGGGTTTGGAGATTCTCCAGAACGTAAAACGTCATAAAGGTTAGAATCTTCACCTTCAACAAGAGGTGCATCCATTGATAAGTGACGACCAGAGTTTTTCATAGACTCTTTTACGTCATTTACGGTCATGTCAAGTTCTTTTGCAATTTCTTCAGCAGAAGGCGGACGCTCATTAGACTGCTCTAATAATGCATACATTTTGTTGATTTTATTGATAGAACCAATTTTGTTTAATGGTAAACGAACAATACGTGATTGTTCTGCAAGAGCCTGAAGGATAGATTGACGAATCCACCATACGGCATAAGAAATGAATTTGAAACCACGAGTTTCATCAAAACGCTGTGCAGCTTTAATAAGACCTAAGTTTCCTTCATTAATTAAATCAGGAAGAGTTAATCCTTGATTTTGATATTGTTTAGCAACCGATACAACGAAACGTAGGTTGGCTTTTGTTAATTTTTCTAAAGCTCTTTGATCACCAGCCTTTATTCTTTGTGCTAATTCTACCTCTTCATCAGCGGTAATTAGGTCAACTTTTCCGATTTCTTGTAGATATTTATCTAACGATGCAGTTTCACGATTGGTTACCTGCTTGGTGATTTTAAGTTGTCTCATGTTATTTGTCTCCTCAATTTTTAAGTGTACAAGTGGTTATACGTATGAAGTATCAAAAAAGTTACAACTATTTAAAAAATATTTTTAAAATTTATAAGAAAGGCCGGTTTGAAGCGATAAACTATAGGGTTTAGACTCTTTATTTTCGTTAAAAGTACTTAAGTAATATTTAAATAATGGATTTAGATCTAATCCCCATTTTTCGGTTAGTTTATAACTTATTCCAATTCCTAAATTATAGGAAATATTAATTCCAGAAATGTTTTTGGCTTTGCCAATATCCTGTTGCGAAACGTTTTCTGATTTTAAGTACAGCTGATTTTTATCTAAAACCAGAAAACTGAATCCGGTAAAAATATCTGCTCCAATCTTAGTGTCATCTTTTTTTACTGCATAAACAAACTCAATTGGAAGTTCATAATAAGATAGTTTTTGTATCAAATCAACTTCATTAGAATTAGCGAAGGTTTCTTTTATATTTATTGAAGATTTTAGTTCAATGTTTTTATAATCGGGAATTAAATTTTCATCTAATCGAGTTGATGTTTTTAAGTTTATTTTTGAAAAACCAGCTCTAAAACCAACTTTGTTGTACATTGTTTTGACATAAATACCATAATGAGACGTAATAGGATGATTTAAGGATAAATCGTTCATTGCCGGGCTTATCATTGAATTGCTGTTTAAAGATCCAAAAATAGCAGGGCCATAGAAAGCAGAAATGGTAATGTCTGGTTCTGTTTCGTTAGTTTGTGTTTGATGCTCTCTTTCTTTATATTCCCTTTTTGGAGTTGTTTTTTTCTTCAAACTAATGCTGTCTTTTTTTATGACGGTATCAATTTTAGTTTCTGTTTTTATTTCAATAACACGTTCGGGAGTTTTTTCAATATCGTTAGAGTTAAGAGTATCTTTTACTGTAACTGTATTTTTAGAAGTTTTGCCCGGATTTGATTTTTTATGACTTTTTTTATTGTCATGTAAAACATGTGGTTTTGCAGCTTTTTTTAAGTGGCCCTTTACCGTTTTATCTTTTTTAATTGCTGCAATAGGCTGTTTTTTAACAGCTGGACGAATAGATTTAGTAGCTTTTGTTTTAATTGGGCTGGAAGTGATTTTTTCTCTTTTAAGAACCACTTTGTATTTTTTTACCACTTCATATTCTTCATATTCAGTTGTTGAACTAACAAGCTTTGTAGACTGCTTAATAAGTTTAACACTTTTGCTTTTAGAAATGGTCGTAATTTCGTCTGTTCCTTTCTTTTGTAGTTTTGGCTCTGCAATTTGTTTTGGGCCTGATTTTACAGTAGAAATTTCTTTATTGGATAAATTTTCTTGTTTGGGCAGTTTTTCCTGAAAATCAAAAGTCAAATAGAATATTGTAGAAAAAAATGCTGCAACGAAAATGCCTGCAACAGACCAGAATAAAACTCTTTTATGTCTCCTGTCGTCAAGATCTTTTTCTATTTTTGACCATACAAAATCACTTGGATTTTTGTCCAAAGCATCTAGTTTGCTTTTGATCGCTTTACCTATTTCAGTTTTATTTTCCATTTTGGTGCTTTGAATAATAAAATGTATTTTTTGATTTAATTTTCTCTTTCAAGATTTGTTTTGCTCTGTGCAAATTTGATTTTGATGTACTTTCGGATATGGACAACATTGATGCTATTTCATGATGCGAATAATCATCCAATTCATATAAATTGAAAACCAATCGGTATTGATGAGGAAGTTCCTGAACAAATGATAAAATCATATCTAACGAAAAGTCGATTTCAATTTCGTTTATAGTGTCATCTTGAGGAAAGTCGTCTTTGATAGCGGTAAGAGAGTAAGACTGTTTATATCTGGTAATCGCCTTATTGATTGTGATTCTTTTAATCCAGCCCTCAAAACTTCCGCTGCCTTTGTAATTTTTGATACAAGTAAAAATTTCAATAAAAGCGTCATGAAGATTATCTTCAGCTTCTGTTTCATTAGGGCAATATTTAAGGCTTAACACAAAAAGAATTTTTTTATATCTATGATATAATTCTTCCTGAGCTTTTCGGTTTTGCTTAATGCAGCCCTTAATGAGTTGGTCTATATTCAACTTTAAATTAGTATTTTGAAATTTTCGATTCTATTGGATTCTAATCTAGAGTATAAAAACAATTAAAAGGTTGCGTGAAAAAATAAAAAAATAAACCCTTGTTTCTAAATTTTGAAACAAGGGCTTTTTATTAAATGAAATCGCTTTTTAATTTAAGTTTGAATCTTTTACTTCAAAAGTCTCTTTTAGAGATACCGGAGTTCCATCTTTTGTAAATCCTTCAAGGTTTATTTCATAAGTACCCGATACATCAGATGTGTAAAAGGAAATTGTTTTTTCAGAACCATTTAGTGACAATTCAGGCTCCCAAAGTAATTGATATCTATAGTCTGGAATCCTGTCATATTTAGTTCTGTCTGTGTAATCTTGATTGAAATAAACAGTCTGGTTTAATGGTCTTTCAATTTGGGTTTTTAAAATATAAGCCCCATTTTCTTTACTGATATAATCATTATTTTTTGTTGTAAAATTTATGATTCCGTTAAAAGCTTTTGGCCCATAAACATATACTCCAGGCACCAAACTGATTTTGTAAACATTGTCCATTTTATAATCAATCAGTTCTTTAACGTTTTGAATTAATAAACCGTCGACCATTACTAAAGCTGGTTCCGAAAAGAATTTCAAATCATAATTAATATCTCTTACATTCAGCGTAAAATCATTATTATCTTCACGATAATAAACTTCCTTCACCACCTCAGTAATAGTTTCTTTTAAAGATGGAAATTTTGTATAATCGCTTAAAACATAATCTTTTTCTAATGGGTGATAGAATGGCTCATTACGACTGCTTTTTTGTACACTGTCTTTTTTAATTGAATAGTAAGCGTTTTCGATTTGATTTGCAACAGATCTTTCTTCAATAGCATTTTTATAATCAGAAGTTAGATTTAGTTCCTTTTTTGATTTTATTTCTGATAAATTATATCCGTTATTCTTATCAATTTCAATTTTAAAATCATTTCTGTTTGTTTCTGCAACCTGAATGACAGCACCAGAATTATTAGGATTTTTGTCTAAAATAAAATTGAACTTACCATTTTGGTCAGTTTTAACAATTTTAAATGCAAAATCTTTACCTGGTATTGAAAGCGCAATATTTTTATCGGCGATTTCCTTTGAATCTTTATTATTTGTAATTGTTCCGGAAATTATTTCGCCCCTAAGTTCAGGTAAAAATAGAATGTTGTCATTTATTTGATTTCTATATTTTGAATTAGATTTTACAAATTCATCGGAACTCATTTGTTTTTGAGAAGGTAAATTGTCAATTCTTTTTATTGAAACAGAAAAACTTCCTTCATTATTAACTTCCTTTAATGGTTTTACTTTAAGTAAAATTTGCTCTCTTTTTTCCGTTATTTTTTTATTTAATTCTAAAGAGAAAGTTTTGTCCTGAGCAGGATTTTCTACTTTTATTTCAGTTTCTGCAACTGGGGTATTGGTTGCCGCAGTTTTAGAATCTTTGATATTGTTAGGATTTTTACCATTTATATATGGGTTTATAATAACAAGGTCGATTTCAGAAATTTTTGAATCGATCTTGTTCTGCATCCAATTGGTATAAGAGATTAATTTATAATTACCCGATTTTATTGTTGTGGGGATAAAAAAATCACCTTGGCCTGTACCATTATCCAGATAGATTTTATTGATAAAGATAATTTTGTTTTCATCATCAATAAGCTCAACATGGGCAATTTTGCTAATGCTGCTTAAATGGTTGTTTACTGGATTTAGACAATAAAACTTACAGTGGAGTGTTTCTCCGGTTATTAACGTCGTATTGCTTAAATGAACAAAAATACTTTCAGAAGTTGATTTACTGATTGTTTCATTTTTGTTAGATGGACTATACTGTGCCATAACTGTATTTACAGCTATTAACATAATTATGCGCGTTATTTTTTTTAATCTATCCAAAATAAAGGTTTAATGTTAGAAGAAAAACTAGTGCAGTCACCACAAGCGGAAGGAACAAATATTATAATTTCCATATTATCACCTAGCTTACCATAATATACTTTTTCTGGTACTTTAGAGTTAACTAAAGCTAATATAGTTGCGCCTGCGCAGCCTTTGGCATCCCAGCAATTTGACAATTCTACTGGTTGACAGTCTGTATAAAATGGCGGGTAAGGATCGGCTATAAATAAATCCCTAAAATTGAAAAAGATTCTTTTTGATGAAACAGAGGATACTTCAAAATAACCAACTATTTTCTCATCCGGATCGTCATTTGATTTTAGATTACCATAATTAAATCCGGGTTGTACCTGTGATAAGAGACTAGTAGAAGTAGAAAGTTTTTTTAATGTACTATAATAAGTATAAGATTCTAAATTTTGGATATATTGACGAACTATAATACTATAACGTTCATTTAAAATTGGGCTTGCAGCATCAATAAAGCGTATTGGCAGGTTAATGCGGTCTTCACTCGAATCAGTTGTACTTAGTAAAATTAAATTATCTGATTTTTTTGTTGTAAAACAAACCCTTGTCTCGCGTTCTCTGGGAACAATAAGATAACTAGGATGAGGCCCCGGACCATTTGGATCTACCATAAGTTTATTAGGTTTCCAGTCAGGAGATACTATTTTATATGTTTCGTCGTATTCATATCTGTAGAATCGTGATTTGCCACTAGGATCAAAATTTGTGACCATTATCTGCACTCCCTTAACGTTGTCTACAGTTACAACCTTTGGTTCGACTTGAATTTCGTTAACAGGAGTTAAAGTTTCAGTTTTAGACGAATATGATTTTCCGTCCTGTGTTGTAATATTTAACTGGTATGATTTTCCCGGAACAGCCTGAAAATCATTTTTTGAAACATATAATCCAGATATATCTTCGTATTCGAATTCGTAACTGTTGTTATCGCTGTCAGTTACGTAAACATTGGCTCCTTTTTCAAAAGAAGGCCCGTTCTCTTCAAGACGATATGATCTCGTGATTTTTATTTCATGCTTTTTTAACTCATTTGTAATATTTGCCTGTACTACCAGTATACTTTCGAATGTGTTAGATTGAAATACGTACTGTTCAGTACAGCTGCTTATAGAAATACAAAAAAGAATTAAAAGTATTTTTTTGTATAAGGGTGCTATATGTCGGATTGTAAATTCCATTTATTTTAAAATTTAATATTATAAGTTATGGTCGGAATAGGCACAGAAAAGATAGAAGTTTTATATGCCTTGATTTCGCCATTTTTAGTAATAAAGAAGATAGAATATGGATTGTTTCTTCCTAAAACATTGTAAATTGAGATATTCCAAAAGCTATGTGATAATTTTTTTATTTTATGATTGCCTTCAATGTTAAATCCAAGATCTAATCGATAATAATCTGGTATTCTAAATTTATTTCTATCGCTGTAGAGTGTATATTCTAAACCATTGTAAACATAAGATCCAATAGGGAAAGTAATAGGTCTTCCTGACTGATAAACAAAATTACTGGATAAACTATATCTTTTTGTGAATTTGTAATTTAAAACAGCACTTACTTCATGTGGTTTGTCAAAGTTTGTTGGAAAATATTTTCCGTTATTTACTATTTCATCACTAAACTGAGAATCCAGTTTTATAAAAGTACGAGAATAAGTGTATCCCAGCCAACCATTAAGTTTTCCGGCATTTTTTTTAAGCAGTAATTCTACCCCATAAGCTTTTCCTTCACCTTGTAAAAGCTGAGTTTCAGTATTTTCATTTAACATCAATTCAGCTCCAACCTTATAATCCAAAAGGTTATTTGATTTTTTGTAATATCCTTCAAGGCTCAGCTCTATATCGTCGTTATCAAGATTTTTATAAAAACCTAATGAATATTGCTGGGCTTTTTGCGGAGCTATATTTAAATCAGATAACTTCCATGCGTCTGTTGGCGATTGTGTAGTATTGCTGGTAAGCAAATGAATATATTGATAAGTTTGGTCGAAACTGGCTTTTACTGAGAAATCATCAGTAAACAAATAACGCATTGCAATTCTTGGTTCAAAACCGCCATAAGTTTTAACTACCTCATTTTTTTTGAAATGCTTCGTTTCTACAACTGTATTATCATTAACCGGTGCATTGTCCTGATAGATTCTTTGTGAAGATTCTCCAAGGGCCGAATAAGATGAATAACGTAAGCCGAAACTAAGTAATATTTTTTCGTTTAAGGTGTAATTGTCAGATATATAAGCGGCAGATTCTAAAGCTTTTTCATCTTCTATTTTTACAGGAATTATTTTTGACTGAGGATCTTTCGGGTTAAGATATCCTGGCGCTACATTGTAAAGTTTGCTTGTAATACCATAATTAAAAGCATGTTTAGAATTAAGAGAATAATTGCCATTAAAAATAAATTGAGATTCATTTAATTTATATCCATAGTCAAAAGAATTTAAGCTGCCATTATCATAATCAATATTAAACTTATATTCACTATTCGTGAATATAAAGTCGGCTTTACTTTTGCTGTTAAAGGCATGATTCCATTTTAATGAAACTAAAGCATTGCTGTATTTATAAACAGAATCAGAAGAAATACTAAAACGGTCTTTGCTATAATACAATGTTGTTTCAATATTATTATTAGTGCTTATTTTGTGATTGTATTTAATAATTCCATCAAAAAAAGCGGCTTCACTATTTTTTAAAGATTCATCTTTGAGCTTTTTTAATATCCATTCAGAGTAAGTTGTTCTTACACCAACCAATAAACTGGCTTTATTTTTAATTATTGGAGCAGAAATACTAAGATTACTTGTTACAGCTCCAATTCCGGCTTCCCCTGAAAGCTTTTCCGGGTTTCCATTTTTTGATGTAATATCAAATACAGAAGACAGCCTGCCTCCAAATCTCGCAGGGATACTTCCTTTATAAATATCTACTTTGCTTGTTGTATAAGGATTGACAGTAGAGAAAAAACCTAAGAAATGTGATGTGTTATATAATACCGCATTATCTAAAAGTATTAAATTTTGATCGTCTTTTCCTCCTCTAACATTAAACCCTGCCGAACCTTCTCCAGTAGTTTTAATTCCGGGTAAAGTTGTAGCAACTCTAAAAATATCTCTTTCACCAAGTACAAGAGGTATATTTTTTATTTTTTCAACATCAATAGTAGATACTCCTGCAATTGCATCTTTAACGTTTTTGTTTGCATTCTTTTTTATGACTACTTCATCCAGTTCATTAACACTTTCATAAAGCTGTATGTCAAGTTTTCCGTCATCATAAACCATGACAGTTTCAGTGTCTTTTCTGTGATTTACTAATTCTACGTCAATATAATTTAAACCAAAGGGTACCGTAATTTTGTAATATCCCTGATCATTAGCAACTGTGCTAATGTTTTTATCACGCACTCTGACAGTAGCATTAGAGAGTGTGTTTTTTGTCTTTTTATTTTTTATGAATCCAGAAAGAGTATATGTTTTTGATTCTCCTCCTTTTTTCTCTTTTCCAATATAAATTATCCCAGAGAAATCATTTTTCTGTTTTATTGTATCATATTGTTGATGAAATATAGGAGCCGCCGACGCTACTGCACCAGTTTGAGATGCGGGTGAAGCCCCAAAATAATTATCGGGAAGCGAACCATGAATGATACTGTTGTTTGTTAGAATTATTTTTTTGCCTGTAATAAAATAATTAAAAGTAGTTTTTTCAAAAAGACTGTCTAATAAATCTTCAACAGTAATGTCGATATAATTTTTGTTAATTATAACAGTTTCGGTAAACCACGCCTCATTGAAATAGAATTTATAACCGGTGGTATTTTCAATTTTTACTAATGCTGTTTTTAAATCATTATTAGCAAATTCAATGGATATTTTTTTGCTTTTTTCCTGACCAAATGATACTGTGTAAAAAGCTAATAAAAATATTGTAAGTATAATTTTTCTCATTTTTTAGTTAGATTCATTAGGAAGAAGACTGTTTATCTCTTTTATTAAATTTTCAATAAAAAGCTTATTATCAGATTCCTCTAACGCAATGTGGGTATTATAATAATTTTTTATCTGGCTCTTAAACTCTGGGAAAATTTTAATGATCTCATTTTTTGAATTTATTTTATAGTAATTGTTTTTAAACTTTAATATAAATTCATTGTTCTCTTTAAATCTATCAGTTGTATTTTGATTAACGCCATCAGAAATTGATTGGGTGTCAATAACCTTTGTTCTGTTTTTATGATGTTTAATATAAAGAATGGTCGATTTTGAAAAAACAATTTCCTGATAATAACCCGTCATATAAAGAGGGCAGGTGGGGTTATTATAATTAATGTTTACAAACCTTTTGTTATAAAGATTAAAAGAGGCTGTTTTTTCTTTGATGACATTAATTCCCAAGTAATCAAATTTACCTACGGGCTTAAAAACTAAAATATCATTGTTTACATCATATTTTAGATCGACATCATAATAAGGCTGGTCCTCAAATACAATGCTTCCGGTGGTATAATTTCCAGATTGATAATAACTATGACTGCCGTCAAGAGTTCTATAATAATTTACATGTCGGGAGCCATTGTAAAAAGGTAAATTGTTCTTTCCGGTGGCATTATCAAACAAGTTGTAAATAGAAGTGTCATTGTTATTTGTTTGGCTATGAATAACATAAATGTTTGATAATAATCCAAATAACACAAGGAAAACGATTTTTTCTTGATAATTTCTCAAAAGATTTTATGGTTTTTAGTGATTTGTTTTGGGGGTATTCAAATTTATTAAAAAAAGGTTATAAACAAAACGTATATCTGTTAAATTGTGATAATTTCTTATTTTTTTAATAACAAAAACCCTAAATCATAATAACGATTTAGGGTTTTTAACGAATAATTTGATCGAATTAGAATTGTGTATTTAAGTTTCAATCGTAGAAATCATCAGTGTTATCAAGGATTTCGTCGAATATTTTTTTTAATGATCTTATATAAATTGGAAATGCAATGGTCAGTAAGATATATTCTAATCTTAAAACGGTAACATCATCTAAAATTCTATACAAGCAGGGAATAATTATGGCTAATGAAACAACAACCCCAACCCACGGATTGTTTTTTATTTTTTTTATAATTGGTAAAAGTTTCATTTCAGGTTGTCTCGTTAATGCTATCTTCATCTATCTCTATTTTGATTTAGGTGGGATAAAAGTAATTTTGATCTCGATCTATAAATGTGAAAATGTCACGAAACGCTTTTTCTCTGTCATGAACGCCATGAATTACTTGTTATGTAGGAATGTTTTCTTTGAAATAAACATAAAAAAATCCTCTATTAAGAGGATTAGTTTTTGAATTTTAGATCTTTACTAAGATAAAATATTCATCTTTTTTATAAAATCTTTGTAAGTATCACTCAGATTTATTTTATGATTTCCTTTTAGGATAATAAGGTTATCTGCCAAAATAATTTCTTCTATTTTATCAGTATTTACAATTGTATTGCGATGTGTTTTTATAAATTTATTTTTGTCTAATAAATCACTGATTTTAGTCAATGAAATTAGAATTACAAATTTTTCTTTCTCGGTTATAATATTGCAGTAACGTTCTTCAACTTCAATGTAAAGAATGTCTTCAAGAGATACTTTTTTTAAAGAATTTTTCTTTTTAATAAATAAAGAATCATTACTTATTACTGTATTTTGTTCTTCGCTAAAAAAGACATTTGTCTGCTCATAAAATTTTTCCACAGCCATTTCTAAGGCATACAAAATTTCAAGTTCATTAAATGGTTTCATTAAAAAGCTGAAAGGCCTTGTGAGTTTTGCCCTTTCAAAAACCTGGCGATCCTGAGAGCTTGTTAAAAATACAAATGGTTTAGACGCATGAGGAATTATATTGATAGATTCTGCAAAAGTTATTCCGTCTGGTTTTCCATCCAAAAAAACATCAATAATAATTATATCAACAGACTTTTCATAAAAAAGTTTTAGTGCTTCTGTATAATTTGTAGCAACTCCGGCAACATTATAGTTGTTGTTCTCTAATACTTTTACGAGTTGATCGCTCTGTTCTAAAATATCTTCTATAATTAAAACATTAATATTGTCCATTTCATTTAGTTTTTGGGAATGTTAATATCATTTTAGTCCCTTTATTGAGTTCGCTTTCTATGTCAAACGTTCCCGAGTTTTTCTGGATCATTTGCTTACATAATTGTAAACCCAAACCAGTTCCTATAATTTCTGAATTGCCTTTTTTAGCTAATAATTCTCCTTCATAAAGCAATTCTTTAATAGTGTTTTCATTCATTCCAATTCCAGTATCCTGAATTATAACCTGACAAAAATCAGAATCTATTTCATTTGCCGAAAAGGTTATTTGTCCGTTTTCTTTAGAAAATTTTATAGCATTGTCTAATAAATTTCTAAATACAATTTTTAGAGAATCAAGATCAACAAACAGAAATATATTTTTTGAAACCGAATTCTCAAACGTAATTGATTTCTCTAATAATAAAGGCTTATAATTATATTCAATTTGCTGTATTACAGAGTGTAAATGGATTGATTCTTTATTAAAATATAATTGTTTTGTTTGCAGCAATGCCCAGTGCAATAAATTGTCAAGTAAACTATAAGTGCCATTTGCAATACCGCTGTTTTGAATAATTAATTGATTTAATTCGTCATAATTTTTCGTTTCCAGGGTGGCTGATAATTTAGAATTACTGGTTTTTAATGCATTTACAGATGAACGTAAATCATGGCTTACAATTGAGAACAATTGGTCTTTTGTGGCGTTTAGCTCATCAAGTTTATTTTTTTGACGTAAGATAGTTTTGCCATTTTTTACTTTTTGTGCGTATAAATAAACTCCGCCGGTTAAAATTAATAACAACCCAATAGAAGAGAAAAATAAGCTGTTACGCTGTGTGTTTTTTAATTTATTTTCTACTTTAAGAACCTTAATTTCTTTTTGTTTCTGTGCTACGGCAAACTTTTTCTCAAAATCAGCAACTGCCCAGATTTTATTTTGATTGCTGAGAGAATCTTTCCATTGCTCACATTCTTTTCTGTATTCTAGAGCTTTTTTGTAGTTTTTTCTATTTTCTTCTACTGCAGCCATGTTTTGAGCCGCATTTTTTTTTGTTTCAAAGTGATTTATAGATTTTGAAAGTGCATAGGCTTTTTCAAAATATGGAATAGCTTGGGCGTCTTTGTATTGCATGTAATACAAATTGGCTATATTCGTATATAAACCAATAAGGGAAAGTAAGTCTTCTTCTTTTTCTTTTAATTTTAGGCTTTTAAAAAAATAACTTTCAGAAATTTTGAAACTGTTAAGATGTAAATAACAAATGCCCAGATTCTCATAGATTATACTTGTTTTGTAATCTTTATTATTAGGGATTGGTGTTTTTTCTGCCTCATTAAAATAGTAGATTGCTTTTTTAAAATCTTTTAATTCCAAGCAAATCTGTCCTAGGTTTTTATTTACAAAAGGATAAAGTTTAAAACTTCGGGATATTAAAAGCATTTCTTTCTGAGCCTGCTTAAAAAGTCTTTTTTTTCTAAAACTGTATCCTCTAAAAAAATGACAATAATTTGCAACCTCTTTATTTTTTGTGATCGATAATACGCGTATAGAATATGTTAAGGTAGAATCCCAATCCTTTTTTATAAAGAATGATTTGGCTTTTTCAAAATCGATTTCTTTTTTAAATCCATTGGTCTTTTCCTCAATTATTATATTTAATGTGCTTGCAGTTGGTTTTACTTGGCAAAAAAATAAGGAGGGAAGACACAGGAAAACTATATTGATAAAAAATTTAATTTTTAACATATTGTAAATTAGGAATTGAAATTATAGAAAAGCAACATCGCTTAATTATTTCAATTAAGCGATGTGAATATTAATTTCTAGTCGCCTACTTGTGTTGTAGTACCTCTTGATGTCTCAGGATCAATATTTCTTAAATATGACATTACAGTAGTAATGTTTTCAACACTTTCAGAAGTATAATCTATTTCAACATACCATACGTCATAAGTATTTGGTGTTTCTTCATCCCAGTCGTAATCAAAATAAACTTCAACAGTATTAACATGTTCTGTTAATGTTCCAACTACTGGGTTTTGTGAATCTTTAGAGTTAATGTATACAGTAGCACAGATTTTTAATGTTTTTACTCCATTGTTGTTGTAAATTTTTGCTGAAGCTAAAGGCGGAACAGGAAAAGTAATGTTCACTGTGTCTGTAAAAGTAAAATCTACTGTGTTAATTCTTGTGATTTGAATGACATTAAAGTCCATAATAAGGTTTTTAGGGTTAATAGTTTTATTTTTGGTGGGTTAAAGATATTTTATTTCTTTAAGAAAATATAGGCATTGTCGTGTTTTTTTTGTTAAATTATTTATTTATTGTCGTTCATCGATAATAAACATAATAATTTGCTTTACAAAAGAGAAAATACTGGTTGAAAGAAATGAATTATGCGGCTTATTATTTTAGAAAAGTAAATCGACCTGCGAATTAATTTTTTCCAGATAATAATCTATTTTTCGAATGGCACGATTAAAGAAAAGGTTTTGTTCTTTAATTCCAGACTGCCCTAAAGCTATTGAGTTAGTAATTTGCTGTTTAAAAAACTGATGTACATTTTCACAGCTGTCTTCATTGTCTGTAATAAAATAGCCCAAGAGCGTGTAAGGCACAAACATAGTTAGTTTTTCTTCAGTTTCTATGAGCATGTTATTGTTTAATAATATCAGTTCATTATAATAAAGGGCAAAGTTGTTATTTGAGTCATTACATTTTGCCTGTATTAAACTTATAATTCGCTTTAAATCTTTACAAAGAGCATTGGCATTTTTTAAATTTAACAATCCGGCTTCATAAAAATAGAGAATCTGCTGTAAGCTGCTGTTTATAGTGGTGTCGTTCCAAATTTCATTTACCGTCGTATTTTCATATGCCTTTTTTAAAGTCTGCATGTATTCGGTAAAAGATTCTTCAATAACAAAGTTTTCAAAAGACACTTTTTTCTGATTCGTATTTAAAAGATTCAGCCAGACAAAGGCTTTAAATTTTGACAAAATCGTTCCGTCCATAAAATAAAACAAAGGAATATCTTTGGCCGAATAATAAAGTTTTGTTTTGGGATTCTTTGTCAATATTTCAACCTGCTGCGCCGATGCTTTAAAATATTGAAGCATATCTTTTAACGATTCAATTTCAATTGTTTTTTCTACAATGACTTTTTCTTTTTGTGAAAATAAATTATCCAGTGAAATATTAAAATGATTGGCCAGTTTGATGGTTTCGTCAATAGAAAATTTACTCTTTTGAGATATCCTTCGATGCGATGCATCATAGCTGATTTCCAGAATAGAAGCAATTTCGTCTATCAAAGAATTTGACTTGGAAATTTTACTCCTAATAGCTTTTAAAAACGATTCCTGATGTTTCATAATTTGCGATAATCGCAAATATAATAAAATACTTTATTGTTTTGCACAAATCGATATGTGATAAATGCAATAAGTTTGTCCTGTAATTTTAAAAAAATGATAATTTATGAAAGCGAAATATTTCAATAAATCTGAAGAAGAAAAACTCTTTTTTACCACATTAAAGGGAAGAGTTCATGAAAAACTTCAGGATAAAACTGTTTTTTACGGAGACACAAAATTTTGGTTTAAAGGACTGTTTTGGACTTTAATTTGTTATTTGTCTTATGTATTTCTTTTTTCAGATTCTCTTGGTAAAATGAACTTTTGGCTGCTGTATGTTGCTTTTCAATTATCCGGATTATTAATAGGGTTTAGTTTTGGACATGATGCATCTCATAACACGGCATTCAAAAATAAAAAAGCAAATTCAGTCCTGCACTTTTTTAGTTTTCTTACCGTTGGAATTGATCCATTGCTTTGGGGATTAAGACATATTCGATCACATCATTTATATGCAAATGTGGAAGGAAGTGATGTTGATATAGATAAAAACCCTTTTTTAAGACTGAGTCCAACGCATCCATGGAAACCTAAGCATAAATATCAAGCATTTTATGCGCCATTTGTTTATATGTTTACTTTACTTCATTCTGTTTTTATGAGTGACTGGGTGTATTTATTTTCAAATGAATATGATTGGATGAAGAGGGGTGTTCCTAAGATTGAGCTTTATTCAAGATTTTTATTATATAAAATACTTTATTTTTCTTTAGTACTAATTATTCCAATTCTGCATGCTGATTTTTCATGGGGCTTTATTGTTTTGGTTTATTTTACAGCCAGCGCTTTTACCTCTATGGTATTTATTATTATGCTTGTTGGGACGCATTTTTTTGATGGTGCAGATTATCCTCAGCCGGAAGGAGAATTTCTTGAACATACTTGGGCCGTTCATCAGCTTCATACAAGCTGTGATTGGAATGCAGATAAAGCTTGGGCAAGGTTTTTAAGCGGAGGATCTAATTGTCACGCAGCACACCATCTTTTTCCTAATATCTGTCATACAAACTATAGCGAGATAAATAATATTATTGAAGAAACAACAAAAGAGTACAAGCAGCCTTATCATCATAAAACATTGTTTGAAATGATGTTTTCACATTTTAAACATTTACATAAAATGGGGAATCCATAATAAGATAATTTTTTAAACTTAAAAACCCCAATTCAACTAAATGAATTGGGGTTTTCTATGAATAAACCTTTAGTAAACTAAGATCTGATTACTCTTTTTTGTCCTCACGTGGAGGTCTTGGAACAAGTGCTTTTTTAGACACTTTTTCTTTTTTAGTTTTAGGGTCAACACCTAAGTATTTCACTTGGAAAACATCTCCCATTTTAACTACATCGGCAACGTTTTCAGTACGTTCCCAAGCAAGCTCAGATACGTGAAGTAATACTTCGTTTCCTGGTGCAGCAGTATATTCAACTACAGCTCCAAAATCAAGCATTTTAATTACTTTTACTTCGTAAGCTTCTCCTAATACTGGTTTGAAAGTGATAGAAGCAATTTTTGCTAATACCGCTTCAATTCCAGCAGGATCTGTACCTAAGATTTCGATAACACCTTGCTCATCTACTTCGTTGATCACAATAGTTGTTCCAGTAGCTTTTTGTAATTCCTGAATTACTTTTCCACCAGGTCCAATTAATGCTCCAATAAAGTTTCCAGGAATAGTTCTTGTAATAATTTTTGGTGCATGCGCTTTTACGTCAGCTCTTGGAGCAGCGATTGTCTCAGTCAATTTTCCTAAAATGTGTAAACGTCCTTCACGTGCCTGCCCTAAAGCCTGCTCCATAATGTCGTAACGTAAACCATCAATTTTGATGTCCATTTGACAAGCTGTGATACCATCAGCAGTTCCAGTTACTTTAAAGTCCATATCTCCTAAGTGATCTTCATCACCTAAAATATCTGACAATACAGCAAATTTCTCACCGTCAGTAATCAATCCCATAGCAATTCCAGAAACTGGTTTTACCATTTGAACTCCAGCATCCATTAAAGCCATTGTTCCAGCACAAACTGTTGCCATAGAAGAAGAACCGTTAGATTCTAAAACCTCAGAAACAACACGAATTGTATAAGGACAATCAGCAGGAATCATATTTTTTAAAGCTCTTTGGGCTAAGTTACCGTGACCAACTTCTCTTCTTGAAGTTCCTCTTAGTGGTTTTGCTTCACCAGTTGAGAAAGGAGGGAAGTTATAGTGTAAGTAGAATTTCTCTTCACCTTGTTCAGATGGAGAATCGATTTGGTTTGCTTCTCTGGAAGTTCCTAAAGTTACAGTTGCCAAAGCCTGAGTTTCTCCACGAGTAAATAAAGATGAACCGTGAACTCTTGGTAAATAATCAGTTTCACACCAAATTGGTCTGATGTCTGTAGTTTTTCTACCATCTAAACGAACACCTAATTCTAATACTACATTACGAACAGCTTCTTTGTTTGTTTTATAGAAATATTTAGAAACTAAATCGCCGTCAGCAGCTAATTCTTCTTCAGTAAATAAAGCTTTAACTTCTTCTTTTACTTCAGCAAATGCAGCACCTCTTTCGTGTTTAGCTGATCCAACTTTTGCAATAGCATAAATTTTATCGTATGCAGCAGCTTTTACTTTTTTGTAAATTTCTTCGTTTTCTTTCTCACCTTCGTAAGTACGAATTTCTTTTTTACCAAAAGCAGCCTGTAAACGTAATTGTGCCTGGATTTGAACTTTAATAGCTTCGTGAGCAAATTTAATTGCTTCAACCATTTCAGCTTCTGAAATTTCTTTCATCTCACCTTCAACCATTGCAACAGAATCCATAGAAGCTCCAATCATCATATCGATGTCAGATTTTTCTAATTCTACTCTGCTTGGGTTGATCACAAATTTTCCGTCGATACGTGCAACACGTACTTCAGAAATTAAGTTATAAAATGGAATATCTGAAACAGCTAACGCTGCAGATGCAGCTAAACCAGCTAAAGCGTCTGGCATAACTTCTTCGTCATGAGACATTAACTGAATCATAACTTGTGTTTCAGCATGGTAATCGTCTGGGAAAAGCGGACGTAAAACACGGTCAACTAATCTCATTGTTAATACTTCGCTGTCGCTTGGACGTGCTTCTCTCTTGAAGAAACCTCCAGGAAAACGACCTGCTGCTGCGAATTTTTCGCGGTAATCTACCGTTAATGGTAAAAAATCAACGCCTGGGTTTGATGTGCGAGCTGAAACTGCTGTTGCTAGAATCATTGTGTCGCCCATTCTTACTACTACAGAACCGTCAGCTTGTTTAGCTAAACGTCCTGTCTCGATTGTGATGCTTCTGCCATCACCTAAATCGATCTTTTCTACAAATAATTGTGGAATCATAAATTTTTTCCTTATTGATTATACAATGGGTTTTAGTTGTGTTGTAGTGTTGTTGTGTAGTTGTTGTAATCTAAAACCCAATGAAAAACCAAACTTTTTTTCTTGTAATATTATGCGTGTAATGTAAAAACAAAAAGAGGCACTTTCGCACCTCTTTTCTATATTGATTATTTTCTGATATTCAATACTTTGATAATCTCACGATATCTGTTAATTTCTTTCTTTTTCAAGTAATCTAACAAAGCTCTTCTTTTACCTACTAATAGTACAAGAGAACGCTCAGTGTTGTAATCGTGACGATTTTTTTTCAAGTGTTCAGTTAAGTGAGAAATTCTGTAAGTGAACAATGCAATTTGACCTTCTGCGCTTCCAGTGTTTGTTGCACCACCGTGTTGTGCGAAAATCTCTTCTTTCTTTTCTTTAGTTAAATACATTCCAATATTATTTAATGATTTTTATGTATGTCAGACAACTTTTGTAAGACGGGTGCAAAATTACATCTTTTTTCCGAAAAAATAAATTTAAACTTTGAAAATTTTAATAATTAATCAAATTCAGGTAAAAATAATCTCTTTTTGCTGATTTTGAACTAGTTTGATTTCAAATTCAGCTATTTGTGATTCGTTTGGAGATTAATTAACAAACTAAAACCTATTTTGATTTCGCAACTTTTTTACCCGTTTGTTTCTCATTTAAGGAAGAGTAAGAAAGTTTTATATTGTTTTCGTCTATGCTTGCTCCGGAAATTAAAACTCCCTGATCATAATTGTCTGTAAATGAAATTTTACGTAAAGCATCATTTCCTGTCCAGACACCTTGTTTTAAACCATTTTTAATAATTCCTTTTTGGGTTACAAACTTATCGGTTTCTTCATATTCTCCATTTCCGTCAACTACAGTTTGATTTTTATTTTCATCCCAAAAATTAAGAATTAAAGTTTGAGCTGTTTTGGTTTTAGGATTCCACGAATTCTGTTTTTCCGATTTTTTACTTTGGTTTTCATACCAATTAATCTCTTTCCCCACTTTATGGTCGTCAGAATAATTTACAACAGATTCTTTTGATCCATTTTTAAAATAACAAATAAACTCTCCGTCCTTTTTTAAAATGTCTCTGTCTAAAGTACAGCCCGTCATTTTTTTTCTTCCGTTTTTGTAAAAATCGGTTACAACATAGCGTGCGCTTTTTTGAGAATAATTAGTAATTACTCTGGTATAAACATAATTTTCGGGAGTAGCTTCACGATTTAATGAGTCAAGGAAAATTTTCTTTGAAACAACATTAATCTGCCCAAATAGATTGACTGAACTTATAAGAAGAAATATGATGAATACATTTTTTTTCATTCAGATCTATTTTTTATACATTAAAAATAGCTCTTCTAGAATAACTTAGCAACTTCTTGGTTAACAAACTCCAAAAATCTTTCGTCAGCTTCTGAAAAAGGATCAATTACGTGACTGTCAATATCAATTTGACCAATGTTTATTCCATTTACAAAAAGTGGAACAACGATTTCTGATTTTACAGTTAAACTGCAGGCAATATAATTGTCTTGTGCTTTTACATCTGGCACAACAAAATTAGCATTACTTTCAGCAACTTGTCCGCAGATTCCTTTTCCAAACGGAATAACAGTATGGTCTGTTTCAGCACCTACATACGGGCCTAAATGAAGTGTTTTGTTTTCGTGATTTGCAAAATAAAAACCAACCCAGTTGTAATATTCTACATTTTCGTTTAATAATTGGCAGACAGCTAATAGTTTTTCGTCTCTAACCTTGTTATTATCAGATACTATAGTGCTTATTTTTGGTTGTAATTCTTGAAATGTCATGATTTGAAAATTTTATACAAAAGTATTTAAAGCTGAACTCAAAAAATACATAAATTTGAAAAAAAAATCTGTTGAAAAAATATCTAGCCCAATTCAAGCCGTTTTTAATTTTTATAGGTACTTTTTTTGCAGCTTATATTGCATTAACGCTATTATATAAATTTTATTTGAACAGTTTTAAAGCTGATGAAGTCGACGGAATTACAAATTTAGTTGGCCGTAATGTTGAGCAGCTGCTTCATGCTTTTAATTTTGATATAAAAGTTGAAAAAAGCTTTTCCAGTTCCTGGTTAGAAGTTTTGTATAACAATCATTACATTGTCAGAATTATTGAAGGGTGTAATGCTGTAAGCGTTATTATCTTATTTATTGCTTTTGTGCTTGCCTTTTCGGGGAAATTTAAAGTTACCTTATATTATATCCTTTTTGGGATTGTGTTTATTTATATTTTAAATATTGCCCGAATCGCTTTATTGACCATTTTATTGTTTCATTTTCCTGAAAAAAATCACCTTTTGCACGGCGTTCTTTTTCCGTTAATTATTTACGGAACCATTTTTATTTTATGGATTATCTGGGTTAATAAATTTTCGAAGTATGCTAAATAAAATCAGAGAAGAAAAAACAAAAATTTTCATTTCGACACTTGTTATTTGCTGTTTTGGATTAATCCGAGCTTTTGAAAGTTCTCTGTTTTATGATCCCTTCTTAGATTATTTTGAAAAGGACTTTAATAATATAAAATTACCAGAAGTCGATTCGTTAAAACTCTTCCTGAACCTTTTGCTTCGGTTTGTTTTAAACACAGCGCTATCACTTATTCTAATTTACACCCTTTTTAGAGATAAAGGAATTTTAATTTTTAGTTCCTTTTTATACGCATTGTTTTCAGTCGTTCTTTTCGCAATGTTTTTTATTATTGTCGAATATTTTCCGGAGAAAAGCTGGCTCTTGTTTTATGTTCGAAGATTTATCATTCAGCCTATATTTGTGCTTTTGTTTATTCCTGCATTTTACTATCAGCTTCAAAATTTAAAAAAATAACATTTCATTTAAATTTTATCTGAGTCTTTTTAAATACTTTTGCAGTATGAGTATAAAAAAGTGCACAGTTTTATTTTTAGCGTTCCTATTGTTGGTTTCCAACGTTGGGTTTGCTTTTGATGTGCATTATTGCGGAGGAAAAATAGCTTCTGTTTCTTTAAATACTTCAGCTTCGGCATCACCAGAGAAAAAATGCTGCGGTGAAAAAGAAAAAAAATCATCTTGCTGCAAGGACAAGGTTGTAAAATTTGAAAAAAAATCAAGCGATGCAACTTTTAAAGTTTTCTTTTTCCAGCTTGCATTTCCGGCTGTAATTCAGGAATACAAACTAATTGCGTTTTTGTCAATTCCAAATTTCAAAAACAATCAAGTTATTTCGTATTATTCAGATGCGAATGCGCCCCCCTTATTCAAATTATACAATCAATACATTTTTTATTCCTGATTTTAATGTTTAGAATCAAGCCTTCTTTACATGGCTTGCAATGAACTGTTTGAATGTTTCTTGTTTTGGAGAAACTCAAAACAGAATTTCTAAATAACATTAAAATCTTTTTTTATGCCAAAAAATATCATGCTTTTTGCGATGTTTTTGCTTTCGGTTTCTGTGTTCTCGCAAGAAAATCTAGAGGAAGTAAAAGTCAAAAAAAAGCAAAAAGGAATTACAAAATCCTATACCGTAACAGCAAACACGTCTTTAATTACGAGTAAAGAACTTTTAAAAGCTGCATGTTGTAATCTTGCCGAAAGCTTTGAGACAAATCCATCCATTGATGTCAATTTTTCTGATGCTTTAACAGGAACGAAACAAATCAAAATGCTGGGTTTAACAAGTCCGTATTTAATGATTACCGAAGAAAATATTCCTTCGGTTCGCGGAGCGTCGCAAGCTTATGGTTTATCATTTACGCCTGGAACCTGGATCGAGAGCGTTCAGATTACCAAAGGTGCCGGAAGTGTTATTAATGGTTACGAAAGTATTTCGGGACAAATAAATACCGAACTTTTAAAGCCATTAAGTGACATTCCTTTTTTCCTGAATGCCTACGGATCAACAGATTCAAGATTTGAATTGAACACCCATTTTAATAAAAAGTTGTCTGATAAATGGGCGACAAGTTTATTTGTTCACGGAAATACGCGTGTTGCAAAAAACGATATGAATGATGACGGTTTTTTAGACAATCCGCTAGGAAAACAAATCAATGTTTTAAACCGATATCAATATTATGATCCCGAAAGTGGTTTGGTAAGTTTTATCAATTTTAGATATATGAATGATAAAAAACAAACTGGAGAGGTTGATTTTGATAAAGACCGAGATCGCGGAACTACAAATCATTGGGGTTCAGAAATCAATACAGAACGTTTTGATGTGTCTACAAAAATAGGTTATGTTTTTAAAGATATGCCATATCAAAGCATCGGGTTTCAAAATGCATTCAACAGTCATAAACAGGATTCGTATTTTGGTTTAAATCAATATGATATTAAGCAGAATAGTTTTTATTCGAATTTAATTTTCAATTCGATCATCAATAATACGAAGCATAAATTTACAACCGGTTTAAATTTTTCATACGATCAATACCAGGAATTTGTAAATGTTACAGATTACAGCCGAATCGACAATTCGGTTGGAGCGTTTTTTGAATATACCTATGATAACACCGATAACTTCAGTATCATTTTAGGAGGAAGAGTTGATAATCATAATCGTTTAGGATTTTTTGCTACGCCAAGACTTCATGTTAGGTACAATCCTTGGAAAAATGGAGTAATTCGTTTTTCTGCCGGAAGAGGAAAACGTTCGGCTAATATTTTTGCAGAGAATCAACAGCTTTTTGCCAGTTCAAGAACATTTTCAATTTTAGATAACAGCGGAAAAATTTATGGATTAAATCCGGAAATTGCATGGAATTATGGAGTGAGTTTTTCGCAGAAATTTAAACTTTTCGGTAAAAATGCCGATGCTGGATTTGACATTTACAGAACCGATTTTCAAAACCAAGCCGTTGTAGATTTAATGCAGAGTCCGCAAGAAGTTTTGTTTTATAATTTAAAAGGAAGTTCTTTTGCGAATAGTATTCAGGTAGAATTTAATTACGAGTTAATTCACAACTTAAATTTAAGAACAGCTTATAAATACTATGACATTCAAACCGATTATTTAAGAGGAACTTTTCAGCGTCCGCTTCAGGCGAAACATCGTTTTCTTGGGAATTTAGAATACGAAACTGTTCTGAATAATGACAAACAATGGAAGTTTGATTATACTTTTAATTGGTCTGGAAAACAACAGCTTCCGTACACAGCGTCAAATCCTGCTGAAGATCAGTTTCCTGATTTCTCGCCTTCGTATGTTGTTATGAATGCTCAGGTTACAAGGGTTTTTTCGTCAGTTTTTGAGGTTTACATTGGAGGAGAAAATATTGGAAATTACAAACAGCAAAAAGCAATTTTAGGAGCGAATGATCCTTTCGGGCCAAATTTTGATGCTTCGGTTGCTTATGCGCCAATTTTTGGGCAGATGTATTATGCCGGATTACGATTTAAAATAAAATAATAAATTTATAACACTAAATAACAGACAATGAAAAATTTGATTTTAATAACAATGATAACTTTTTTAGGATTTTCGGCTCAGGCTCAAACTAAAAAAAATAAGAATTTAAAATATACTGTAGAAGTTAACGGAAACTGCGAACAATGTAAAAAACGTATTGAGAAAGCTGCATTTGGAGTTCCGGGTGTAAAAACCGCTTCTTGGGATATTAGCACGCATCAGCTTACTGTGATTTTAAACGAAGAAAAATCTTCTCCACAAGATTTGAATGTCGCTATTGCAAAAGTGGGACACGATACAAAAGAAGTAAAAGCCACAGATGCCGATTATGAAAATCTTCATTCTTGCTGTAAGTATGAGAGAGAAAAATAATTTTAAAAGCCCGAGTTAATCTTCGGGCTTTTTTATATAGTTAATTTATCTTTAAAATATGGCTTTTAATTGTGGTTAAGGTAAATAATTGTTAATTTCACAAACTTATAAGTATAACCAAATTCGTTTTATGAATAATTTTGAGTGGACCCAGTTACTAAACCCTGAATTCTATATAACTTTAAGTATCGGAGGTTTTGAGATTGGGTTATTTATCGTTCTGTTTATAGTTTTTGCTGAAACAGGACTTTTTGCAGGTTTCTTTCTTCCAGGAGATAGTTTGCTTTTTCTAGCTGGAATTTATAGCCGCGACTTAATTCAAAATGTTGTTTATATTCCGGGAGATTTTATCAATGTATTTTTGCTTTCTACTGCGGTAGCAATTATGGGGGTTTTAGGAAACATGACCGGTTATTGGTTTGGGGCAAAAAGCGGTTATTATTTATTTAAAAAAGAAGATACATTTTGGTTTAAGAAAAAATACCTTTTGCAATCAAAAGATTTTTTTGAAAAATACGGCGGAAAAGCAATTATTTATGCCCGTTTCCTGCCAATCTTTAGAACTTTTGCACCAATTATTGCCGGAATAGTTTCTATGGATAAAAAGAAATTCATGTTTTATAACATCTTAAGTTCTTTCTTATGGTCCTTCATTTTAATCTTTGCCGGACATTATTTGTATGGTGTATTTCTAAAACAAGGAATTGACTTAAAAGAACATATTGAATACATTATCATTATAATTGTTCTAATATCTACATTCCCGGTTTTACTTAAACTTTTGAAGAAAAGGCCAACTGAAAAAATATAATTAAAGAATAAAATAAAAAAGTCCGAAGTTTTAAAAGCTTCGGACTTTTTTTATGTTTTTCAGTATGAGATAGTTTTTAATCAAGAAATATAATGGAAAAAACTTCAGTTGCTAAGGTTTTTTATTAAAATTGTTTTTTATCTGAAGTAGAATAAAAACTCTGAAAATTGTAATAACAATTAACAATTAACAATTAACAATTATAAAATCCTACCACTCATTAACCTTATTAGCATCCATTTTTAAGAAGATAAACAATAAAATAGTGAATCCCCAAAGTCCCGAACCTCCGTAAGAAAAGAAAGGCAGAGGTACACCAATTGTTGGGAAAATCCCAATAACCATGGCAATGTTTACAAAGAAGTGTATGAATAAAATTCCGGCAACGCAATAGCCATAAACCCGACTGAATTTAGTCTTTTGCCTCTCAGCCAAATAAATTACTCTCAGGAATAACCCTGTAAAAAGTAAAATAACAACCAGAGAACCCGTAAATCCCCATTCTTCACCAACAGTTGTAAAAATATAATCCGTATGTTGCTCAGGAACGAATCCTCCTTTAGTTTGAGTTCCTTCCAGAAATCCTTTTCCAATCCATCCTCCAGATCCAATAGCAATTTCAGATTGGTTTGTATTATAACCAATACCTTTCATGTCAACGCTTTTTCCTAAAAGAATATTGAAACGGTCTCTGTGGTGCTGTTTAAATACATTGTCAAATACATAATCAACAGAAAGAACAAATCCAGAGATCAGAGCCAATAAAATAGCACTTAAAAGGAGATTTCTATCAACAGCTCTTCCTTTAAAATGTATAATAATTAGAACGCCCAGCGCAATTAAAATAACTACATAAGGTTCTAAAATAAGCGTTAATACAAATAATAAAATGGTAATAAAACCAGTCCACACATACCAGGACGGCAATCCCTCTCTAAATAAAACAAGAATAAAAACGCTGTAGATTAATGCGCTTCCCGGATCGGGCTGCGGTAAAATAAGCATTACAGGTAAAAATACAATTGCTAACGCCTGCAGCTGCCTGTTTGTTTCTTTAAGGTTAATTTGTGTATCACTTAAATATTTGGCTAATGCCAATGATGTAGCTGCTTTTGCAAACTCTGACGGCTGAAGCGTAAAACTTCCTATAGCATACCAGCATCGCTGACCGGCAATTGTTTTTCCAAAAAGAAACAATCCGGCCAAAGACAATAATGCCACACCAAAAATAATACTAGCGTATTTTTCGTAAAATTTTCCATCAACAAAAAGCACAACAAAAATTAGTGGAATAGTACATCCAATAAAAATTAATTGTTTTTGATACGTTCCATCGGTTGATAATAATGAAGAGGAATAAATATTCAGCCACCCCAATGTTACCAGCGCAATGTAGATAAAGACACTTATCCAGTCAATGTTATTTTTTACACTTTGATTTTTCATTTGAAATAATCTTAATTCTTTTTAGTAGTGTCTATTGTTGTTTTTTTAACTTCTGTTTTTGGAGCAGTTACCGTTTTAGGAACTACAATCTTAGCTTTTAAAACAGAATCTTTTGGTGTTGATTCGATTGCGCTTGCCTCGTTCATTCCGCCTAATTTGGCATATTCAGCCGCTAAACTTTTATTTAAAACACGAACTTCTAAATCAGTTCTTGTGATTTTCTTTCTTAAATATTTTTCGATCATTAAACTGGCAATCGGCCCTGCGACAGTTGCTCCAAAACCTCCATTTTCAATCATAACTGCAATTGCAATTTTCGGATTATCTTTTGGTGCAAAAGCCACAAAAATAGAGTGGTCTTTAAGCTTTTCTCTTTTACCGTTTATTTTAGCGTAATTCTCAGCTGTTCCCGTTTTACCGCAAATATCAATTCCGTTTACTCTAAGTGCGTAAGCCGTACCTTTGTTGTAAACATCGAATAATCCGCTGATAACTGGTGGGAAATATTTTTGATCAATAGTTGTGGTATGCTTTTCTGTAAACTTATGATCAATTTTTTTACCCTCAATTTTTTTAATGATATGAGGCGTATAATAATATCCTTGATTCGCAACTGTTGCCATCATATTTGCTAACTGGATAGGAGTCATTAAAACCTCTCCCTGTCCAATAGCGTTTGATACAATAGTTGAGCTTCGCCAGCCGCCGTTAGGATAGATTTTTTTGTATGTTTTTGATGTTGGAATATTACCTTTTTTACCCGTTGGTAAATCATAACCCATAAATTGCCCTAAACCAAAACTTTTTACGTGATCGCTCCATACATCTACAGCTTTGCCCGGATCTGAATATTTGTTAATCGTTAACATATATGCCTGTCCAAAGTAAGTGTTGCAGGAATTATAAATTCCATTATGCAGTTGATGAGGTCCAAAACCGTGGCATTTCATAAAACGACCACCACCATAACTAAAACCATGGTGACACATAAAAGTAGTCTGCTCGTTGATAACACCTTCTTGCAATGCCACTAAACCTGTTAGAATTTTAAACGGAGAACCCGGAGGATATTCGGCTAAAAGTCCACGGTCATATAAAGGTTTTGCGATAGAATCATGATATAATAGCGTATAGTTTTTAGATCTTTGTCTTCCAACCATAATACCCGGATCATAAGAAGGAGCGGTTACAAGGGCTAATATTTCGCCAGTTTTCGGTTCAATAGCAACAATTCCGCCTCGTTTATTAATCATCAATTCTTCGCCATATTTTTGAATTTCGGCATCAATAGTTAAATTGATGTCTTCTCCGGCAACAGCGATTGTATCATATTTACCTTCTTTATAGGCTCCGATTTCTCGATTATATTTGTCTTTCTGAATATATTTTACGCCTTTTATACCACGTAAAATTTCTTCGTAGCTTTGTTCTACACCTTGTTTTCCAATTAAATCACCACTGTTGTAATACGGATTTTCTGCAATTTGTTTTTCATTTACCTGAGTGATAAAACCAAAAATATTAGCACCGTAATCTACTTCGTAATCACGAAGAGAACGCTTTTGAAAATAGAAACCTTCATACTTTCTAATTTTTTCCTGAAAAGCAGCAAATTCAGTTTTATTTAACTGAGATAAAAATACTGATGGAAGCCTAGGGCTGTAAACTCTGGCCTTTGCAATTCTTTTTTCGTAATCTTCTTTTGTGATATTTAAAAGCGAGCAAAATTCTGTAATATTAAGGTCTTCTTTGATATCACGTGGAATTACCATGATATCATACGAAGCCTGATTGGCAACTAATAACTTGCCATTTCGGTCGTAAATATAACCACGTTCCGGATAGTCATAGACTTTCTTAATCGCATTATTTTCTGATTTCAATTTGAATGAATCATCAACAATTTGCAGATAAAATATCCGAATCACTAGCAAAGATGCTGCAATAATAATTAAAGAGGGCAGCAGAACTTTTCTCATCGTTTATTGGGCTTAATAATATAAATTATTATAATTGAAGTGATTATTGTAAAAATAGAACTAAATAGTGTTCGTAGTAAAATATCGAATATGAACTTAAACTGAAAAGCTTCTAATGTAAATAGTACAATATGATGTAATAAAACAGAAACCAGAATAAATGAAAACCGTTCAGGTGTTAAAGATTCATTCAGTTTAATGGTTTGATATTCATAGCTTAATCCGAATGAAAACTTAAAAATATATGGTCGATAGTAAGCAAGAATCACACAAGCTGTAGCGTGAATTCCACCAGAATTACAAAACATATCCATTACTAATCCTAGTAGAAAGCTGGAAATAATTAATCCCGCTCTGTTACTGTTTACCGGATATAAAATAATGTACAAGATATATGGAAAAGGACTTATGTATCCTAGAAAATTCATGTTGTTAAAAATAACAATCTGAATTGCCAGCAACATAATAAATCGAAAAATATTTACTAACAAAGCGCTACTCATTTTTTTCCTTGCTTTTGTTTTCTAGATTAATAAGCTCTTCTCTGTCCTTACTCTTGATAATGTATACGTGACCTAAGTTTGTCATATCGTTAAAAAGTTTAACTCTTATAACATAAAAACTTGAATTGTCTTTTTTGTATATATTTTCTACAGTACCAATATTAATTCCTTCCGGAAAAATTACAGATTGTCCTCCGGTAACAATAGTATCTCCTTTTCTTACAGAGGCTAATCTAGGAACATCTTCCAGTTGTACAAATCCAGTACTTTTTCCGTCCCAGGTTAAAGAACCAAAGTGATTTGTCTTTTTTAGTTTAGCATTTATCTGTGATTTCATATTCAAAATGCTCACTACAGTTGAGTAATTTGTTGAAGTGTTGTCGATGACTCCAATAATTCCTAAGCTGTTGATAACCCCCATATCTTGTTTAACTCCTTCTTTGCTTCCAGAGTTAAGTGTAATAAAGTTTTCGTGTGTGCTGTAAGAGTTGTGAATTACTTTTGAAACGATAATATCTGCAGGTTTTACTCCTTTAATGCTATCTGGTAATGGTGCTTTTGTTGTGTCTTCTTTATTGAATAAAAGACTTTTTAACCTTGCGTTTTCAAGTACAAGTTCGTCGTTTTCGGTTCTTAAATTCAAATATTCGTTTACATGATTGATTCTTTCATAAACACCTCCGCTCAAAAAATTTGCGGAACTGATTACTCTGCTTCTGTGGTACGAATGCGATTGAATTGTGAGAGTCAACGAAATACCTAAAAGCAGCAAAAACAGCAATCGATTACTGTTTCTTATAATGAAATTAAAAATTTGCTGCATTTCGTGTCTGGTTATTTTGTTTCAGGATATGCTTTAAGGTTTCAAATTTTATTAAGGTCAAATATTAGAAATTTGACCCTAATAAAAGTATATTGATTGTTATTTTTGAATCTTATTTGATTAAGATACTTTTAAATTTTGCGATGTTTTTAAGCGCCATTCCTGTACCGCGAACAACTGCTCTTAACGGATCTTCGGCAATGTAAACTGGTAAATCTGTTTTTTGAGAAATACGTTTGTCAAGACCTCTTAACATAGATCCTCCACCAGCTAAATAAATACCAGTATTGTAAATATCGGCAGCTAACTCAGGTGGAGTTTGAGATAATGTTTCCATTACGGCATCCTCAATACGCTGAATAGATTTGTCTAATGCTTTTGCAATTTCACGGTAAGAAACATCAACTTGTTTTGGTTTCCCTGTAAGTAAGTCTCTACCTTGAACTGACATATCTTCTGGCGGTCCGTCTAAATCTTCGATAGCCGCTCCAATTTGAATTTTAATTTTTTCAGCAGTACTTTCTCCTACGAAAAGGTTATGCTGTGTACGCATGTAATAAACAATATCGTTTGTGAAAACGTCCCCTGCAATTTTTACAGATTTGTCGCAAACAATTCCGCCTAATGCGATAACGGCAATTTCTGTTGTACCACCCCCGATATCAACAATCATGTTTCCTTTTGGCTGCATGATATCGATGCCAATACCAATTGCGGCTGCCATAGGCTCATGAATCAAATAAACTTCTTTTCCGTTTACTCTTTCACAAGATTCTTTTACCGCTCTCATTTCCACCTCCGTAATACCAGAAGGAATACAAACTACCATGCGTAATGCAGGAGTAAACATTCTCTTTTTTAATGCAGGAATACTTTTAATGAACATGTTGATCATTTTTTCCGAAGCATCAAAATCGGCAATTACACCATCTTTCAAAGGCCTTATGGTCTTGATGTTTTCATGCGTTTTACCTTGCATCATGTTGGCTTCCTTACCAACAGCAATGATTTTGCCTGATATTCTATCACGTGCAACGATTGACGGACTATCAATAACAACTTTATCATTATGAATGATTAAAGTGTTTGCGGTACCAAGGTCTATCGCAATATCCTCGGTCATGAAATCAAAAAATCCCATAAGTTTTTTAGGGGTTTAAAATGTTATAAAATAATTTATCGAACAAAGTTAAACAAATTAATGTTTAAAATGACGTGTTCCTGTAAATACCATTGCAAGATTATTTTCATTGCAATAATTTATGCTTAATTCATCTTTTATCGAACCTCCCGGCTGAATTACTGCGGTTATTCCTGCTTTTTTAGCTAATTCTACACAATCCGGAAATGGGAAAAATGCGTCACTTGCCATTGAAGCTCCAGTTAAATCAAATCCAAAAGCTTTTGCCTTGTCAACTGCTTGAACTAAAGCATCAACTCTTGAAGTCTGACCTGTACCAGATGAAATTAATGTTCCGTTTTTTGCAAAAACAATGGTATTTGATTTTGTATTCTTGCAAATTTTTGATGCAAAGATCAAATCTTCGATCTCCTGAGCAGTAGGTTCTGTTATTGTAACGGTTTTTAAATGCTCTTTATTATCTGTAATATTATTTCTGTCCTGAATTAACAAACCATTAAGACATGTTCTAACTTGTCTTGAAGGTAATTCAACTTCATTTTGAACTAAAATAATTCTGTTTTTCTTTTCTTGTAAAACAGTAATCGCTTCATCATCATAACTTGGAGCAATTACAACTTCGCAGAATAATTTATTGATTTCCTGTGCTGTAGCTAAATCAATTTTAGTGTTTGAAATCAAAACACCTCCAAAAGCAGATGTAGGATCACAAGCCAAAGCTGCTAAATAAGCTTCGCTGATGGTTTTTCTTGAAGCTAAACCGCAAGCATTATTATGTTTTAAAATAGCAAATGTTGGCCCGTCAGTTTTAAATTCAGCAATTAAATTAACAGCAGCATCAACATCTAATAAGTTGTTGTAAGATAACTCTTTTCCGTGAACTTTTTTGAACATAGCATCAAAATCTCCAAAGAAAAATCCTTTTTGATGTGGGTTTTCACCGTATCTTAAAACTTGTCCGTTATCAATACTTTCTTTGTAGATCGTTTCATCTGTATTGAAATAGTTAAAAATCGCACCATCATAGTGAGATGAAACGTGAAACGCTTTAGTAGCTAACAATCTTCTGTTTTCAAGAGTTGTAGCGCCATTTTGTTCTGTAATTAAATCTAAAAGTAAGCTGTATTCGTTAACCGAAGCAACAATTACAGTGTCTTTGAAATTTTTTGCACCAGCACGAATTAAAGAAATTCCGCCAATATCAATTTTTTCAATAATATCTTGTTCGCTTGCACCAGAAGCAACTGTTTTTTCAAAAGGATACAAATCAACAATTACTAAATCAATCTGAGGAATATCAAATTCTTTCATTTGCTGAACATCGCTTTCATTATCCTGACGATTTAAAATTCCGCCAAAAATTTTCGGATGTAAAGTTTTTACCCTTCCGCCAAGAATTTCAGGGAAAGAAGTAATGTCTTCAACAGGAACTACCGGAATTCCTAGGTTTTTAATAAAATCTTCTGTTCCTCCAGTTGAGTAAAGTGTTACGTTTTGTTCGTGTAATTTTCTAACGATTGGTTCTAATCCATCTTTCGAAAAAACAGATATTAACGCTGATTGTATTTTTTTAGTTGTGCTCATTGTGTAGTTATGATTTTCAGACTGCAAAAGTAGTTTTTTTATATATTATTTTAAAAGAAATTAATGTAACATTCTCTTAAAAAAATCTACTGATGAGTAAGTTAACTTTTATTAGGTTTTTGTTTTTAAATTATTGAATTTTACTTTATTGAAAAATACTATTATATGCTTCTTTATTTAAGATTATTAAAAGAAAGTCTGAGTTTTGCCATAAATGCTTTGCGAAATAATAAACTGCGTACATTATTGTCACTGCTTGGCGTTACAATTGGTATTTTTTCAATAATTGCCGTCCTGGCCGCAGTTGATTCTTTAGATAAAAAAATCTCTAAAGATTTGAGCAGCTTAGATAAAAATACGATTTATTTAATGAAATATTGTTTTGGACCATCTGAAATTCCACAATGGAAGAGAGAACAGTTTCCAAATGTGAAATACGATGAATATGTAGGATTGAAAAATTCTATGAATAATACAGATCAGGTAGGTTATCAGCTTTTTGTAAATCATGAAACTTTAAAATACGATTCAAAGACTGTTGCCGATGTAAATATCGTTCCGTCTTCATTTGAAATGGTAAATATTGACGGATTAAGTTTTGATAAGGGAAGGTTTTACAATGAATCTGAATCAAACTCCGGAACTGCTGTTATAGTTTTAGGATATGAAATTGCTCAAGGCCTTTTTGGAAGTATGGATCCGCTTGGAAAAAATATTCGTCTTTACGGACAGCGTTTTACTGTTATTGGAGTAATCGCAAAACAAGGAGCAGGATTTTTTGGAGACAGTAACGATACTTCAGTTTATTTACCTGCAAACTTTTTACGCCGAATGTACGGAGACAGCGACGCCATGACTCCGGTTATTGTTTTAAAACCAACAAAAGGTGTTGATATGGACGCTTACAAAGCAGAAGTAGCACAAAAACTTAGAGCCATTCGCGGAATGAAGGCGGGAGAAATGGATAACTTTTTTATAAATGTACTTTCTGGTTTTACTGATTTTATTGACGGTATTTTAGGTCAAATGAATGTAGTGGGATGGATTATCAGCGGTTTTTCTCTTTTAGTCGGTGGTTTCGGAATTGCCAATATTATGTTCGTTTCAGTAAAAGAAAGAACGAATTTAATTGGAATTCAAAAATCATTGGGAGCAAAAAATCGTTTTATATTATTTCAGTTTTTATTTGAAGCCATAATTCTTTCTGTTATTGGCGGAATTATTGGTTTACTGATGGTCTGGGGAATTTCAATTATCTTAACAAAAGCACTTGATTTTGAATTTGTTTTAAGTTTAGGAAATATACTTCTAGGAACCAGTTTAGCAGCATTGATTGGACTGATTTCGGGAATACTTCCAGCAATTTCTGCTGCAAATTTAGATCCTGTTGAAGCAATTCGAACCGGGATGTAAAATATTGTTTTTTGTTTCTATATGATTTTTGAAGATTAGAATTAGTTAGGTTTTTTTGTAAATGAACAATTTAAATCACTAAACGTATGAGCTTTATCTTAAAACATGTTGATACCGTTGAATCTATTTCTAGAAGTGATTTTAAAAAGAACTATTTAGATAAAAGAAAACCTTTAATTATAAAAGGACTGACAAAAGACTGGCCTGCAAGAGACAAATGGTCGACGGATTATTTTAAGCAGATTGCAGGAGATATTGAAGTAAAACTAGTGGATAATTCTAAAGCAGATCCAACTAAAGTAATTAATGCTTCAATCGCCAGTATGAAATTTGGCGAGTATCTCGATCTAATAAAAAGAGAACCAACAGATTTACGTATTTTTTTCTTTAATCTCTTCAAACATAAACCCGAATTAGTTAATGATGTAAAAGTTCCAAAAGAATTAATGGGCGGTTTTATAGAAAGTATGCCGGCTATGTTTTTTGGAGGTTCAAATGCTGTTACTTTTTTGCATTATGATATCGATTTGCCTCATCTTTTTCATACCCATTTTGGTGGCCGAAAACATATTATATTGTTTGATTACAAATGGAAAAAACGGCTTTATTGTGTTCCAAATACCACTTATGCTTTAGAAGATTATGACGTCGCCAATCCCGATTTTGAAAAATTTCCTGCTCTAAAAGGTGTCGAAGGTTACGAAGTTTTTCTCGAACATGGAGATACTTTATTTATGCCAACCGGAATGTGGCACTGGATGCGTTATATAGATGGTTCTTTTTCTCTAAGTCTTCGCGCCTGGGATTCATCCATTACCCGAAAAATGGCGAGCGTTTGGAGTTTATTTATGCATGGCGCAGTTGACAGTGTCATAAAGGTAGTTTTTAGAGAACGTTATGCTATTTGGCGAGAAAAACTGGCTTTTAAAATTGCGGAGAAAGAATTGAAAAAGGATTTGAAAAAAGCGGGGTAATTTAGAATTCTAATTGTATAAATGTATCCAAATATTATTTTTTTGCCTTCTCTAATTTTGGTTTTATAAAAGGAAATGTTATTCTGTCTTGATCCCATTTAATATTTTCTGAATTGTAGTACGCGTTGTTTTTCTTGTATTTCAAAACAGTATCTTCTTCTTGCGTTGTTCTTCTGATGAAATATTTGTCTCTTTCTTTGAGTGACAATTTGATTGCTTTAACTAAATCAAAATAATTCTTAGTCTTTAAGGTATCAACTTTTGATGAGATGAAAGTCAGATTTCGAAATTTATCTTTATAATTCAATTTTACGAATTCAGAGATAGAATTATTTGGTATCTTAATTAAATCTTTAGGCTGTAGATTTATGTAATCCGGAATTGTATCACTTCTTTTCCAATTTCCACAAATATGGCCAACGTTGCCTCTTTTAAAATAATAAATTATTGAATCAGAATCGATAATGAAAGTATTTGTTCCATAAACTAAAAAGCCTGGAATTGGTGGTGGAAGAATAGTATCACCGTTAATAATTTGTCTGTTGTTCTCCTGAGAAATAATATACGGTTTGTTTTTAATTATCATTTTTGTTTCTTTCTTGTCACAATTCAAAAGAAGCAAACAAATCATAAACCCAATAAAAATTCTCGCCATACCAATAAGATTTAAAATAAAGATATAAAAAAATCCCAAGAAGCAATTTCTTGGGATTTTTTGTAGAATTCAATACATTTTTGAAAATCTTATTTATCTTTTAATAATTTTTCCAAGTACTCAACTTTTTCTTTTTCTGCCTGAAGCATACGTTCGTAAAGTTCAATTACTTTATCTAACGGATTGAATGTACAATGAGTTGGATTGAACATTCCATTTATTCCAGTACTGGTGCTGTTGTCATAAAAACTATTAAAATAATTAATCATATTTTCTTCGGTAAAGTTTTTTATTGCTTCAACACTAACGCCAAGTGCTTTTGCTACTTCTGCAAGTTTTTGATCATCTATGGTTTCGCTGTTTTCCATAGCAGAAATCGACTGCTGATTTGTACCTAAAGCCTGCGCAAGAGCTTCCTGTTTCATATCTTTAAGTTCACGAATACGGCTTATTTTTCGTCCTATATGGTTTTGTTTTGTTGCTGTGCTCATAGTTCAAAGATATTTATAATGCTTTAATAAAAATTGGTTTTGGTAAAAAACAAGTCCGTTTCTGTAAGATACATTTTTTAATAGTTTCCTTGGGATAAAACTATTATTGCAGAAACAAAAATACAATTTTTCAGACAAGTATTAATTAGTTGAGATTAAAATCGCAAGTCAAAAAAATTCCGTAGGAATTAAATATTGGTAGCAACGGAATTTATTCCGTTGTGAGATAAAATGACAAGTTCAGAGGTTCTGTAGAAACGATATATATTTAACAATTCAATATTAGTTTTTATTTGGAAACTTCATTTTAGTTCGATCCCATTTAATAGAATCAGAGTAATAGTAATCACTATTGTTTTTGTATTTCAAAACAGTATCTTCTTCTTGAGTTGTTCTTCTTATGTAGTATGTTTGTATAATGTTGCTTTTTAAAAAATCCAAAAAGTAAGGATTTTTAATTGTATCGCTTTGTGAACCTATTATTAAAACATGTCTCTTTTTCTCTTTTGATAAAATATTTTCGGTTAGAAAATCACTTAGACATTTTTTTGGAATTTTGACAATGTCTTTCGGTTGTAGATCAAGAAAATGTGGGAGTGTATCTTTTTCTCTACCGTAGCTGCATAAGATTTCAATATGTTCTTTTTGATAAAAATATAAATTCCCTTTTTTGTCAATTATTAATTGGCTTTCTCCATAGAAAAACCCTTTTGTTGATGGAGGATGTACTTTTAATGAATCGTAATATTTTTCAAGTTCTTTGTCTTCATAGGAGATGATGTAAGGTTTGTTTTTATTAACAGCTTTTTCCTCTTTTTTGGCACAATTCAAAAGAAGCAAACAAATCATAAAACCAACAAAAATTCTAGTCATAAAGAATGAGATTTAAAATAAAGATATAAAAAAATCCCATCAGCCGAAGCGAATGGGATTTTATATGTTTTAGAAGTTTAAAAACTATCTAATATCATTATTCTGAATCAAATCGATATACAAATTAATTTTGTCTTTCAATTCTTTTCTAGGCGTGATAAAGTCTAGGAAACCGTGCTCTAAAAGAAACTCAGCCGTTTGGAAACCTTCTGGTAAATCTTTTCCTGTAGTATCACGTACAACACGAGGACCAGCAAAACCAATCAAAGCGCCCGGCTCAGAGATGTTGATGTCTCCTAACATTGCGTAAGATGCAGTTGTTCCACCCGTTGTTGGATCTGTACAAAGAGAGATATAAGGTAATTTAGCTTCTGCTAATTGAGCTAGTTTTACAGAAGTTTTTGCTAATTGCATTAAAGAATAAGCAGCTTCCATCATACGAGCTCCACCAGATTTAGAAATCATAACAAAAGGCAATTTGTTTTTGATCGCGTGATCAATACCTCTTGCAATTTTTTCACCTACAACTGCTCCCATAGATCCACCAATAAAGGCAAAATCCATACAGCAAATTACAAGTTCTCTTCCTTTAGATTTTCCTACTCCCGTACGTACAGCGTCTTTAAGATGAGTTTTTTCCATTACATCTTTCAATCTTTCTGCATATTTTTTTGTGTCCACAAAATGCAGAGGATCTTTTGATGTCATGTTTTTATCTAACTCAACAAATTCGTTGTTGTCGAATAAAATTTCAAAATAGGTTGCGCTTCCAATTCGAACGTGAAAATCATCTTCAGGGCTTACGAATAAGTTTCTTGCTAATTCGTCTGCATCAATAATTTTTCCTGTTGGAGATTTGTACCACAATCCTTTCGGAACGTCCATCTTATCTTCTGTCGCGGTCGTAATCCCTTTTTCCTGTCTTTTAAACCAAGCCATTTTTTAAAATTTAAGATTTAAGATTTTAGACTTTAGATTTTAGATTCCAAAAAGAAATCTAAAATCTAAAATCAGATATCTAAAATTATAGTGTATTCACATTGTTTAAATCTGCAAAAGCTTGTTCAAGTCTTGCGTTGAATGTCACTTCGCTTTCACGAACCCATCTTCTTGGATCGTAATATTTTTTGTTTGGAGCATCAGCACCTTCTGGGTTACCAATTTGTGATTTTAAATAGTCAAGATTTTTAACCATATAATCACGGATTCCTTCAGTGTATGCAAACTGTAAATCAGTATCGATGTTCATTTTGATAACTCCGTAGCTAATTCCTTCTCTGATTTCTTCAAGTGTAGAACCTGAACCTCCGTGGAAAACGAAATCAACTGGGTTATGTCCAGTGTTGAATTTGTTTTGAACGAAATCCTGAGAATTTTTTAAGATTTTTGGAGTTAATTTTACGTTTCCTGGTTTGTAAACACCGTGAACGTTTCCAAATGCAGCAGCAATTGTAAACTTAGGACTTACTTTAGATAATTCTTCGTAAGCATAAGCTACTTCTTCTGGCTGAGTGTATAATTTTGAGCTATCTACGTCTGAGTTGTCAACACCATCTTCTTCACCACCTGTAATACCAAGCTCGATTTCTAATGTCATACCCATTTTGCTCATTCTAGCTAAATATTCTTTACAGATCTCGATGTTTTCTTCGATTGGCTCCTCAGACAAATCGATCATGTGAGAACTAAATAATGGTTTTCCTGTTTCTGCAAAATGTTTTTCAGAAGCATCTAATAAACCATCAATCCAAGGCAATAATTTTTTTGCACAGTGGTCAGTATGTAAAATTACAGTTGCTCCGTAAGCTTCTGCCAAAGTGTGAATATGTTTTGCTCCGGCGATACCACCAGCGATAGCTGCTTTTTCACCTGCGTTAGATAAACCTTTTCCAGCGTTAAATTGTGCTCCTCCGTTTGAAAATTGAATGATAACTGGCGCATTTAGTTTTGCTGCAGTTTCAAGAACTCCATTGATTGTGCTTGACCCAGTTACGTTAACTGCTGGTAAAGCAAAACCTTTTTCTTTTGCATAATTAAAAATCTCCTGAACCTGATCTCCTGTAGCTACTCCTGGTTTAATGTTGTGTGCCATTGTAATTTTTTTTATAGTTGTTTTTAGTTTTTAGGTTGCAAAAATAAGAATTAATTAGCATTAGAAAGGATAATTTATTCCAAAATTTAAAACCGAGTGCCCAAAATTGTATTCTTTAAACCATCTGTCGCCCTCGTCATGCGCCGGATTATAGGTCTTGAAGCCTAAATCTAATCGAATAACAAAAAAACTTAAATCGTATCGTAAACCAAATCCAGAACCCAAAGCAATTTCATCTAAATCGTTTAAGCTGTTAAATCTTGCCTTGTCATCAATCACATTATCGAACACATTCCAGATATTTCCGGCGTCTGCAAAGAGCGCTCCTTTAACATCTCCAAAAATCTTAAAACGAAATTCGGCGCTTAAAGCAATTTTCATATTCGCCTCGTTAAAATCGTTTAAAGCATTTGTGCTTCCGGGACCAAGAGAGTAGGGCTGCCATGCGCGATTATCATTTGATCCTCCAGAATAATAACTTCGTGAGAACGGAATGTAATCTGAATTTCCAAACGGAACAGCGATTCCGAAAAAGCTTCTAACAGCCAACACTTTTTCTTTTCCAAAATCCCAGTGTTTGATATAATCGAATTCGGTTTTTAAGTATTCAGAATATTCTAAATTAAAAATCGAATAATTTCCATTTGCATTTTTTTCCAATTTTGCAATGCTTGAAATCGCTGATAATAAAGTTCCTGCAGATTCTATTTTTGTTTTAAACTGATAAAAAGTATTATCAGCAAGATCTTTTTTTGTTGTTTTGGTAAACGTATAACTTGTGGCAAGAATAAAGTCATTCTCGGTCAAACGAACTCTTCTTTCCTCTATACTTTGTACATCTTTATATTCAGGATCTCCCGGAACTAAAGCTGTGTTTCCAGTTAAAACGTCATTAGTAAAGCCGGTAGTTCCGTTAGGAATCGTTAAATTTTTGTCGAGTTCATTATCAAAATTACCTGGATTTGTATTGTAATCTTTACCAATATCATTTAATTCATTATAAGATGAAGTATAAACATTAAAGTAATTATTCGGATTTAAATTTCGAACATACTGAGCGTTCAACAATTCCAGTTTAGCGGTATTGTATCTTTTAGGCGACCAATTGTACGAGATACCTCCAGTAAAATTTTCTTTATCTAAACCAATATTTTGCTGTTTCGAAAAACCTGACGTAATAGACGTATAAGGAATCATCCTCTTCGGGATAATTTTTTCTGTTCCAAAAGGAAGTAAAATCCTTGGAAAATTAAGCTTTAAGTCAAGTCCGTATTCCGAAACATTAAAAAAGTTATTATTCGGATTCGCCATATCTTTTGAAGAACCAATATTAGCACGTGCCGAAATTTCTAATGTTTCAGCCCTGTTGAATACGTTTCGAATAGTTTGAGAAATACTGGCTCCAATACCAAAATCCTGAATATTAGAGTGTGTTACGTCCAGAGTTGCTCCAAAACTGTATTTTTTCCTCGGCGTTAAATACACATTTGCAATTAAAGACTGTGCAGTCGAATCGCGTTTGTCTACTTCATATTGTATAGAAGGATAATTGAAAATTTTAAGATTGTTCAAATATCTGGAAGAAAGCGTTGTTCTTGTGTCGGAGTAAGTGCTTCCTTTATTAATAAAGATCGCATCTGTTATGGCACGAGGTTTATATTTTAGTTTTTTATAACTATATAAATTAAAGTTGTTGTACGTTGTACTGTCGTTAATTTTGCTTTTAGAATTCGCAGGAGAGTAATCAGTATAAATATTTACATCGCTGATTTTGTATAATTTAAAAGGTTCTGTTCTGCTTGAATCTCTTTCCTGAATATTGTTGTTGTTAATTATTAAAGTTACATCGGCTTTATGTTTTTTACCAATTGTATCAATATCAAAAGTTACGTAAGTTGGCTGAAAAAAGTAAGCGCCGTGATTTCTGTAATAAGTTGTAATACGATTTTTTTCTTCCTCAAAATCAGTAGTTTTATATTGATTTCCTGATTTTAAAAATGAAGGATCAGTATTTGTTTTGTATAATGAATCGAGTGCAGGAGTCAATATCTTGGTTTTAATCGTATCCAAAATATAACCCGGTCCTGTGGTGATAATGTAATTTATATGGGCTTTTTTTCGGGCAATACTATCAATTGTATAATCTGTTGATACATTAAAATAACCATTATTGAAATAGTAGAATTTTAAACGCTGTAAAGATTTTTTGGTTCTTGCTGTGTCAATAATTACAGGCGGTTCACCAGTATTTTTCAAAAATTCATGAATACCTTTATATAAAAAAGACTGGCCAAGTCTGTCTACTTGTTTGGCAGATAATAGTTTTGCCTGACGTTCGTATAAGCCCGGGTGATTTTTAAATTTAGCCTGATAAGTCGAATCCGGATTTAAGTTTGCCAGATTGTATAAGTTTAAACGCAGTTTGTATCCTAATAAAGTACCATTGGGTTTTTGGTACAATTGATTAGATGCATTTTCGTCGTTTGTATTTTTTCCGTTTACAACAATATTATTTTTTACAAGAAGGTTTTTTCCATCCGGAACTCTTTTTACAGCATTACAAGCGCAAATAAGTATTGCTATTAGAATAAATGCTGTTATTTTTGTGGAATTATTTTTCAAGTGTTTTTTAATATTTAATTCAAAAGTACATTTATTTTATGGTTAGTAAAAACCAAATAAAGCTTATATCAGGCCTGCATCAAAAAAAACAGCGTTTTGCAAATCAATTGTTTTTTGCCGAAGGAGTAAAGGTAATTCAGGAATTGTTGCAATCCAATTTTGAATTAGAGCATTTATACACCACGTTAAATGATTTTGAAGAAGTTCAAACTGCAAAACGAACTCTTATTAATGAACAAGAACTGAAAAAAATAAGTGCTTTAACAACTCCAAATTCTTGTTTGGCAGTTTTTAAAATGCCTGTAGAAAATCAAATCATAAATTCTGGTTTAATTCTGGCGTTAGACGATATTCGTGATCCCGGAAATTTAGGGACTATAATGCGTCTTTGCGACTGGTTTGGAATCAAACAAATTGTCTGTTCAAAAGAAACAGTCGATATTTATAATCCAAAAGTAGTTCAGGCCACAATGGGATCAATTGCCAGGGTAAACGTAAATTATGTTGATCTAAAAACTTTTATAAGTCAAACAAAACTTCCTGTTTTTGGAACTTTTATGGATGGAAACAATATTTATCAATCGGATTTACCACAAAACGGAATCATTATTATGGGTAATGAAGCCAATGGTATTTCGGCAGAAATTGAAAAAATAGTTACCAGCCGACTTACAATTCCAAGATTTGGAGAGCTGCAAAAAACCGAAAGTTTAAATGTAGCTACTGCAACAGCAATTATTCTAAGTGAATTTAAACGAAATAGTTAAGATTTTGTTTTAATGAAATGTGAAATTTATTAAAATAGCTCTCGATTTCATTGAATCTATATTATCAGTATACGGACTTACCGGATGTTCTGGGGTTACATTATCACGAATTAACTCGTCAGTAATACCAAACATACCTCTAATAGAAGGAGAGAAGATGAAATATTCTGTAAAGAAATCAATTCCAAAACCTAATTCGTAAGCAGCTGTCCATTGTTTAACCCTGAATTTACCTTCAAAGTTATCATCGATAGAACTTGAGTTGCTTGATAGATTTAAAGTCGTTGACATTCCGCCTACTAAATAAGGACGAATGTTTCCGGTTCTTAAAGAGGAGAACTTTAATAATAATGGAAAGTGAATGTAAGTACTATTCACTTCTCGTAAATAATCTTTTTCTAAGTTTCCAACTCCGGGAAAATATAAATCTCTTTTCGTATAGTATAAACCTGGTTCAAAACGCAAATTGATATATTCCTGCAGTCTTAAATCGGCAACAACACCCACATTAAAACCGGTTGTTTTTTTTACCTGAATATCTTTTTGAACTACATCTTTGTAATCAAATTTAAAATCAAAACTATTAAAGCCTAAATAATAACCGAAATAGACACGTTGTTTCTGCCAGTTTTCAAGGTTAATAATAGGATCTTTACTAAACATACTTTTAGCAAATTGAGAATATCCTTTTGTCGTTAAGACTAATAAAAATACGATTACAATTTTTTTCATACTATTTTTTAGATGCTGAATAAATGGTTGCTACACCAAAAGTTTGCGGCATTGCTACAACATCTATAAACCCAGTTTTTCTCAAAATATTGTTTAATGCTTCACCATAAGGAAAAGCCGCAGCAGATTCAGATAAATAACCGTAAGCTGAATTGTCTTTTGAAAACAATTTTCCAATAAGTGGAAGTATATTTTTGCTGTAAAATTTATATCCTTGTTTGTATGGTGTTTTATCCGGAACAGAAGTTTCCAGAATTACAAAAACGCCGTTTGGTTTTAAAACTCGTAAAATTTCGGCAAAACCTTTTTCTAAATGTTCAAAATTACGGACGCCAAAACCTACCGTAATCGCATCAAAATAATTATCCTCAAAAGGAATATTTTCAGAATCACCTAAAACTAAATCTATAACATTAGAAAGCTTTTTTTCTTCTACTTTCTTTTTTCCAACTTCAAGCATTCCGGCCGAAATATCAAGACCAATAATTTTTTCGGCATTAGTTTTAGCCATTAAAATAGCCAGATCACCGGTTCCGGTAGCAATATCAAGGATAACTTTTGGTTTAGAGTCAGAAACTATTTTCAATACTTTTTTTCTCCATTTAGTATCAATACCAAATGAAATTACGCGGTTCAAATTGTCGTAGTTGCCAGAGATGTTGTCAAACATTTGGGCAACCTGCTCTTTCTTACCTAAAGAAGAGTCTTTATATGGAGTTATTTTCTCAGACATTATTATAATTTACGCAAATATAAACAATCTAGTTTAACTGTAATTGAGTTTTTTAAATTGTCAATTAAATGTTTTAGAGGATGCATTAAATCCTTTTTTTGGACCTGCTTAAGCATCACCAAAAGTGGGTATTTTTAAAAAATCACCAAAAGTGGGTATTGTGTCCGGCTGATTTTATACTCAACTTTGTCAAAGTAAAAATGATGAAATTTTAATGATTGATAGTTTCACATTGACTTAATCAAATGGCCGCTTTTTTTGCACTGGCAGTCATTTGTTCAAGTGGTAGTTTTTAAAGTGTTGTTCTTGGGGGAATACTATTTTAAAAAGTGCGAAGTACGTTCTTAGGATTAAATTTGTTTTTGGAAATTTTAATTTTCTTGCCTTTAATATCTTAGTGGTATTTGTTATTAAAGGCGTTTTTGAGACTTGTTCTCAATTAACATTAAATGTTATTCATTATTTCAAATGTCTTTTTTCCATTTGAGATTTTTACAAAAACTATTTCTTGAGCGAGTCAAGACTAAAAGTCAATCGTTTTTAAAAAACATCCTCCAAAAGAGGGTGTTTTTTTATTTATTTTCGAATGTAAGTTTCATAAGTATAATCATAAAGATGTTTTTCATCTTTAAAATTTTCTTCAGATTCTACTAACTGCCATTCACTCTTACTGATTTTAGGAAAAAAAGTATCGGCCTCAAAAGTGTGGTGTACTTTAGTAATTTCAATTATATCCGTAAAAGGTAAACCCAGGTTGTAGATTTCTCCACCGCCAATGATATACGAATCTTCCTCTTCAGGGCACAATGCAATAGCTTTTTCAATGCTGTCTACAACAATACATCCTTCCGGATTATAATCTGTTTGACGAGTTATGACAATATGTGTGCGGTTTGGTAAAGGTTTAGGGAAACTTTCAAAAGTTTTTCTCCCCATAATAATATGATGATTAGTTGTCAGTGATTTAAATCTTTTAAAATCATTGGGTAAATGCCAGACTAAATCATTGTTTTTTCCCAAAGCATTATTTTCGGCAACAGCCGCTATCATTATAATCATGTTGCGTTTTAACTAAATTTTATTCTCTGTGTCTTCGTTTATTTTCGATTCTAATTGAGTAATTCTCTTTTGCTGTAAAGCAACAAGACGGTCAATTTGTTCTCTTTCCCATTTTTTATTCATAAAACGATCTGTGATATAGACTTTTATAAAATGTAAAATGAAGATGAAAAGCCAGATCGTGATACCCCAAATACACCAGTTTTGAGTTGTTCCTTCGCCAAAACCAAAAAATTTATTAGCAATAAATAAAAATAAACTCCCCAGCAGGAAAAGAACAAAATGAAAATATAAGATTTTTTTTTGTCTTAATCGCCTTCTGGCATACTCATATTGTTCGTGCGCTTCTTTTTCCATAAGATAAAAATGAGATTATAAAGTTAAAATTTATTTTCAAAACTTCATATTTTGACTGTATAATATTTCTTTCAAAATGTTCTTAGAATTTGAAAAGCGAAAAATAAAGCCTGTTAAATTATTGATCTAATTAAAATAATATACTGTTTTTGTGATAATCATAAATCGATTACAGTACTGTCGAATGTTCAGGTGAATTTATGTAATTTTATTGTAGAAATCTAAAAACTAAATAGTTATGTCTTTGAAGAAACAATTTATTAAAACGAAACCAGTAGTTAAAGTTACATTTTCAATAGATGCCAAAGATGCTGATTCGGCAGCAGTAGTTGGAGATTTTAATAACTGGAATGTAGAAGAAGGAACGTTGAGCAAGTTGAAAAACGGAACTTTTAAAGCTACTTATGATTTGGTTAAAGACGCGATTTACGAATTTAAATACGTAATCGACGGTGCTTATGTGAATGATCCTGAAGCTGATTTTTACAAATGGAATGATTATGCCGGAAGTGAAAATGGTGTTTTAGTTGTATAAAAAAATCCGCTTGAAAATTTTCAGCGGATTTTTTTATAATTATACAGCAACACTTCCTTTTATGGCAGGATGCGGATCATAATCTAAAAGTGTAAAATCATTAAAATCAAAATCAAAAATGTTTTTAATCTCCGGATTTAAAATCATTTTTGGTAATGGTTTTGGTTCACGGGTTAATTGCAATTCCAATTGCTCAAAATGATTATTGTAAATGTGTGCGTCACCAAAAGTGTGAATAAATTCACCCGGCTCTAAATCGCAAACTTGTGCAATCATCATCGTAAATAATGCATAAGAAGCGATATTAAAAGGAACTCCCAAAAAGATATCGGCACTGCGCTGATACAATTGGCAGGATAATTTTCCTTTTGTTTCTCCTTTTTCTAAATCTGGAGCTGCAACATAAAATTGAAAAAATGCATGACAAGGAGGCAAAGCCGCTTTATTGTTGGCAACATTTTCTTCAAATGATTTTTTAGTATCTGGCAAAACCGAAGGATTCCATGCAGAAACCAGCATTCTTCGGCTGTTTGGATTTGTTTTTAATTCGGTAATTAATTCAGAAATCTGATCGATTTCTTCGCTATTCCAGTTTCTCCATTGATGTCCGTAAACAGGTCCTAAATCACCATTAGAATCTGCCCATTCATCCCAGATTTTTACTCCGTTTTCCTGAAGATATTTTATATTAGTATCACCTTTTAAGAACCAAAGTAATTCGTAAATGATCGATTTTAAATGTAATTTTTTGGTCGTAACCATTGGGAAACCTTCACTTAAATCAAAACGCATTTGGTAACCAAAAACACTTTTTGTTCCGGTTCCGGTACGGTCTCCTTTTTGATTGCCGTTTTCTAAAACGTGCTTTACTAAATCTAAGTATTGTTTCATTGTTGCTTTAGGCTTTAAGCTTTAAGCTTTAGGCTTTTTCCTAATGCTTTCAGCTTGTTTTTTATGTTTTGCGCTTTAAGCTTATTGCCTAAAGCTTAAGGCTTACAGCCTTAAAATTATCTTTTCGAGATTTCGTCTCTGATTTTTGCTGCTTTTTCGTAATCTTCCTGAGAAACAGCCTGATCTAAAAGTTCGTTTAGTTCTTGCAAACTGTGTTTTGCATAAACGTCTCCAGATTGATTCGTTTCTTCTTCGTGACCAAAAGTTTCAGGATTAGAAAGAACATCGTCAATTTCCTGTGAACCCTGATCAGAATCTGAAGTGTTTGATTTTAAATAAATTCCGGCTTTGTCCAAAATGTTTTTATAAGTAAAAATTGGAGCGTTAAAACGCAAAGCCAAAGCGATTGCATCAGAAGTTCGAGCATCGATAATCTCTTCGATTTTATCTCTTTCGCAGATTAAACTCGAGTAAAAAACACCGTCAACTAATTTGTGAATGATAACTTGTTTTACAACTATGTCAAATCTTTCAGCAAAGTTTTTAAATAAATCGTGTGTTAACGGACGTGGTGGTTTTATTTCTTTTTCTAAGGCAATAGCGATCGATTGGGCTTCAAAAGCACCAATAACGATAGGTAATTTTCTTTCACCATCAACTTCATTCAAAATTAAGGCATAAGCGCCATTTTGAGTTTGACTGTATGAAATTCCTTTTATAGATAATTTAACTAGACTCATATATGTTTGTAAAAAAGGCACTTAGCACCTCATTTTTATGATTTTTTGATTGAAAAATAAAAGTGCAATTTTAATCAAAAAATATGGAACAAAAAAGCTGCCTATAAACAAAGATACAATATCTTGTTTTTAGGCAGCTATATTTTTGAAGAGAATTTTGAATTAAGAATGTTGTGCTTTAAAAGCTTTTAATTTCTCTGTTAATTTCGGAACAATTTCAAAAGCGTCGCCAACAATACCATAATCAGCAACTTTAAAGAAAGGAGCTTCTGGGTCATTATTGATTACTACTTTTACTTTTGAAGAGTTAATACCCGCAATATGTTGAATAGCTCCAGAAATACCTACTGCAATATATAAGTTAGTTGCAACTGGTTTTCCTGTTTGCCCAACGTGTTCGCTGTGAGGTCTCCATCCTAAATCTGAAACTGGTTTAGAACACGCAGTCGCAGCGCCTAAAACAGCAGCAAGATCTTCGATTAATCCCCAGTTTTCAGGACCTTTTAATCCACGTCCGCCAGAAACTACGATATCAGCATCAGCGATAGAAACTTTTCCAGTTACTTTTTCTACAGATTCTACTTTTACTCCAAAATCATTGTCTCCAATTGTTGGATTAAAATCTTCTTCAGATGCAGATCCTGCATTTTCGAAAATTCCATAAGAGTTTTTAGCTAAACCAAGAACTTTTACATCAGTAGAAATTTCTGTGATATTGAAAGCTTTGTTTGAAAAAGCATTTCTTTTTACCTGGAAAGGTGAAGTGCTAATTGGTAATCCAACAACATTTGATGCAAAACCAGCATTTAAAGCTACTGCAACTAATGATGAAAGATAAATACTGTCTGTTGTAGAAGAAAGTAAAACTACTTTTGTTCCTTCTTTTTCAGCAGCTTGTTTAATTACATCGGCGTAAGCCTTAGCAGTAAAACCAGCTAATTTATCGTTGTTTACTTTTAAAACTTTATCAACTCCGTATTTAGATAATTCACTTACGTCGCTGATGTTTACAGTTAAAGCTGTAACAGTTGTACCTAAAGACTCGGCTACTTTTTTTGCGTAAGAAGCTAATTCGAAAGCTACTTTTTTAAATTTTCCTTCTGCAGATTCTGCATATATTAATATTGACATAATAATTTTAGATTTTAGATTTTAGATTTCAGATTGGAAACTGAATACTTAAAACTGATTACTGAATACTAGATTACCTTCGCTTCGTTGTGTAATAAATTGATTAACTCATCTAAATTATCTGCAGAAACTAATTTCACAGCTGATTTTGGAGCTGGTTTTTCAAATTTCACTGCTTTTGTATTTACAGGAGCATCAACTGGTTCAAGAATAGTTAAGGCTTTAGTTCTTGCTGTCATAATTCCTCTCATGTTTGGGATACGTAAATCTTTTTCTTCAACAAGACCTTTTTGACCACCAATAATTAAAGGAAGAGTAGTGCTTACAGTTTCTTTTCCACCGTCGATTTCACGAACCGCTTTTACATTGTTTCCATCAACAGTTAAAGAAGTACAAGAATTTAAAAAGTTAGAACCTAAAATTCCTGCAATCATTCCAGGAACCATTCCGCCATTATAATCAAGAGATTCTTTTCCTGCAATTACAAGATCGTATCCGCCATTTTTAATTACTTCAGCTAATTGTTTTGCAACAAAAAAACCGTCAGTTGGGTTTGCGTTTATACGAATTGCTTCATTTGCACCAATTGCCAATGCTTTACGCAATGTTGGTTCAGTATCAGGACCTCCAACGTTTACAACTGTTACATTTGCACCTTGCTGCTCTTGGAACCAGATTGCACGTGTAAGTCCAAACTCATCATTAGGATTAATTACATATTGTACACCATTGGTATCAAATTCTGAATCACCATTGGAGAAGTTAATTTTTGAAGTAGTATCAGGCACATGGCTGATGCAAACTAATATTTTCATAAAGTATATATTTTGAATTTGTAATATGCTTTTACAAATTTAGAATTTAATTTGGAATAATTATACTATGCATGCATAATATTTTTTAAAACTATTACGATTTCGAAGATTATGTGTTTTGAGGTGGTTTTCATCGGAATCTTAAAATGAAAAAGCATTCATTTTGTCTGATTGTTAGGAATTTTGCAATTTTTGAAGATTAAACAATGGTTAAAGTTTGGGTCTGTAAATACTAATTTTTGAATTTCCCCGTTCTTATGAAAGAATTTCGGAGAAACAGGAATTAAACAAATAGATTAAAGTTTGTCAAAAAAATGGATTTGACAAATTAAGTGTGGGTCACACGTCTATTATATCGATTTCGTAAATATCACAATAATATTTAAAAAGTTAAAAGCTAAAGAGAGAAAGAACTTCATGCGATTTTAAATTCAATTTATGCTTTTAAGTTATTTAAAATATTTATTTTTGCTCTTCAGAAAATTCAACATACAATATAAAATATGAGAACAATACAATTTAGAGAGGCCATTTGTGAAGCGATGAGCGAAGAAATGCGTCACGATGAATCCATATATTTAATGGGCGAAGAAGTTGCAGAATACAACGGAGCATACAAAGCTTCAAAAGGAATGCTTGCTGAGTTTGGTGAAAAAAGAGTAATCGATACTCCAATCGCTGAGCTTGGTTTTACAGGAATTGCAGTAGGTTCTGCAATGAATGGTAACAGACCTATTGTAGAATATATGACTTTCAACTTCTGTTTAGTTGGTATTGATCAAATTATAAATAATGCTGCTAAAATGCGTCAAATGACTGGAGGGCAATTTAATGTGCCAATCGTTTTCCGCGGACCAACTGCTTCTGCAGGTCAATTAGGAGCAACTCACTCACAAGCTTTAGAAAACTGGTTTGCAAACACTCCGGGTCTTAAAGTTGTTGTACCTTCAACTCCTTATGATGCAAAGGGACTTTTAAAATCTGCAATTCGCGATAATGATCCTGTAATTTTTATGGAATCTGAGCAAATGTATGGTGATAAAGGTGAAGTGCCAGACGGAGAATACACAATTCCATTAGGAGTTGCTGATGTTAAACGTGAAGGAAAAGATGTAACAATCGTTTCTTTTGGAAAAATCATCAAAGAAGCTTTTATCGCTGCTGATGAATTAGCTAAAGAAGGAATTTCTTGTGAGATTATCGACTTAAGAACAGTTCGTCCTATGGATAAAGATGCTATTCTTAAATCTGTTAAAAAAACAAACCGTTTAGTAATTCTTGAAGAAGCCTGGCCATTTGCAAGTATTTCTTCTGAGATCACTTATATCGTTCAGGAGCAAGCATTTGATTTCCTTGATGCGCCAATTCAACGTATTACAACTGCAGATACTCCTGCGCCTTACTCTCCAGTATTATTAAAAGACTGGTTGCCAAATGCAGGTGATGTAGTAAAAGCAGTTAAGAAAGTGTTATACAAATAGTACACATTTAGAATACTCATAAAACTTCATCATTCACTGTTAATTGATGAAGTTTTTTTTTGCCCAGACAATGAAAAGAATAATTTTACTCAGCCTATTTTTTGTATTCGCATTTGCGGCTATTGCTACTGCACAAACGAAAGTGAGTGGAATTGTTTTGGACAAGTCTAATCAGCCGATACCTTTTGCAAATGTTGTTTTTAAAGGTTCAAACACCGGAATCGTTTCTAACGAAGATGGCCGTTTTTATCTCGAATCTCCAAATACTTATACCGCTTTATTGGTTAGTTCTGCCGGATTTTCAGATAGGGAAGTTCCTTTAGAAAAAGCAGTTAATTACGATTTTAAGATTGTTTTGAGCGAACCTCAGGCGCTAAATGAAGTTGTAATTTATACCGGAAAAACATCAAAAAAGAACAATCCGGCGCTTGATATTTTGAGAAAAATATGGGAAAGAAAACGTAAAAACGGACTTTACCAATTCAATCAATATCAAATGCAGAAGTACGAAAAAGTCGAGTTCGATATGAACACGATTGATAGTGCTTTTATGAAAAACAAGCTCTTTAAAGGAATGGAGTTTGTGTTTAATCATGTTGATACTTCAGATGTTACAGGAAAAACGTATCTGCCAATTTTTATCAACGAATCTGTTTATGACGTTTACGGAGATAATAAATTAAAGAAAGTAAAAGAGAATATTACGGGAAATAAAATGTCTGGTTTCAACGGGAATCAGCAGATTTTAGCTTTCGTAAAAGACCTTTATTCAGATTATAATATTTACGATAATCACCTTAAATTTTTTGATAAGAGTTTTACAAGCCCGCTTTCAAGAACAGGAATTGATGTTTACAATTATGTATTGAAAGACAGTGCTTTTATTGATAAAAAATGGTGTTTTAATATTGTTTTTTATCCGAGGCGTAAAAACGAATTGACTTTTAAAGGAGACTTCTGGGTAAACGATACCACTTTTGCGATCAAGAAAATTAATATGGGCGTTACTAAAAGTGCCAATATTAACTGGGTAAAAGATATTTATATCGAACAGGAATTCGAAGTAGATAACGATTCTGTTTTTCTATTGACCCGCGATTATATGATGTCTGATTTTGCTTTAAATAAAAAAGAAAAATCAAAGGGAGTTTATGGAAAACGAACGACACTGTATCGCAATCATAAATTCAATATTCAAAAACCAGAGAAATTCTATAAAGAAGAAGTCAATTTTATAGACAATGCGGTCTACGAGCGACCACCGGAATTTTGGGAAGAAAATCGTTTTGAAAAACTAAATAAAGACGAAGCAGGGATTTATAAAATGCTCGATACTTTGCAGACGGTGAAGCGATTTAAGCAATTGTATAATCTCGTCTCCATTTTAGGAAGTGGTTATATCGAGTTTAAAAACTTCGATTACGGACCTATTTTTTCCACATTTGGATATAATGAAGTCGAGGGTTTAAGGCTGAGAGTAGGAGGGCGAACGTATTTCGGACCAAACGATCCTTGGCGTATACAAGCTTATACAGCTTACGGATTTGATGACAGTAAATTCAAATACGGAGTTTCTGGAAAATGGATGGTCGACAAGAAAAAACGTGTTATTATTTCTGGAGGAAACAGGCGTGATATTGAACAGATTGGAGCCAGTTTAACCACGACAAATGATATTTTAGGACGAAGCTTTGCGTCTTCTGCCTTATTTACAACCGGAAGTAACGGAAAATTGACCAACATTAATTTGAGTAACATTTCGGTAGAAATGGAACCTAAAAAGAATTTTGTTGTTCAGGCAGGGTTTTCTTATCGAACATTAGAATCGGCATCAAAAACATTTAGTTTAGATTATTATACAACATTGCCAACTGCAGCAGACCCTATGGGAGTTGTAAAAAGTGATGTAAAACAATCAGAAGCCAATATTCAGTTTGAATATATGCCAAACCGTAAAACAATTGGTTACGGAGTAGAAAGAGATTTAGTAGACAGTCCGTTTAGTCATTTCTTTGTTAACTTTAGTTATGGTTTAAAAGGAGTTTTTGACAGTGATTTTGCCTACGAAAAAATACAGGTATTCTATAAGCAGCCCATTATCATTGGACCTTTAGGAAGATCTAACATTATTATAGAAACAGGAAAAACATTCGGAACAATTCCGTTAGGATTAATGAGTGTAATTCCGGGTAACCAGACTTATTTTACCATTGAAAATACATTCAGTAACCTTAATTTCTACGAATTCGTTACGGATCAATATACAACGTTACAATGGAATCATGATTTTGGAGGAAGGTTATTCGCCAGAGTTCCATTTATGAGAAAACTTAATTGGAGGGAATTTATAGGAGTAAGAGCGGTTCATGGAACTATTTCTAAAGCAAATCGTGAAATAAACGCTTCTGGACTTCCTTATAATGCACCAGAAAATGTATACTGGGAATACAATGCCGGAATTGGAAATATCTTCAAAGTTTTCCGTCTTGATTTTTCATGGAGAGGAAATTATTTAGATATGCCTGATGCTCACAAATTTGCTATAAAAGGATCTTTCGGATTCTATTTCTAATTATATAAGGTACAAAGGATCAAAGTTACAAAGTCGCAAAGGTTTAAAATCTTTGCGATTTTTTTTATGCTTTGAACCTTTGCCCACAGATTTTACGGATGTATGCTGATAAACGCAGATTATATAATTGCAGACTGAAAAAAATAAATCTGCTTTAACCTGTTTTAATCTGCAAAATCCGTGGGCAAAAAAACTTTGCGACTCTGCGCCTTTGCGAGATTCTTTTTTATTTAATTTTGAAATTGACTTAAAAAATATCTTATGCAAGAGGCCATAGATTTTCTAACCAATAAAAATCCAGTATTTCGGGAAATAATCGAAAAATACGGGCTTCCGCCAATACCAAAGCGTCCACAGGGTTTTGAAACTTTGGTATTATTAATTCTTGAACAACAGGTTTCTGTAGATTCGGCGAAAGCCACATTCTTAAAAATAAAAGCTTATACAACCTGTATTCCTGAAACGATGGCGATTTTACCCGATGAAGAATATAGAAGTCTTGGCGTAAGCCGTCAAAAAACAAAATACATCAAGATTTTGTCCGAAGCCATTTTAAACAAAGAACTCGATGTAGAAAGTCTGGCCTCAAAATCGGCAAAACAAGTTCGTGAAGAATTAATCAAATTAAAAGGAATCGGAAACTGGACAATTGACATCTATTTAATGTTCTGTCTTCAGGAACCGGATTTGATTCCGCTAGGCGATATTGCAGTCATAAATACAATCAAAGAATTGCTTGATATTCACGACAAACAAGAGATGGAAATCCATGCAGAACAATGGAGTCCGTACCGATCTTATGCCACATATTTGCTATGGCATTATTACCTAAGTAAGCGAAATAGGAAAATTATATATTAACTGTCTGTTATATAAAAAGAAAAGTATATTAATTAATGTATAAATACAGAGATTAATATACTTTTTTCATTGTAAAAAAGGATTGTTTAGTTACTTTTGCAGTCGAAATTATAGATATAATAAAAAACGAAAATGACCGCAGACAAACTAACAACTTTCGATGTATTAATCGAAATACCAAGAGGAAGCAGAAATAAATATGAGTACGATTTTGAAATCAAAAGAATGCGTTTCGACAGAATGTTATTCTCTTCAATGATGTACCCTGCAGATTACGGATTTATTCCTGAAACTTTAGCACTTGACGGTGACCCTCTTGATGTATTGGTTTTAGTAAACGAACCAACTTTTCCTGGATGTGTTATGGAAGTAAAACCAATTGGGGTTTTTCACATGGCAGACGATAAAGGACCAGACGAAAAAATTATTTGTGTACCAGTTTCAGATCCAATCTGGAATTCTTTAACTGACCTTTCAGATATTAACCCGCACTTAGTAAAAGAAATCGAGCATTTCTTCCAGGTTTACAAAGATCTTGAAAACAAAAAAGTAGATGTAGAAGGATGGGGAGATGTAAACGAAGCATTTGCAATTATTGCTGAGTGTACGAAGCGTTTTGATGATATCGAAAACAAACCAGAGGGATTATTTAGTATTAAATAATTTATACCCTATTTTATTATAAAAAAAGCAATACTGCCGTCAGGAGTATTGCTTTTTTGTTTAAATTCGTTTTTGTTAGATTGTTGACTATTAACCAAAACCATTAATATATTATGAATGCATTTATGATTTACCTGCCAATTGTCATGGCAGTTTTAGGATTACTTTTCATGGGAATAAAAAGGACTTGGGTTTTAAAACAAGACGCCGGAGACGGTAAAATGAAAGAGATTTCAGATTACATCTACGAAGGAGCCTTAGCCTTCTTAAAAGCCGAATATAAACTATTAACCATCTTTGTTATTATTGCAAGTTTAGCTTTGGCAGGAATTACTTTTATTCCAGGTGTAAAAACACATTTATTGATCGTAATTGCATTTATTTTTGGCGCATTATTTTCAGCTTACGCAGGTAATATAGGTATGAAAATCGCAACCAAAACAAACGTTAGAACAACACAGGCAGCACGTACAAGTTTGCCACAGGCACTAAAAGTGTCTTTTGGCGGCGGAACCGTAATGGGTTTAGGCGTTGCAGGTCTTGCAGTTCTGGGTTTAACTACTTTTTTTATAATTTTCTTTAATTTATTTTCTGACGGAGTTTGGAAAGACACTGAAACAATGACCGTTGTTTTAGAAACGTTAGCCGGATTTTCTCTTGGTGCAGAATCAATTGCATTGTTTGCCAGAGTTGGAGGCGGAATTTACACAAAAGCGGCCGATGTTGGTGCTGATTTAGTTGGTAAAGTAGAAGCCGGAATTCCGGAAGATGATCCAAGAAACCCTGCAACAATTGCAGATAACGTTGGGGATAATGTGGGTGACGTTGCCGGTATGGGTGCCGATTTATTCGGATCTTATGTAGCAACGGTTCTTGCTGCAATGGTGCTAGGAAACTATGTTATAAAAGATATGGGTGGAAGTATCAATGACGCTTTTGGCGGAATTGGTCCAATTTTACTTCCAATGGCAATTGCCGGTTTCGGAATTTTATTCTCCATTATCGGAACAACATTGGTAAAAATTTCAGATGACAATGCAAAAGAAGCACAAGTTCAAAAAGCATTAAATATAGGAAACTGGGTTTCGATTGTTTTAACAGCTGTGGCTTGTTTCTTCTTAGTAAAACATATGCTTCCTGAAACTATGCAGATGACTTTCTTTGGAGAAGGATCTAAAGACATTTCATCATTGCGTGTTTTCTATGCAACATTAGTCGGATTAGTTGTTGGTGGAGCTATTTCATCCGTAACAGAATATTATACAGGATTAGGAACAAAACCAGTTTTGGCAATTGTTCAAAAATCATCTACAGGAGCAGGAACAAACGTAATTGCAGGTTTAGCAACGGGAATGATTTCTACGTTTCCAACTGTATTATTGTTTGCTGGTGCAATCTGGATTTCATATGCTTTGGCTGGATTTTACGGAGTTGCTTTAGCAGCTTCAGCAATGATGGCAACAACAGCAATGCAATTAGCAATCGATGCTTTCGGACCAATTTCTGATAACGCCGGAGGAATCGCCGAAATGAGCGAATTACCAAAAGAAGTTCGTACAAGAACGGATATTTTAGATTCTGTTGGAAATACAACTGCAGCAACGGGCAAAGGTTTTGCCATTGCTTCTGCAGCTTTAACATCATTAGCATTATTTGCAGCTTATGTAACGTTTACAGGAATTGACGGAATCAATATCTTCAAAGCGCCAGTTTTAGCGATGTTATTTGTCGGTGGAATGATTCCGGTGGTTTTCTCTGCTTTAGCGATGAATTCTGTTGGAAAAGCAGCGATGGATATGGTGTATGAAGTTCGTCGTCAATTCAAGGAAATCCCGGGAATTATGGAAGGAACCGGAAAACCGGAATATGGAAAATGTGTTGAAATTTCTACAAAAGCCGCTTTACGCGAAATGATGCTTCCGGGAATTCTAACAATTGGTTTTCCTATTGCAATTGTACTTTTAGGGAAATTAGTTTACGCAGATAACAATCAGTTAATTGCTGAAATGTTAGGAGGATATATGGCCGGAGTTACAGTTTCTGGAGTTCTTTGGGCAGTTTTTCAAAACAACGCCGGAGGAGCTTGGGACAATGCTAAAAAATCTTTTGAAGCCGGAGTTATGATTAACGGTGAAATGACTTATAAAGGTTCTGATGCTCACAAAGCAGCCGTGACCGGAGATACAGTTGGAGATCCGTTTAAAGATACATCCGGGCCATCAATGAACATCTTAATTAAATTAACTTGTTTGATTGGATTAGTAATTGCACCAATTTTAGGTGATGGACATTCTGAATCAAACATTGCAGGAAAAGCTTCTTGCTGTGCAAAAACTGAAATGCATGCTGGAGGAATTTCTAAATGCGGAGATTTATCAGGAATGACAAAAGAAGAATGTATTAAAATGTGCAAAGAAAAAGGCTGTACTGAAGAAGAAACAGCAAAATGTTTAGCACATTTTGATAAAACCGGAAAATATCAAAAAACAGATTGTTTCGATACAAGTAAATATGAGAAAAAATCTGTTCGCGTTGACCTAAGAAATGACAATGGTAAAACTACCGGAACTGTAACTAAAACTGAAAACGGTAAAACAACCACAGAAGTTTACGAAGGAACAGAAGAAGAAGTTGAAGCAAAAATTAGTGCAGCAACTGCTAAATAAAACCAACTTTGTCAAAGTTTTAAACTTTGACAAAGTTCCTAAACAAAAATGCCTCTAAATAACTTTAGAGGCATTTTTTATTGATTTAAAGCATATTCTTTAATTAAAGTTGAAGCAGGAATATGAAGAGTTTCAGTCAAAACTCTTATTTGTTTTATCGTTAAGGCTCTTTTACGATTAAACAATTCAGATACTCTTGAACGGCTGTTTAAAATAATTCCTAAATCCGCATCACTTAATCCGTTTTGTTCCATCATAAATTTGATCGCCTCAATAGGGTCAGGTTCAGGAATAGGGTAATGTATCTGTTCATACTTCTCGATAAGGGTAACCAGAATATCTAGCTCATCTCCTTCAACAGTATCAGGTTTGGCTTCAAAAAGAGAATTGACTCTCTCTAAAGCTAAAGTATAATCTTGTTCTGTTTTTATTGGCTTTATATTCATCTTATAAGTTTTTAATATCTTTTAAATCATCATATTCGCTATGTGTTCCGATAAAAAGGATATACACAATTTTTGTATCGTAATTAATTTTAACAATTAAGCGATAGTGATTGCCACAAATATTGAAGACTACTTTATTATTGCCGACAAAATCTGCGGTACCAAAAAAAGACTTTATAACATTAGAATTTGCAAAATCATTTTTATCAAAAATTTGATACCAGGCTAGTAATTGTTGTTTTGAATTTGGAAATCTTTCCCAAAAATTTTGCAGAGTCCGCTTTGCTATTATTCTCATAATTAGTTTGACAAATGTAATTATTTTTTCCCGAAATGGGAAATTTATTTAATAGTCACAAAAGTAAGAAAATATTAACAAAAAAATACCTCTAAAATTATTTAGAGGCATTTTTTTATTTCGTGCAAATCTGTGAAATTCGTGATCTAGAACAACCCATTCAATTCTGCATCAATTCTATTAATGATATTTCCTAAATCTTCAGGATTATCAACAAAATTTATATTGTCAACATCAATAATCAATAATTTTCCTTTAGTGTAAGTCTGAATCCATGCTTCATATCTTTCGTTCAAACGGCTTAAATAATCGATCGAAATAGAGTTTTCATATTCGCGTCCGCGTTTGTGAATTTGTCCAACAAGATTAGGAATAGAACTTCTTAAATAAATCAATAAATCCGGCGCTTTTACCAACGATTCCATTAATTCGAATAAAGACGTGTAATTTTCAAAATCACGACTTGTCATCAATCCCATTGCATATAAATTGGGAGCAAAAATATGCGCATCTTCATAAATTGTTCTGTCCTGAATGATTTTTTTACCGCTTTCGCGAATTTGCAAAACCTGACGAAAACGACTATTAAGGAAATAGATTTGTAAGTTAAACGACCAGCGTTCCATTTGATGGTAAAAATCGTCTAAGTACGGATTATCAACCACATCTTCATAATGAGGCTCCCATTTAAAATGTTTGGCTAATAATTTAGTTAATGTAGTTTTTCCTGCGCCTATATTTCCTGCTATTGCTATGTGCATTACGGTGTTACGATTTTATAATTTACAATTTCTTTAGTTGTAAAAATAGATAAAATTTGGTCTTTGTAATAGAATTTGTCAAACGTTTTTTCTAAAACTTCAATTTCAGAAATTGTGTTAGTATTTTCTCTCAAATACAATAAGTTAGCTTTACTGAAAATGAATTTTTGAGAAGAAATTATTTCCATTTTATCAAAATCAGAAACATTGCCCAAACTTGAAATTTTTCCAAAGATATCACATGAAAACCAATTGTTTTTTCTATCAATCCAATAAAAAGTATTAAAGTCGGTTTGGTAATATTTTATGCCTTCGGTTAACGGAATTGAAACCGTTTTGTATTCATTTTTTAAATAATCAAAAAGACAAATCTGCTGATTGAGCGTATTAAAAATCCAAAGCTGATTTTGCGTTGACATTCCAATTGCGCTGACAACAATCGGATTTGTATTTTGCGAAAAATTAATTTCGGTCATCTTATTCAATTGATTATCCAATAAAATAACAATGTTGAAATCTTCATAGAACAAAACAATTTTAAGCGGATTCTGAATATCAACTTTTGTAATATTTCCTAACGAAACATTCTTGTATTCAAAGACTTCACTTCCTTTTATTTTGCTAAAAACATTATTTTTTATCTGATAAGAATATCCAAAAGAATCGTAGCCAATAAATTCATCAGCATCAATTTTGAATTTTGAAATTACAGAAGCATTTATTTTTTGGCTTTGCCCAAAAAAAGTCGAAAACGAACACGCAATAAAGAGCAGTAATAAAATTTGGCGTATTGTTTTACTCATAATAGTATAATTTCATAAGCCAAAGTACAAAAACTACGTTAAAGAATATCTTAAAATTAGAGTTTTGGCAGTTTTTCCAGTTTAAACCTTTGTAAATTAGAGTAGTCTTACAAAGATTAGATTTTGTCGATACCATTCTGGCATTGATATATTTAATTTTCAGTATTTTAAAATTAGTAATAAATTTGAATTGTAAGTTTTACAAGACTTCACAATCTTTTAAATATAACCACATGAAAAAACTATCTTATTTACTCTTAATATTCGCTTTTACACAAGTACACGCCCAAAAAGATTTTCAGGGAATGGCTGTTTATGAATCTAAAACTCAGCCGCCTAAATTTGAAGGAATGCGAGCTGGAAATCGGGACATTACACCAGAAATGCAGAAAAGCATGGAAGAGCGTATGAAACAAATGCTGGAGAAAACTTTCATATTAAATTTTGATAAAACAGCTTCAATCTATAAAGAAGAAGAAAAACTCGAAACTCCCGGACAGCAAGGTGGTTTTCGTGTTATGATGAGTTCGATGATGGGCGGCGGCGGAACTTTTTACAAAGATGTAAAAGCAAAGTCCTATACGGTTGATAAAGAATTTATGGGAAAAGAATTCCTTGTTGTTGATTCTCTGCCAAAATTAAACTGGAAACTGGAACAGGAAACCAAACAAATTGGAGGTTACAATTGCTTCAAAGCAAGTGCAGTTAAAGAAGCCAGTAAAACCGATTTTAGAAACTTCAGACCTAAAAATAATGACAAAAAGGATGAAGCCAAAAAAACATCGGGAGAGACAAAAACTAATTTTGAAGACAATTTCGAAATCCCAAAGGAAATTACAGTTACCGCTTGGTATACGCCGGAAATTCCGGTTAACCAAGGACCAGAAAATTATTGGGGATTACCAGGTTTGATTCTAGAAGTAAACGATGGAAAAACGGTGATTTTATGTTCTAAAATTGTTTTGAATGCCAAAGAAAAAGCCGAGATAAAACCATCTAAAAAAGGAAAAGTAGTTTCTCAAAAAGAGTACGATGAAACGGTGATTAAAAAAATGGAAGAATTTAGAGAAATGAGCCGTGGACGCACCTCCGGGCCTGCAATGCCAATGGGCAGATAAAATTTATAAATTTTCAAATTCCAAATTCCAAAATTGCTTCGCCCGTTCGCTTTCGCTCGGGTCCAACTTCCAATATTCTGATAATGAATAAGACACTTTTTTTATTTGCCTTACTTTTTACTTCTATATGCTTTTCTCAAAGTGTTCGTTTCGATGGATTTATTCAGGATGAACAAAAAAATCCGTTGGAGATGGCCAATATTATGGCGGTCAACAATGCTACAAAAGCAATGGATTCCTACGGAATTACCAATGATAAAGGTAAATTTCAATTGACTTTAAAACCAAATGCTTCCTATACGGTTAAGGTAAGTTATCTGGGAATGAAATCTAAAGAAATAGCCGTTTCGACCAAAACGGAGAATATCGTTCAAAACATTGTTATGGACGGTACGGGAATAGAACTCGAAGGTGTTGAAATCGTTCGTGAAATGCCGGTTTCTATAAAAGGCGACACTATTGTTTACAACGCAGATTCATTTAAATCAGGAACCGAAAAAAAGCTTGAAGATGTCCTGAAGAAACTTCCGGGCGTTGAGGTAAATGCAGATGGTGAAATTGAGGTTGAAGGCAAAAAAGTAAGTAAATTAATGGTGGAAGGAAAAGATTTTTTTGACGGAGATACCAAACTAGGCGTTAAAAATATTCCTGCCGATGCCATTGATAAAGTTCAGGTTTTAAGAAATTACAATGAAGTAAGCGCTTTAAAAGGTCTTGAAAACGATCAGGAAAATGTGGCGATGAATATTAAACTGAAAGAAGGAAAAAAGAACTTTTGGTTTGGAGATATGACGGCCGGAATTGGCGTTGCAGAGCTCGACAGCCGTTATATTATAAATCCAAAGCTATTTTATTACAGCCCAAAATACAGCATTAATCTAATTACCAATTTTAATAATATTGGAGAACTGCCTCTTACGGCGCAGGATTATTTTAAGTTTACGGGCGGATTTAAAAACATGATGAAAAAAGGCGGAAGCTCTTTTAATGTATCATCAAATGATTTAGGAATTTCTGTTTTAAGAAACAATCGCGCAAAAGAAATTGAAACCAAATTTGGTGCAACAAACTTTTCTTATTCTCCAACAAAAACATGGAATATAAGCGGTTTCGGAATTCTTTCGACTTCAAAAACAGATTTAGAAACCAAATCGCAAACCACAATTTTAGATTCTGGAGATCAGCAGAAAAGAGACGAATTAACGCATCAGAAAAATAATTTGGGATTGTTTAAACTAAGTTCAACTTATAAGCCAAATGATAAATTTCAGTTTGATTATGATATTCTGACAAAATTATCAAAACAGGAAGAAGATACCGATTTACTTCGTGAACAAGTTGTAAATAAGATTCCTGATTCAGAAACTATTTTTACAACTAAGAAACAAGATCCAACTTCGGTCAATCAAAATTTGAGTTTGTATTATACACAAAGCGAAAAGAATATTTTTGCTTTTGAAATGCAGCATTTATATCAGGACGAAAATCCATTTTATAATGCCAATCTGCGAACACTTCCTTTTAATTTGTCAGGATATATTCCAGGTCAGAATCGAAACGATTACAATCAAGATCGCTTTGTGAAAACCAATAAATTAGACGCAAAATTAGATTACTATTATATGGTAACGCCAAAAAGCAATTTCAATGTTACAGTGGGAAATACCTATTCATATCAAAACTTCAATTCTCATATTTTTCAAATGTTAGATAATGGAGACAGAAATGATTTGAATAATTCAGTGAATAATAATGATGTAGATTATCGTTTTAACGATGCATTTTTAGGATTCCATTATAAAATTCTAACAGGAAAATTTACTTTGACGCCTGGAGTTAGTCTGCACTCTTATCAGATGACAAATGGACAACTGGGTTCAAATTATTCTCAAAATTTCACTAAAATACTGCCAGACTTTTTTGCTTTATACCAAATCAAAAAATCAGAAACGTTGACGTATAATTTCTCTTTGACAAATGATTTTACCGATATTAATCAATTGGCGGCTGGTTACGTTTTGTCAGATTACAGCAGTTTATTTCGTGGAAATCGAACTTTAGAAAATGCGACTTCACAAGTACATTCGCTTCGATATTTTAAATATAATATGTTCAATTTCGAGAATATTTTCGCAAATGCAACGTATACAAGAAAAGTGGATGCGATTAAAACAGAAGCCAATTTTGATGGAATTAATCAGTCTTCGGTTCCATATAATTCCAATTTAGCAGATGAAACTTTTTCTGGAATGGGAGCTTACGGTCGTTCATTTTTAAAGAATTACAAAGCCTCAGTAAGTGCAAGTTTGAACTGGTCAAAATTCAATAATATTCAAAATGACGATTTAAGAACAACTGAAAGTTTTGTGCAGAGTTATACCGTTAAAGCTTCTACCAATTACAAAAACCTGCCGAATATAGAATTTGGATACAATCTTTTGGTGAATAAATACAGCGGTTCTACATTTTATACAGACAAACCTTTTGCAAAATTAGATTACTATTTCCTGGATAGTTTTTCTTTTGTTTCGGAGTATGAATTCTATCATTATTATAACGGAGACAAAACCGTTGATAACGAATATGATTTTTTAAGTGCCAGTTTAATTTATCAAAAGAAAAACAGCAAATGGGAATATAAAATCTCTGCAACCAATTTATTAAACACCAGATATCTTAATGATGATAACTTTACGCAATTCTCCACAAGAGTTTCTCAATATACGGTTCAGCCTCGCTACATCATCTTTTCAATGAAATATAATTTATAATAGATTGACTTAATTTAAAATTTAGGAGTTTATTTTAGTAAGAATAGAATATCTTTACATGAATATTAACAGCCAAATTTTTATATTATGCGCAATTCTATTTGGAGTTTATTGCTATTTACTTCGGGAATTTTTATGTCTTTTTCTCAAACGCAAGGCATCGAAAAAGGGACTTATTTATCTGCCGCCAAAGGTCAGAAAATCAAACTGAATTTATTAGACGATAATAAATACGAATTAGTTTTTTATACGGGAGGTTATGAAATTAAAGGCGATTCATTAGTTTTTAGTAGAAATGCAACTGCAGAAAACAGATTTGATCTGTCGTTTGTAACTGATAAAAAAACAAAAAACATCAAGATTAAATTTTTAGATCCATCGTATTATTCTTTTTATATAGGAACTCAAAACGGTACAGAAGAAATTCAATACCAAAGAATTTCCGATATAAAAACGAAACTGGATCCTGAATGGACAAAAACAGATTTAGAATTTGAAATTGAAAAATCAGATTTTTTATACTTAGTTTATGAAGAATATGACGGAAATAGCCATATAGAAAAATATGCTTTACCAAAAGATGCTGCCGAAATAACGATTAATTACGAACTTGAGGTTTTAGGCGATTTAAAACTTGCCGGATTTTATGACAAGAAAACAAATGAATTAAAAATCTCTGAAAAAGGAGGAAAAAATCCGTTGGTATTTCTAAATGAAAAAGAACCGCAGCCTGTAAAAAAATCAAAAGTTGCACCTCTTGAAAGTCAAACCGTTTCAAAATGGACTTATCCGGGTAAAGTAGATTATTTAAACGAAGATTTTGGAACCGGAGTTGCTGTTGATACAGCAGTGGCTACGGTTGATTATGCAGTTGATCCTACTGTTGTAAAATTTGATTTTAAATTAAAAATCGAAAACAATCTTAAAAAAGCAATTGAATCTACTAAAGGAGCAAGTACAAATAAGTATTTGGTTGTTTTGGCAAATGACAAAAATAAGTCAGTAAAACAAAGTTTTGATGCTTTTGTAAAAGATCAGGAAACGCAAACGGGATATAATATGTACGAAGCATATAATCCGCAATATGATGTTTATAATTATTATCTGGCTGGAGCCGATGATAAAAAATGGCTGAAAAACAATAAAATTACAAACGATCCGAGCGTAGTTGTTTTAAACGGAAATGGAGATGTATTAGCCGTTGCAAAATCTGATTTAGCAGACAAATCATATCACTTTAATTATTATGGAGATCTTTACAGAAAGCTTTTGCGTGCCGATGCTTTTGTAACGATTGATAAAATCTTCAAAAACAAAAAAGCGGCCGATGCAGATTTGATAAGAGCTTTTAACAGAGCTTCGGTTTTAGAATCTTCATACGATTATGATTCAGATTATGTTGTTACAGAAGATAATCCTACGGAATTTACAATAACAAAAACAGCTGTAGATAAAAAAGAGATTGCTCAAACCTGGAAAAAACTGATTGAAGCACATCAAAAAGACGCAAAACCAAACTTGTATTTGGTAGAAACAATTGTAAAAGAAATCAAAAACCAAGGTTTTACAAAACAGCTTTTTAATGAAGACAGAATCTTAAACGATACAGATTATTTAGCGATAGATTATCTTTTAAAACATTCTGACGCAATTGAAGCTGAACGTGCGGCATTCAATAATAAAGAAGGAGAAATACATGTTTTAGGAAATGTAGTTTCTGAAATTTCTTCTGCATTACAGCAAAACACTTATATTTCTCAGGAAGGAACTTCGGGAGAAGTAAATAAAGAAAAGAATATTTCGATTTATAAAAAGATCATTGCTTTAGGAAAAGGAAACTTTGAATCGTACCGAAACTATTTTGATTATTTAAGCCAAATTGAAGATAAAGACGGTTCAAATACTAATTTCCTAAAAGATTTCAGTACTTATTTTGACTCCAACTTAGCTTCAGAAAAAGGAAGCCCAATTGAGAAATTAGATGCTATATATTCTTCATTAGATCCAACTTCAAGTTATTCTTATGACGGATGGAATTCATTTAAAGATTATCATTCAAACCTTTGTAATTCTACGGCTTGGACTGTAGTTTTAAAACCACAGAATGCTTCTTTTATAAAAAGTGCAATTGTTTGGTCAGAATACAGTTTGGTCGTGACAAAAAACAATCCGTATTATTTAGACACTTTAGCGCAGTTATATTATAAAGACGGTCAAAAAGAAAAAGCAATTGCAACGCAGACTTTGGCAGTAAAATATTTAACTCCGGAAGTTGAAGAAGTAACAGCAAGCGATATAAAACAAACGCTTTCAAAAATGCAAAACGGAACGTATTAAAGTTCTGTTTTCATATCAAATAAAAAAAGGCTGTCTAAATTTAGACAGCCTTTTTTTAGTATGTAAATGTTTCAGATTGATTACAATCCAAAAGCAGCTTTTACTTGGTCAACAAAATCAAGTTTCTCCCATGTAAACAATTCAACAGTAACTGTTTTTTCGTTTCCACCTGGAGCAGAAAAAGTTTTAGTAACCGTTTCTGGTTTACGTCCCATGTGTCCGTAAGCAGCAGTTTCACTATAAATAGGATTTCTTAATTTCAAACGTTGCTCAATAAAGTAAGGACGCATATCAAAAATAGCTTCTACTTTTTTAGCGATTTCACCGTTAGTTAAGTTTACTTTAGAAGTTCCGTAAGTTTCAATGAAAATTCCCATTGGCTGAGCAACTCCAATAGCGTAAGAAACCTGAACTAATATTTCGTCAGCAACACCCGCAGCAACTAAGTTTTTAGCGATATGACGTGTAGCATAAGCAGCACTTCTGTCTACTTTACTTGGATCTTTTCCAGAGAATGCACCACCACCGTGAGCACCTTTTCCACCGTAAGTATCAACAATAATTTTTCTTCCTGTTAAACCAGTATCTCCGTGAGGTCCTCCAATAACGAATTTTCCTGTTGGGTTAATATGGTAGTTGATTTTATCGTTGAATAAATGCGCGTGAGTTGGGTTTTTAGCGATAATTCTAGGAATAAGAATTTCGATAATATCTTTTTTGATTTTAGCAAGCATTGCAGCTTCTTCATCAAAATCATCATGCTGAGTTGAGATAACAATCGCATCAATACGAGTTGGTTTGTTATCGTCGCTGTATTCTAAAGTTACCTGAGATTTAGCATCTGGACGTAAATAAGTGATTTCCTTATTTTCACGTCTTAAAATAGCTAACTCTTGTAATAATTTATGAGATAAATCAAGCGCTAGAGGCATGTAGTTTTCAGTTTCGTTTGTAGCGTAACCAAACATCATTCCCTGATCTCCTGCACCTTGCTCTTCTGGCTTAGCTCTGTCAACACCTTGGTTAATGTCTGCAGACTGCTCGTGAATTGCTGAAAGAATTCCACAAGAATTTGCTTCAAACATATATTCACTTTTAGTATATCCAATTTTACGGATTACCTCACGTGCAATTTGTTGTACATCAAGATAAGTATTCGATTTTACTTCACCTGCTAAAATAACCTGACCTGTAGTAACTAATGTTTCGCAAGCTACTTTTGAGTCAGCATCAAATGCCAGAAAGTTATCAATTAAAGCATCCGAAATTTGATCTGCAACTTTGTCTGGATGCCCTTCACTAACAGATTCTGACGTAAATAAATAAGCCATAATAATTTATTAAATTAACATTAAGCGAGGAAAAGTAATTGCTGAAAGTGCTAAAGGAGAATTCCTGCTTTAGCATTTTTTACTACCGAAATCTTGGTTTCGGTATTCATAACGAATTATTTCATTATGAAGAGGTTGCAATCAGTTCAAATTTTTCCTCTGTATTCGCGTGCAAAGGTATAAAACCATTTTGATTTGCAAATTAAAGTTCAACTTTTTTTATTTTTTATAGTAGAAATTTAACAGTAATATACTAATTTGATAGGGTAATAGAAAATATTTTTGTTTTTGTTTGGTCAGTTAAAAAATAGTTTGCACATTTGCCTCGTTAAAATAACAGAACAAAATGAAATTTACAATTTGCAATATGATGTCTTGTAAGATGCCGGAGCTTTCCGCAGAGACTCTATTGTAGTTTATTTTCAACAACATATATAGAACCTCTGCCAGCCGCAGAGGTTTTTTTTTGTTCCAAAATTAAACTTGTAAGAATTTTTTTTAAGCCAAAAACACAAATTAATCAGTAAAAAGAAATGAAAAAAAATGTACTAATCGTTTTAGGTCTTTTGACATTTTCAGGCCTGTATGCTCAGGATAATAAGACTGAGCAGGATACTTTAAAGAATAATGAACTGTCAGAAGTTACCGTAATTGGAACTCGTAATAAAAATAGAGTAAAAACAGACGTACCGGTTCCGGTTGATGTTTTCAATATTTCTGAAATAACAAAAGGAGCGCCGCAAACCAGTGTAACGCAGATTTTAAATTATGTTGCACCATCTTTTACCAGTAACGCAACATCAACTGCCGATGCAACAGACCACGTTGATCCGGCACAATTAAGAGGTTTAGGCCCAGATCAGGTTTTAATTTTAGTAAACGGAAAACGAAGACATACCAGTGCTTTAGTAAACATTAACGGATCACCGGGAAGAGGATCTGTAGGGACAGATTTAAATGCGATTCCATCTTTCGCCATTGAAAGAATCGAAGTTTTAAGAGATGGCGCCGCTGCACAATACGGTTCTGATGCCATTGCCGGAGTAATTAATATAGTATTGAAAAAGAATGCTAAATATCTTTCGGGAGGAATTCAGTACGGAACTAATTTATCATCTGGTTCTAATAATTTTAAAGGCGGAGCCGATGGACAAACCGTGCAAGTCGATTTAAACTACGGAACTTCATTAGGTAAACCGGGAAGTTTCTTGAATGTTACCGGAACAGCTGTAACAAGACAAGCAACAAGCCGTGCAGGAATTAGAAACAATGGAATTTTTAATGCTTATAATGCAGTTGAAAACAGAGCGGCACAAAACGGAGTTCAGATCAATTCGCTTTTCAGTAATATTAATACGACTCCAAATTCGGCACAAATTATAAGTTCGATACAACAATATGCTCCACAAGTAAGTTATTTTACTCCGGCACAGCAAACAGCAATTTCATCTGCAACAACAATTACGCAATTGCAGACCGCACTTAATTTTGATGTTACTAATAATGAGTTAGCCTACAGAGGACAAGAAAGAGCCGATTATAATATGAGTGTTGGTCAGTCAGAACTGGCTTCGGGACAAGCGTATTATAATGCAAAATATCCTTTAACAGAAACAACTTCCTTATATTCTTTTGGTGGAGTATCGTATAGAGATGGTAAATCGTATGCTTTTAACAGACTTCCAAATGGTTCAGGAACTTTCACGCAAGTTTATGAAAACGGATTTTTACCAGAAATCGAATCGGGAATTTTAGATGCTTCTGCGGCACTTGGAGTGAATACGCAATTATTTGGATTTGATACAGATTTGAGTTCAAACCTTGGAACAAACTCTTTTAAATATGATGTAAACAATACGATCAATGCAACTTTGGGTGTAAATTCTCCTTCTAGTTTTGATGCCGGTAAAGTTTCCTTTTTACAAAGCACAACCAATTTAGATTTCAGCAGAAAATTTGATTTTCTTGCAGGTTTAAACGTTGCATTTGGTGGAGAATTCAGATATGAAAATTACCAAATAAAACAAGGTGAAGAAGGTTCATACGGATTATATGATGTAAACGGGGCCTTAGTTTCGGGAGTTTTGCCAACTACTTCACCCTTAATTGTGACTGATTTCTTTGGAAACAAACGTGGAGCAGGAGCACAGGGATTTTCAGGCTTTCAGCCTTCGGATGCTAAAGAAAGAGACAGACGAAGCGGTGCAGCTTATATTGATTTAGAATTAAATGCAACCGAAAACTGGCTGTTAAACGGAGCCGCACGTTATGAAAACTATTCAGATTTTGGAAGTACGGTTACTTTTAAACTGGCTTCTCTTTTAAAACTAAACGATAATATCAACTGGAGAATTTCTGGACAAACAGGTTTTAGAGCGCCATCTTTACAGCAAAAATATTTTGAAGCAAGTTCAACTCAGTTCATTAATGGATCTCCATATCAGGTTGGTTATTTTACAAATGATTCTCAGGCAGCAAAAAGTATAGGTGTAGAAAATTTAAAACCAGAGAAATCAAAAAGTATCAGCACAGGATTTACATTTAAAATTCCGGAAGCTAATATTACAATAGCAACCGATGCTTATTTTACAAGAATTAACGACAGAATTGTTTTGTCTGGACAATATGCAAGACCTACAGATGCGCAGATAAATGCAGCTACATCTCAAACCCAAAAAGATGCCTTGACATTGTTTCAACAAGCATTTGATTTAAAAGGTGTAGAAAGAGCTTCGTTCTGGACAAACGGAATTGACTCTGAAACGAAAGGAATTGATGTAGTAATTTCTCAAAAGTACGATGTTATTCAGGATTTTGTAATCAGAAATGATTTTGCTTTAAGTTATAATGAAACAAAAAGAGTAGGAGATTTACATATTCCGCAATCTATTGTTAATGCAGGAGGAGATCCTTATATATATTCATTTTTTCCTGAGTCAAGCCGAGTGTATTTAGAAGAAGCAATTCCGAAATTGAAAGCGAACTTAACTACAACTTTCAGTATTAAAAAACTGGATATTTATTTAAGAAACAGTTATTTCGGAAAAGTAACAGATCCGGGAGCGACAGATGTTAATTTAGATGGATTTGCTTCTGTTTACGAACATCCGGAATACAGCGCAAAACTGGTTACTGATTTATCTTTCGGATATCAAATCAACGAACATTTTAGAGCTACAGTTGGTTTTAATAATATAGGAGATGTTTATCCGGACAGAAATAATCCGTCAACTCCGGCTTTCACCAATACAACTCCAACTTTATCTCCGGCACCAAGTGCTGACTTGACAAATGCAAATCAGTTTGCATATTCAAGAGCTGTATCGCAATTTGGATTAAACGGAAGATTTGGATTTGCTCGTTTGAGCTTTAAGTTCTAAAAATATGGGCCACAGATTATACTGATTAAATGGATTGACACTGATTTTTTTGAATCAAGGTAATTCTATAAAAACAGGCCACAGATTTTACTGATTAAACGAATTAGCACTGATTTTTAAAATCAATGTAATCTTTTTAATCTGTGGCTAACCTTTTTCAATCCATGTAAATGGTTTTTATATTAGATTAAATAAAAAAGAAACCTGTGTCAATCCGTTTAATCCGTATAATCTGTGGTCAATTTTTAAAGCGAAAGCCAGTATTTACGCAGCCTATAAAAATTTTAATGTTAAATATCAAAATTTTATTTGGCAGTTAAATAAATAAATATTACATTTACTCTATCGAATTAGTCGAGTTTAAAAAAAAGAAATTAAAATGAAAACAATAGCAAGAAGAAATATGATGTGTTGTAGTATGATGCAAATGTGCATCCAACCTTGCTGTTGCCAAAAGTGAAAGATAAAATCTTTGTTATAGTTAACCTATAAGCCCTTTTGGTCGCCATCCGAAAGGGCTTTTTTCATTTCCACATTTTAAATTTTAAAATCATGAAAACATTAAATTCAATCGCCATAGAGTATTTATTGAGAAACGATTCTCAAATAAACAATAATAGATCAGAAGAGATCACAAAAGAAGTTATCAGAATAAAAACGGAGCAAGATAGAAAAAGTCAAAAATCATTGCTGTTTCAAATGTATGATCTTGAAATAGAAGGAGAACTTCCTTTTGCATAAATCAATTCACAATTTCAATTTCAAAAATCAATTACAATATATATAAGTATTAATAATATTTAAAAAACTAAGAAATCATGAGTACACAAAAATTTGCAACAAACGCATTACACGCAGGACATGATGTAACTAAAAATTCTGGAACAAGAGCAGTGCCAATTTACCAAACATCATCATACGTATTTAATAACGCAGATCATGCTGCCAATTTATTTGGTCTTGCCGAAGCGGGATTTATCTACACCAGATTAAACAACCCAACAAATGATGTTTTAGAACAGCGTTTAGCGGCGCTCGAAGGCGGAATTGGAGCTGTAGTTACAGCATCTGGAGCATCGGCAATTTCAACAACATTTTTGACTTTGTTAAGAACCGGCGATCATATTGTAGCCTCAAATAGTTTATACGGCGGAACGTACAACTTATTAAGTGTAACATTACCGCGTTTAGGAATTACAACCACCTTTGTAGATCCTTCAAAACCTGAAAACTTCACTAAAGCAGCTAAAGAAAATACCAGAGCATTCTTTGTAGAATCACTGGGGAATCCAAAACTGGATGTATTAGATTTAAAAGGAATTTCGGCGGAAGCCAAAGCATTCAAAGTGCCATTTATAGTAGATAATACAGTTGCGACACCTTATTTATTAAACCCAATTAAATATGGTGCCGATATTGTAATTCACTCCTTAACAAAATATATTGCCGGAAACGGAACTTCATTAGGTGGCGCGATTATCGACGCCGGAACTTTTGACTGGTCTAACGGAAAATTCCCTGAATTTACAGAACCTTCTGCAGGATATCACGGATTAGTATATCACGAAGCTTTAGGAAATGCAGCCTTTATTGCAAAAGCAAGAATTGAAGGATTACGTGATTTTGGAGCAGCTTTAAGTCCATTTAATGCTTTCCAGATTATTCAGGGATTAGAAACCTTACCAATCCGAATTAAAAAACACAGCGAAAATGCTTTGGTTCTGGCCGAATGGTTAGAGAAACAAGATGAGGTGGTTTGGGTAAATTACCCAGGTTTAAAATCAAGTAAATATTATGATTTAGCAAAACAATATCTTCCTGAAGGACAAAGCGGTGTGATCACTTTTGGACTAAAAGGAGGTTTTGATGCCGCTAAAAAAGTGGTAGACGAAACAAAATTGTTCTCACTTCTGGCTAATATTGGTGATACAAAATCGCTGATTATCCACCCGGCGAGTACTACGCATCAACAATTGTCAGAAGAAGAGCAATTGGCTACAGGAGTTTCAAAAGATTTAGTCCGACTTTCTGTTGGAATAGAAGATGTAGAAGATTTAATCGCCGACTTACAATCGGTTTTTGAAAGCGTAACTCAGTCGCAGTATAGTATCAATAAAAATTAGGTTTTTTTGTTTTTTGTTTGAAAAATTGCCTTTAGCAGCGTGAGTTCTGCTAGAGGTGATTTTTTATGAAAAAAGAAATCAAGATAAAAGTTTCACCATGATAAGTTATATAAGTTCATTGTAGAGACGCACTGTTGTGCGTCTAAAATTATAAACGTTGATAAATTAAATGAACTTATATAACTTATATGGTTTACTAAATATAGATATGTTTTAAAAAATTAAAATTATGTCAAAGCTTAAAATAAATATTATCCTTTTTGGGATTGGAAATATAGGAAGTACATTAATCAATCAGATTATCGAAAGTCAGGAGTTTTTTCTGCAAAGTAAAAATGTCGATTTTCATTTTCCGATAATTACCAATTCTACCGTTGCCTTTTTCGAGAAAGAAGGCGTGGGATATGCGTGGGAAACCAATTTTAGAGAATTGGTCGTTCCTTTTAGAGTGCAGGATATTATCGAATTTGCAAAAGAAAACGAGTTCGAAAATCTAATCGCTGTTGATGCAACCGCAAGTGATGAACTTATTGGTCATTATAATACGTTGATCGAAAACGGATTTAATATTGTTGCTGTCAATAAAAAGGCAAATACACTGCCCATTGACCTTTATAAACAATTAAGAGAAAATCTTAAAAAGTACGACAAAGAGTTTTTATATGAAACCTCGGTTGATACCGGGTTTCCCGTTTTGCAGACTTTAAGGGATTTATATTTCTCAGGAGAAAAAATCACCAAAATTAGAGGCGTATTTTCAGATAATCTTAGTTATGTCTTTAATCGTTTTTCTGCCGAGGAAAATACATTTTCATCTATTTTAAAAGATGCCAGCCTTCTCGGATTAATGCGATCTACTTTTAAAGAGGATTTATCAGGAAATGATACGGCAAGAAAATTGTTGATTTTAACCCGTGAAATTGGCAAAGAATTCGAACTTTCTGATATTAAAATCAATCCTCTTATTGGAGAAGAACACTTGGAGAAAAACGGAATCCTTAATAAAGATGCCATTGACAGATCGTTTAAAATTGCCAAAATAACCCAGAAAGACAATCATGTTTTAAGATATATAGGAGAATTTGATATCGAGAAAAATACATTAGAAGTCAAATTAGTATCAGAACCTGTAACTTCAGCAATAGGACAATTAAAAGGTTCCGATTCTATTTTTGAGATTTATACCCAATCTTATGCCAGTACACCCATTGTACTTCAAAGTGCGTCGCCATGTAAACAGGCTATTTCAAGAGGTTTAATTACAGATATTTTAAAAGTAGCTGAAAAGATTAAAAATAAGGAAGCAGTCTGGCTATAAGTGGTTGTAATATTAGTAGTTCTTTGATAGATTGAAACTAAAAGTAAAGTTATTTTTTGTAAGATTATACTTCTTTTGATTCAAATTGTAATTTTGTAAGACGTTTTTTAACGATAAAAAGCTGTTTTTTAACGTTTTTTAAGAAAAAATAGGGTTTTGTAACTTGGAATATTGAAAAAATATTCGCACATTTGTAAGACAAGTAAGAACTGTTAAAAACAGCTCATTAATTGTTAAAATAAATATAGCTTTTGAGATCCTAATCACATCTAAAAAAAGCTTTTTAAAGAAAAGTAAATGCAAGATTTTTTTAAAATAACTGTCAAATCGCAAATGAATAAGTCCCTACAGATGAACATGATGTTTAATGTCGCACGTATTTGTGTACGCGTCTGTTGATACTAAAAGTATATATAAGTTCTATAAAAACTTAAACCCTTTTGGTATTAAAATCCAAAAGGGTTTTTTTATTCCGTTTGGCAAACATAACAAAGAATTAAAGGAAATATAAAGATTAAAAAATAACTAACTTAAACTTAATAATATGAGCGCAATAACTTACTTAAGAAAAAAACTTACAGGGTTCAGAAGTGCAAAAGCTGAAAGAAACAATCCGCCGCCTGTAAACGAATTAATCCACCCAAGTTTCGGTGTAACTGAAACAGATAAAAAAGCGGAGAAAAAAGCACCAAATTCATTATTGTTTTTGATGTACTCAAAAGAAAATGAAACCCTTTTCATCTAACTTGAAAAGCAGCCATAAAATAGGTTAAAACCTGCATGACTTTACTGGGCATAATGTTCGGTAATTTTGTGCGTACAAAAGTTTCTGATTGAATTATGTTTAAGAAATTGAGCAATCAGTTTCATTAAAATTTGTTAGTTTAAGAAATTAGTAGTTAATTTGCACCGTTAAGTTCAAAAACGTATTGAAATGTTATAAAGAAAGGAGGAGGGATTAGACCCGATGAATCCTTAGCAACCCTTCGTTAATTCGAAGAAGGTGCTGCATTCTACCACGCCCAAACGTGGAAAGATAACAACAAGAATTTTTCTAGTTTCAACTCTAGACTTTCTTTCTAATATTTCCACATACAAATCAATAATAAATAGATTTGAAATTGGAAAATATACCAAGTCCCATTATAATTCAAGATTTCATCACCGAAAGTGGTGCACTGTATCCGTCGTTACCGTTAAGTTTTACACTTTCCGGTAAACCACTTTATACTGCCCCAATTGTTTTGGTAAATCACGCCTTAACCGGAAACGCTCAGGTTACCGGCGAAAATGGCTGGTGGAATGATTTAATAGGCGAAGCAAAAACCATCGATACCAATCAATATACAGTTTTGGCGTTTAATGTTCCCGGAAACGGAAACGATTCGTTTATAATCGAAAACTATCAGGATTTTACAACCAGAGATATTGCTAAACTTTTCATCAAAGGATTAAAAGCTTTAAGTATTGAGCAGGTATTTGCCATTATCGGCGGTTCTGTTGGCGGTGGAATTGCATGGGAAATCCTGGCTTTAGAACCAAACATTACAGAACATTTAATCCCAATTGCAACCGACTGGAAATCGACCGACTGGATGATTGCAAACTGCTTTCTGCAAGAACAAATTCTGAACAATTCATCAAAACCAATTGAAGATGCCAGAATTCACGCCATGTTGTGTTACCGATCTCCTGAATCATTCAAAGAAAAATTTCAACGCACGATTAATCAGGATCTTTTGATTTTTAATATCGAAAGCTGGCTGGCACATCACGGAAAAAAACTACAGCAGCGCTATCAATTAGCATCATACAAATTGATGAATCAGCTGCTTAAAACCATAGATATAACCCGAAATAGCGAGGATTTCGAAACGCTAATATCCAAATCAAACGCTGCGATTCATATCGTAGCCATCAATTCAGATTTGTTTTTTACACCAAAAGAAAATCTGGAAACTTACAATGAATTAAAGAAATTTAAAAACAATGTTTTTTACAGCGAAATTGATTCGGTTCACGGACATGACGCTTTTTTAATCGAGTACAAACAATTAGATCACTTACTTGCCGATATTTTTAAGGCAGAAACAATAGCAAAATAAAATGAAAATATTAAAATTTGGTGGTAAATCATTATCAAACGGAGAAGGACTTAACAAAGTAGTTTCAATCATTACAGATAAAGTAAATCAAGGTGAAAAAATTGCCGTGGTTGTTTCTGCGCGCGGAAATGCAACAGATGAATTAGAAGATATTTTAAGAATTGCTGCCAAAAACGGAAACTACAAACCGCTTTTAGAAAGCTTTAAAGCATACCAAACTTCAGATTATCCGAAAGTTGATTTATCTGAAGAATTTAATATTTTAGATAAATTATTCGAAGGAGTAAGCTTAATTGGTGATTACAGCAACAAAATCAAAGATCAAATTTTGTCTAAAGGTGAATTGCTTTCGGCTAAATTATTGACTTCAATTTTAGTAGAAAAAGGAATTCCTGCCAATTTCGTTGATACAAGAGAATTATTAAAAACCGATTCTAAATTTGGTGACGCTCAGCCTTTGGAACAACTTTCAAAGAAAAACGTTATCAACTATTTCAAATTGCATAACGGTGAAACAGTAAATATCGTTACAGGTTTCATTGGTTCAAACAACAACAACGACACGACAACTTTAGGAAGAAATGGAAGTAATTATACCGCTTCGTTAATCGCAAATTATCTGGATGCCGAAGAACTTCAAAACTTTACACACGTTGACGGAATTTACACAGCAAACCCTGATTTAGTTGCCGATGCTAAAAAAATCGAATATTTATCGTTTAATGAAGCAAACGAATTGGCGAATTTTGGCGCAACAATTCTGCACGCCAAAACGATAATTCCTTTATTAGAAAAAAATATTCCGCTTCGTATTTTAAACACATTCAATCACGAAAATCACGGAACTTTAATCACTTCAAATTCTCAAAAAGAAGGAATTAAAACACTTTCTGTTTTAGAAAATGTTTCACTTGTAAATCTTGAAGGCCGAGGATTACTAGGGAAATCTGGAGTTGATGCCCGTATTTTTAAAGTAATGGGTGATCACAACATCAGTGTAAGTATCATTTCGCAAGGTTCTTCAGAAAGAGGAATCGGATTGGTTGTGGCAAAAGAAAAAGCAACACTGGCAATGGTTGAATTAGAAAAGGAATTCGAAAACGACTTTTATTCTAAAGATGTAAACCAGATCACAGTAACAGATAATGTTTCGGTAATTTCGATTATTGGACAGGATTTAAGCACGTTCCACAAACCATACACAGCATTAATCAAAAATAAAATAGTTCCCATTTTATTCAACAACACCGTAACAGGTAAAAACGTGAGTTTAGTTGTAAAGAAAGAAGAACTAAACAAAGCCTTAAACGTAATTCACGGAGAGATTTTTGGAGTTTCTAAAAAAATCAACATTGCGATTTTCGGTCACGGATTAGTGGGCGGAACTTTGATTAATCAAATTTTAGAATCGGCTTCTTCAATTGAAAAACGTAAAGATGTTAAGCTGAATGTTTTCGCAATTGCGAATTCTAAAAAGCTTCTTTTAAATAAAAATGGCGTAACTTCAAGCTGGAAAAATGACATTGAAACTAAAGGCGAACCGTACACAATTAAAGATATTATCGCTTACGCAAATGAGTATCATTTAGAAAACTTAATTGCGATTGATAATACGGCAAGTGCATCATTCGTAGAAAATTATGTTCCGCTTGTAGAAAGCAGTTTCGACTTGATTTCTTCAAATAAAGTAGCGAATACTTTGACGTACGGTTTTTACAAAGAATTGAGAAAAGCTTTGGCAGAAAACCAAAAGAATTATTTATACGAAACTAATGTTGGTGCAGGTTTGCCATTAATTGATACGATTAAATTGTTACATCTTTCTGGTGAAAACATTACAAAAATTAAAGGAGTTTTCTCTGGAACATTGAGTTATTTATTTAATAATTTCTCTGCAAAAGATGTTCCGTTTAGTGAAATTCTGAAAGAAGCAATTGATAACGGATATACAGAACCAGACCCGCGTGAGGATTTATGCGGAAATGATGTTGGAAGAAAATTATTGATTTTGGCGAGAGAATTAGATTTACAAAATGAGTTTGAAGAAATCTCTATTCAAAACCTGATTCCGGAACATTTACGCGAAGGAAATGTTGCTGATTTCTTAACCAAATTAAAAGAATTCGACCCAATTTACGAGAAAATAAAAGCTGATCAAAAACCAAATCATGTATTAAGATATATTGGTGAATTGTCTGGTGATTTACAAAATGATAAAGGAAATCTAGAAGTAAAATTAGTTTCTGTTCCTTCAGATACTGCTCTTGGCGGTTTAAAAGGTTCTGATTCATTCTTCGAAATTTATACAGAATCTTACGGAGATCGTCCAATTGTTATTCAAGGAGCAGGTGCAGGCTCTGCGGTAACGGCAAGAGGAGTTTTTGGAGATATTTTGAGATTATCTGATAAAGGGTAATTAAAATTTTAGATTGCAGATTTTAGAGTTTAGATTGCTGAACTCTGACAAATAAAAAAAAAGAAAAATAACATGAAAGTAACTTTGAACAGAGTAAATGACGCTTTTCATTTTAAGCTTAAAAATGAACGCGGACATGTAGTTGATGTTGACAGCAGAGCTGAATTTGGAGGAAGCGATTTAGGCGCAAGTCCGATGGAGTTGGTATTAATGGGCGTTGCAGGATGTAGCGCAATTGATATGATTTCGATTTTGAAAAAGCAACGTCAGGAAATCACTTCTTTTAACGCTGAGGTTGAAGGAACGCGTGTACAGATTGAAGAAGCAAAACCTTTTAAAGAAATCGATGTGGTTTTTTATTTAGAAGGTGATATCAATCCAGAAAAAGCACAGCGTGCCGCACAGCTTTCTTTCGAGAAATACTGCTCAGTTGCCAAAACGGTAGAACCAACAGCAACAATCAATTATAAAGTTGTTTTAAACAACATTCAATTAGAAAATTAGTCAATTAAAGAATTAGATAATTCTTTGGGCTAACTATTAAATAATGAAAGATTATTTCGCGAAACTCTGTGATCACTTTGTGAAACTCTGCGAAATAACTCTTTTAAACACACAACATAATGAATATAGAAGAATTTGGTTTTGAAACTAAAGCCATACGTACACATTTAGAAAAAACACAATTTCAGGAACATTCAACTCCTTTGTATTTATCATCAAGTTTTATATTTGAAGATGCAGAGGATATGAGAGCTTCTTTCACAGAAGAAAAAGTCCGCAATATTTACTCCCGTTTCAGCAATCCAAATACAACAGAATTTGTAGACAAAGTTTGTGCAATGGAAGGTGCCGAAGCCGGTTATGCTTTTGCAACTGGAATGGCAGCAATATACTCTACGTTTGCTGCATTGTTAGAATCTGGAGATCATATTGTTTCTGCAGGAAGTGTTTTTGGATCAACGCATGCATTATTCATGACGTATTTTCCAAAATGGAAAATTGAAACTTCTTATTTTGATATCAATAAACCGGAAACAATTGAAAGTTTTATTAAACCAAATACTAAAATTCTATATGCTGAAACACCAACAAATCCTGGTGTAGATGTTGTTGATTTGGAATTGTTAGGCCAAATCGCAAAAAAGCATAATTTGATTTTAATAATCGACAACTGTTTTGCGACTCCATATATTCAGCAGCCTATTAAATACGGTGCGCATATCGTAATTCATTCAGCAACAAAATTAATAGACGGACAAGGTCGTGTTTTAGGAGGAGTTGCAGTTGGAGAAGCGGAGTTAATTCGTAAAATATACTTGTTTTCAAGAAATACCGGTCCGGCAATGTCACCATTTAATGCATGGGTTTTGTCAAAAAGTTTAGAGACTTTGGCTGTTCGTGTAGACAGGCATTGTGAAAATGCTTTAAAAGTGGCTGAATTTTTAGAAAGTCATCCAAACGTAAACAGTGTGAAATATCCGTTCTTGAAATCACATCCAAAATATGAAATTGCCAAAAAACAAATGCTTTTAGGCGGTAACATCATTGCGATCGAAATTAAAGGCGGTCTTGAAGCAGGAAGAAAATTTTTGGATAAGATTAAATTATGCTCTCTTTCGGCAAATATTGGTGACGTAAAAACGATTGTAACGCATCCTGCATCAACAACGCACAGTAAATTATCTGAAGAAGATCAATTAGCTGTTGGAATCACACAAGGTCTGGTTCGCGTTTCTGTAGGTTTAGAAACCGTAGCAGATGTAATTGCTGATTTAAAACAAGCGCTGGATTAAATAGTTTAGATTTTAGACTTTAGATTATATAATGACGATTTTTGACTGTAAATTTATTACTGTTAAAAATCGTCATTCTTTTTTGATGGTTATTTGAACAAAAAATATATTTTTGTTTTCGTTATAAATTTAAATCCATTATAATCAATTTAATAAACCACCAAACCATGAGTAACTCTACTTATATTCTTGATGAAAAATTATTGGCATCTAACGGAAGCCGATTCATAAACTATCTTATAGACATTGTTGCCATATTTTTTTTAATTTTTGTTTTTGGTATTGTTATGGCCCTTTTAGCAAATCTTTTTAATCTAAGCGGATTGCTGTACTGGCTGGGAAATATGAGTGATTTTGAAGGACAAATTCTTTTTATTTTTATTGCTGTTTTTTACTACACTTTTACGGAGGGAGTTTTTGGAAGAACATTAGGCAAATTTATTACAGGAACTGTTGTAGTAGATGAAAATGGCGAAAAACCTTCTTTTGGAACGATCTTTAAAAGAACATTCTGTCGATTTATCCCTTTCGAAGCTTTTTCTTTTTTGGGAAGCAGAGGCTGGCATGATTCAATTTCTGATACTTATGTAGCTAATAAAAAAGATTTGGAGAAAGAAGTAAAACTGTTCCACGAATTCAATTTAATAGGAAACACCGAACTAAATTGATAGAATAAGTAGAATATAATTCTGTACTGTTATTTTTCTCATTTAAAAAGCCTATTTTTGTTGCAGAATAATATGAAGCTTGTTTATTTTAGAAATAATCTAAAATTTACAGTCTGAAATCTAAAATTTAAAGATGCTTTCAAAGAAAACAAAATACGGAATTAAAGCTTTAACCTATTTAGCCAGACGAGAAAATAACGAACCTGTACAAATAGCCGAAATTGCAAAAAGTGAACATATTTCGATAAAATTTCTGGAAAGTATTTTATTATTATTGAGAAATTCAGGGTTTCTTGGAGCTAAAAAAGGAAAAGGCGGCGGATATTATCTGATAAAAGATCCAAAAGATATCAGTATGGCCAAAGTGTACCGAATTCTTGAAGGGCCAATTGCATTGCTTCCGTGCGCAAGTCATAATTTCTACGAAAAATGCGATGACTGCGATGATGAATCTACCTGTGCGGCACGACGTTTAATGACAGAAGTAAGAGATAATACACTTAAAATATTGGAAAGCAATTCTCTGGCTGATATCGCTTTTTAAGTTTAAACCATATAAGTTATATAAGTTCATTTTAGACTTTGCACTTGCGGCATACCTTAATTAAATGAACTTATATAACTTATATGGTTTAAAAAATATTTTAAAAAATCAATTTATATCCTGCCAGGAAAAGCATTACAGCGATGGCATTTCTAAGGAATAAATCCGGTACTTTTCCGCTTAAACTACTTCCTAGGTAAATTCCGGGAAGAGATCCCAATAATAATTGTCCTAAAAGCGCTAAATCTAAATTTCCCATAGAAGCGTGGCCAATTCCTGCAACTAAAGTCAACGGAACAGCGTGAGCAATTTCAGTTCCTACCAAACGAGGCGTTGGCAAAAGCGGATAAAGGAAAAATAAAGTTACAGTTCCTAAAGCGCCGGCTCCAATTGAAGTCAAGGTTACAGTAGCTCCCAGTAAAACTCCAATTCCTACAGTAAGCATATTCTGAGTATGACTTTCGCTATGAAATTTATCTCCAGCATGTTTTTGAGAAAACTTTAAAATTCTGTTTTTAAATATAATAGCAATTGAAGTGAATAATAGAGCCCAGCCCAAACTGTATTTAATTACACGATTAATAGTTTCGATATCCGTTTTAATACTATTTAATATCCATAAAGTCACTAAAGCAGCAGGAACACTTCCTAATGTGAGCCAGCCGGTAATTTTCCAGTTTATATTTCCCTTTTTGTTGTGTACAAATACACCTCCGGCTTTAGTAAAAGCGGCATAAAGCAAATCTGTTCCCACTGCGGTTGTTGGCGGAATATTAAAAAATAATAAAATTGGAGTCATTAAAGAACCGCCTCCAACTCCGGTCAATCCAACAATAAAACCTACTACTAAACCGGCAATTACAAGACCTATTTGAAAATCCATACAAAAAATTTGTCGCTAAAATAATGACATTTTTATAATTATCCTATGGAAATTGTAGAGATTAAGATATATTTATATAACCAAACATTTCAGAGGAATATATTGTTGAAATATGATGTTATAGAGTATTATTTGTGAAATTAATTCAATTATTTGTTTCAACGTGATCCAGAGGAAGTTAAAGGTTTAAAAAAACGAGAATATTTGTTTTGATTTTTAGAAATAAATAGTATTTTTGCAAAGTAATCTATTAACCCGATAGGGTAATAGGTTTTGAAAACAAACAGAATCATTTTAATATGGAAAGAGAACTGAAAATAAATACCGCCGATTCTTTTAAAGAAAAGCTATGGATTGGAATTCCTGTTGTTTTACTAGTAAGTTTATTAACTGTATTAATATACAATCACCACGCTGAATTTTCGTGGAATGGATTTGTAGAGGGATTTAATGAAGAATTTTTGGTGTTTTTCGCCATTGGAGTTTTCGCTCAATTAGTTGACGGAACTTTAGGAATGGGTTACGGAGCAACTTCAACTTCATTTTTATTAGCTTATGGAGTTCCGCCGGTTGTAAGCAGTACGGCAGTGCACGTATCTGAAATGTTTACAACGGGAGCATCGGCACTTTCACATCATAGATTCGGGAATATCAATAAAAAACTGGTAAGGCATTTATTGATTCCGGGAGTTTTAGGCTCAATTACAGGAGCTTATTTATTGTCTGATGTAATTAATGGAGATGTTATCAAGCCATTTATTGCAGTTTACATGATTATTTTAGCAGTTGTCATTATTAGAAAAGCATTGAAAAAAACAATTGTAAAGAAGAAAACGAAAAGATTAGGCGCTTTAGCTGTTTTTGGAGGTTTTATGGATTCAGTTGGTGGCGGAGGCTGGGGGCCAATCGTAACTTCAACATTATTAGGAAGAGGAAGAAATCCAAGATATACAATTGGTTCAGTAAATGCAGCGGAGTTTGCGATTTCATTTGCAAGTGGTATTACTTTTATGCTTTTTGGAGGAATTCATGGCTGGCAGGTAATCATCGGATTAATTTTAGGAGGCGTTATTTCAGCGCCATTAGCGGCATATTTGGTAAATAAAATCAAAAGAAAACCAATGATGGTTGCCGTTGGAATTCTAATTATATTATTGAGTTTAAAAACATTATCTAAATTATTGTAATTCTTTAGATACGGAGAAAGAGATTATGAGTGCGATTATTGTACAAGAATTATTAGAGAAAACAAAAGATTTTTCGCTGGATCAAACGTTAGTTTTTTTAGCAGAAAAATTTCCGGGGAAAGTAATTTTTTCGACTTCTTTTGGACAGGAAGATCAGGTAATTACAGATTTTATTGCAAAAAGCAATACTGATATTACTGTTTTTACCTTAGACACCGGAAGATTATTTCAGGAAACTTACGACGTTTTTCACAAAACATTAAAAAAGTATAAAAGACCTATTGAAGTTTATTTCCCAGAAGCTGCGGCGGTAGAAAATCTTCTAAAAGAAAAAGGACCAAACAGCTTTTACGATTCGGTAGAAAATAGAAAAGAATGTTGTTTTATTCGAAAAGTTGTTCCGTTAAGAAAAGCTTTGGCAGGAAACTCAGTTTGGATTACAGGTTTAAGAGCCGAACAATCAGAAAACAGACAGGATTTACATTTGTTTGAATACGACGGAAACTTCGAAATTATAAAATTCAATCCGTTATTAAAATGGACTTTAGAAGAAGTTGAAACATATTTGCGAGAAAACAATGTTCCTCAAAATGCTTTACATAAACAAGGTTTCGTAAGCATTGGCTGCGCACCGTGTACAAGAGCTATTTTCCCTGGCGAAGATATCAGAGCAGGAAGATGGTGGTGGGAATCAAGCCATAAAGAGTGTGGTTTGCATAGCGCTAAGAAAGAATAAAGAAGTAAGAGGCAAGAAATTAGAATAAAGAACAGAATAAATAGCGTAAAGTTTTAGAGTAACTCACAACTTAAACCTAAAACTTGAAACTAAAAAATATCAAACAAAAAACAATGAGTTCAGTATTAAAAACAAACGCTTTAGAGAGTGAAGCGATATACATTTTCAGAGAAGTAATTTCACAGTTTGACAAACCGGTTTTACTTTTCTCAGGAGGAAAAGATTCTATTACATTAGTGCGTTTGGCGCAAAAAGCATTTTTCCCTGCTAAAATTCCGTTTCCTCTATTGCACGTTGATACGGGACACAATTTCCCTGAAACAATTGCTTTCAGAGATAAATTGGTAGAAGAATTAGGTTTAGAGTTGATCATTCGTAATGTTCAGGATGCTATTGATGAAGGAAAAGTGGTTGAAGAAACTGGGAAATATTCTAGTAGAAACAGCTTGCAGACTACAACACTTTTGGATGCAATTGAAGAATTTAAGTTTGATGCTTGTATTGGAGGTGCACGTCGTGATGAAGAAAAGGCAAGAGCTAAAGAACGTATTTTCTCAGTTCGTGATGATTTCGGACAATGGGACGAAAAAAATCAGAGACCTGAGTTGTTTGATATTTTGAATGGAAAAATTGAAAATGGACAAAACGTTCGTGTTTTCCCAATTTCAAACTGGACAGAATTAGATGTTTGGAGTTATATCGAAAAAGAACATATCGAAATTCCATCCATCTATTTTTCACATAAAAGAAAAGTTTTTTTGAGAGACGGTTTGATCTGGTCGCATTCTCCTTTTGTGTATCAGGAAGAAGACGAACAAATCGAAGAAAGAATTGTTCGCTTCAGAACCGTTGGAGATATGAGTTGTACCGCAGCAGTTGAATCTTACGCCGCAACAATCGAAGAAGTTGTAGGCGAAATTAGAGAATCAACCATTTCTGAAAGAGGAGCCAGAATTGATGACAAACGTTCTGAAGCCGCAATGGAAAAGAGAAAACAACAAGGATACTTTTAATAATTGTTAATGATGAATTGTTAATTGTAAATGCAATTCGGAACGGAATTTTAAAAGTAAAAATCAAGAAAACAAAAACATACAGATTTAATTTTCAGATAAAGTTTTTCAACAACTTGAAACTTGAAACAAAAAAAATTAAACCTGAAACAAAATATTAAGAATGGAAGTTTTAAAAATAGCAACAGCAGGAAGTGTAGATGACGGAAAAAGTACTTTGATCGGGAGATTATTGTATGATACAAAATCATTGACGACTGATAAAATAGAAGCAATCGAAAAAAGCAGTAAACAAAAAGGTTACGATTATCTCGATTTTTCTTTGGCAACTGACGGATTAGTCGCAGAAAGAGAGCAAGGAATTACAATTGATGTTGCGCATATTTATTTTTCGACTGCAAAGAAAAGTTACATTATTGCCGATACTCCGGGTCACGTTGAATATACAAGAAACATGGTTACAGGAGCTTCGACTTCTCAGGTTTCTATTATTTTAATTGATGCCAGAAAAGGAGTAATTGAGCAAACGTACCGTCACTTTTTTATCAATAATTTATTGCGAGTAAAAGAAGTAATTGTTGCGATAAATAAAATGGATTTAGTTGATTATTCTGAAGAAGTTTTCAATAAAATCAAAGCCGATTTTCAAGCTTTAAATGCAAAAAGCACTTTCAAAGAGCAAAACGTAAGTTACATTCCGTTAAGCGCTATCAATGGCGGAAACGTTGTTGATCAGTCAAAAGATATGCCTTGGTATGACGGGCAAACGGTTTTGGAACATTTAGAAGGATTACATGCTCATGATGTATTTGAAGCAGGAAAAGCACGTTTTCCAGTTCAAACCGTGATTCGTCCGAAAACAGAAGAATACCACGATTTTAGAGGTTACGCAGGAAAATTATACGGAAACTCAATCAAAGTTGGAGATGCTGTAACGGTTCTTCCTTCTTTAACCGAATCTAAAGTATCTAAAATTCACTTTTTCGATAAAACATTTGATGAAGCCGTTGCAGGTTCTTCGATCACAATCGAATTAGAAAATGATATCAATGTAACAAGAGGTGACATGATTGTAAAATCATCAGAACTTCCAAAAATTGAAAAAGACATTACCACAACAGTTTGCTGGATGGACAGTAAAAAACTGGTTCCGGGAACTAAATATTTGGTACAACATAATACTAACAGAGTTTTAGCAAAAGTAGAAAGCATTAAAAATACAATTGCGACAGATTACTCAGGAACGACAGAAGCTTCACAATTAGCAATCAACGAAATTGGAGAAGTAACGATCAAATTAAGCAAACCGTTATATTTTGATTCATACAACGAAAACAAATCAAACGGAGCTTTCATCTTAATTGATACAGCAACAAACACAACAGCAGGAGTAGGATTTATTAGGTAAACCTGCGGTAAGCTATAAGCTTTAGGCTGTAAGCTTTTAGCAAAAAACGTATAAAAAGGCATGCAAGAAAGCTTACAGCTTATTGCCTAAAGCCTAAAGCAAGAAAAACACAAAGTTAAAAAGCTTATAGCCTAAAGCTTAAAGCCTAAAGCGTAAAACAAATGGAAAGTTTTAGAACAGAAATAGAAAATCCGGTAGTTCAAAGAGAGATTATCGAATTAGAAAAAAAGATTCACTTATTCCGTGGAGGAAAAATTGATGATGAGCGTTTTCGTAGTCTTCGTTTAGCACGTGGAATCTACGGTCAACGTCAGGAAGGCGTTCAGATGATTCGTATCAAATTGCCTTACGGTAAAGTAACGAGCGAACAATTAGTGCGTATTACTAAAGTTTCTGATGAATATTCTACAGGACGTTTGCACATTACAACACGTCAGGATATCCAGATTCACTATGTGAGTTTAGACAGAACACCAGAACTTTGGGCGGATTTGGCTAAAGACGATATTACGCTTCGTGAAGCTTGTGGAAACACGGTTAGAAATATCACAGGAAGCGAATTAGCGGGTGTAGATGTAAACGAACCATTTGATGTTTCGCCTTATGCTCACGGACTTTTTCAATATCTATTAAGAAACCCAATCTGTCAGGAAATGGGACGTAAATTCAAAATTTCGTTCTCATCTTCAGATGAAGATACAGCTTTGAGTTATTTGCATGATTTAGGATTTATTCCGAAAATCAAAGACGGACAACGCGGATTTAAAATCATGTTTGGTGGAGGTTTAGGATCTCAGCCAGCGCATGCTGAATTGCTTTCAGAATTTGTTCCAGTTAACGAAATCATTCCAACAGCAGAAGGAATTATACGTATTTTCGACAGATACGGAGAACGTGCAAAAAGAATGAAAGCACGTATGAAATTCTTAATCAAAGAAATGGGAAGAGATGTTTTCCTTGACTTGGTTGAACAAGAGAAAAAAGCCATCGCTTTTGAAACATACGAAATTGATACAACCGCTTTTGATGGTCCAATTCCAGAGCCATTATTAGAAGTTCCGCAAGTTACAATCGAAGATACTAAAGCATATGAAACGTGGAAAAATTCGAATGTAATCAAACAGAAACAAGACGGTTATTATGCTATCGGGATCAAAGTTTTATTAGGTGATTTTTATACTGATAAAGCGAGATTATTAGCCGATTTAATTAAAAATTATGCAGCAAATGAATTACGTTTTTCATTGCGTCAAAATATTGTAATACGTCACGTAAAAGAGGCAAATCTGCCTTTCTTTTACCAAGAATTAGCCAAGTTGGATTTTGTTCAGCTAGGATATAATTCAGTTGGAGATATTACGGCATGTCCGGGTACTGATACTTGTAATTTGGGGATTGCAAGTAGTACCGGTATTGCAGAAGAATTAGAAAGAGTTTTAACAGCAGAATATCCTCAGTATTTAAACAACCGCGAAATCGAAATTAAAATTTCTGGTTGTATGAATGCCTGCGGACAACACAATATGTCTGCAATTGGATTCCAAGGAATGTCTATCAATTCAGGAAAACTAGTAGCTCCGGCTTTACAAGTTTTATTAGGTGGAGGAAGATTAGGAAACGGAGCAGGACGTTTTGCTGATAAAGTAATCAAAGTACCGAGTCGTAGAGGTCCTGATGCATTGCGTACCATTTTAAATGATTTTGATGCTAACGGAAGCGGACAAAAATTCCTAGATTATTATGATACAAAAGGAGAGAAATATTTCTATGAAATTTTAAAGCCTTTCGCAGACGTAACTAATTTAACAGAAGCTGATTTTGTAGATTGGGGTAACGCAGACAATTATGTAAAAGCAGTTGGAGTTGGAGAATGTGCCGGAGTAGTGATCGATTTAGTAGCGACATTATTGTTTGAAGCTAAAGAGAAATTGATCTTGGCTCAAGAATCTTTCGACGAGAAAAAATGGTCAGATGCAATTTATCATGCTTACGCAGGATTTGTAAATGGAGCAAAAGCGTTGTTATTGTCAGAAAACCAAAAAACAAATCATCATGCAGGAATTGTAGATTTGTTTGATACTGTTTTTGTTGAAAATAATAAAATCGAATTAAACTCAACTTTTAAAGACTTGGTTTACCAAATCAATAAAAATGAACCATCAGAAGCTTTCGCTAAAGATTATATTGCTCAGGCAGTAGTTTTCTTTGATAAAATCGAAACTTTCAGAGCTCAGGAACTAGAAAATGCTTAATATAAAACCCAAAATAACTTTAGTTGGTGCAGGTCCGGGCGATCCCGATTTACTTACGCTAAAAGCTGTAAAAGCATTGGCTGAAGCAAATGTGGTTTTATACGACGCTTTGGCCAACGAAGAAATTCTGGATTATGCACCCAAAAATGCAATCCGAATTTTTGTTGGAAAAAGAATCGGAAATCATGCTTATACGCAGGATCAAATCAATCAGCTGATTGTTGACAATGCTTTGACTTACGGAAACGTAGTACGATTAAAAGGCGGAGATCCTTTTATTTTTGGAAGAGGCGGAGAAGAAATTGATTTTGCAGAAAGTTTCGGAATAGAAACTATTGTAGTTCCAGGAATTTCATCTGTAGTTGCTGTTCCCGCAAGTCAAGGAATTTCAATAACAAAAAGAGGCGTTTCAGAAAGCTTTTGGGCGATTACCGGAACGACTTCTGATAGAAAATTATCTTTAGATGTAGCTCTAGCAGCACAATCTTCTGCAACCGTTGTGATTTTAATGGGAATGCACAAATTGCCTCAAATCATCGATTTATTTCAAAAAGAAGATAAAGGAAATTTACCCGTTGCGATCATCCAAAATGGAACAACAGCAGAAGAAAAAGTTGGAGTTGGAACAGTAGATTCAATTTTAGAAGTTGTAAAACAAAAAGAATTAGGTTCACCAGCTATTATTGTTCTTGGAGAAGTTGTAAGAGAAAGTAATAAGTTAAAAGGTTTTTACGAAGAATTTCTATCAAAAGAGATAGCAAGATAATAAAACATAGCCCGAGGTTTCAACCTCGGGAACGCATGGATATTTAATTCAATATGCATCAAAAAATCATCTAATTTTGTTTAGATGAAATTAAATTAAAATGGAACAGAACGAATTATATCCCATATTCTTAAAACTTCATAATCTGAATGTTTTAATTGTAGGCGGAGGAAATGTAGGTTTAGAAAAGCTTTCTTTCTTGTTGAAGTCAAGTCCGAATGCAAATGTTGAGGTAGTGGCAAAAGAATTTCATTTAGAAATTAAAGTTTTAGCCGAAAATCATCCTTCGATTACGTTGACAAAATCGAAGTTCAAAAAGAAAATGCTCAAAAAGCGTCACATGGTAATTGCCTGTACAGACGATTTGAAAGTGAATAAAAAGATTTACGAATTATCGAAAAAACGTTATTTGATTTGCAATATCGCCGATACGCCCGATTTATGTGACTATTATTTAGGCGGAATCGTAACAAAAGGAAATGTAAAAATTGCTATTTCAACCAACGGAAAATCGCCAACAACGGCAAAGAGATTGCGAGAGTTTTTCGAAGAAGTAATTCCGGACGATATAAATCAAATGGTTGAAAACCTCAATGAATATCGTAAAACCTTAAAAGGTAATTTTGAAGAAAAAGTGAAGAGAATGAACGAAATAACATCTTCGCTCAAAAATAAAGAGTAACATAACAGAGAAATGAATAATGATAAAAATCATTGTCAGGAGAATAAATTATTCGTTTCTTTGTATTATTAAGAATGATTATAAACAACAACCATAATGATTAAAACAGATATACTTATAATTGGAGCAGGCCCAACAGGTTTATTTGCCGTTTTCGAGGCAGGATTATTAAAATTAAAATGCCACATTTTAGATGCTTTGCCTCAACCAGGAGGACAGCTTTCAGAATTATATCCTAAAAAGCCTATTTATGATATTCCAGGTTTTCCAGAAGTTTTAGCCGGAGATTTAGTTGATGGTTTAATGGAGCAAATCAAACAATTTGAGCCAGGTTTTACTTTAGGAGAGCGTGCAGAAACAATCGACAAACAAGAAGACGGATCTTTCATTGTAACCTCAAACAAAGGAACTAAATTCCACGCGCCGGTTATCGCAATCGCTGGAGGTTTAGGAAGTTTCGAGCCTCGTAAACCACTTATCGAAGATATCGAGTTTTATGAAGATAAAGGAGTAAAATACTTCATCAAAAATCCTGAAAAATTCAGAGATAAAAGAGTTGTAATTGCAGGAGGAGGAGATTCAGCATTAGACTGGTCAATTTTCTTAGCAAACGTAGCTTCAGAAGTAACTTTAATTCACAGAAGAAACGAATTTAGAGGCGCTTTAGATTCTGTAGAAAAAGTACAGGAATTAAAAACAGCTGGAAAAATTAAATTAATCACACCGGCAGAAGTTATCGGAATTAATGGCGCAGAGCACGTAGAATCGTTAGATATCGAAGAAAACGGAGCACACCGTAAAATCGAATGTGATTATTTTATCCCGCTTTTCGGATTAACACCAAAATTAGGTCCAATCGGCGACTGGGGATTAGAAATCGAGAAAAATGCCATCAAAGTAAACAATGCATTAGATTACCAAACTAACATTCCGGGAATCTTCGCAATTGGAGATATCAACACGTACCCAGGAAAATTAAAGTTAATTCTTTGTGGTTTCCACGAAGCAACTTTAATGTGTCAGGCAGCATACGGAATAATCAACCCAGGTAAAAAATACGTATTGAAATATACAACAGTTTCTGGTGTAGACGGTTTCGACGGAACTCGTAAAGAAGCTCCAAAAGCGGTTGTTAAGGCGATTGTTTAATCTGAGATACTAAGGTTCTAAGGGACTAATTTTTATATAGAAAGCTCAAACTTTTAGTTTGGGCTTTTTCTTTTTTAAAACGTAATGGCTTAATCCATATCTTTAATGAAAAAATTGATTTAACTGCTAAAATGAGAAATATAATAATCCTGATCATGGTTTTCTTAAGTTTTTTAACGGGATGCCAAAAAACAAAAAAGGAACCAGTTAAAGCTAAAGTAAAAATCTCTGAAAAAAAGGAAACTGCAAGTCTACCTCATTTGTATGATGATCCAAAACTTGAAAAAGAAAAGGTTTTTATTTATGCTGAAGATGATTACGATTCATTGATATTTTCTAGAAATGAATTGAATAAAATTGAAAAGCTTTTCCCAGTTTTAAAAGCTGAATTTCCTTCAACCCCAAAAGAAGCTTGTTCAATTGAATTATGGGGAAATTATATTGATCAAAACGGAAAAGAGGAAAGTATAACTTTTAGCAGTGAAGCAGGAGAAGATCAATTTTGTTTATTGTATGCCTATTATCTTAAACAAAAAAATGGAGAAGAAAAATTTAAAAAAGAAAGAGAAATTTTAACCCAATCATATAAAGCAATTAATGGGCTTTATTGGAGGCTAAATTACGGAGGGACATATTTTGGTCATCAATATATAAGATTAAATGCTTCTGTAGAATATTCAATTTACCAACTAAAATCAAGCAAAGAATACTACGAAAAGAAATACAATTTTAAAAAGCAAAAAGATTTGTACATCAAAACGTTGAGACAATATGTTTCAGATGAAGAAAGTCAAAATGTATATTATCAGGAAGATCTTGGAAATAATAAAAAAAGAGCCAATGAAAGAGTCAAAGAGCTTCAAGAAAAAATCGATATTTTAGAAAAATTGATTACTAATTATTTCTATTTAAATCAGGTTCAAAATTTTGAAATAACATATTACAGATGAGGTTAAACTTATTGCTATTATTTTAGAATTTTAGCACTTAAAAAAAACTTAGAATCTTAGCATCTTAGAAACTCAGCACCTTAGAAAAAAAACATTTGCAAATCGAAAGCCTATTTCATACCTTTGCACTGTTCTTAAAAATTATTGTCAGTTATCACGAAAGGCGGAGGGATAGACCCGATGAAACCTTAGCAACCCTTTATCATAAAGAAGGTGCTAAATTCTACTTTATACGACATTTTCCAGTATTAAAGATAGATAACACAAATACATACTCGTATTTCTCAAAACTTTTCTCGATAACATATAATATTTACTGAAACAGATTCTGTATCAGGAGCGAATCATTGGCGCATTTTTGCAGTCAATAGTTCCCGCTTTTTGTTGCAATCTTTTGCTTTTTTAAAGAAAAAAATCAAAAGGATTTCCACTTCAATCGGGGCTAATAAGCTGACAATAGTGCATTTTTGGAATTAATGTGAAAAAATATCGAAGGCAAACAGAGCCTTCAAAATTAAAAATAAAAAAAGCTTTGTGCCTTAGCGCCTTAGCGGCAAATACAAGATGGCAATAACAATTCAAGAAGCAATAAAAAAAAATATCCTAATCCTTGACGGAGCAATGGGAACAATGTTGCAACGCTATAATTTCTCAGAAGAAGATTTCAGAGGAGAGCGTTTCAAAGATTTCCCGCATCCACTAAAAGGAAACAACGATTTACTATCCCTAACACAACCACAAGCGATTCACGATGTACACGCCGCATATTACGAAGCAGGTGCTGACATTGTAGAAACCAATACCTTCTCAGGAACGACAATCGGTATGGCCGATTATCACATGGAAGATTTGGTTTACGAGTTAAACTACGAATCGGCAAAAATCGCAAGACAAGTAGCCGATGAGTTTACCGCAAAAAATCCGGAAAAACCTCGTTTTGTAGCGGGTTCAATTGGGCCAACAAACCGTACGGCAAGTATGTCGCCAGATGTAAACGATCCGGGTTACAGAGCTGTAACCTTTGACGATTTACGAATTGCTTACAAAGAACAAGTAGAAGCTTTAATGGATGGTGGCTGTGACTTACTTTTAGTAGAAACAATTTTTGATACATTAAATGCTAAAGCAGCACTTTTTGCAATCGAAGAAGTAAAAGAAGAGCGTAATCTGGATATTCCAATTATGGTTTCGGGAACGATTACAGATGCTTCAGGAAGAACACTTTCTGGACAGACTGTAGAAGCATTTTTGATTTCAGTTTCGCATATTCCGTTATTAAGTGTAGGATTCAATTGCGCTCTTGGAGCCGATTTGTTGAAACCATATTTAAAAACATTAGCACACAATACAAGTTTTAATGTTTCGGCGCATCCAAATGCAGGATTGCCAAATGCATTCGGACAATATGATGAAACACCAGAGCAGACTCAGGCTTTCATCAAAGAATATTTAGACGATAATTTAATTAATATAATTGGTGGTTGTTGCGGAACAACTCCAGATCATATTCGATTAATTGCTGAGGTTGCAAAGGATTATAAGCCGAGAGTTGCGCCGGTAATTGCGTAACTCATGATGAGTTTTTCAATTAATATGAAGAAGATTTTGTTTTTGATTACTTTGATGCTTGTAAGTTGCAATTACACAACAAATACAGTTTTTCAGAAAAGCATTAAATGTAAAGATTGTTTAGTTACAAAAGAAGAAACAGCAGTCGGAATAGCGGAACCTATTTTATTTGAATCGTATGGTAAAGATCAAATAGAAGATCAAAGGCCTTATACAGTAACAATTGAAAATGATTCTATTTGGCATATTGAAGGGACTTTTAATAATATTGGTTTTGGAGGTGTGTTTGATATCAAAATCTCAGCAAAAAACGGTAAGATCCTTTATATGATGCATGGAAAGTAATTAGAATTGAATACTCTTTAAAGAGTTTCGAAGGAATATATATTAATAGCAACAGAATGTATTCGGTTGAAAATTAAAAAGTGGAAGAAAACAAAAGAGATTTAGATAAAATCAAAGGAGTTATAGGAATAGCCCTGCTTGCACTAATATTTCTGTTTAGTATTTTTTCAAATAAGAATGAAAAGAAGTATGATGAAGATGATGCAAATTTAAAAGGGGAAGCTATAGGACTTTCGACTAGATTTAAATATGGACGTAAGGTTACTTATTTACAATATTATTTTTATTTGGATAAAAAAATCATATCAAAAATTTCAGTCGCAAAGTATGATCCAGCACTTTTAAATAAATTTTATAAAGTGAAATATGATTTGAGTGATCTAGAAAAAAATAATCTTATTTTAGAAGAAGAACTACAACCTGACTCGATTACATTAGTCAAAGCGGGTTTTATAAAAACAAAATATTATTTCTATGATGCTGGAGTAACATGTAAATACATAGAAATGTCAAAATGGAAATAAATGTTCCGTAGTACTGCGTGAGGGATAGAAGTGAAAAGCCCACAGCCTGACGAAGGAAGAGCGAGGACTTGTAACGGATAGCCCGGCCGAAGGACACGCCCAAATTAAAATATTGAAAACGAATATACCTACAAGGCTTTAAAAACCTCGCAGGAAAGAAAATAGAATAAAAAACTTAGAACCTTAGTATCTCAGGATCTTAGTAACTTAGAAAGAAATGACAGAAAACAGAAGAGACCTTGTATTATCAGGATTAGAACCATTAATTATTACGCCGGAAAGTGTTTTTGTGAATGTTGGTGAGCGTACGAATGTAACAGGTTCGAGAAAATTCCTAAGATTAATCAAGGAAGAGAAATATGACGAGGCGCTTGATATTGCAAGACAACAAGTAGAAGGAGGAGCACAAATCATCGATATTAATATGGATGAGGGAATGCTTGACGGTGTTAATGCAATGACTAAATTTTTGAATTTAATTGCTGCAGAACCAGACATTTCGAGAGTGCCGATTATGATCGACAGTTCGAAATGGGAAATCATTGAAGCCGGTCTTAAAGTAGTACAAGGAAAAAGCGTCGTAAACTCGATTTCGTTAAAAGAAGGAGAAGAAGCTTTTATTCATCACGCTAGATTAATCAAACGTTACGGAGCAGCGGCAATTATTATGGCTTTTGACGAAGTTGGTCAGGCGGATAATTACGATCGTCGAGTAGAAATTTGTCAGCGTTCGTATGATATTTTGGTGAACAAAGTAGGGTTTCCTCCGCAAGATATTATTTTCGATTTAAATATTTTCCCTGTTGCAACGGGAATGGAGGAGCATAGATTGAACGCTTTGGACTTCTTTAGAGGAACAAAATGGGTTCGTGAAAACCTTCCTCACGCACACATCAGCGGTGGAGTAAGTAACGTTTCGTTCTCTTTTAGAGGAAATGACACGGTTCGTGAAGCAATGCACTCGGTGTTTTTATACCACGCGATTAAAAACGGAATGACGATGGGAATCGTTAATCCGGAAATGTTGACGATTTACGATGATATTCCGAAAGATTTATTAGAACACGTTGAAGACGTAATTTTAGATAGACGTGACGATGCTACAGAACGACTTTTGGATTTTGCTGAGAACGTAAAAGGCGAAGTAAAATCAGATGAAAAAGCAGTTCAGGAATGGCGTTTTGGAACGGTTCAAGAGCGTATTACGCATTCGTTAGTAAAAGGAATTGATGCTTTTATTGAAGAAGATGTTGAAGAAGCACGTTTGGCTGCAACGAAACCAATTGAAGTTATCGAAATCAATTTGATGACGGGAATGAATGTCGTTGGAGATTTGTTCGGAAGCGGAAAAATGTTCTTGCCTCAGGTCGTAAAATCGGCTCGTGTAATGAAAAAAGCCGTTGCTTATTTACTACCTTATATCGAAGCAAGTAAACAAGCCGGAGACAAACAAGGAAACGGAAAAATCCTGATGGCAACTGTAAAAGGTGACGTTCACGATATTGGTAAAAACATCGTTTCGGTAGTTTTGGCTTGTAATAACTATGAGATTGTAGATCTTGGTGTTATGGTGCCTCCGGAAAAAATTATTGCCGCTGCGATTGAACATAATGTAGACATTATTGGATTAAGCGGATTAATTACACCTTCGCTTGACGAGATGGTGTATTTGGCTAAAGAATTAGACAAACAAAATATTAAAATCCCGATTATGATTGGTGGGGCAACAACTTCACGCGCGCATACAGCCGTGAAAATTGCACCTCAATACAGAGAAACTGTAATTCACGTAAACGACGCTTCGAGAGCCGTTACTGTTGCAGGAAACTTGTTGGATCATAACCGAAAAATATACGCAAGCGATATTCGTGCAGAATACGATTCTTTTAGAGAAACATTTTTGAATCGTTCAAGAGATAAAAACTTCCTGACGATTGAAGATGCTCGTAGAAATAAATTACCATTGGATTGGTCTGAATATACACCGACTAAGCCAAAAGTAATTGGCAAACAAACCATAGAAATAGAACTGGATGTTTTGGTTCCGTATATCGACTGGACGCCATTTTTTCAGACTTGGGAATTGTACGGAAAATATCCGGCAATTTTAACGGATGAGGTTGTGGGAGAACAAGCAACTTCTGTTTTTGCTGATGCTCAAGCGATGCTTAAAGTAATCTTAGAGGAGAAAAAGCTAAAAGCAAAAGGTATTTACGGAATTTTCCCTGCGAATCAGATTGATGATGACGATATCGAATTACGCGATGAAAACGGAAAAGTTTTGGAGAAATTCTTAACGCTTCGTCAGCAGTCGCAAAAAACAAAAGGTGCACCAAATATCGCTTTAGCCGATTTTATTCTGCCAAAAGAAAGCGGAATAGAAGATTATATGGGTGCTTTTTGCGTAACAACTGGTTTTGGTGTAGACGAATGGGCGGCGGAATACGAGAAAAATTTAGACGATTACAATTCGATTATGGTGAAAGCGCTTGCCGATCGTTTTGCTGAGGCTTTCGCCGAATATCTTCACGAGAGAGTTCGTAAAGATTTTTGGGGTTATGATTCAGAAGAATCTTTAACCAACGAAGAATTGATTAAAGAAAATTATAAAGGAATTCGTCCGGCGCCAGGTTATCCGGCTTGTCCAGATCACTTGGAGAAACCAACGATTTGGAAGCTTTTAAATGTAGCCGAAGAAATTGGAGTTACCTTGACAGAAAGCATGGCGATGTGGCCGGCTTCATCAGTTTCTGGATATTATTTCGGAAATCCAAAAAGTAGGTATTTCGGACTCGGAAAAATAAAAGAAGATCAGGTAGTAGATTATGCTAAACGACGTAATGTTCCAACTGATTATGCCATGAAATGGTTAAACCCTAATATAGCAGACTAATAAAAGTTATTTTGGTTTCAGGTTTCAGGTTTCAAGTTCTCTACAGCAACTTGAAACTTGAAACCTAAAACTTGAAACAAAAAATAAAAAATGAAAGTAACAGAGCATATAGAAAACGCCAAAGGAAAAACATTATTCTCATTTGAAATTATTCCGCCTCAAAAAGGGAAAAGTATTCAGGAATTATACGATAATATTGATCCGTTAATGGAGTTTAAACCGCCATTTATTGACGTAACAACCTCTCGCGAAGAGTATATTTATATTGATAAAGGAAACGGACTTTTAGACAAAAAACTGACTCGTATGCGTCCGGGAACGCTTGGAATCTGCGCTTCTATAAAACATAAATACAATGTAGATACGGTTCCGCATTTGCTTTGTGGCGGATTTACACAAGAAGAAACAGAATATATGCTTGTTGATTGTCAGTATTTAGGAATCAATAATGTAATGGCGCTTCGTGGTGACGCGATGAAAGACGAACAATCTTTTGTACCGAAAGCAGGAGGAAATCATTACGCAGTTGATTTGGTTCGTCAAATCAAAGATTTAAATTGTGGAAAATATCTGCACGAAGTGATGGATATTGATAATAAAGCGGACTTTTGTATTGGTGTTGCAGGTTATCCTGAAAAACATTTAGAATCACCTTCTTTACAATCAGATTTAAAAAGATTAAAAGAAAAAGTGGATGCAGGAGCAGATTATGTGGTAACACAAATGTTTTTTGACAACTCAAAATATTTTGCCTTTGTAGAAAAAGCAAGAGAAATGGGGATAACAATTCCTATTATTCCTGGAATTAAGCCAATTGCTGTTCAAAGACATTTACAAGTTTTACCGCAAATTTTCAGAATCGATCTTCCAGAAGATTTAATCGATGCGGTTGATAAATGCAAAAATAATGCTGAAATCAAACAAGTCGGAATCGAATGGGCGATTCAGCAATCATTAGAATTAAAAGCAGCTGGCGTTCCGTTTTTACATTATTATTCAATGGGTAAATCGGAGAATATTCGCCAGATAGCGAGTCAGGTTTTTTAAGGTCATTGCGAGGACGAAGCAATCTCACGCTGCATATTTTTGTTAGTGCGGTTGCTTCGTTCCTCGCAATGACAAACGAAGCTTGGAATTTGGATTTTTTTAATTTGGAATTTAACTTTTACAATCATGAGACAAGAAGAACTACAAGCCATAGCCTCGCAATTAAAACATCCATCGGGAGAAAAAGGAATCGAAATGGGGAATATGATGAACGAAACGAACATCAATATGACAAAACATTCGATTCAAAACCTCAATATCTCCAAAGAAAATAAAATTCTGGAATTAGGTCACGGCAACGCTGGCCACCTAGAATTTTTATTCGATCAAGCAGAAAATCTGAAATATTACGGCTTGGAAATGTCGGAATTGATGTTTCAGGAAGCACGCCAAATCAACAGAAATTTTGTTTCTCAAAAACTAGCTTTCTTTTCACTTTACGACGGAAATACTATTCCGTTTGAAAACGGATCTTTCGATAAAATATTTACCGTAAATACCATTTATTTTTGGCAAGAGCCAGAGAAATTGCTTTTAGAAATTTACAGAGTTTTAAAATCAAGCGGAAATTTTTGTTTGACATTTGCTCAGGAAGATTTCATGAAGCAACTTCCGTTTACGCAATTTGAATTTGAGCTTTACAGTTCTGAAAAAGCACAAAAACTAATTGAGAAAACGCCTTTTAAAATTGTTTACATGGAAAGTCAGACAGAACAAGTAAAAAGCAAAACAGGCGAACTTGCTGAAAGAGTTTTTACCACAATTGTTTTGGAGAAGTAACAAAGCGGTTTTTTGGCAGTCTTTTTTTGTGTACTTTCATTCTTCATTATTAATCTTTCTGAATTATAATCCTTATTAAATTATGGAAGTTAAAAAAATCAATTTTTTACAGAATTACAGCAGTATACTTTTACTTCTTGGGGGTATTATAGTTGGGAGTATTTTTGGATTAGTGTTTGGAGAGAAAGTTTTGGTAATAAAACCACTTGGTGACATTTTCCTGAATTTACTTTTTACCGCTATTATTCCACTTATATTTTTCACGATTGGTTCTTCCATTGCTAATCTGGAAAGAACAGAAAAACTAGGAAAACTGTTTGTGATTATGATACTGGTTTTTTTAGGGACAATTCTTATTTCAGGAATTGTAATGATTTGTGCTGTGTACCTTTTTCCAATTCATCAGGATATTGCGATTACCAAAGTTCCATTTGAAAAGATTGAATCAGGATCAGCTGGAGATCAAATTGCGAAACTGCTTACGGCAAATGATTTCTTCGAACTATTGTCGCGAAAAAGTATGCTGGCATTGATTATTTTCTCCTTTTTAATTGGCTTTGCAACATTGCAGTCGGGAGAAAAAGGAAAGGCTTTTAAGAGCTTTCTGGATTCCGGAAACGAGGTTATGAAACAGCTATTAAACATCATAATGAAATTTGCGCCAATTGGTTTGGGAGCATATTTTGCTTATCAAGTTGGTATTTTTGGTCCGCAGTTGTTTGGTGTTTATGCAAAACCTATGGCGGTTTATTATGCGGCCTGTATTTTCTATTTCTTTGTGTTTTTTAGTTTATACGCACTAGTCGCTGGCGGAAAAAGAGCTTTTAAAGTTTTTTGGAGTAATAATATCACGCCTTCATTAACAGCAGTTGGAACTTGCAGCAGTATTGCAACGATTCCGGCAAATCTGGATGCTGCACAAAAAATGGGAATCCCGTCGCATGTTCGCAATTTGGTCATTCCGCTTGGTGCACCTTTGCACAAAGACGGATCGAGTATGTCATCCATTTTAAAAATAACCTTTTTGTTTGCTATGTTTGGCAAAGATTTTACAGATCCAATGACTATTCTTCTGGCTTTAGGAATTACTGTAATAGTTTCAATAGTCGAAGGAGGAATTCCAAACGGAGGTTATATTGGCGAAATATTGGCCATTACCGTTTACGGTTTCCCAATGGAACAAGCACTTCCAGTTGCTATGATTTTGGGAACTTTGGTTGATCCAATTGCCACTTTACTAAACGCAAACGGTGATGTAATCTGCTCGATGATGGTTTCGAGATTCTCCGAAAAAACCAAGTGGTAGCTTCGGTATAAAAATTTTCCTTTCAAAAATAATTCTTAAAATAACTTTATCTCGCATGTAAAGGCTTCGACTTCGCTCAGCCTGACAATGACGCTGATCAAATAACTTATGTAAATATGAACACAATACTACAACACGATCTAAACGATTTAGAAAATATCTTAGAAAAAGCAAAACAACAAGGGATTGATTTCCTTAATAATCTTGAAAATATTCCAACATCCAATACCAATAAAATTGATCCCAAACGAGATTTAAACGAGTTAGGTTTAGGTTCAGAAAAAGCTTTAAAAGAATTTAATGAAAGATTAGCGCCTTTATTAGTTTCGTCTCCAGGCCCTCGTTATTGGGGATTTGTAACGGGAGGATCAACTCCGGCTTCTATTGTTGGTGACTGGCTGGCAACAGTTTACGATCAAAATACACAATCGATAACATCACAAGGAGGAAATTCTGCTTTAATAGAATTTGAAACGATTAATTTATTATTACAATTATTAGAACTTCCAGACTCTTTTTTGGGCGGATTTGTAACGGGAGCAACAATGTCAAATTTTACCAGTTTAGCTGTTGCGAGACAATGGTTTGGAAAACAATTGGGAAAAGATTTTGCTAAAAACGGAATTTCAGAAGCCATAAATATCTTAACTGCAACGCCGCATTCTTCTTCCATAAAATCATTATCAATGTTAGGAATTGGAAGTCAGAATTACACGGTAGTTAAAACAGTTGAAGGCAATCGTGAAGCAATTGATATTGCTGATTTAGAATCGAAAATTAAAGAATTAAACGGAAAACCTTTCATCTTAATTTCAAGTGCCGGAACCGTAAATACTGCAGATTTTGATGATTTTGAAGCTATTTCAAATCTAAAAGAAAAATACAATTTCTGGTGGCATATTGATGGCGCTTTTGGTGGATTTGCAGCAGTTTCAGAGAAATACAAACATTTTGTAAAAGGCTGGGAAAATGCCGACAGCATTACAATTGATTGTCATAAATGGCTGAATGTACCTTATGAAAGTGCTTTTTATTTAATTAAAAAAGAACATATAAACCTGCAGATTGAAACATTTCAGAATTCGAATGCACCATATTTAGGAAATCCGCTGGAGAATTTTAATTATTTAAATGTTCTTCCTGAAAATTCACGTCGTTTGAGAGCACTGCCGGTTTGGTTTTCTTTAGTAGCTTACGGGAAAGAAGGTTTTTGTGATATTATCGAAAAGAGTACTTCATTGGCACTTCATTTTGGAAATGCCCTTATTGAAGATGGTAATTTTGAACTTCTTGCTCCAATTCGGTTGAATAATGTTTGTTTTACTTTAAAAGGAGAAAGGAATCAGGATAAAGCAGGCGATTTTTTAACGAAGCTAAATGATACTGGAAAAGTATTTATGACACCGACTGTTTACCAAAATAAAAAAGGAATCCGAGCTTCATTTGTAAATTGGAGAACTACTGAAGAAGATATTAAAATAGTTTTAGAAAAAATGAAACAGCTTATTTAAAACACTAAAAAAAACTTTTTTTACAAAGTCCTGTTAACTTATGGTTAGCAGGACTTTTTTTATGGGGTTTGTAAGTTTTTTAATGTATTTAGAAATTGTGATTTTAACTTATTTTCAATTTTATCTAATTAAAAATTAATTTAATATTAATCAAATCTTAAGAATTGATATGTTTTTTTATTGATATTTTATTTTAAAGGTTAATTTTATTTTTATTTAGAATAATTAAAAATAAATTTGTTTTTAATTGTATTTGTATGTTAATTTTGTGCCAAATTTAATTTAAATCAAATTAATATAATGCAAATAAATAGACTGTTAATCCTGATTTTATTGTTCTTCATTTCGCTTCAGGGTTTCTCACAAAATAGCAAAGTAAACTTAAGTGGTGTTGTTTTAGGAAATAATGGAAAACCTGCTGAAGGTGTTTCGGTGGCATTAAAAGGCACATCTTATTCAACTTTAACAAACGAAAAAGGAGAATTTGAAATTAGTGCTGTACCAGGTAATTATACTTTATCGATTACTTATGTTGGTTATAAATCAAAACAAACCAAAATAAATCTGGACCAGTCTAAAACACTTCCTACTATTACCATCGAAGAAGATATGGCGGCTTTAGAAGAAGTTCAGGTTAAAGGAAAATCTAAAGTGCAGCGTGTTCGCGAAGAAGCCTTTAATATTACTGCGGTTGATTTGAAACAGCTTTATAATACTTCTGCCGATTTAAATCAGGTTTTAAATAGAACTACTGGAGTTCGTGTAAGAGAAACAGGAGGAATGGGGTCTGAGTTTAAATTTACTTTAAATGGTTTTTCTGGCGATCAGGTTAAATTTTTCTTAGATGGAATTCCTATTGATAATTATGGCTCATCGTTTACCTTAAATAATATTCCTGTAACAATGGCAGAACGTGTCGATGTTTATAAAGGAGTTGTTCCGGTTGAACTTGGCGGAGACGCGATAGGCGGTGCCGTAAATATTGTGACAAATAAATCGGCTAATAAATTTATTGATGCTTCTTATAGTTATGGTTCTTTCAATACCCATAAAGCGGCAATCAACACACGTTTTACAAGTAAAAATGGTATAGTTGCTAATTTGAATGCTTTTTTAAACTATTCAGACAACAGTTATAAAATTGATGCACAAATTCCGGATTCTTTTTCAGGAGTTTACGGACCAGAACAAAAACTCAAACACTTTCATGATGGTTACAAACAGGGAACTATTATGGCCGAAGTTGGAGTAAAAGATAAAAGTTATGCAGATTATTTATTAGTTGGCCTTGCCGGAAGTGCCAATAAAAAAGAAGTACAACAAGGAGCAACAATGTTTGCTGTTGTTGGGGATGCGTTTACTGAAAGCAAAAACATAGTATCTTCTTTAAAATATAAAAAGACTAATTTATTTGTAAAAAATTTAACAGCAAGTTTAGCGGCCTCTTATAATATTGCCGAAGAAAGAAAAATTGATACTTCGTCTGCAAGGTATGACTGGTCTGGAAATTATACAGTAAAAAATTATGACAGCGGCGGAGAAATCAATCCGAATGAAAAATCAATAATGGTATTTGATGTTAAATCACTGCAAAGTAATGCTAACATTAAATACGATTTAAATGAAAATAACTCTTTTGCACTTAATTATACTTATTTAGGTTATAAAAGAAAAGAGGTTAATGAGTATGATCCAAAAGATATACCAACGAAACCATACTTAATCAAAAACTTTGTAGGCTTATCTTATAATTTACATGCGCTTGAAAAACGTTTGTCTTTTAACGCTTTTGGTAAAATGTACGATTTAAAATCTAAGGTAACTTTAGCAAGTGATGGAAGTATAATGAGCAGTTCTTTTAATGACTTTGGTTACGGAACTGCAGCAGCTTATTTTTTAATTCCGGAAGAATTGCAAATCAAAGCATCTTACGAACATGCTTACAGGCTTCAATCTCCAATTGAATTATTAGGAGATGGATTGCTGGCAGATCCAAATCCAAATTTAAATCCAGAGAGCAGTGATAATGTTAATGTCGGTTTTGGCTATAAAAAAGACCACAATGCACATTCTTTCGGGCTGCAGGGGAATTTTATTTACCGAGAAGCAAAAGATTTTATCCAGCCTATAGCAGTAGGAACTCATACCATGTCTGTTAATAAAACAAATGTACAGGTTACAGGAGTTGACGGTGTGTTTAATTACGGCTATAAAGAATGGTTTACTTTTCAGGTAAATGCTACTTATCAAAAAACAGTAGACATGAACCCTAATGGACAATACGGAACCAATCAGCCAAACTACTTGTATAAAAAACAATTGCCAAATATTCCTATTTTATATGGTAATGCTGATTTAGGTTTTTATTTCAAAAATTTAAAATATGAGCAGGATCTTTTCTCTGTCAATTTGTTTGCTAATTATTCAGACAGTTACTATTTGAATTATCCTAGTTTAGGAGCTCCAGAATATAAAAAGAGTATTCCGGAACAAATTTTTTATTCGGCTGCTCTAGCTTATTCTTTAAAAAATGGCCGATATAATGTGGCGTTTGAGTGCCGCAATATTACCAACGAAAGACTCTATGATTATTTTATGGTTCAAAAACCAGGGCGCTCATTTACAGTAAAACTGAGATACTTCTTTATGTAATCTCATTTATTAATAACTCAATCCAAAATCTGCTCTTAGGCAGATGTTAATTAATTAAATAAGCAATTATGAAAACATTTAAAATTAAAAATTTATTAGCGATAGTGCTTTTGTCAGCCTTGACTTTTTCATGCAGCAGTGATGATTCATCAAATGATTCAGACACGGTAGAAGGAAGTAAATATGTATTAGGATACTGGACGGAAACATGGAATGCTAATTACTTATGGAGCTTTGATTCTTTAGAGCAATTAATGTCAGGAACAATTGACATGACAGGAAAAGGAATTGAGCAAGGAGGATCTTATGTGCCAATCGCGAATACAATGTTTGCCCTTGATACCGAAGTTACTGGCGCAGCACCTTATTATTTAAATGCTGCAAGTCAATTAACAGCAGGGAATCGTATTTTTATTGAGTCGTCTTATGCTTATGGTGTAACAGATGATAATAAGTTATTAATTATTGGAGCATCTTGGGACGGAACATCAACAGACAATGAATTAATTGTTTATGATCCGGAAAAACAAGCAATTACCGCTCGTAAATTTGATAATTTTCAAACTACAACAGGGCGTTTTGATTTCCCTACAGCAGTAACAGTGAGCGGCGGAAAAATTTATGTTTCTGTTTTTAACAGAGATAAAGACTGGAATATGGTTCAGGATAAAGCATATATCAGAATATATGATTACCCTTCATTAAATTTTGTAAAAAGAATTGAAGATCCGCGTACTACAGCTGTGGGAATGTACTATACAGGAACAGGAGTTGTTCGTACCGATTCTGGAAATGTTTATACTTTTTCTTCTAATGCTCTTTCTGCAGGTTATGAAACTCCAGAAGCAAATAAGAAATCAGCAATCCTTCGTATTAATAAAGGAGCTTCAGAATTTGATGCTAATTATTTCTTTGAAACAGAATCAAGCTCACTTGGTGGAAAAGTAATTGCGGCTTATCCTATTGGAGGAGAAAAAGCATATGTTGTTTATATTCCAACTGCTGAGGATACTGCACTTTGGGGATTCTTAAACCACGTATCTTATAAATTTAAGTCAGCTATTATAGATTTACCTTCAAAAACAATTACAAAAGTAACAGGATTGCCTGATCATGCCGGAGATAATTATTTTGGAATTGGAAGTTTATTTGTAGAAGATGGAAAAGCATATAAAGCATTCAAAACAAATGATGAAGTTCGTGTATATAAAATTGATCTTACTACAGGAGCAGCTACAAAAGGAGCACTTGTAACTGGTGGTGGTGTTGATATCGCTGCTATTACTAAATTGGCACCAAAAAAATAATTAAAAACATCTTAGGTGAACCATATAATCATTGCTTACGGGCTTTGATTATATGGTTTTTTTAATAGCAGTAATTTCATTTTGTTTCGTATAAATTTCAAAATAATGTCTTCCACTAAAAACACGAAAAACCCAAAACCTAAATCAAAAACGACTTTCCGTAAAATTAATGACTGGCTGCATTTATGGCTTGGATTAATATCTGGGGGTATTGTTTTAGTTGTTTGTTTAACGGCTTGTATTTGGATATTTAATGAAGAAATTATCGGATTAATTGACTCGAAAAGCAATACTAAAATTGAGCAAAAAACACTTCTTACACCATCTCAAATACTAGAAATAAGTACTAAAAAATTCCCGCACACAAAAGTTGAATCGGCAATTTTTAAAGAAGGAAGAACAATTGATGTTGAAATTGGAAAATGGGAAGCTAAAGAACGCTATACACTTAAATTAAATCCATATAGCGGTCAAATTGTTGATCTTGAAACTCATCATAAAGATGAATTTGTTTTTTTTGACTGGATTTTAAAAGGGCATCGTTTTTTATGGCTTCCATGGGAAATAGGAAGACCAATTGTAAATTATGCAACATTAGTTTTTGTTGTCTTATTGATTACCGGAATAATCTGGTGGTATCCTAAAAAATGGAATAAAACAACCAGAGATAAGAGTTTTAAAATTAAATGGAAAGCAAATTGGAAACGCGTAAACATAGATCTTCATAACGTTTTAGGGTTTTATTCCCTTTTATTTTTACTTGCAATAGCACTTACCGGAATGGTTTGGGGAATTGAGTGGTACAGTGAAGGATTATATTGGACTACTTCTGGAGGAGAAACGCTTACAGAATGGAAAGAAAAAGAATCTGATTCTTTGTCAAAAAGAAAATATCATGATGTAAAAGAAGTAATGGATGCCTGCTGGAAAAATGTATTGGTTAATAATCCAAAGGCACAAGGATTTTATTATCGTTTTCCAGATGCAAAAAACACAAAAGAGGCCATTTACATGATGGCTTACCCAAACAAAGGACAATTTTATAATGCGAATTTTTATTATTTTGATAAGTATACAGCAAAACGTATTGTCGATGGCGGTATTGATTCAAAAAACTACGACGAAGTAGGTTTTGGAGGAAAATTACGAAAAATGAATTATGATATTCATATAGGAACAATTTTAGGTTTCCCCGGAAAAGTACTTGCATTTTTTGCAGCACTAATAGGGGCCAGTTTACCTATTACAGGATTTATTGTTTGGTATAATCGCAAATGGGGAAAAAGAAAAGCCAAAAAGCAATAAGCTTTTTACAATCAAAAATAAAAAGAGCCTGTCTAATATTAGCAGGCTCTTTTCTTTCAAAAAAAAATAAAAAACAAAAAAACAAGTTCAAGGGATTTAAATTCTATATGTAAAGACTGATACATTCATTTGATTCTGGGCTTTTAAATGTGTAAATAGGCTTATATTTTATTGCAAAACAGTTTGTTCAATTTTTTGAGAAAGTTTTTCTAAAAAGCTTTCCGTTTGATTTAAAAATGAAATGAAGAAACTTTTTATATTGGCGTATAAAGACGACATAGTGCTGATATATTAATATTACATTGGCAAATATAATACTATTTATAACAAGTCTAAATAAAAATAATTAAAAATTGTATAATAAATTGTCAAACGTTTGATAACGAGTAAATAATGTTTGAAAGAGAAGGGAATTATGAAGAGAAACAAAGATTCTTAGAATAGAAAAACCGATTTATTCCTAAGAATAAATCGGTTTTTTTATAATCTGCGACTGAAAACCGTGACTGCGACTGAAAATTTACTTAGTAATTTCTCTAAAAACAGCTTCCAGGTTTTTATTTTTCTGATTTAACTGTAATGTTTTTAAACCATTTTCTGTAGCAAAGTCGAAAATTGCAGGGCGCATGTCTTTCTCGGTAACAAAAGTTAGTTCCCAAGTCATGTCATGTGTGTTTTTGTACGAAGAAATGTTTTCTAATTTGGCTAAAAGCTGTTCTTCGACTTTATAATCAAACTCTACCTCAATAACTTGCTCTTCATTTGCAGCAACTAAATGGTCTAATTTATTGTCTGCAACGATTTGTCCTTTGTCAATAATTATGACACGATCGCAAATTGCTTCGACTTCCTGCATAATGTGTGTTGATAAAAAAATTGTTTTATCCTTACCAATATTTTTGATTACATTTCTAATTTCCATTAACTGATTCGGATCCAGACCTGTAGTTGGTTCATCCAAAATCAAAACATCCGGATTGTGCAATAAAGCATTCGCTAGTCCAACACGCTGGCGGTATCCTTTTGATAGCTGACTGATTTTTTTATGGCTTTCCGGTGTCAGTCCTGTCAGTTGAATTACCTCTTCAATTCTTGACTTTGGTACTTTATAAACATCGGCATTAAAAGCCAAATACTCACGAACATACAAATCCAAATATAACGGATTATGCTCTGGTAAATATCCTATCGACTGCTGCACTGCTTTTGCGTTTGTCATGACATCGTGGCTATTTACAAGGGCTGAGCCGCTGTCGGCAAGTAAATAAGTCGTCAAAATTTTCATTAAAGTAGATTTTCCGGCTCCGTTGGGACCAAGAAATCCTACGATTTCTCCTTTCTCAATTTTAAACGAAATTTCATTTAAAGCTTTTTGCTCTCCGTAACTTTTTGATATACTGTTTACTTCTATCGACATGACTTTTTATTTGTTACAAAAGTAAACAGAAATAGTCTCGATTGCTAAAAATTCTCTTTTAAAGTAGTTATAAAAAAAATCAATGAGCCCAGTATTCACGGCATTGTTATTGTTAAAGGAATGCTAAAATTAAAATATACCCCAAATTATGAAAAAAATTCTAGTGATGGCTGCATTGGCTATCTGCAGTTTTGCAAACGCTCAAAAAGGAACAATCTTAGTAGGTGGAAACATCGGATATTCTTCTGAAAAAGCAGAATACAGATTTACTGAATCAAAATCAAATGAATTTAGCTTTTCTCCTAAAGTAGGTTACCAATTTCACGACAACTGGACTGTTGGAGGTGAATTTACAGTTTCTTCTTCAAAAAATGGTTTTATTGGTGAGGAACAAAAAGTAAACGCTTTTAGAGCTGGAGCTTTCGTTCGTTACTCAGTTCCATTGAACCAGACTTTTGCTGTTTTTGCTGATATGGGAGCTGGTTTCCAAAATCAAAAAGTTAAAAATTATGAGAACGGATTACTTGATTCAAAATCTAAAGCAGATGGAATGTACGTTGGTGTAACTCCAGCTCTTTTCATTAACATGAAAAAAGGATTTGGTCTTAACTTTAGTATTGGTGGTTTAGGATACGAAACATTAAGCTTCGATAATAATGGTGCTGATGTTAGCAAATTCTACTTCAACTTTGGACAAACATTTAACATTGGAGTTTCTAAAAACTTCTAATCTTAAGTTACATATTCAATTTCAGAAAAGCACTCCAATCGGGGTGCTTTTTTTTGTTTTGAGGATAAAGATTTTTCATTGAAAAACTTTTGTTTTTAATAAAATAATGCAAAAAAGTATTTTGTAATGTGTTGTGTTTTGTGAATTTGTTAAAACATTGAATAAGAATAAATTGTGGCATTCTTATTGTTAAATATCTTTCAAAATTTAACAAATATCACACATGAAAAAAATTCTAGTTATTGCTGCATTAGCTATGTTTAGCTTTGCGAATGCCCAAAAAGGGTCGGTTTTAGTTATGGGAAGTGTTGCTTACTTTTCTGAAAACACTTCAAGTCCGGGATCAGAGAACAAACAGAATACATTTAATTTTGTTCCAAAAGTTGGATATCAATTTCATGAAAATTGGACTGCGGGTCTTGAATCTGGTTACGCAAAAACAAAGCAAAATATTAACAGTGGTAATGTATACAATTACAGTACATTTTCTGTGGGTGGATTTTTACGTTATTCAAAAGTTTTAAACCAAACCTTTTCTGCTTATGCTGATTTGGGAACAGGATTTCAAAACAAAGAAGAAACAAGTATTAATAATATTGGAGAGCGATTTCCTTACAAAGGAAACGGATTTTATGTTGGAATTACGCCGGCAATTTTATTAAATGTTGGAAAAGGATTTGGAATAAACTTCAATATAGGAACTTTAGGCTACAATACTTTAAAATTTGATGACGACAGAACTGTTGACAAATTTAATTTTACTTTTGGACAGTCTTTTTCTATTGGTGTTTCTAAGAATTTTTAATTTCAGTAATTGTATATAAAATTTTAAAAAGCACTCCAATTGGGGTGCTTTTTGTATTTTTGAAAGAAGACATTTATGATAAATAAAATGGCATTAAGATTATTACCAAGCGAAGCTAAAGAATTTATAGAAACTGCCAATAGGCTAAATATAGAGGTTGAATTATTGAATAAGGAAGATTCTCAAAAATATATTGAGAAAGTTTTAAATTCCTTTAAACCCTTTAGAGTAACAGGTCATTTAGGAATTGGAGATAATTCCATTTCAATATCATTAGACGAGAATGAATTTTCGTATTCTGAAAATTTAGATCAGGAAAGTGGTTATGTTTTTTTTGAGCAGTATAATTCTGAAGGAAAGACAACAGTTATTAAGATAGTAGATGTTAGAAAACTGGGAGAGATTATAACGGATAGTTTTGGAATGGAATATTTTTTATCGAATGAAAAAATGGACTATCTAATAGCCGTTAATTGGTATGTTGTTGAAATTTCAGGAAATGCAAAAGAAAAGTTTAATCTAAAAAAATAATGCCCGCAAAAGTGAAGTCGAAACTAAATCATAACTAACTCTCGACTCCACTAAGCCGACACTAAAAAACAAAAATATATCTAAAAAGAAACTATTAATTTACAGGATTTTCGACAGCTGCGCGCATTTCCTGAGCCGCCGCAACCATTTCGATTAAAGCTTTTTTAGTTTCATCCCAATGACGTGTTTTTAAACCACAATCAGGATTTACCCATAATTGATCTACCGGAATTACAGCCGAAGCTTTTTCTAATAAATGAACCATTTCTGCGCTCGAAGGCACACGTGGCGAGTGAATATCATATACTCCTGGTCCAATTTCGTTTGGATATTTAAAGTTGGCAAAAGCATCTAAAAGCTCCATTTGAGAACGAGAACATTCAATTGTAATAACATCCGCATCCATGTCGGCAATATTTTGAATAATATCGTTGAATTCACTGTAACACATGTGTGTATGAATTTGCGTATCATCATTTACACCACTTGCAGAAATTCTAAAAGCTTTTACAGCCCAGTCTAAATATTTAGCCCATTCTTCTTTTCGCAATGGTAAACCTTCACGAATGGCAGGCTCATCAATTTGAATAATTTTGATTCCCGCTTTTTCTAAATCCACAACTTCATCACGAATTGCCAAAGCGATTTGCGTACAAGTTTCAGAACGAGGCTGATCGTTACGAACAAATGACCATTGCAAAATAGTTACTGGTCCAGTAAGCATTCCTTTTACCCATTTTGGAGTTAAAGACTGTGCGTATTTTGACCATTTTACCGTCATGGGGTTTGGTCTTGAAACGTCACCGTAAATAACCGGAGGTTTCACACATCGGCTTCCGTAACTTTGAACCCAGCCATTTTTTGTAAAAGTAAATCCGGCCAATTGTTCCCCGAAATATTCCACCATATCATTACGTTCAAATTCTCCATGAACCAGAACATCAATTCCGGTTTCTTCCTGAAAACGAATCGTAGCTTCGGTTTCTTTTTCGATTAAATCATTGTACTGCTCCGTAGTTAGTTCCCCTTTTTTGAATTTCGCTCTCCAGCTTCTCACTTCAGCCGTTTGAGGAAAAGATCCAATTGTTGTTGTTGGGAATAACGGAAGATTTAAAGCTTCAATCTGGCTTTTTCTTCTTGCTGCAAAAGCACTTTTACGTTTATCATCAGAAGCTATAATTCCGGCAACACGCGCTTTAACTTCATTATTATGAATTAATTTTGAAGTTTTACGGTTTTCATTTGCAATTACATTTCTTTCGTAATCAACCGAAGCTTTAACATCAACTTCGCCTGAACCAATTTGTTTTAAAAGAACAATTTCGTTGATTTTCTGCTTCGCAAAAGCAAGCCATTGTTTAATTTCAGGCGTTAAAGTTTCGTCGTTTGTTTCTAAATCTAAATCGCAAGGACTGTGGATTAAAGAGCAAGAAGGTCCAACTAAAATTCTGTCTTTGCCTAAAGCATCAGTTGCTTTTTTGATTAATTCTAAAGATTTTTTGAAATCATTTTTCCAGATATTTCTCCCGTCAACAACTCCCAAAGAAAGATTTACGTTTGAAGCCAGTTTTCCTGATTCTAAAATATCATCTAATTGAAGCGGGCAGCGAACTAAATCTAAATGGAAAGTATCAACCGGTAAAGCCAAAGCTGTTTCTAAATTTTCTCCAAAATAATCAAAATAATTTGCTAAAATGATTTTTAGTTTTGGGAAACGCATATTGATTTCGTTATAAACCTGCGTAAACGTATTTCTTTCTTTATCAGTTAAATTTAAAGCTAAGAAAGGTTCGTCAAGCTGAATATATTCTGCATTTTCTGCTTGTAATTTTTCGAAAATTTCGAAGTAAACAGGTAATAAAGCGTCAATAAGATCAATTCGGTTAAAACCTTCTTCCTTTTCTTTTCCTAAAAGTAAATACGAAATTGGCCCAATTAAAACTGGTTTTGTTGCAATTCCTAAAGCATTTGCTTCTTTAAATTCATTGATTATTTTTTCTGAAAACAATTCAAATTTTTGGTTCTTTGTAAATTCAGGAACAATGTAATGATAGTTCGTATCGAACCATTTTGTCATTTCCATTGCTACAACATCCTGGCCTTTTTTTTGTGCACCTCTTGCCATTGCAAAATACAAATCCAGAGATGAATTTTTTCTTGCGAATTTATGGTAACGCTGCGGAATTGCACCAACTGTCAAAGTCAAATCCAAAACCTGATCATAAAAAGAAAAGTCATTTGACGGAATCAAATCAACTCCGGCTTGTGATTGTAAATACCAGTTTTTGATACGAATTTCTTTTCCGGCACCGATAAGTTCTTCTGCCGAAATTTTTCCTGCCCAATACAATTCACAGGCTTTTTTTAATTCTCTATTACTCCCAATTCTTGGATAACCTAAATTATTTGTTTTCATTTTGGTCTCAGTGTTTTTTACTGAACAAATTTATTGTATTAGATTTTATAACTTATATTTGATACTTATTTTAGTAAAATGTATTTTAAAATCGTTTTTAAAAAGATTTTATTACTGAAAATATCTTTTGAACGAACCTTTAGCCGTAAAAAAAACTATGGAAAACCTCGATAAAACCGATTTGCTGATCCTGAAACACCTTCAGGAAAACTCAAATATCAACACAAAAGACCTCGCCAGTAAATTATTTCTTACTGTAACACCAGTTTATGAACGTATAAAAAGGTTAGAAAGAGACGGATTTATAACAAAGTACGTGGCGTTACTTGACAGAAAAAAAATGAACCGCGGCATGACGGTTTTTTGCAACGTTCGTTTAAAAGAACACGCCAAAAACGTGGGAAGTAATTTTGTAAAAGATATCGTCGCCCTTCCAGAAATTATAGAATGCTATAATATTGCCGGAGATTACGATTTTATGCTAAAAATTCTGGTACAGGATATGGCTAGTTATCAGGATTTTGTGATGAATAAATTGTCGACAATAGAAAACATCGGAAATACGAATAGTATTTTTGTAATGGGAGAAATAAAACATAGCACCGCATTAGAGTTTTAATATTTTGCCACAGATTAAAAAGATTATAATGATTTTTTTAGGATTGATGGTTAGGTTTTTTGCCACGAATTTCACGAATTTTCACGAATTAATTTATGCAGAATGATTTGTGAAAATTCGTGAAATTCGTAGCGAACAAAACATTTAATTATCCTAAAATAAAATGTATTTTTGAAATCTTAAATCGCCAATTTAGATCAAAAATCTAAAATCGTTAATCTAGAATCTAAAATCAAATGAACTGGGAACAACTTTTATCATTAAAACGTCAGGGAGATACAAGCAAAAGATTACGTGTAGAACAAGATGATACACGATTAGGTTTTGAAGTCGATTATGACCGGATTATTTTCTCGGCTGCATTTCGTTCTCTACAGGATAAAACCCAGGTAATTCCACTTTCTAAAACAGATTTCGTACATACCAGATTAACACACAGTTTAGAAGTTTCTGTTGTAGGAAGATCTTTAGGACGTTTGGTAGGTAAAAAAATCATCGAAAAATACCCTTATTTAAAAGAAATTCACGGTTATCACATGAATGATTTTGGGGCAATTGTGGCCGCAGCTTCATTAGCGCATGATATTGGGAATCCGCCTTTTGGACATTCGGGAGAAAAAGCAATTGGCGAATATTTCTCTACCGGAAAAGGATTGAAATACAAAGATAAATTAACGGCAAAACAATGGCAGGATTTAATTGATTTTGAAGGAAATGCCAATGGATTTTCAGTACTAACGGCGAGCCGTCCGGGAATTGAAGGCGGACTTAGAATTTCATACGCAACATTAGGCGCATTTATGAAATATCCAAAAGAAAGTCTTCCGAAAAAACCAACCAATAATATTTCTGATAAAAAATACGGTTTCTTCCAGTCTGATAAAACCTTTTTTGAAGAAGTGGCCGAAGATATGGGAATGATCCCAAATAAAGAAGAGGGCGATATTGGTTTTGAAAGACATCCGCTGGCTTATTTAGTTGAAGCTGCAGATGATATTTGTTACACGATTATCGATTTTGAAGACGGAATAAATCTTGGTTTAGTTTCAGAAGATTATGCCTTAGAATATTTAATTAAATTAGTAAAAGACAATATTGGCGTTGCCAAATATAAATTATTGGAAACCAAAGAAGACAGAATTAGTTATTTGCGTGCTTTGGCAATTGGAGCCTTAATTAATGACGCCGTTGATGTTTTCGTAGAAAATGAAGAAGCAATTCTAGCCGGAAATTTCCCTTTTGCTTTAACAGACAAAAGTAAATACAAAGCGCAGATGAATGATATTATCAACTTAAGCGTTGAAAAAATCTATCAAAGCCGTGAAGTTATTGAAAAAGAAATTGTTGGTTATCAAATCATTCAAACCCTACTTGATAAATTTATCACAGCATTCAATAATAAATACGAAGGAACGGCATCAAACTACGATAAATTGATTTTGAAAATGCTGCCGGAAAAACATAATTTAGAGAAAGGAAATTTATATGAACGTCTTCTTCATATTTGTCATTACGTTTCTCTTTTAACAGACGGAAATGCATTAGAATTATACGAAATGATTCAGGGAAGAAAAAAGAATTAATGTTCAAATTATACTATAAAAAAAGTGCCTGTAAATATTTACAGGCACTTTTTTTATAGTATGAATTTATTTTATTGAAAAGCATAAACTAAACCAACTCCAAGAACCTGACGTAGCTGCGCTCTTGGCCCGTCGTTAACCTGCGAAGTACTTCCGGTTACAGGATCAACAACATCTTTTTTAGTTTTAATATCATCATCATAAACTAAATGAACGCCAATATTCGCTTTTACATAAGCGTTTACAACAAGATCTAAACGCGTGTCGTAATCAACGTCGACATTTCCAAATCTGTTTAAATAATCGGTATATAAACTTAATCTGTTTTCGTAAAAAATGTTTTTAAAGATTTCGCTTTTCATGTATGCCGTAAAAAGAATACCAAACTCCGCTTTTACTTTTTGACCTTCCTCAATTAAAATTTGGTTATTAGGATCTAAAGGATCTGGTGCATAAACTGCTTTTTTAACACCAAAAGAACCTTGATTTGCCAGGTATTGATCTAATACTAAAGTAGTTTTTAACGTAATAGGAGAGAAGTAAAAAGTTCTGTTTTTCTTTTTGTCTGAATTCTCAGCTCCTGCTCCCAGAAATATATAAGCTGGAGCAAAAGGTCTGGAAATTGCAATATCACGGTTTGGATAATTGTAACCGTCTGTAAATTGTGTATTGAAGTTAAATTTAGCAGAATAATACCAGTTTGAAACCGTATCTTTTCTAAATCCGTATGTTGAGTTTAATAAAACAGCATCGTCTGTTTTTCTAAGTTCAGTTCCGTCTTGCTTGTTTAAACCATATTTAACAATAAGTTCGTTAACCCACTTATGATTTCCTTTTACAAAAGTTCGTCCAAATTCACCCTTAAATAAACCAGAAATAGAACTTGTTCCCCCGGCACTCCAATTCACAAAAGCGATCTCTGAAATATCAAAACCCACTTGATTTTTTTTAGTCCAGTTTGAAGGCAGTTTAGGTACTTGATTTGGATCTAAAGTCGTTTGTATAAGCTGCGCAAAGTTTTTTGAAGAACAGAGAAGCAACAGAAGCAAAAGGGTAGAACGTAATAATTTCATTAGGCTTATTTTTGTATTTTTGGTGTTGCAAAATAATTATTTTACACCGTTTGAAAAAAGATTTATTAAAGATTTAACGTCAATTTCACACAATTGTTGTAGCTGCAGCACGCTTCCATGCTCAATAAACTCGTCAGGAATACCCAAAATTTTGACATCATTTTTGAAATTATTTGCTGCGGCAAACTCCAAAACAGCACTTCCAAATCCGCCTTTTTTTACTCCGTCTTCAATTGTAATTATATTTTCGAAAGATGAAAAAATAGTATTTAATAGATTGATATCTAGTGGTTTAATGAACGAAAAGTCATAATGTGCCAGATCATCTGAATTAGGACATTGATTTATGGCTTCTATTACATTGTTTCCAATTGCTCCTGTAGATAAAATAGCTGTTTTTGTGCCCTTTTTTAAGCAGTTTCCTTCGCCAATATTAATTTTTTCGTAATGTCCGAAATTTTCTACTTCCCAGTTTTGTAAGACCCCGCGTCCTCTTGGATATCGAATCGCAATAGGATGATTTAATAAACCTAATTGAGCCGTATATAAAATGTTTTGAAGCGCAATTTCATTAATTGGCGCATAAATAATCATGTTAGGGATAGAACGCAGATAAGCAATGTCAAAAACACCGTGATGCGTTGCCCCGTCTTCGCCAACCAAACCAGCTCTGTCCAAACAAAAAATAACAGGTAAATTTTGCAAAGCCACGTCATGAATAAGCTGATCGTAAGCGCGCTGTAAAAAAGTTGAATAAATATTGCAGTACACCATCATTCCCTGGGTTGCCATTCCGGCAGCAAGAGTTACGGCATGCTGTTCTGCAATTCCCACATCAAAAGCGCGTTCCGGCAATTCATCCATCATAAATTTTAAAGAACTTCCGGATGGCATTGCGGGCGTGATTCCGATTATTTTTTCGTTCTTTTTGGCTAAATCCAAAATAGTTAAACCAAAAACGTCCTGATATTTTGGAGGAAGATTTTCTTCAGATTTTAAATGAATTTCTCCCGTTGAAGCATCAAATTTTCCGGGCGCATGATATTTTACCTGATTCTCCTCAGCTTGCTGTAAACCTTTTCCTTTGGTAGTTACAATATGAAGAAATTTTGGACCCTTAATCTTTTTTAGTCGGTTTAATTCTTTGATTAAAGTTGGAAAATCATGTCCGTCGATTGGACCGGAATAATCAAAATTCAGCGATTTTATAATGTTATTCTGCTTCGGATTTTTTCCGTTTTTAACAGCAGTCAGATATTTTTTTAAAGCACCAACACTCGGGTCAATTCCAATAGCGTTGTCGTTTAAAATTACTAGAATATTAGCATCGGTAACTCCGGCATGATTTAAACCTTCAAAAGCCATTCCTGATGCGATAGAAGCATCGCCAATAACTGCAATATGCTGTTTGTCTAAATCGCCTTTTAGTTTAGAAGCAATCGCCATTCCGAGCGCTGCAGAAATAGAAGTAGAGGAATGTCCAACCCCAAAAGTATCATAAACACTTTCGGCTCTTTTTGGGAAACCAGAAATTCCTCCAATTTGTCTGTTAGTATGGAAAATTTCTCTTCTTTCGGTTAAAATTTTATGTCCGTAAGCCTGATGTCCTACATCCCAAACTAATAAATCTTCGGGCGTATTAAAAACATAATGCAAAGCAATTGTCAGTTCGATTACACCTAAACTGGCACCCAAATGCCCTTCTTTTACAGAAACAACATCAATAATAAACTGACGTAATTCCTGAGCAACCTCAGTAAGCTGCTCTTCTTTTAAAAGACGTAAATCGGCAGGATTGTATATGTTCGAAAGTAAATTGCTTTTCATTGTAAGGTAAAAAGCAAATTTACGGTTTTAAATTTAATTTTATAAGTGAGATCTACTGCAATACAATTGGTAAAGAATACTGCATTTTTATTTTTTTGCCATTCGATTCTCCCGGCTGCCATTTTGGACATAAACTTAAAACTCGAATGAGTTCTTTTTCCAAAGGCTGGTCGACAGCGGGTTGAGATTGAAGATAAGATACAGAACCGTTTTTTTCTACTGCAAAGGCAAGAATGATTTTCGTTTTTCCAATATTTGAGTCTTCAGGTTTTTTAAATTCTTTTGCAAAAAATGTGTAAAATTGCTCAATTCCACCAGGAAATTCTGCATTTGTCTCCATAACCGCACCAGTAGTAAATAAACTTTCGTCTTCCACTTCCACAGCTTTTTTACAATTCAGCTTTGCAGCTTTTTCTTTTTTAGTATTATTTACAGGATTTTTTACAAATTTAACCTGATCAACCTTTGTAGGCGGAGGCGGAACATCATGACCTGAATTTCGAATCAGTGACTTACCTGTAGTATAATTTTTGACTGATGCAGTGTCTTTTACAACTTCAACTTTATCAATTTTTTTCTTATTTCCTTCTTTATCTGCGCAGCTAAATAAAGTAGTTCCCATAGCTACAAATAAAGCAAGCAAAAACATTTTATAATAATTAGTTTGTACATACAAAACCCGACTAGGAATTTGAATTGTAACAGAATCTAATTGCGATTTTCTAAATCTTCCGCAAATTTTATTATTTTGATTTTGAATAAAAAAATGCTGAATTTCATTAGGAAGCATTGATGTAAAATCAACAACAGTTTTAGAGCAGCTTAAACAAAAACGGCCATTTCCATCTGGAGTCATTTTATTCCAGTCTTCATGGCATGGTTCAGGAATTGTGATTTTATGTTTTCTTTCCATATTCAAATATCAAAGTTTAAATGTAATAAAAAATAAATTCTAAAATCCTATTTTTGCAATTATGGAAAACCCTTTTACCGACGAATATTTCATGAAAAAAGCTTTGCAGGAAGCAGAAATGGCCTATGAAAAAGGCGAAATTCCTGTTGGTGCCATTATTGTTGTGGCCGATAAAGTAATTGCAAGAAGCCATAATTTGACTGAATTATTAAATGACGTTACTGCCCATGCTGAAATGCAGTCTATAACCGCAGCAGCCAATTTTCTTGGCGGAAAATATTTAAAAGACTGCACGCTTTACGTTACGCTTGAACCTTGCCAAATGTGCGCGGGGGCTTTATATTGGAGCCAGATTTCGAAAATTGTTTTTGGCGCACGCGACGAACAACGAGGTTTCATTACTATGGGAACAAAATTGCATCCAAAAACAACTGTGGTTTCTGGAGTGATGGCTAATGAAGCGGCAGATTTAATGAAACGTTTTTTTCTGGAAAGGCGTAAGTAGTTAAAACAAATATCCCATGTAAACACATATAAATATCATAAAACAATTAAAACAAACAATATTGTAAAACGTGTTTTCGGAAAAACCTTTTTTCGAAAGAAATATTTTTATACTTAATCCAATTGAAAAAAGTAGGATAAGACAAGCGTAGAATTGAATTCCATTAATGCTTAAACCACTAGAAATGATATTGGTATAATCTTTTGTCTTGGACTTTACGTTTGTTACAAATTTAAATATTAAAGAAGTTTCAATTACAATATTAGTTTCTTCAATATATTCTTTTGCTGTAGAAAAAGTAAATCCTTTTTGTGTAAAATAATGATAAGAAACTTTTTGTTTGGATTTCCCAGATGTTATAACCGAATAATTAGTAATTAAATCATTAGTTTTTGAAGCAGGTAAAAAATAATAATCTGCAAAAGTAATCAAAACAAAAAATGCTATTACACCCATCAAATACATGATCACATTTTTATTTTTGATAATAAATTCATTTTCAATAGAATATCTATTTGAATTATCTGGCATTCTTTTTTAAATTTAAAAACGTGAATATAGCATTTTAGCAATTCTTTTTTTAGCAAACTTCAACAAAAGTTAAATAATTATTACTAAAGAATTTTCTTCTTAAAGAATCAAAAAATACTTTACTTTTATTGTAATTTAATTTGCGTTTTGCTGTTAAGGCTTTAGACAGTAGATCGTATTAAATTACTAATTTGTTAACCATTAACTCTAAATAAAAGTGAAAGCAAAAGGTTTAGTTCTCGTATTTTTTGTGTTTTTTATTTTTCAATCCTGCGGCAGAAAATCGGCTGCAGATTTCAACTCCGATTTTTCATTATTTAAAGAGTACATAACCAGCTTTACAAGCGGAATCGTTTCTTCCGATTCTGATATTCGGGTTGTTTTGGCTTTCGACAAAAATGATTGGAAACCCAATCAGGAATTAGACGACGATTTGTTTGATATTTCACCAAACGTTCACGGAAAAGTAGTAGCACTTTCTACCAATACCATTGCTTTTATTCCTGAGAAAAAATTAAATCCGGGAACAGAATATCAGGTTACTTTAAACTTAGATAAGCTGACAGCAATTCCGAAAGAAAAAGAAAAGGAACTTTCCAAATTCAACTTTACGGTTAAAACAGTTAAGCAGGATTTTACCATAAATACCGGCGATATTCAATCGTACAGTAAAGAATATCAATATTTAAACTGCGTTTTAAAAACAGCAGATAAAATTGATCTTGAAACGGCTCAAAAACTGGTTGAAGCCAAACAAAAAGGAAATAATCTTAAAATTAAATTTGAAAAAACGACTGGACCTGCAAAAGAATTTCGCTTTATAATTGACAGTATTCAGCGTTTTTCTGAAGCTTCAAATCTGGAGATTATATACGATGGAAATGATTTTGATATTGATCAAAAAGGACAAATTGATTTCCCAATTACAAGCATTAATGAATTTAAAATTATAAAAGTTGAAGTTCCGGATGGAAGTAATCAATCGGTTTCAATTAATTTTTCTGAACCTTTAGAAAAAGGACAGGATTTTGCCGGATTGGTTTCGATTCAAAACACCAACAACTTAAAATTTTCTACACAAGGGAATTTATTAAAAGTATATTTTACAAACCAAAACGCTCCTAAAAAAGAAGAACCAGCTCCGGTTGTTGTTCAGGAAGAAACGGCAGAAGTTACCGTTGATTCTGCCGCAGTTGCTGTCGATTCTGCTGCCGCAGTTGTTGAAGCTCCGGTAGAAGATATTGTTGAAGTAGTTCCAGATGAAGAGCCGGAACAAGTGATTACTGGAGAATTGCTTCTCGAAGTTTTTCAGGGAATTGAAAGCCAGTACGGCAAAAAAATGGAAGCGAACTATTCTGAAAAAATCTCTTTTGATCAGATAAAACCAAGCGTGCGTTTCGTTAAAAACGGAACAATTCTGCCAAGTTCAAATAACTTAAAACTGAACTTTGAAGCCGTAAATTTAAGTGCCGTTGATGTAAAAGTTTATAAAATTTACAAAAACAATATTCTGCAGTTTCTTCAATACAACGAATTAAACGGCGCGCAAAACCTCAAGAAAGTAGCGCAGCCTATTGCAAAAACAACGCTGAATTTAAGGGAAAGCACACTCGTAAATCTAACGAAATGGAATACCTATGCCTTAGATTTATCTAAAATTATAAAACCAGAACCGGGAGCTATTTACAGAGTTGAGTTTGAATATAAAAAGAAATACGCGCTGTATAAATGTGAAACATCAGACGGAGATCAGGATGAAACAGAGGAAGAAGAAGTTGATGAAAATGATGTAAACTACAGCGGAAACTCATACGACGATTACTATTATGATGATTATGAGTGGAGAGAAAGTCAGGATCCTTGCTCTGGATCGTATTATTATAATGCGAAAATTGCAACTAATATTCTGGCTTCAGATTTAGGGGTTATTGCTAAAAGAGGTGAAAATAAATCGTACTTATTTGCTGTAAATAATATTGTGACGACCGAACCAGTTTCGAACGCAAGAATTGATTTATACAATTTTCAACAACAAAAAATTGCAACTGAAGCAACAAGCAGTGAAGGAATTGCTTCTTTCCAGTTGGATAAATTCGCCTATTTTGCAATTGTTACTTTAGGCGATCAATCGACGTATGTGAAATTAGACGATGGACTTTCGTTATCTGTAAGTAATTTTGATGTTGCCGGAGAGACTTTGCAAAAAGGTTTAAAAGGATTTATTTACGGAGAAAGAGGCGTTTGGCGTCCGGGAGATAATTTGTATTTATCTTTTATTTTGAATGATGCGGCGAATAAACTTCCGAAATCACATCCGATAAAATTCAGGTTAAACGATCCGAATGGAAAAACAGTTTATCAAACTGTTCAAAAAACAAACGATTTAAATCATTATGCCTTTATAGTTCCAACAAATCAAGATGCGCCAACCGGAAATTGGGAAGCGATGGTAAGCGTTGGTGGTGCAAAATTCTATAAGAGTATCAAAATTGAAACGATTAAACCAAATCGTTTAAAAATCAAAAATACATTTACGAGAAAAACACTTTCATCATCTTATCCAAACACAGATAATCTGGAAGTAACATGGCTTCATGGTGCAATTGCCAAAAATTTAAATGTAGAAATGCAGGCTAAATTTTCGCAGCAAACCACAACTTTTAAAGGCTATGAAAAGTATAGTTTTGACGATATGGTTCGTCAATTTAGTACAGAAGAAATAAACGTTTTCTCAGGAAAATTAAACGAAAACGGAAAAGCTTCTGTAAATATTCAGCCAAAATTACAAGGTCAGGCACCGGGAATGCTTCGCGCTTCGTTCATTACAAAAGTGTATGAAGAAGGCGGTGATTTTAGTACCGATGTTATTTCGACAACGTATTCTCCATATAAAACCTATGTTGGAGTAAAATCGCCTGAATTAAACAAGTATAACATGCTTGAAACCAGAACGAATAATCGTTTTGAAGTAGTTACGGTTGATGAAAACGGAAGGCCAAAAGCAGTTCGAAATCTTGAAGTAAGAATTTACAAAGTCGACTGGAGATGGTGGTGGGATTCTTCTAGCGATAATTTGTCTAACTATAATTCATCGAACTCCACAACATCTTATAAATCTACAGTAATTAATACCGATTCAAGCGGAAGAGGAAGTTTTCAATTTGCTTTAACCGATGAAGAATGGGGACGTTATTTAATTAGAGTTGAAGATCCAAACGACGGACATGCAACAGCTTTAACTGTAAATATCGACTGGCCAATCTGGTCTGGAAAAACCAGAAACAGAGATGCTTCGACAGCAAATATGTTAGTTTTTTCTACCGATAAAAAGAATTATGCTGTTGGAGAAAAAGCACAAATTTCTTTCCCTTCAAGTGAAGGCGGACGTGCATTAATTTCAATTGAAAACGGATCACGAGTAGTACAGACACTTTGGGCAGAAACTAAAAACGGAGAAACAAAAGTCGAAGTTCCAATTACGGGAGCAATGGCGCCAAATGTGTATTTCAATATCACGTTATTACAGCCGCACGCGTCGACTAAAAACGATTCGCCAATTCGTATGTACGGAATTGTTCCGATTGAGGTTGTGGATAAAAACACGATTTTGGCACCAACCATTAATATGCCTGATGTATTAAAACCAGAACAGCCTTTTACAGTTAAAGTAGGAGAGAAAACTGGAAAAGAAATGACATATACCATTGCTGTTGTCGATGAAGGATTGCTGGATTTAACTCGTTTTAAAACTCCAAATGCATGGGATAGTTTCTATGTTCGTGAAGCTTTAGGCGTAAAAACCTGGGACGTTTACGATGATGTAATTGGCGCTTACGGCGGAAAAATAAATCAGATTTTCAGTATTGGTGGAGATCAGGATTTAGGAGGTGGAAAAGCTAAAAAAGCAAACCGTTTTAAACCAGTTGTATTGTATTATGGACCTTTTAAATTAGAAAAAGGAGAAACAAAATCACATCAGTTAAAACTTCCAAAATATATTGGTTCTGTTAGAACAATGGTTGTTGCCGGCGACGCTGCAACAAGCGCATACGGAAGTGTAGAAAAAGCAACTCCGGTTAGAAGTCCGTTGATGGTTTTGGCTTCGTTACCGAGAAAAATTTCACCATCCGAAAAAGTGACGATTCCGGTTACCATTTTTGCAACTGAAAATAAAATCAAAAATGTTTCTGTTCAGATCAAAACCAGCAACGGATTGAAAGTTGTGGGAAGCGCTGTTCAAAAACTAAGTTTTGCACAGCCAGACGAAAAAATGGCGTATTTCAATTTGGTTGTAGGTTCTGCAACTGGAATTGCAAAAGTGCAGGTTATTGCAACATCAGGAAGTGAGAAATCAACTTATGACGTTGAAATCGATATGACAAACCCAAATCCGGTTACGAGTACTTTTACAGATGTTATTTTAACTCCAAACAGTACTAAAACACTTTCGTGGAAAACATTTGGTGTTGCCGGAAGCAATAAAGCAAGATTGGAAGTTTCGTCTATGCCTTCGATGAATTTGAACGGAAGAATGCAATATTTAATTCAATACCCGCATGGTTGTGTAGAACAGACAACATCGTCGGTTTTCCCGCAATTATTCTTAAGTGATGTTGCCGATATTGATGCGAAACGTAAAGATATTATTCAAAAAAATATCGCCGCCGGAATTCAGAGATTAGGAAACTTCCAGTTATCAAACGGTGGATTACCTTACTGGCAAGGAGGTACAATTGCAGACGATTGGGGAACTTCGTACGCCGGACATTTCTTGATTGAAGCAGAGAAAAAAGGTTATGTACTGCCAATTAATTTCAAATCAAAATGGCTTTCATATCAGCAGAAAGAAGCAAAACAATGGCGTTTTGAACCTAAATACGGAAATGATCTGGCTCAGTCTTATAGATTATATACTTTGGCTTTAGCCGGAAATGCCGATTTATCGTCAATGAACAGATTGCGTGAAACAAAATCAATTTCGAACGAAAGTAAACTTCGTTTGGCTGCGGCCTATGTTTTAGCCGGACAAAAATCAGCTGGGCAGAATTTATTGCTCCAAACGAGTATTGATGGCTCAGATGGTTATAATTATTACTATTATGGTTCAGACGAAAGAAACAGAGCAATGGCTTTAGAAACACTGCTTCTTTTAGATCAAAAACAAAAAGCATTTACAACAGCAACAAAATTAGCCAAAGAAATGTCGGCAAATCAATGGATGAGTACGCAGACAACAGCTTACTGCTTGTATTCAATGTCGAAATTTGCGATAAGCAACGGTCCAAAAGGAATCAATATCCAGTTTAACAAAAATGGAAAAGGAGAAACGATAAATACGCAAAAAACAATTGCAGATCGTAGTTTATCTGCTGCCAGCGGAACAAATAGTATCACATTAAAAAACCTTAAAAATAATACGGTCTATGTTCGTGTATTGAATACCGGAATTTTACCAATCGGACATGAAAATGCTGTTCAAAGTGATGTCTCGGCAAGTATTGTTTTCAAAAATAGAAAAGGAAGTACGATAGATGTTTCAAGAATTAGTCAGGGAACAGAATTTATTGCGGAGGTTACGATTAAAAACCAAAGAAATGAAAGTGTTCAAAATGTGGCTTTATCGCAAATTCTGCCTTCTGGATTCGAAATTGTAAACACACGTTTCACAGATTACGGAGACGCTGTAAATAATATTGCCGATTATATTGATATTCGTGACGACAGAACTAATTTCTACTTCGGAATGAAATCCAGAGAAACAAAAGTTTTCAGAATCCTGCTAAACGCATCGTATCTAGGAAATTATTATTTACCTGGATTACAATGCGAAGCCATGTACGACAACACATTCCTGGCAAGAACAAAAGGATTCTGGGTTGAGGTTGTGAAGTAAATTTATAGCCCACGGATTTCACGGATGAAACGGATTAACACAGATGTTTTTTAAATTACGCTGCGAAAACCCGTTTCATCCGTGAAATCCGTGGGCAAAAAAACTTTGCGTCCCGATAGCTATCGGGATTGCATAACTTAGCGTCTTTGCGGTTAAATAATCATTACGTTGAAAAATAAACTTATAGCGTTTTTCCAACGCATCATAAACTGGATTAAAAGAAATAAAATAAAGTCAGCAATTGCATTTATGCTCTTGCTGATTTACTATTTTTCCCTTCCCCGAACTTTATTCAAAGAGCCTTATTCAACCGTCATTGAAAGTAAAGAAGGAGAATTACTCGGAGCCAAAATTGCCCGCGACGGACAATGGCGTTTTCCGGCGCAAGACAGCGTTCCCGATAAATTCAAAAAATGTATTGTTTATTTTGAAGACGAATATTTCTACAAGCATCCGGGATTTAATCCGGGAGCAATGGTCAATGCTTTTAAGCAAAACCGAAAAGCGGGTAAAGTGGTAAGAGGAGGAAGTACTTTAACACAGCAGGTTATCCGATTATCCAGAAAAGGAAAAAATAGAACTTATTTTGAAAAGTTTGTCGAAATTATTCTGGCAACAAGATTAGAATTAGGATATTCTAAAAATGAAATTCTCGAAATGTATGCTGCTCATGCGCCATTTGGAGGAAATGTCGTTGGACTCGAAATGGCTTCGTGGCGTTATTTTGGAGTGCAGTCTAATCAATTATCGTGGGCAGAAAATGCTGTTTTGGCGGTTTTACCAAATGCGCCAAGTTTAATTTATCCGGGAAAAAACCAGATAAAATTATTAAACAAACGAAACCGACTTTTACTGAAACTGCATCAGGAAGGCATAATCGACAAACAGACGTACGAACTTTCGATAGAAGAACCTTTACCTCAAAAACCATACGATCTGCCTCAAATTGCACCGCATTTATTGCAAAGAGTAGCGAAAAGTGAAGAAGGAATACGGGTAAAAACGACGATTGATCATGCCTTGCAAAATCGTGTAAACCAAATCGCAAGATATTATTACAATCAATATAAGCAGAATGAAGTTCATAATCTGGCTATTTTAGTAATTGATGTTCAGAACAGAAATGTAATGAGTTATGTTGGAAATTCTCCAACAGATAAAGATCATCAAAAAGATGTTGATATAATAGATGCGCCAAGAAGTACCGGAAGTATTTTAAAACCGCTTTTGTATGGCGCAATGCTTGACGATGGAGAGTTATTGCCGAATACTTTAGTAGCTGATGTTCCAACGCAGATTTCAGGTTATACACCGCAAAATTTCAACCTTACTTTTGATGGAGCAGTTCCGGCGCATCGAGCTTTGTCGCGTTCATTAAATATTCCGGCAGTATTAATGCTTCAGGAATTTACAGTCAATAAATTTTATGAAGAACTTCAAAAATTCAAATTAAAAGACATAAATAAGACTCCGGATCATTATGGTTTATCGCTTATTTTAGGCGGTGCCGAAAGTAATTTGTGGGATTTATGTCGAACGTATGCAAATCTCTCTTCTACGGTTAATTATTACACTAAAAACAACGGAAAATACCGAACAAACGAATTTACGGAACTAAATTATAAAGATGATTTTAAGCCTGATTTTGGTTCAGAAACCAATCAAAAGAATATTTTAGGTGCCGGATCAATTTGGTTAACGTATAACGCAATGGAAGAAGTAAACAGACCGGAAGGAGATGAAGCCTGGAAATTTTATGACAGTTCTTTAAAAATTGCCTGGAAAACGGGAACAAGTTTCGGAAATCGTGATGCGTGGGCCATTGGAACAAATTCAAGATATGTAGTAGGAATTTGGGTTGGAAATGCAACCGGAGAAGGAAGACCAACTTTAACCGGAGTTACAAGTGCTGCACCAATTTTATTCGACGTTTTTAATTTATTGCCAAGACAAAGATGGTTTGATATTCCGTATAAAGATTTAGAGGAAGTTGAAGTTTGTCGCTTAAGCGGATATCTGGCAAAAGAAAACTGTCCGAAAATTAAACAATGGGTTTCTAAAAAAGGAAAATCTACAGCGGTTTGTCCATATCATAAAACCATTCATTTAGATAAAACAGAACAATTTCAGGTAAACAGTAGCTGCGAAAGCATAGAAAATATTGTGACTAAAAACTGGTTTGTACTGCCTCCCGTAATGGCTTGGTATTACAAAAGCCAACATATAGAATACCTGCCTTTACCGCCATTTAAAGAAGGCTGCGAAGGAACACAAACCAAAACAATGGATTTTATTTATCCAAAAGCCAACAGTAAAATTTACTTAACTAAAGATTTCAATAGTAAAGTACAGCCCGTAATTTTAAAAGTAGCTTATTCTGAAAGGGATAAGGAATTATTTTGGTATGTAGATGATGTTTATAAAGCAACCACAAAAACCTTTCACGAACTGCCAATTATGCCAACAACAGGAATACATTATATTACGGTTGTAGATGCTTCGGGGAATGAAATTAGACGGAAAATAGAAATTGTGAGGGAATAGAATTTAAAGGGAAATTCCAGTTTTTTGAAATTGCTTCGCCTGTTCGCTATCGCTCGAGTCCAAATTCCAAAATTTGCTTCTTTATGGGTTATTGTGTGTCAGGCTGAGCGAAGTCGAAGCCCACGTGCCAATTGGAGCGCCCTTCGACTTCGCTCAGGGTGACAACAATATTCAAAATGACTTTTTAAACATAGTTTTAGGCCTAAATTTTCGCCACGAATTACACCAATTAACACAAATTAATTCGTGCAATTTCGTGTAATTCGTGGCGAAAAGATTGCTTCGTTCCTCGCAATGACGCATAAAAAAACCGCCCCGATGCATCGGGGCGGTTTTGATTTTTATTCTGAAATAACATTTCCTTTTTTATCATAGAAATGGTATTCTAAGTACGTGTAAGCGTCACGAGGTATGATTTTCACCCATTTCTTATGTTCAAAAAACCATTTTGAACGTAATGATGGAAAACCTTTGCTGAGGTATGCAGCCACAAACGGATGTGTATTAAGCACAACTTTATTGTGGGTTTTTAAAAGTCTTTCTAAGTCAGAGGTGATCTTGTCAATTATTAATATTGGCGCTTCAATTTCACCATTAACTTTATTTGGATCTTCTTCTCTAGTTTTTATATTAACTTCTGGTCTTACTCGCTGTCTTGTAATCTGGACTAAACCAAATTTACTCGGCGGTAATATTTTATGCTTTGCTTTATCGTCGCTCATTTCTTCTCGCAAGAAGTCGAACAAAACTTTCCTGTTTTCTGGATTAGACATATCGATAAAATCAACTACGATAATTCCGCCCATATCTCTCAGACGAAGTTGTCTGGCGATTTCTGCTGCGGCAATCATATTTACTTCCATGGCGGTGTCTTCCTGGTTAGTTGCTTTATTCGAACGGTTTCCGCTGTTTACGTCTATAACGTGAAGAGCTTCAGTGTGTTCGATGATAAGGTAAGCCCCTTTACTCATAGAAACGGTTCTGCCAAAAGAAGTTTTGATTTGTCTCTCTATATTGTATTTCTCAAAAATTGGAGTGTCATTTGATTGATAAAACTTAACAATCGATTGTTTCGAAGGTGCAATTTCTTGCAGATATTCCTTCGTTTGGTGGAACAACTCTTCATCATCTATTTGAATACCGCTGAAGGTATCATTAAATACATCTCTTAATATTGAAGAAGCTCGGTTAAGCTCTCCTAATACTTTTGATGGATGATGAGCAGTTGGTAATTTTTTACACATTGCAGACCATCTGCCAAGCAGGTTCTGCAAATCTTTTTCTAATTCGGCTACGTTTTTGCCTTCGGCTACTGTACGAACAATAACACCAAATCCTTTAGGTTTGATCGATAGAACAAGTTTTTTCAGACGATCCTTTTCTTTTTTGTCTTCTATTTTTTGAGAAATAGAAACACGATCAGAAAAAGGAACTAGAACGATAAATCTTCCGGCAAGAGAAAGCTCAGCACTTATTCTTGGGCCTTTGGTCGATATAGGTTCTTTAACTACTTGAACTAAAACAGATTGATTGGCACTTAAAATATCAGTAATGATGCCATCTTTGTCAATCTCTTTTTCAAACTGAAAGGTTTTTAGGGAGAAATCTTTTATTTTACCTGCGCTTACAAGTTTTATGAATTTCAGCTGAGAAGCTAAGTTTGGACCTAAATCGTGATAATGTAAAAAGGCATCTTTTTCGAAGCCTACATTTACAAAAGCAGCATTAAGTCCGGCAACTGGTTTTCTGATTTTGGCAATAAAAATATCACCAACCTGAAAGTTGCTTTTCTCTTCTTCTTTGTGTAATTCAATTAGTTTTCCATCTTTTAATAAGGCAAAATCTACGGCTTCAGAACTAGATCTAATGATTAATTCTTTATTCACACTGTAAATTTTTATCTGTTTTTTCAGAAAATAGAATATAGAGAGAAGAGCATAGATTTAAAAAAAATCTAAAATCTAAAATCTAAGATCTAAAATCTTATCTACAGATGGATTAAACAATATTTTAACAGGTATTGAACCCGGGGAAAACTAGCTGGCAGTTTCCAGTTCCAAGTAATCAGTAAACTGAATACTAAAATCTGATGACTGAACACTAATTCTCAATTTCAATGAACGTTTAAAAAGAAAAAAGTAGTTTAAAACTACTTTTTCTTTTTGTGACGGTTAGCTCTCGCTCTTTTCTTACGTTTGTGAGTAGCTACCTTATGTCTCTTTCTTTTTTTACCACTTGGCATATCGTGTCAGATTTATGTTAATTAATATTATTTTGCTTCGTTGTTAGTTTTAACTCCTTCTACAAATACTTTTGCAGGTTTAAACGCAGGGATGTTGTGTGCTGGAATTTTGATTGTAGTGTTTTTTGAGATGTTTCTACCAGTTTTTTCAGCTCTGGTTTTTACAATAAAACTACCAAAACCTCTTAGGTAAACATTGTCTCCTGTTTCTAAAGAAGTTTTTACTTCTTCCATAAAAGTTTCTACTGTTGCTTGAACATCTCCTTTTTCAAGACCTAATTTCTCTGAAATTTTCGCTACGATATCTGCTTTCGTCATTTTCTTTCCTATTTTATTTATAAATGGTGTACTATTTTTTTGAGTTTGCAAATATAGGAATTAAAAAAATAATTAATCAAGCTAATTCGTTAAATTTTAATTACATAAACATTTACTTTTGCATTTTAAGGATTTAACGATGAATTTTCATAACACGCTGATAAAATGGTATTTACAAAACAAACGTGACCTTCCATGGCGAAAAACGGTCGATCCGTACCAAATTTGGCTCTCAGAAATTATGCTGCAGCAAACCAGAGTTGCGCAAGGAATGCCTTACTTTTTTGCATTTACAGCGGAATTTCCTACAGTTTTTGATCTTGCAAATGCATCCGAAGAACAAGTTTTAAAACTTTGGCAGGGACTCGGATATTATTCGCGCGCAAGAAATCTTCATAAAACAGCAAAATACGTCGCAGAGGATCTAAACGGAAGTTTTCCTCCTTCTTATAAAGAACTTTTAAATTTAAAAGGCGTTGGCGAATATACGGCCGCCGCAATTGCATCTTTCTCCTATAATGAAGCTGTTCCGGTTGTAGACGGAAATGTGTTTCGTGTACTTTCCCGATATTTTGATATTGAATCTGATATTGCGCTTCCCGCGACAAAAAAAGAATTTACAAAACTGGCTTACGAATTAATGCCAAAAGATAATCCGGCAATCTTCAATCAGGCGATAATGGAGTTTGGTGCGCTGCAATGCGTTCCGAAAAGTCCGAATTGTTCTGTTTGTGTTTTTAACGACAGCTGTTTAGCGTTGCAGAAAAAGAAAGTCGATTCTTTACCCGTAAAATCTAAAAAAGTAAAAGTGACAAATCGTTTTTTTAATTATCTGGTTTTAGAAGATATTTCAGGAAACACTATTATTCAAAAAAGAACTGCAAAAGGAATCTGGCATAACTTATATGAGTTTCCTCTTTTTGAAAGCACCGAAATTGCAGGTTTTAACACTGTATCAGAAATAGCACAAAATGATATGTTTTCTTCCTATACTATATTAGGTATAGAAGAATGCAGTGAAGCAACCGTAATTCATAAGCTTTCGCACCAGCATCTTCACATTCAATTTTGGAAAATAAAAATTAATGAAGTGCTTGAAAACGGAATTGATTTGAAAACTTTAAAAAGTTTTCCTTTTCCAATTGTATTGTATAATTTTATAGAAAAGCAAGAAATAAATTGCTAAAAAAATGTATCTTTGGTAGAAATACCACTATTAATTATGAATGGAACATTAAATAAGGTTATGCTTATTGGTCATTTAGGCGATGATGTAAAAATGCATTATTTTGATGGAGGGAACTGTATTGGTCGCTTTCAACTGGCTACAAATGAAGTTTATATTAATAAAACGACCAATGAAAAAATAACATCTACAGAGTGGCATAATTTGGTTGTGCGTAATAAAGCCGCCGAAATTTGCGAAAAATACCTTTCTAAAGGGGATAAAATATATGTTGAAGGCCGTATTAAATCCAGACAGTGGCAGGCTGAAGATGGTACGACAAAATATACAACAGAAATTCAGGTTACAGAATTTACTTTTCTGACTACCAAAAAAGAAACAGGAAATCATAGGCCAAGCCACGATCAGGAACCAGCAAAAAACACTAACTTTGATGCGCCAAACGAAGGCTTGCCCATTAATGATCTGCCTTTTTGATTGTTTAACTAATCTTATGTAATTTGGACCCGGAGCCCAGTTTATTATTTACTACAATTTTAGACACCAATTTAATCATTGGTTTTGTCGGAATATTTATTTTGCTGTTTCTTTCAGCAATTGTTTCAGGTGCCGAAGTTGCACTTTTTTCTTTGTCCCAAAAAGATATTGACGATACACTTCAGGAAAACCTTTCGAAAGGAAAAATTATTTCTGATCTTTTAGATAAACCCAAAAAGCTTTTAGCGACCTTATTAGTAGCCAATAATTTTTTAAATATTGGAGTCGTTATCTTGTTCTCTTTCATTGGCAGAAACATTTTTGGAGGAGTTGAATCGCCTGTTTTAAAATTTATTTTAGAAGTAGTTCTCGTTACTTTCCTTATTTTATTATTTGCAGAAGTTTTACCCAAAGTTTACGCCAGCCGAAACAATATAAAATTTGCCAAACGTTTCGCTTATTCCATTTCTATTTTAGATAAATTACTGTCGCCAATAAGCTTGCCTATGCGCAGTGTTACTTTATATTTGCATAATAAATTAGGAAAACAAAAAAACAGCTTTTCAATAAATCAGCTTTCTCAGGCTTTAGAATTAACAGATTCTGAAGGAACATCAACAGAAGAGCAAAAAATATTAGAAGGAATTGTTTCTTTTGGAAATACAGATACCAAGCAGGTTATGAGTCCGAGGATTGATATATTTGCATTGGAAATCACAGAATCATTTTCGGCGATTTATCCAAAAATAATCGAGAAAGGATTTTCAAGAATTCCGGTTTATCGAGATAATATTGACCAGATAGAAGGCGTTTTGTTTGTTAAGGATTTATTGCCGCATATTGACAAAGAAAATTTTGACTGGGCATCTTTAATAAGAGAAGCATTTTTTGTTCCCGAAAATAAAAAACTGGATAACTTATTAAAGGATTTTCAAAGCCTTAAAAGCCACCTCGCAATTGTGGTTGATGAATATGGCGGAACTTCCGGATTAGTTTCTTTAGAAGATATAATCGAAGAAATAGTAGGGGATATCAGCGATGAATTTGATGATGAAAATTTAAATTTCTCTCAAATCGACGAAAAGAATTTTCTTTTTGAAGGAAAAATAAATCTTAAAGATTTTTATAGAATTGTCGATGTTGACGAAGATATATTTGAATCTCACAAAGGTGAAGCCGAAACGCTGGCCGGATTTATTTTAGAAATTCTGGGGAATTTCCCTAAAAAAGATCAAAAAATAGCTTTTGAAAACTGTGTTTTTACAATAGAAACCGTTGATAAAAAGCGAGTTAAACAAATAAAAGTAACAATAGAATAAATGTTTAAAAGAATAATTTCGGTTGCGGTAATTTTGCTCACATTAACAGTTGTAAGCTGTAAAGACGACGTTTTGCCAAAACCTGCAAGTTTCCTTCGATTAGATTATCCAGAAGCCAAATATGTCAATTTTGAAAACAATTGTCCGTTTGCTTTTGAAATGAATGAAGATGCCGTTATTAAAGGAGAAAAAGACTGTGGATTTGCGATTACATATCCAAAAATGAAAGCCACAATTTATTTAACTTATAAACCTGTGCACGGCGATATTGAAAAACTTTTAAAAGATGCTCAAAAACTAACTTACGAGCACGTTATTAAAGCCGATGATATTTTAGAACAACCGTATTTAAACGCCGAAAAGAAAGTTTATGGAATGTTTTATCAAGTGGATGGAAATGCAGCTACAAACTCTCAATTTTACGTTACAGACAGTACAAAACATTTTATAACTGGATCGGTTTATTTTTATGCAAAACCAAATTTTGATTCTGTAATGCCGGCCGCGAGTTATATCAAAAATGATATGCAGCGATTGATGGAAACGTTGAAGTGGAAATAATAATAAAAAAGGATCCAAAAATTGGATCCTTTTTTATGAAATAAATTTCTTTACTTTCCCGAGCTGGGCATCACATCAGTGTGTTAATATGGATTTTGTCCTATTTTAACTCTGTCAATTCCTATATTTATAATGCTTTGTATTGTTTGATTTAATGGTCTTATCCAGTTATCATAATCAGAGTACGGTTGGGCTTGAAAAACAGGCGGGTTATCTCCCTCGTCTAAATAGATAAATAGAAAAGTATCACCACCATATACATCAAAAGCAAAAAAGGGACGGTTTATTGAACGATTATTATCGTCCATATGCTCTCTTAATCCATTCCTGTATTTCTTGCTGGCTATCATTTGGGCCATAATCACATACATAACAAAAGTCACCTGCTAAAAATAATAACTCTTTTAGGGCCTGAGGAAAAAGATTACCGTTGTTCCATGTTAATTCTAATTGTTGAATTTCTGACTCAGGAATTCCTTTAATTTTAAATTGAAGTTCTGTATCATTTGGATACGCAACAGGATTGTCTTTTAAATGTTGCAAATATTTTATATTCATAATATTTTAGTTACTTAATATGATTTTTATGGTAATGTGAACATGGTCAAACATGCATTCAAAAAATCAATTCCAGACAATATTGTTTCAAACTACTTTAATTTTGTCACTCTTCAACAAATATAAATTAAAAAGGCGTTCAATTGAACGCCTTTTTTTATGGAGAAATTTTAAACTTAAGATTTAAAATTCGAAACTTTATATGTTTTTCCGTCTCCGGTTTCTTCAACAATTTTAGCTAAAGACTGAAGGTTTTGAACTTTGTTGTCAAATGTAACAGTTGCTAATTTTTTATCAAAATCAACAGTTGCTTTTTCTACACCTTCTAAATTAGATAATTCCGTTTCTATAGTTTTGGCACATCCAACCGCACAAGTCATTCCTTCAATATTAAAACTTACCGTTTGTGCGTTTTTGGCAGCAATTGGTTTATGTTCTTTTGGAGCAGTTTTTTCAGCATTAATTACTGCTAAACTTTTATCTTCTTCTTTTTTACAGCTTACGAATACTAAACCAGCTATTGCTAATGAAGCTATGATCTTTGTGAATTTCATATTATGAGAATTTAATTTACTAATAATTTTCTTTGCAAAATTAGTAAAAAGGAAGAGGCTAATTCGTAAAAATAGTACAAATTTGCAGTAAAATACTTTTTATGGATGCAAAACAATTAAAGTGGGCTTACTTGTTAGTATTGTCGCTAATTTGGGGAAGTTCTTTTATTTTAATCAAAAGAGGATTAGTGGGTTTAACCGCAATTCAGGTTGGATCTTTCCGAATTATTTTTGCAGCTCTTTTTTTATTGATTGTTGGTTTTAAAAGCTTAAAAAAGATTTCTCGCCGCCAATGGAGATTTGTTGCGATTACTTCTTTTTTCGGAACTTTTACTCCGGCTTTTCTTTTTGCAATTGCCGAAACCGAAGTTGACAGCTCAATTGTAGCTATTTTAAATTCGCTTACGCCTTTAAATACGTTGGTTTTAGGAATATTAATTTTCGGAATCCAATTTCAAAAACGACAGGTTTTAGGTGTTTTTGTTGGTTTAATTGGATGTTTGTTACTCGTTTTAAGCGGTGCAGCATCGCATCCAGGACAAAATTATTACTATGTAGTTTTGGTAGTTATTGCAACGCTTTGTTATGCAATAAATGTCAATTTAATTAAAAAATATTTATCTGATTTAAACTCGTTAAGTATCACAACAGGAAACTTTGCCGTTTTGCTTATTCCGGCATTACTTATTTTAAGTACGACAGATTTTCCTCAAAGAGTAAATCTTGAAGCAACACAGCATTCAGTTTTCTTCGTTATGATTTTAGGAATTTTAGGAACCGGAATTGCTAATGTTTTGTTCTTTAAATTAATTCAGATTTCGTCTCCGGTTTTTGCAACTTCTGTGACTTATTTAATTCCAATTGTTGCTTTTTTCTGGGGATTATTAGATAATGAAATGCTTACTCCAGTTCAGTTTTTTGGCGCTTTTATTATTTTGATTGGGGTTTATTTATCGGCTAAAAAATAAAAATAATTATTAAGGTTTAGTTTGTCACCCTGAGCGAAGTCGAAGGGCGCTCCAATTGGAACGGGGCTTCGACTTCGCTCAGCCTGACAAACTTTGAGTTAATATATAATTTGTAGTAATTTTCTTTTATTTTTTGATATCTTTCGAGTCCTAAAATTTAAGATTATGAACTCTACAAAATTTCTTGCCCGTGTGGTATGCTGGCGGTATTGGAAACAACTGCAACGCTTTCTTAAATGCGTAGGACAGCTAAGTCATGCGGGTTTTATATTTGCCTAAAATTTAAGATTATGAGCACAAACACCCTTTCAAAAGAAACAGAATTGAGATTAAATGATTTTTTCAACAATTCAATCGATCCTAAACTTATGGCTAAGACTATTCGAAAAGTAAATTATATACTTGCCTTAAGTATAATGCGGGATTGCGAAACAATGGAAACCGAGAAGATGAATCTTCAAGATGGTTTTTATTGGCTGAATGAATTAGCCGAAATTCTGAACCCTTATCTGGATGTTGAATGATCAAAAACAAGAAAGGTTGTCGTAATTGACAGCCTTTCTTGTTTTTAAAGAGCTGCGACCCTGAGCCAAGTAGAAGGGCGTGCCAATTGGAACGGGACTTCGACTTCGCTCAGCCTGACAAAGCAGAACGAAATAGAATTTTATTTATATGTCACCCTGAGCGAAGTCGAAGGGCGCAAAGAGCGTCGACTTTGTTTTGTCATTTCGACCGAAGGGAGAAATCACACTAGAAACTCCGCAAAGAATGTCGTCAATCTTTGTTGAATCCCGTGCGCGATTTCTCCCTTCGGTCGAAATGACAAACTAAATAAAAAAGCTTTGTCAAAGTTTTAAACTTTGACAAAGCCTATGAGAAAAAAAACTTAGAACCTTAGCTACTTAGTCTCTCAGAACCTTTGTACCTTTGTTTCTTTGTAACTTTGAACCTTTCTAAAGAAAATCTGCATCAGAAACTCCTTCATTAATCTTGATATCTGTCATTTTGATATCTAATTCAAAACCTACATTCTGAACTAAATTAAAAGGAACTTTTACACCTTTTACTTCTCTGTAATCGTTGAAGTTTGTGATTTGAGAAACCGATTTTCCGTCTTGTTCACGAAGTTTTGATTTTGCAACTTTCAATCCGGATTTTACATCATAATAATGAGTTGTGTTGCCGTCTTTAATCGCATAAGCATCGCTTCCGTTAATTGGTTCAATGCTGTCTACTTTAAGATCTGTCCTTTTTACTAATTGTAATTCTTCAAAAGGAGCAGCGTTTGCTTTCATTTCTTTAAGATCTTCGCCTTCAAGGTTTTTACGTTTTCCTTGCTGTTCAATATAAGCACCTTTATCATTTACAACTTGTTTCATCAAATTCATAGTTCCCATAGAAAGAGAAATCATCATTTTTCCTTTAGAATCCAATTTTGAAGTAAAAGTCAACGGAGCCGGAGCTTGCGGAACTTTTGTTGTTCCATCCATATAAAGTGTTTTTACGGCAGTAACGGCTTTTTCTCCACCAATTGCTTTGATGTAATTTTCGAAAACAGTTTTTGCTGTAATTCCTGTTGGAGCTTCTTTTTTAACAGCCGGTTTTTCAATTGGATTTCCGTATTTATCAAAATAATAAATCGGAATTTGAAGTTTTTCTAAACCAGCAATCACATCAGAACCTTTCCCGACAACAACAATTCGCATATTGTCAAGTAAAAAATATTTGTTTGCTACACGATAAATATCGTCGGCAGTAACATTAGTAATTGTCTGAATATATTTTTCGTAGAAATCTGCAGGAAGTTTTTCTGTTTCAATGTTTAAAGCATAACGCGCCACAGCCTGAGGCTTTTCAACCTGCATTACAAAACGGCCAATATATCCTGCTTTTACATTTCTTAAAACTTCTGGATCAACTCTCTCAGTACGAACTCTTTTAATTTCTTTTATAAACTGAACAACAGCGCTGTCTGTAACGGCATTACGAACCGCAGACGAAGCTTTGAATTTGGTTACATATTTTCCGCTTCCAATGCTTGAATTTGCGCCATAAGTCCATGCATGCTGTTCGCGTAAATTCATATTCAAATAACTGTTGAAATCACCTCCTAAAATTTGATTTGCAATAACAGCAGGGAAAAAATCAGGATCGCTCATTTTTAAATTTATAGTATTTACCAGCGAAATTTCTGATTGAACTGCATTTGGAACATCTACAAAATCAATTTGAAGTTTAGATGCATTTTCGGGATTTGGATATGTGTTTTTTGGAGCGGCTTGTTTTTTCCATCCGCCAAAAAGTTTTTCTACAGATGCTTTAGTTTCTTTGAATTTTACGTCTCCGATGATAACCAAATAAGCGTTTTCAGGCACAAAATAAGTAGCGTAATTTTTTTGAACATCTTCAAGCGTCACATTCTTCACAGTTTCTTCAGAAAGGTATTCACCGTTAGGATGATTTTTTCCAAAAGCTAAAACATCAACAACGCGATTAGCAATTGCCGGAACGCTTTTTTCATCGGCTTTAAGCCCTTCTAATAATTTGGCTTTTTCTTTATCAAATTCAGTCTGCGTGAAATTTGGCTGTAAAGCACCTTCGGCTAAAAGCTCTAAAACACGTCCTGAATATTTGGATAAAGAACTTGCAAAAGCGCCTTGCGATGTAAAATTGATGTTGGCACCATAAAAATCAATTTCTTCGTTAAAAGCTTCTTTCGCGTTTTTTTTTGTTCCGTTACCAATTAAACTGCTGGTTAATTCGTCAACACCTTTTTTATTTCCTTCAGTAAAAGGAGCGTTGTCCAGCGTAAGGTTAAAACTTACTCTTGGTAATTTATGGTTTTCGACAACCAGAACTTTCATACCGTTTGCCAAAACAAAGGTTTGAGGTTTTTTAATATTAACTACAGGCGGGTTTCCTGGTTTTGGTTGTGGACGATCTTGTGCTTGCATAATTCCAGTTAGGAATAAAATGATTAAAAATGTATGTAGATTTTTCATGATTCGATATTCTTAGTTCTGAGATTTTGGGGTAGGAATGTAATCTAAAATTAAGCGCTGATTAGGGTTTAGATACTTTTTGGCTACTTCTCTAATTTCTTCTCTTGTAATAGAATGGTAAATATCAATTTCGGTATTAATTAAATTTACGTCTCCGTAAAGTAAATAATACGAAGCCAGGTTTTCTGCAATTCCTTCTACGCTTGCATTAGCATTCACAAAATTGTTATCGAATTTGTTTTGTAATTTTTCGTAATCTTTCTCAGAAATCAAATCGGTTTGAAGCTTTACGATTTCTTCATCCATTTCTTTTAAAATATCGGCTGTCGTATTTGGCGCCATTGGCAATCCATATAATATATAAGTTCCGTAATCTTCCTGACTAAAACCAACAGCACCAATTTGAAGCGCCATTTTTTTATCGTCGACAATTTTTTTGTACAATTTAGAACTTTTTCCGTCGCTCAAGTAAGATGAAATCAAATCTAAAACTCTTGCATCTCTTGTTTTCATTGACGGCGTTCTGTACGAAGCCACAACCATCGGAATCTGAATGTTCGGATCTTCGTAAGTTGCTTTAATGGTCTGTGTAATTGGTTCTTCGGTATAAGTTTGTTTTTTAACTTCTTCGCCTTTTGGAATTGGCCCAAAATATTTCTGAACCCATTCTTTAGCTTTTGTTTTGTCAAAATCTCCTGCAATTACTAAAACTGCATTATTTGGAGTGTAGAATTTTTTATTGAATGCCTGAAATTCTTCAAGTGTTGCAGCATCCAAATCTTTCATAGAACCGATAGTTGTCCAGCGATACGGATGATTTTTGAACATATTCTTTTTAACCTCCGGAAGAATATTTCCGTAAGGCTGATTGTCGTAACGCATTCTTTTTTCTTCTTTTACCACTTCATTTTGCGTGTCAACACCAATTTTATTAATAATTGGGTGCATCAATCTTTCAGATTCCATCCATAAACCCAATTCTAAATTGTTTGATGGAAAAACTTCATAATAATACGTTCTGTCGTCAGATGTGTTGGCATTGTTTACGCCGCCATTTGCGGTAACGATTTTCATCCATTCGCCGCGTTTTATATTTTGAGTTCCTTCAAATAATAAATGTTCGAAGAAATGTGCAAAACCAGTACGATCCGGACGTTCGTCTTTTGAACCCACATGATACATTACAGAAGTAATAACTACGGGTGCCGAAGGATCGTTATGCAGAATAACATGCATGCCGTTATCTAAATTGTATTCTTCAAAAGCCACCTTTTGAGCATGAGCTACTCCGCCAAGCATTAGTGCTGCACTTAACATCATTATTGAATTTTTCATAAAGATTAATAAAATTTATATTACCTGTAAAATTGTAGGTAGCCAAGAATTGATTATAGTTACATCAAAAATAACTTTTTTTAATTATCATTTAGAGGTTTATCTTTGTTTTGATTGCAATTTAACAATCTTTTACCTCTAATTGAACGTGAAATTCTTTTAAAAAGCCTTGAAAAACAACGATTAAACTAGTTAAAATATTTTTAGTATAAGAGATTGCACAGTAAATTATTAGTTGTATATTTGCAACCTTAAAAATCAATAAATCAATTTGGTATGTATGCAATCGTAGAGATAGCAGGGCAACAATTTAAAGTAAGCAAAGACTTAAAGGTTTATGTTCACCGTTTAGCTAATGAAGAAGGTTCAAAAGTTTCTTTTGACAAAGTTCTTTTATTAGATGATAATGGAAATGTAACTTTAGGCGCCCCAGCTATAGAAGGTGCTTCAGTAGAAGCTAAAGTGTTACAACACTTAAAAGGTGATAAAGTTATCGTTTTCAAAAAGAAAAGAAGAAAAGGATACAAAAAAAGAAATGGTCACAGACAATATCTTACACAAATTGTAATTGAAGGTATTACTGCAGCAGGAGGAACTAAAAAAGCAGCAGCTAAAAAAGCGGTTGTAGCAGAAGAAGCAGCTACTGAAGAAGTAGAAGCTCCTAAAGTGAAAAAAGCAGCAGCTCCAAAAGCAAAAAAAGAAGCTACTAAAGAATAATAACAATATTTAAACTCATACGTCATGGCTCACAAGAAAGGTGTCGGTAGTTCGAAGAATGGTAGAGAATCAGAATCAAAACGTTTAGGCGTTAAGATTTATGGTGGACAAGCTGCTATTGCTGGGAACATCATCGTTAGACAAAGAGGTTCAAAACACAATCCAGGTGAAAATGTTTACATCAGTAAAGATCACACACTACACGCAAGAGTAGCTGGAGTTGTTAAGTTCCAAAAGAAAAGAGATAACAAATCTTATGTTTCTATTATTCCTTTCGAGGCATAATTAACAAGATTTACTTTTTATAAAAAACCCGTTCTGAAAAGATCGGGTTTTTTGTTTTTGTTAGTTAACATAAAGTAACCACAATCTTGTCATCCCGAGGAACGAGGGATCTTCGCAAGCGGCTCTACAAAGATTGGTCTTTGCGAGGAACGAAGCAATCTCACGTGCTAAATCAATTCTGATCATTGTTAGTGCGGTTGCTTCGTTCCTCGCAATGACAAATTGCAAAAAAAAAAACCTTTGTCAAAGTTTTAAACTTTGACAAAGGTCTATAAGATTTATTCTGAGCTGATAAGAATTGGAATTTGGAATTTCTAAATTTGGAATTTATCTTATTCAATATCCTTAGTCTCCTCCAAATCCTCAGTTTTACGTCCTACTTTTACTTTAGGATTATCCTGAGTTCCGGTAACAGTTAACGGAATTCCGAATATTCCCAATGGAGGCAATCCTAAACGCATTTTTAAATTCAGTTTTCCGTCTAAGCTTGTTGTTCCTTCAATTCTTGGTCTAAAGCCCGCAAATTTAAATTTAAAGCGTTCTACGGTCATGATATTATTCTTGATCGTACTTTTGATGTCAACTTTTGAAACATCCGGATTTTTCATCGATTCAGAACTTGTTTGTTTACTTACCGCATTAAACATTTTCAGTCCTCGTACTTTTACATCTTTTACAGAAAGTACTCCACCGCCAACAAGTGAAGGATAAACAGGTTCCATCTTTCCGTTTAATCGCCCTTTTAATTGATAATCTAACGAAACAATTCCCTGTGCTTTTTCGGCAGCGCTTGCCATTTTTCTAAAAACCTCAATTTCGTTGTAGGCTCTTTTAATATCAAAATCTGATGCTTTTATAGCGTAATCAAAATTTGCTTTTTGCGGTGTTACAGCCTGATAATTCGCATTCATAGCAACCTTACATCCAATTAAATCAAATCCTGTGTTCTGCATCGTTAATTTACCTTTGTTCATGGTTAAATGACCCGTTGCATTTTGAAGATTTAATTTGTCGAAATTTACTTTTTGGGCATTGGCCAATAATTGTAAATTCAGATTTGTTGGAATAATTATAACGCCGGTTTGTGCAGCTTCGGTTTTTGTCTCTGGTTTTGGAGCTGAGTTTTTTGTTACAGAAGCGTCTGCTGGCGTATTTGACATAAATTCATCCACATTAATATATCGTGCCGAAACATTAAAAGAACCTTTTAAAACGCCTGTATCTGTTGTGGCATAATTGAAAACATTCTGCAAATAACCATTCATTTTAAAATCAGATTGCCCGTACGCAGCCGTGAAATTATTAAACGACATTTTATCCTGATTGATTTTGAAAATTCCTTCTTTAATAATGAATTTTTTAGGCAGATACTCAGATGCAATACCAATATTTCTTAACTCAAGCGTTCCTTTGTTGTACAATTTGCTGTAGTTTCCTTTTTCGGCATCGCTTTGTTTTCCTTTTAAAACCAAATCTGCTTTTACGAAACCGTCCAGATCCAATCCTTTTTGAGAGAACACTTTGTAGATTCTGTTTACATCTAATTCTCCTTTTGCTTTAATATCGTAAGCTAAATCATTAAAATCACTCAAATCAGCTTCTACAAAAACAGGTTTTCCTTCAAAAGTAAATTGAGCAGGTTTTAGTTTTATTTTTAAATCGTCAAAAGTTCCTTTTTGATTGTCGATTTTAGATTTTATCGTAATATTGGTAATTGGGTTAGGATAATATTTTGTTTTCACATACCCGTTTTCTAAATCAAAAACACCTTTAGTAACAGGGAAAAGTTTGTTTTTTTGATCGAATTTTCCGTTCGCCTGAATATCTCCGGCTAAAGAACCTTTTAATTCAACATCTGGAATTCCAAGCGCTTTTGTTAGTTTGCTAAGATCAATTTTAGCTTTAAAATCGGCATTAATTTCTGGCGTGTTTGCACCTTTTACAAAGAATTTAGATTTTATATAATCCTTATTAATGTTTAAGGATAGGTTTTTAGCATCAACCGTTAAAAGGTCCGGATTTAAAGATGGAACTTTTGTTTTAACTTCAAAATTTAAATTAGAAACCGGAAATGCACTTTTGTTATAATTCACAAATCCGTTGTCGATTTTTACATCCAGGTTTAAATCCGGAGCAATATTTTGCGAAGTAATATAATCTCCTTTTAGAGTAAAAAGTAAAGTCGTATTTCCTTTTAATTCCGTTTTTGAAAGCCATGTAATGTATTTTGGAGGGAAAGCTGTAAAGACATCATACAAATCGCTGTTGTCAGATTTAATTACAAAATCCATATTGTAACCATCTTTTAAAATATCGAATTTTCCTTTAAAATCGACCAAAAGCTGATTGATTTTTAAGTTATTCTGCTGGAAGAAAAAAGATAACGAGTTGATGTTTACTTTGGTAATTAAATCGGCATCAATTTTTTTATTCATTAAATACGGCTCATCTTCATAGATGATATTTAATTTTTCAATTTTTGCTTTTGAAGATAAATCGAAAACCGCTTTGTTCAGATCCCCTTTTCCTAAGTAATTAAATCCTAAAGCATCAAAATGAACTTTTGTAGATTTATCATCATAGATAATTTTACTGTTTAAAATCTCAATTCTTTCCAGTTTTAAAGCAGTATCTGTGCTGTCTTTTTTTTCTGTGGCTTTGGCCTGCGATTTATAAATGTTGTAATTTGCTTCTCCGTTTGGATTAACTTTTACATTGATAAACGAATCTGATAAGTAAATCTGATCAATTTTTACCGATTTACTAAAAATTAAACTAGCTACGTTTATTCCAAAAGAAACCTCTTTTGCTGTAATGAATTTTTCGTTTTTGTATGGCGCTGAACCGTTAAGACTCAAATTGTCTAAGGTTAAAGTCAGTGATGGAAAATGACGAAAAAATGAAACCGAAACATCAGAATAATTCAATTCTGCGCTTAATCTTTCGTTGGCTGTTTTTTTGATCTGTTCTTTAATCTGATCCTCAAAAACGATTGGCGTTAAAAATAATAGTGCTAAAATAACAGCGAAAGTTATCCCTAAATACTTCGCAATTTTGAATACGATTGATCTGGATTTACTTTTTTGCATAGCAATTTGTGGTGTTTAAATAATAGAGTGAAAAAAAGAGCGTAATTTATCCGTGAACGGTTTCTGATTTACCGTAATTGGTAATGATAGAACCTTCATATTCAATCCATTCTTTCCATCGTTTATCGATGTCGATATTGTCCTGGTATTTTCTGGCGAATCCTAAAAAAGTAGTGTAATGTCCGGCTTCAGAAATCATTAAATCGCGATAGAATTTAGCTAATTCTTCGTCTTTTATATTTTCAGAAAGTACTTTAAAACGCTCACAGCTGCGGGCTTCGATCATGGCCGAAAATAATAAACGGTCGCAAAGGGCGTCGCGTCGGCTTCCGTCTTTTTTCATGAATTTAAAAAGCTCATTTACATAATGGTCTTTTCGTTCGCGTCCTAAAGTTAGTCCGCGTTTTTTTATAACATCATGAACCATTTGTAAATGCTCCAGTTCTTCGCGGGCAATTACAAGCATTTCTGTAACTAATTCTTCTAATTCAGAGTTGTAAGTCACAATACTGATTGCGTTTGAGGCTGCTTTTTGTTCGCACCATGCATGATCAGTTAAAATTTCTTCAATATTTGACTCGACGATATTGACCCAGCGAGGGTCTGTAGCTAATTTTAATCCCAACATAATTTCCCAGCATTTAATTCTTGCAAAATTAGTGATTTTTATTACTAAAAGTCAGGAAATGTCGTGCGATTGCGCTGAAAAAAGCATTATTTTGTATGTTAAAATAAATAACGATGAATCAGATAAAAAAACTTCTCATAATTGGGTTTGTCTGGCCTGAGCCAAATTCTTCAGCAGCAGGCGGAAGAATGATGCAGTTAATTTCTATTTTCAAAGAAAATGGATTTGAAATTACATTTGTAAGTGCGGCTCTGGATAGTGATTTTATGGTTGATTTATCTGAATTTGGAGTTACTAAAAAAAGTATCGAACTCAATTCTGCCAGTTTTGATGATTTTATAACTGAATTAAATCCAAATGTAGTTTTGTTTGATCGTTTTATGATCGAAGAGCAATTTGGATGGCGCGTGACTGAAAACTGTCCAAATGCGATCAGAATTTTAGATACCGAAGATTTACATTGTCTTCGAACTGCACGCCAAAAAGCGTTTAAAGAAAATCGAAATTTTGAAATAGTAGATTTATTTTCTGAAGAAGTAGCAAAACGTGAAATCGCCAGTATTTTAAGATGCGATTTGTCTTTGATTATTTCTGAATTTGAAATGAATATCCTTCAAGATGTTTTCAGAATAAATAAAGATTTACTTTTCTACCTTCCTTTTTTGGTTGATAAAATGTCTGAAAATGATCTTTTGAAATTACCTTCATTTGAAGATCGAAAGAATTTTGTTTTCATTGGAAATTTTCTTCACGAACCCAATTGGAACACAGTTCAGTATTTAAAAGAAGCGATTTGGCCTTCGATAAAAAAAGATTTTCCAGAAGCGGTTTTAGAAGTTTATGGCGCTTATCCGTCGCAAAAAGTATTGCAATTGCATCAGCCCAAAAATGGATTTTTTATTATGGGAAGAGCAGAAGATGCAAATGAAGTGGTAAAAAATGCCAGAGTTGTTTTGGCGCCAATTCGTTTTGGAGCCGGTTTAAAAGGAAAATTATTAGAAGCCATGCAATGCGGAACGCCAAGTGTAACCACTTCAATTGGCTCAGAAGCGATGCATGCTAATTTACCCTGGAACGGATTTATTCAAGATGACGCATCTGAATTTGCCAAAAAAGCAATTGAACTTTATCAGAATGAAGATCTTTGGAAACAAGCTCAAAAAAACGGCATTGCCATTATTAATGAATGTTATCAGAAGGATAAATATTCAGATGAATTAGTGTCTTTTGTAAATTCATTATTGATGGATTCCAAAAGTCATCGTCTTCATAATTTTATGGGGAATTTATTGCAGCACCATGCTTATAAAAGCACGATGTATATGTCAAAATGGATTGAAGCGAAAAATAAGTAATCAGTAACAGTTTACAGTAATCAGGAGACTGAGACTGAAAACTGTAATTCTATACTAAGCTTCCATTTTTCCAAAACCTACCGTTTCACGATAAATTTGCGGCGAAACATCGGCGTTTGTTTTAAAAAATCTGCTGAAATAATGTTCGTCGTCATAACCCAGTTCATAAGCGATTTCTTTGACCGTTTTATTGGTCATGTACAATTCTCTTTTGGCTTCAATAATGATTCTCTCGGCAATTAAGTCGGTTAAGGTTTTGTTGAAATAATTCTTGGATAATTTTGCCAATGCTTTAGGCGAAATGTTCAATAAATCAGCATAATTTCCCGCCGAATGTTTGGTTTTGAAGTTGAGTTCAATGGCATCTTTTAAATTTTGAAGAATCACAGGTTCTTTGGAATCCGGAACTGATTTCATTTCTTCTAATTGCTCCGTTTTTAATCGGGAAGCTGTTATCAAAAAGATTTTTAAATACGAAATAAGCAATTCATATTGCGCCAGTTCTGCATTTTGAATTTCAGTTTTCATTTGGTCTAAAACCATTTTAAAAGTCTGAGCTGCTTGTTCTGTAACTTTGGTATAAGGTGGCTGATAAACGTTGTTGAATAAAACGCCGTTGCAGGAAACTTCTTTTTGATGCATATGAATGCAGAAAAAATCAGGATGAAAATGAATTGCAATTCCTTCAATTGGTTCGTTTACGCAAAGCATAAAAGGCTGATAAGGAGAAAAGGCGAGGAGTGAATTTTCTTCAAATTGATGTTCGGCAAAATCGGCTTTTACTTTGCCTTTTCCTTTGGTAACCCAAATTAATGAGAAAAAATTATTTCGCTGTAAATGATCAAAATGGCTGTTGTCATCAAATGGCAACAGTTTAAAGGCTAAATTTCCATTTTGCGGATTAATTAAAGTGAAAACATTCTGACTCATGATTTGTTGTGGTTTTTGGAAATATAAAGATAGTCATGAATTGAATTCACAACTATCTTTATAAATTGTTTTTTGTTTGAATTCTTTTGAAATTATAGGCTTGAAACTTCTGGGAAATCGATTTGTGTATTGGCAGTATTGTTGAAATAGTTTGTTAAAACATTCAATGCTACATGTGCTACAGTTTCTGCAATTTCAGCATCAGAAACTCCTGCGTTTTTAGCTTTATTTACATCTTCATCACTCACTAATCCGTTTTTGCTGATTAATGTTTTGGCCAATTGTAAAATAGATTCTGTTTTAGCATCTGCAGAATTTCCTTTTCTTGCGTCTTGTAAAACTTGTGCGTCTGTTTTTAATAGTTTTCCGCCTATAAAAGTATGAGCTGCTACACAGTAGTCACATGAATTGCTTTCTGAAACTGCTAAGGCAATTAATTCGCCTGTTTTTGCACTTAATTTTCCGTGGCTTAATGCACCGCTAAAGTTTAAATATCCTTCCAAAACTGCTGGTGAATTTCCCATTGTTCTCATCATGTTCGGAACTACGCCTAATTTTGATTGTACTGCGTTGAATAAATCTTTAGTTTTTCCTGTTACTTCGTCTGGGTTTAATGCTGTTAATCGTGTCATTTTATTTAATTTTTTATGTTATTTATTAGTTGTTGTCTTTTGACATTACAAAGGTGCGACGATTACAGATTTTAGAACATGGAGAATTTACGCTATGTGGTGGACAATTTTCCCTGAGGTGTTTTTTGAATAAAAAAATCCCCGATTACATATCGTAATCGGGGATTTTTTTCAGTCTCAGTTTTCAGTCTCAGTAGGCAGTAGCTGAAAACTGCGACTGCGACTGTAAACTAAAAATTATTTTAAAATGCCTTCAACTGCCTGAATAGTTGTTGCATGATAACCAGATTTTGCTTTTTCAAAAATTTGATTTGCCCAAACTTTTCCTTCTGGTGTTTTAACCATTTCTTTGTAAAGCATCATTACAGATCCTGTTCTGCTGATTCCGATTAAAAATTGTTCAATTGCAGGATAAGCAGGTTTGTATTGGTGAATTAGTGCTTGTACAAACCATTGACGCTTGATGATGAAGTTTCCGCCTTTTGTAAAGTTGAATTCATTGTCAATTGCTTCCATTTCTTTTGCTGTGATATCAGCTGGAAGATGATCTATAAAGTGCTGTTTTTCTGCTGTAGTTGTAATTTTTTTGCTTAAATCTGCAACACCAGTTTCTCTCCAGCTTTTTTGAATTTTATCAATAGCATCAAAATCCACTGAACTTACCGGAAGAATATTTGATGGAATTCCCGGTTTGTAAATCCAGTCGTCTAATTTGATTTTATCCGCTAATGCTTTGTCGCCTTTGATAAGGTTTTCGTTTAAATATTTCACGAAATCTTCTGTAGTAATTGATTTGAAAGCATGTGAATCAAAATAATTCTTAATGAACGGATCGAATTTGTCACGTCCAACAGCGTTTTCGATAACTCTTAAAAATGCATATCCTTTTACGTAAGGAATTTGGCTGATTCCGTCGTCAGGATTTCTTCCTGTCAGCGAAACTTTAAGTCTTGTATCAGGACTTGTTTCTCCATATTCTGCTACATTATCAACTAATTCTTTGTTTGTGATAACGTTTTGCATTTCAAATTCTTTCTTTCCAAAGATTGCTTCGCCAATTCGGTGTTCTACATAAGTTGTAAAACCTTCGTTTAACCAAATATCATCCCAGGTTGCATTTGTAACTAAATTTCCGCTCCAGCTGTGGCCTAATTCGTGCGCTAATAAACTAGTTAACGAACGATCTCCAGCAATAACGCCCGGAGTTAAAAATGTTAAGTTTGGATTTTCCATTCCTCCGTAAGGGAAACTTGGAGGTAAAACCAAAACATCGTAACGTCCCCAACGGTATGGACCGTAAAGTTTTTCGGCAGCGACAACCATTTTTCCAAGTTCTGCAAATTCCCAAGCCGATTTTTTCAGCATTGATGGTTCTGCGTAAACTCCTGTTCTGTTATCGATTGCTTGAAATTCAATATCTCCAACTGCAATCGCCATTAAATAAGACGGAATTGCTTTGTCTTGTTTAAAAGTATAAACTCCGATATCATTTTTCTTCTGAGGATTTACAGCGCTCATTACGGCTAATAAATCTTTAGGAATGGTAACTTTTGCATTATAGGTAAAACGAACTCCTGGCGAATCCTGACATGGAATCCATGTTCTTGACCAAACGCTTTCTCCCTGAGAGAAAAGGAAAGGTTTCTTTTTGTCTGCAGTTTGTGCCGGTAAAAGCCATTGTAACGCAACAGCATCTTTAGTTGTACTGTAATAGATGTTTACTTTGGTTGTATTTGGTTCAATGGTAACTTTAAGTGGTTTACCATGAAATTCGACATCTTTTCCCAGTTCAAATTTGGTTTCTTTTTCGTCGTCACCTAAAGTTACTTTGGTAATGTTCAACGTGTTTTCGTCAAAAATAATCTCGTTTCCTTTGCTGATGTTGTCAATTGTCCACGAAGCCTTTCCTGAAATTGTCTGTGTATTAAAATCAACTTTGATGTCAAGATCAAGGTGTTTAACTACAGCAAGTTCTGGTTTAGAATAACTGTGTTCATCAACAACGCTGGTTGGTTTTTCTGTTTGATCTTTTTTCTGGCAGGCTATTGCTGTAAGAAACAAGATTAGAAAGGTTAGTTTTTTCATATTATGAAGTATTGAATTTTGAGGATGAAAATTAAACAAAAAATCCCGTTTTGAATGAACAAAACGGGATTTAATTATAAAATTAACAACTAATTACGCCAGCATTGTAACAGGGCTTTCGATGTATTGTTTTAATGTTTGTAAGAACTGAGCTCCAGTTGCACCGTCAATTGTTCTGTGGTCACAAGCTAATGATAACATCATTGTGTTTCCAACTACGATTTGACCGTTTTTAACTACTGGTTTCTCAACAATTGCACCTACAGAAAGGATTGCAGAGTTTGGCTGGTTGATAATTGAATTGAATTCAGTAATACCAAACATTCCAAGGTTAGATACTGTAAAAGTACTTCCTTCCATTTCTTGTGGTCCCAATTTTTTGTTTTTAGCTCTTCCTGCAAGATCTCTTACAGCAGCGCCAATTTGAGATAAACTCATGGCGTCTGTAAATTTCAATACAGGAACTACTAATCCGTCTTCAACTGCTACAGCTACACCGATATTTACGTGGTGGTTGATGATGATGGCATCTTCTTTCCACTGAGAATTGATTTTTGGGTGTTTTTTCAATGCTAAAGCACAAGCTTTAATTACCATATCGTTGAAAGATACTTTTGTATCAGGAACAGTATTGATTGTTGCTCTTGCGCCCATTGCTTCGTCCATGCTTACTTCGATCACTAAGTTGTAGTGAGGTGCAGTAAATAATGATTCAGCAAGACGTTTTGCAATGATTTTACGCATTTGAGAGTTTTTGATCTCTTCTGTGTAAACTTCTCCGGCAGGAACAAATATTTTTGCAGCAGCAGGAGCAGAAGCTTCTTCTTTAGCGGCTGGTGCTGAAGCAGTAGTTTGTGCTTGTGCAGATGGAGTAAAGTTCTCGATATCGCTTTTTACGATACGTCCGTTTTCTCCAGAACCTTTAACTTGGTTCAATTGAATTCCTTTGTCAGAAGCAATTTTTTTAGCTAAAGGTGAAGCTAAAATTCTTCCTCCGTTAGAATTGTCAGCTACAGCTTCTGGCGCTTTTTCAGCAGCAGGAGCAGCTTTTGTTTCTTCTGCAGCAGGAGCACTTGCAGCGCCTCCGGCAGTATAATTGTCAGCAATTCCAGAAATATCAGTTCCAGCTGGCCCAATGATAGCTAATAAGCTGTCAACTGGAGCAGTGTTTCCTTCTTGAATTCCGATGTATAATAATGTTCCGGCATTGAAAGACTCAAACTCCATAGTAGCTTTGTCTGTTTCAATTTCTGCTAAAATATCACCTTCAGCTACAGTATCACCCACTTTTTTCAACCAAGTTGCTACTGTGCCTTCCGTCATAGTATCGCTCAAACGTGGCATAGTTACTACTACAACACCTTTAGGTAATTCAGCTGCAGCTTTTGCAGGAGCAGCAGTTTCTGTTTTTGCTTCTGCAGCAGGAGCGTCTGCTTTTGGAGCTTCAGCAGCAGGAGCATCACCACCAGCTAAAAGAGCAGAAATATCTTCTCCTTCTTTACCAATGATTGCTAATAATGAATCAACTGGAGCAGTTTCTCCAGCTTGAATTCCAATATGTAAAAGAGTTCCTTCGTTAAAAGATTCGAACTCCATTGTTGCTTTGTCTGTTTCAATTTCAGCTAAGATATCTCCTTCGCTAATTTTGTCGCCTACTTTTTTTAACCAAGTCGCTACCGTTCCTTCCGTCATAGTATCGCTCAAACGAGGCATTGTTACTTTAATCGCCATGATGTTATAGTTTATGAGGTGTAAATGGATAGTCTTCTTGTGCGTATACTACATCGTATAATTGTTGTAGGTCTGGATATGGAGATTCTTCAGCAAATTTCTGACATTCCTCAACCAAGTCTTTCACTCTTTGGTCAATTACTTCAATTTCTTCTTCTGTAGCATATTTTTGATCCAAAATTACATCAAGAACTTGTGTAATCGGGTCAATTTTTTTGTACTCTTCAACCTCTTCTTTAGAACGGTATAATTGTGCATCAGACATTGAGTGTCCTCTGTAACGGTACGTTTTCATTTCAAGGAAAGTTGGTCCGTCTCCGCGACGTGCTCTTTCGATAGCTTCGTGCATTGCTTCGGCAACTTTTACAGGGTTCATTCCATCAACAGGTCCGCAAGGCATTTCATAACCTAAACCTAATTTCCAGATATCAGTGTGGTTTGCAGTTCTTTCTACAGAAGTTCCCATTGCATAACCGTTGTTTTCAACGATAAATACAACTGGTAATTTCCATAACATAGCCATGTTAAAAGCTTCGTGTAAAGAACCTTGTCTCGCAGCTCCGTCACCAAAGTAAGTCATAGTAACTCCGCCAGTATTGAAATACTTATCAGCGAAAGCTAAACCTGCACCAACAGGAATTTGACCCCCAACGATTCCGTGACCTCCGTAAAAACGGTGTTCTTTAGAAAAGATGTGCATTGAACCTCCCATGCCTTTAGAAGTTCCTGTAACTTTTCCTAAAAGTTCTGCCATTACGTTTCTAGGATCAACTCCCATACCAATTGGCTGAACGTGATTTCTGTATGCAGTAATCATTTTGTCTTTAGTCAGGTCCATAGCGTGCAGAGCGCCCGCTAGTACAGCTTCCTGACCATTATATAGGTGTAAAAAACCTCTAACTTTTTGTTGAATGTATAATGCTGCAAGTTTGTCTTCAAACTTTCTCCAAAGCAGCATGTCTTCGTACCACTTTAAATATACCTCTTTTGTAACTTCTTTCATCTGAATTCTTTCTTTTGCTAAAGTTGTTTGTGTTATCAATTGTTGCCTGTAACGCAAAATAGTTTCCTCCCACAAATTTGCGCCCGAAAGGTCGGGATGCAAAAATAAGACATTCCGTTTAAGAACTAAAATTTAAAAGGTCTTTTTTGGCTTTTTTTTACAAGAACTTTTTATCAAACATAAAAGGGAGCAGATTTTTTAGGGATGCCGATTTGTAAACTTCGCCAATTTCGCCCATAAAATAAATTTCTATAGGGGTGTCCTGCTTGATTTCATATTCTGCAATCGACTGACGGCAAGAACCGCACGGCGGAATTGGGGTCTGAGTTTGATTTGTATCTGAAGCGGCAGTAATTGCCATTTTTAAAATTTTAGCTTCGGGATATGCGCTTCCGGCATAAAAAATTGCGGTTCTTTCTGCGCATAATCCTGACGGATATGCGGCGTTTTCCTGATTAGATCCTAAAATTACTTTACCATTATCAAGAAGTAAGGCTGCTCCAACTCTAAATTTTGAATAAGGAGCGTACGCTTTTTTACGAATTTCGATGGCCTGATTCATTAAATCTTGTATGTCCTGCGAAAGCTCATTGATGTTATCGTAAATTGTAAATGACGATGTAATGCTAATTTCTTTCATTGTTTTTATGGGAAAAAAAATCCAAATTCCTAAAAATTTAGAAATTTGGATTGTAATTGTTTTTTATATCGTTTGTTTAATAAACTTCGTATTTGTCGCCAAAGTTAAAAGTTAAAGAGAAACGAAGTGTGTTTTCTAAAGGATTTTTAACTTTTGATGCCGAAAATAAGTACGAAACATCAACTTTTATAATATTGTATTTAAAACCTGCTCCTAAAGAGAAGAATTGTCTTGCACCTTTTTCAGGGCTTTCGTGATAATAACCTAATCGCATTGCAAACGAATCCTGATACATATATTCTGCTGCTGCGCTATATGTTATTTCTTTAACTTCTTCGCTAAAACCTCCCGGAGCATCTCCAAATGATTTGAAAATTCCTTCAACCCAGCCAGTATCTTTGTATTTGTTGTAGCTAATTGCGTTTGCTTCGGTTTGAGAAATATCATCAGGATCTGTGAAATCTCCGTCTCCGTTTGAATCAAAAGGTGTTCCTGGTCCCGGTGGAGTTGGAACTAATAATTTAGTAAATTCAGCACTAACGCTAACTTTATTATAATCATCTAAAATAAAATCAAAACCTCCTCCTAATCTTAAATTAGCGGGTAAAAAGTTTGAACTTAAATCGTCATTGTCGTAGCTAATTTTTGGTCCTAAGTTTTGAACGTTGAAACCTGCTCTCCATCTTCCGTTAAAATCGCTGTATGCAATTTCTTCTGATTGATAAAAACCAGCTACATCTACAGCAAATGAACTTGCAGCTGAAGCATCAACTTCACCAGAAGGGATTTTTAAATTTGATCTGATATATCTACCCGCAACTGCCATCGAGAAAGTCTCGCTCAATTTTAGAGAGTAGGATCCGTCTAATGCAAATTCATTAGGGCTTACTTCTCGGGTAGCTTCATTTGGATCTCCGGTTTCTCTTAGTTCAATTCCTCCAAAACCAAAATAACGAAAACTTGCTCCAAAAGCACTTTTGTCGTTGATTTTGTTGTAATAGGTTAATTGACCCAGCGAAATATCGTTGGCAAGATCCGTTAAATACGGAGTGTAACTTATTGAAAGTCCTTGTGCATCTTCTGCGAAAGCATATTTTGCAGGATTCCATTGTTGTGAAAAAACATCTGAAGAAGTGGCAACTCCCTGATCTGCTAAACCGGCTGCTCTTGCATCGGCTGCGACTAATAAAAAGGGAACTCCGGTTGTAATGGGTTCAATGTTTTGGGCTTTGGCGAAAGAAATTACTAATAAACAAATTAATAAAAGTGATATTTTTCTCATTTTTGGGACTAATGGTATTTATGTTACAAATATATATAATATTATAGAATGACAAGTTTTTCGTATTTTTCTGCTTTTTTATTTGTTAAGTTCGATTTTACAGTCAGTTTGTAAATGTAAACTCCTTTTCCAATTCGGTCGCCAAAATCATCTTTCCCATCCCATGTTATTTCCCTTGATAAAAAGCCTTCAGTTGTAATGATTTGGTTTTTTGTCCAAACCACTTTGCCTGTAATCGTCATAACCTGAACCTGAACATCTAAAGGCTCATACGGTCTATTATGTGAAAACCAAAATTGTGTGTATGTTGAAAAAGGATTAGGATAATTGAGCACATGTGTCAATTTTAATTCTTCGTCACCAACCACAACAAATTGTATTTCGCTTGTTACGGGATTGTTATAAACATCCCATGCGGTAAAACTAATGGTATGCAATCCGGCAGATAAATTTCGTAACGGAAAACGTAAATTTCCATTCGTATAATCATCTAATTTTGTTTGATAATAATCATTCAAAATATACGGATTACTTACGTCTCCATCCAGAACTGCTATAATATCATGCCCAATTCCGCTAGCTGTGTTTATACCATTTTCATCTTCTAAAAACGCTAAAAGAAAGGGCGATGCATTTGTAATTCCGCCAGATACAAAAGTTTCATCGTTCATATATAACTTAACTTTTGGACTTATATTGTCCTGAGGTGCATTTTCATTTATTCCCCCTATTTTTATCACATTATTATAGCCCGATTGATTCTCAAGTGCTTGGCTTTTTTTAGAATAAAAACTAATTCGGCCATTATCAACAGGAATACGAATATCTCTTGGTACAACAAAGCTAAACTCAAACTGGCCGTTGGTTACAGAGGCATTCCCTCTAAATATGGTTTCTCCAAGAGTTTTAAATGACATTGCAGGGCTATATCCATCATTATTTAAGGTCGAGGCCGTAATCATTTTATCGAAAATAGCTGTGGCAAGTTCTCCGTTATAATTGCTTAAAAGAACATTGTTTTCATCTGTAATTTCTCCCGAAATTTTAATTTTTGATAAAGATTTAAAGTCAGGAATTGGTTGAGAAATCACAATATCGTTTACTTTCGTTAAATTAATTCGCGGTTTTGGAATTGCTAACATCAAAGCCGGATCTCCTATATATACAACAACATTACTCGAAGAACTTGGGTTTTCGTTTTTTGAAATTCGAAGCGATTCTGCAATGCTATTGTATTGGTTTGAACCGTATGAAAGCAGGTTTTTGCTTAAACTATCATTGAAATTTTCGGCATTAAACTGTCCGATAGTTCGAATTGTTGTCAGCATAGAAATTGCACCGCCCTTTGGATTCCAAAAAGTATATTCGCCGGCAGTTGGTCGGGTAGGGTCATCAAATCGGGAAAATTCGCAGGTAATGGTTATAAATAACGGATATTTATATTGATTGTTCAGATTTTGCCCGTCTGATTTTTCCCAGATTCTTTCACCTGCTAATCCGTCTTCACCTCCATGACCTAAATAATTAAAGACTAATGCGCCTTTTTCAAAAGCATTAAAAATATCAGTTCTTGCTTTTGGATATCTTGATCCGCCAGCAGAAGCTTCTTGTGTATAAGAATCTAAAAGTATCTTGTCAATATTTAAAAATGGTTTTTCAACAGCAATTAAATCAGCTAAACTATTTTGGCGTGATTGTAATGAAGCGTCAGAACTTTGGTCAGCATCATCGCTTATTAAAACAAAATTATTTCTCCAGTTTCCGTATGATTTTGTATCGTGATATTCTAAAACTTTATTAACCATTTCCTGTGCTTGCGCATTATCTGAAACTAACATTCGGCCAACTGCAATGTCGATTCCTCCAAAAGGATAAGCGACAATTCCTTCATTAGCATCCATAAGTCCGAAAAAGTCATCAGATGCAAAAGAGGCTTCACCGGTTGTATTGCTGCTTAAGGATTGATATATAGGTACAATATTAGTGTTGTTGGAAATTCGGTCTTTATAATCATAAGAGGCATCACCAAATAAGTTTGCATATTTTATTCTTTTATCTGTAGATGATGCATTGTCATATATATAACGTATGCAATTTCTAATTGCTGCAATGTCTTGTTTTCCTGATGAAAATTCCTGATAGATATCTTCTAATGAAATAACTTTTACAATTAAATTGGAATTGGTTCTGTGGAAATTGGCCAGTCTCTCGGCTTGAGAAGCTAAAGATCTTGGAGTTATAATGGCGTAATCAATATCCTGAAAACTGTTTTGATTATTTTTTAAGAGTGTTCCTTTTAAATTTTGATTGGCAATTTTTGACTGGCTTTCTTTTAAAGGAGTATAATAATCAGCAGGATCAATAGCTATGTAATTTCTAATTTCACCCAGATTGGCTTTAAAACTAAAAGAGGCTTGATTTGCATTTTCAACTTTTGATACATTATATAGGTCTGTAATATCCCAAATTTGAGAAATTCCCGAAGCATTTCCTATAGTATAATTTACAATTCCCGCGGTTGAACCTGCTAAATTGTATTGAAATTTAAATTGTTTGCCTATTCCTAAAAGTCTTCTTTTGGCAATTAGATTAATGTAATCTAAATATCCTTTTGAGCCTGGTACACCGTTATTATTATAGGTAAGTTTTATTTTTACACTTTCGGTACCTGTAAATGTCGTGTTTGCGGGAAGTTTGTTGGTTAAATACTTAATTTCTGAACTGGCTGTTAGACTTGCAAAATTTAGTGTTGCGATGTTCTGTCCATTTGCAGCAACAACAAATGAAGTTGGGGTAAAAGCGGCAGAAGCTGCGTTTAATTCAATTTTTACTGGTGTAGTCGTGTCCAGATTTGGGAAATTAAAAGTAAATTCCTGTTCCTGATTAATATCGAATGATTCTCCCAGCCATTGACGCCCTAGATGAACGATGTTGGTTTGGTCAACTTCGTGATATTGATAGTCATCAAACGTGTTCAGTTCCAGAGTGCTGTTTGCCGTTGGCTGAGTTAGGTTTGGAATTCTTTTTCCGTCATTTCCTGATGTGGTAACATAATAATAAGACCTATTACTGTATAAGTTTAAATTAGTCTGGCTTTCATCATTCCATTTTTCTACACCTTCGGCATAAAATAAGATATAATCTTCATTGTTAAAAGTACCATCGCCTTCACCAATAATTTGAATGGCATTTTCGGTTAAATCTTCCGGATAATAAGAGTTGTTGGCTAATGGAACCATTCTTCCGCCATTTCCGTAAATTTTAATCCTTCTTGGATCAGTTTTGCTTGGATCGAAGCCCAGACTTTGCAGAAATGTTTTTGTGATTCTATAAACTCCGGATTTTTCTACATAAAATCGATACCAGTCTCCAGAAGCTAAAACAGAATTTGAAATAACCGCTGCTTTTTGAAATACAGATGAATTGCTGCTTTTTGATGAAGAATTATTTATATTGTAAGAAAATGATCTAATTCTTTTATAGCTACTTCCGTCTTTTATAATAGGATAGAGAGATAAAAATGCCTGTTTTGTATCTCTTGAATTAGTGATTTTTATCGTTTCGGTTATCTTATTCGGAATGTTTTCCAGAGCTAAATCTCCTAAATCAGTTCTCGAAATGGATTCAAAATTTATATTTGTGATTTCTACAGAACTATTGTTTGCGACGTTTGCCTGATTGAGATTAAGCAGTAATGTTATGCTTTTTTTTGTAATGTCGAAGCGAAAAGCGTTTCCGGAAAAGTAAGGAATAATAATTTTACTATCGCCGTAATTCATCTCTTTTTTACTCTGCCAATCGAGCGTTAAGCTCCCATTTATCTGGGAAAATGATAAGATAGGGAGTAGAAAAATGTATAGGATTATGGCTTGTTTCATTAGCTTAAAAACCGAAATTTAATTAAAATAAAATTAGTAAGTAAAAATATAGTATTTCATGTTACAGTAAATAATAAAAAGTATATTTTTGCGTTCGTAACTATAGGTTATTTTCTGGTAAAAAACAGCTAAATAAAATTATTAGAACAGATGTTGCTAATTAAATGTTAATTATTATATTGCAGCACCTAAATTTATCACCTAAGAATGAGTATGAAAGTAAACAAAATTGTAGTCTTGCAATTAATGATGTCAATGGTATTGATGTTGGGCACGGCTAGTTGTAGCAAAAAATCGAGTTCGAGTCACGCTTCTAGAGCAACTGGCTGGGATGTAGATAGTCAGAATGGAACAGCTGCTAGAAATGCTGGGAAAAAACAACAAGCTGGACCTGGTTTAGTTTTTGTTGAAGGAGGTACGTTTACTATGGGTAAAGTACAGGATGATGTTATGCACGATTGGAATAACACACCAACTCAACAGCACGTTCAATCATTCTATATGGATGAAACTGAAGTTACGAATGGTATGTACTTAGAATACCTTGAGTGGTTGAAAAAAGTTTTTCCTCCAACAGAAGAAAATTACAAAAATATTTACGAAGGAGCATCGCCAGATACTTTAGTTTGGAGAAATCGTTTAGGTTACAACGAAACGATGACTAATAACTATTTAAGACATCCTTCTTATGCTGACTATCCTGTAGTTGGTGTTAACTGGATTCAGGCTGTTGAATTTAGTAAATGGAGAACAGACCGTGTAAACGAGGCTGTTTTAGAAAAAAACGGATATCTTAAAAAAGGAGCTAAAACACAAGATGTTAGTGCAGAAAGCTTATTTAATACAGAAACTTACTTAGCTTCTCCAACTACTACTTATGGTGGAAACGAAGAGTTAGTTTTAAAGAAAAATCCAGCTGGAAAAAGACCAAAAGCAGGAAAAGATGGTGTTGTACCTGAAGAGCATAATGTTTATGCACAACGTTCTTCTGGTGTAATTTTACCAGAATACAGACTTCCTACTGAAGCAGAATGGGAATATGCTGCTGCTGCTGATGTTGGACAAAGAGAATATAACATCTACAAAGGACAAAAGAAATATCCTTGGTCTGGAGATTATACTCGTTCAGCAAAACGTAAAAACAAAGGTGATCAATTGGCTAACTTTAAACAAGGAAACGGTGATTACGGTGGAATTGCTGGTTGGTCTGATGATGGTGCTGATATTACAAATAAGGTAAAAAGCTATGCTGCAAATGATTTCGGATTATACGATATGGCAGGAAACGTAGCAGAATGGGTTGCCGATGTTTACAGACCTATTATTGATAATGAAGCAAATGATTTTAACTACTACAGAGGAAATCAATATGCTAAAAACAAAATTGGTAAAGATGGTAAAATTGAAATCGTTTCGACTACTTCAATTAAATACGATACTTTAAGTAATGGTAAAGTGATTGCAAGAAACCTTCCTGGGGAAATTGCTCAGGTTCCGGTTGACGAACAAGAAACTTACTTAAGACAAAATTTCAGTACAAGCGATAACATCAACTATAGAGATGGAGATAAACAATCTTCAAGATTCTTTGACTTTGGAGATTCTGAGTCTGGACCTAAAGCTGATCAGGCAATGTACAACTCTCCTAAACATAATGTTACAGTTGATAGTTTAGGTAAAATGATTAGAAAATATGATAACTCTAGTAAACGTACTACTTTAATCGATGATAAAGTAAGAGTTTACAAAGGGGGATCTTGGAGAGATAGAGCTTATTGGTTAGATCCAGCTCAAAGAAGATACTTCCCTCAGGATATGGCAACTGATTACATTGGATTTAGATGTGCAATGTCTAGAGTAGGTGCTAAAACTGAAAGAAGAAAATCACCAAGAAACTAAGATTTAGAAATTTCAATTTAAAAAAAATTCCAAATTCCAAAAGCTGAATATTTCAGTAAGGAATTTGGAATTTTTTTATTGCTTTTTTCTATTTTTATGGTCTATAAAAATTTTATAAATGAATATTCAGGAAATTCATAACTTGTTTTTAAAATGCAGGTCTCTTTCAATTGATACTCGAAAAATTGAAAAAGATTCTATGTTTTTTGCTATAAAAGGCGAAAATTTTGATGCAAATACTTTTGCTAAGCAAGCGCTTGATTTAGGTGCTTTATATGTTATTATTGACAACGAATCTTATTTTATTGACGAGAGAACGATCTTGGTAAATAATAGCTTAGAAACGCTTCAGGAACTTGCAAAATTTCATCGTAACTATTTAAAACTGCCAATTATTGCGCTTACGGGAAGTAATGGAAAAACGACAACAAAAGAATTAATAAATGTTGTTTTGTCTCAAAAATTTAAAACCAAAGCTACTATTGGAAATTTAAACAACCATATTGGAGTTCCTTTAACGCTGCTTTCATTTACAAAAGAAACAGAGATTGGAATTGTCGAAATGGGAGCAAATCACAAAAAAGAAATCGAATTTTTGTGTGAAATCGCCCAACCTGATTTTGGTTATATAACTAATTTTGGGAAAGCTCATTTAGAAGGTTTTGGAGGTGTTCAGGGTGTTATTGAAGGAAAAAGCGAAATGTATCAATACCTGGCAAAAAATAATAAAATTGCTTTTGTTAATCTTGAAGATGCTATTCAAATTGAAAAATCAAAGGGCATAAAATCCTTCACTTTCGGAATAAATAAAGAAAATGCAGATCTAAAAATTAAAGACATAAAGGCTAATCCTTTTGTAGTGATTGACTATAATGATTTTACGGTTGAGTCACATTTAATTGGGCTTTATAATGCTAATAACATTAATGCCGCTGCCGCAATTGGAAAATATTTTAAAGTTGATGACACTGCGATAAAACATGGAATAGAAAATTATATTCCAGAAAATAACAGATCTCAATTACTGAACAAAGGTTCTAATCAAATTATTTTGGATGCTTATAATGCAAACCCAAGTAGTATGGCAGTTGCAATTGCAAATTTCCTGCAATTAGCGAATGATAATAAAATTATGATTCTAGGTGATATGTTTGAGCTAGGAGAAGAAAGTCCGCAGGAACATAAACTGATTGTGGATTCTTTAGTAAATCAAAAAGAGTCACTTTGTTATCTGATTGGAAAATCATTCTTTGAAAATAAAATTTCAAGCGATACGATTCAATTTTTTGAAACTTTTGATGCTTTCGCAGATTATCTAAAAAGTATTCAATTTAAAAATAATACTATCTTGATAAAAGGATCGAGAGGGATGGCTCTCGAGAGAACTTTAGAATATATTTCGTAAACAAAAAGGCCTTCTGTTAAAGAAGGCCTTTTTGTTTAGATGCTCATTAAAAAACCAATAAGGTTTTCCTTTTTATTTAATCCGAGTTTCTTTCTCAAACGATAACGGGCTAATTCTACCCCTCCGGTTGAAATATTCATAATTTCGGCTATTTCTTTGGTAGACATATTCATTAATAAATAAGTCGATAAATCGAGTTCACGAGGAGAAATTGTTGGATATTTTTCCTTTAAACGTTTTAAAAACTCAAAGTGAACGTTCTTGATGTGTTTTTCTAAATCTTTCCAGCTTTTGTCCGTATTTACCTCTTTTACAATACTCTTGTTTAGTTTACTGACTTGAAACTTAGTAGAGTCGTCCAGCGCCTCGACATCAATTTCTTTTAGTTTGTGAATAATTCCGTTTAGTATTTTATTCTTTTTTACTACTTGTAAAGAGTTGTTGACTAATTCCTTGTCTTTTGCTAAAATCTTAATTTGCAGCTTGTCGTTTTTTAATTTTTCGATTTCTTTTTCAAGATCATATTGTTCCTGCCTAATTCTGGATTCTTTTTCAAGATAAAGTCTTCGCTGCTCAATAGTTTCATAATATTTATTCTTTCTAATTTTCATTTTAATTCGACTAGAAATTACATAAATAGCAATTATTAAGACGATGAAATAAAACATAAAAGCCAAGAAGTGTCTGTACCAAGGTGGAGAAACGGTAAATGAAATTGTTGACGGTTCAGATTGAACCCCGTAACTGTTTCTCACTTTCACATTCATTACATAATCGCCTTCACGAAGGTTTGTATACTCCTTAATTGAAATTGTTGACCAGTTACTCCACTTTTCATCAAAAGGCTCTAATTGATAAGAAAACTGCACGTTTTCAAGGTTCTCGTAGGTAGGAGACGAAAAAGTAAAACGAACATGATTAGACGAATAAGGAATTCGGATGTTTTCGCTCTTGTTTTGATTGTTTCCAAGAATTATTGTATCGCCTGGGAATGAAAAGCTGCGAACGAATGCCTTTGGTTTCGTTACAAAATTGTTTAAAAGTTCAGAATCGTAATGTGCCAGACCATCTGTTAGTCCGATAAAGATATTTTTAGAATCAATCGTATTTACCGAAAGATAATTAGTAACCAAGTTACCGGTTAGGTTAGAAAATGGTGCAACGATATTTTTATAACCATTGTTTTGTTTCATTAAAACCCCTAAAGACTCATCATAGGCATACCAAAGATTGGATTGTGAATCTTCACTTAATGCATTTATAACCGGAATATTTTTAAAAAGACCGGTTATTTTTTTGTCTTCATAAAATATTTCCTGTTCGGAAGAATATTTATAAAAATGATTATTGGTTTGAAAGTATATTTTACCGTCAATTTTTTGAATACTTCCTATATTTTTAAACTGAGGTGTTAAGTGATCAATTTTTTTGATGCTTGAAAATCTAGTTAAATCCTCACTCAAAGACATTTTATAGATAGATTCATCTTTTTTAAGCCATAAATAAGATTGATCGAGCTCAAAACTATTCGATGATTTATCAAATCCTGCGACTTGATTTTTAAATGAAAGCCCGTTTGCTGTTTTTTGAAAAATGGCAAATCCGTCATAATTTGATCCAATATAAAAACCGGGATGACTTGGGATTTTCTTAAATCCAAAATATCCTTTTGAATCTATAATATTGGTAACTCTTCCTCCTTTAATTATTAGTGCCCCTCTGTTGTTGGCACAAATTAATTCATCGTCGATAACTTGTACATTCCATGATTGAGCAGTAGTTCCTTCGACAAGTTTAAAAACATCTTCCTTGAAGCTATTGTTCCAGGCATGATAAAAAACACCCTGATTGGTTGCAACATATAAATTACCCTGATGAACAACGGATGCGTAAACGGTACTGATATCGTAACTAAATCCAAAATACGTAAAAGGAGAACTTTCGTTAACGAAAGTGATACCATTATCCAGTCCAAGCCAAAGATTATTTTTGTTGTCAATAAATGAAGTTAAAACCGTGTTGTTTTGCAGTCCTTTTTTTCTATTAATATGCTGGATGATTTTGCCGTCAAAATCACAAATGGCAATTCCATCCAAAACAGAATTTAAAACAATAAATTTATTGTTTATGAGAACACCTCCAAGAGAATTGTTTCGTTTTACAAAGTTATTAGCTTCAGTATTCCATTGTGTTAAGATGTTATTTTCGTAAATAAATAAACCTCTTTCTAATGTAATAATTAAAATTTTGTTTTTGCCTATAGAATACATCGCCCAAATCTCTGTGTTATTTAAGCTGGTAGTATTTGGCAGGGGATAAAGCTTTCCGTTTTTATATTCTAGGATTCCTTTTTCTTCATCTTGAAAGTAAAGCCTGTTATTGACTACAAAAGAGAATTGAAAACGTCTAGGGGCTTTTAATATTGATAATTTTCCTTTTTTAAAGATATATGCCCTGGCAAAAGATTGAAAAACAGTTTGATTATCTATAGAATGAATTTTCCATATAAAGTCAATGATCTTGATTTTATTCTTGTCAACTTTTTTAGAAAGAGATGTGTATTTAAGTTTTCCTTTATTATCTGGCTGAAAATATCCAAATTCATTATAACCTCCCACATATATCTTTCCTGAGTTGTCAATTTTTAAGCATCGTACTGAAGTTAAATTTGGTAATGGATATTTTTTCCATGAAGAGCCATCAAACTGTAAAAGACCATTATTGTTAGCAAAATATAAATTTCCGTTCTTATCTTGATCAATATTCCAGTTTTGGGTTCCTCCTTTATATTCATTACGCTTGTAATTTCTTACATCAGGCAATCCGATGTTTTTTACCTGCCCAAAAATAGCCATTGTGAATAATGTAAAAAAAGTAATATAAAAATATGATATTGTTAATTTCATTAATTATTCGATTTAATTTGTTTTTTAGATTGTAAGTTGTTTATTTATAGGTATTTATGATTTATCTTTCTCTACTACCACGTTGTAGAAAAGCATTTCGTTCATAAAAATAAGCAATCTTATATAATTGTAGTGTTTATTTTTTCAATTAACATTTTCATAACATCTTATTTTTTGTTTTTAAATATCACTATATTAGGTATTTATAAAAAAAATGATGTGTTTTTGTAATGTATAAAATTTTAGTTTGATGTGTTTTTGTAATGAAATTTAAATGTTGATAGTAAAAAAATAACATTATTATTGCATCAAATTACTAATTAATTAACCAAAATTTTTAGAAAAATGAAATTAACAAAATTACTTATTTTTTGTGTTTCGTCTTTATTATTCTCGGTTATAGCTGTGGCTCAGGATGTCACAGTAAATGGAATGATAAACGATGAAAGTGGAATGCCGGTTCCGGGCGCAACAGTTGTCCTAAAAGGTACAACAAAGTCGACCGCATCAGATTTTGATGGGAAATTCCAACTACAAGTACCTTCAAACGGAGTTTTGACAGTTACTTTTATAGGATACACTACAGTTACTGAAGCTGTAAACGGAAGAACAAAAATTACAATTCAATTAAAACCAGAATCACAATCATTAAATGAGGTTGTAGTAGTTGGTTACGGTACTCAAAAGAAAGCAGTAGTTACAGGTGCAATTTCAAGTGTAAAAGCTGCAGATTTAGAGAAAGTTCCAAATGGCCGTGTTGAACAATCATTACAAGGTCGTGTTGCGGGTGTAGCTGTAGCGGCGACTTCCGGACAACCTGGAGCTGCTTCAAAAGTTCGTGTTAGAGGTATTACTACCTTTAGAGAAGGAGGAAATGATCCGTTATGGGTTATTGATGGAATTGCTGTAGATGCAGGAGCAATTGGTTTTATAAACCAATCTGATATTGAGTCTATAGAGGTTCTTAAAGACGCAGCTTCTGCGGCAATTTATGGAACACGTGCTGCAACAGGGGTAATTTTAGTAACTACTAAAAAAGGAAAATCGGGTAAAATTTCTGTAAATTATAATGGATTTGCAGGTATATCAGCTCCAGCTAAAAAATTAGATTTGCTAAATGCAACACAATATGCTACGATAATGAATGAAAAATCTGTAGCAGATGGTGGTGCGATAAAATATCCAAACCCTTCAGCTTTAGGTAAAGGTACTGATTGGCAAGATGCAATTTTTAATAATCAGGCATTTAGATATACTCACGAATTGAGTATAAGCGGTGGTAGTGAAAAATCTACTTTCTATGCTTCGTTTGGTATTCAAGACCAGCAAGGTATCGTTGCTACGGATATTTCGAATTATAACAAGAAAAATTTCCGTTTGAACTCTACTCATAAAATTTCTGATTACTTTACTTTTGGACAAACTTTTGGATACACCAGACAAAAATCAGTAGGAATTGGAAATACAAATAGTGAATTTGGCGGGCCTTTAAGTTCAGCTATCAACCTTGATCCAACTACTCCTTTAGTAGTAACTGATCCAGTTGCTGCTAATGCTGCTCCTTATTCTACTAACCCGGTTATACGCGATGCAAACGGAAACCCTTACGGAATTTCTAGTGTTGTAGGTCAGGAAATGTCTAATCCATTAGGATATATTCAAACAAGATTAGGTGGATACAGCTGGTCTGACGATTTCGTTGGTAATGCTTATTTGGAAGCTAACATTACAAGCCACTTAAAGGTTAGATCTACACTTGGTGGCAAATTAGCATATTGGGGAGATACTGGATTTACACCAGTATACTACTTAAGCGCGAACGTTAATGCTAATAGAAACAATTACAACCAAAATAATGAGAAATCATTTGCTTGGAATATTGAAAACATCCTTACTTATAATAACAAATTTGGAGATCACTCTATTAATGTTTTAGCAGGACAAGGTGCTTATGTTGAAAATATTGGAAAAACATTTGGTACAACATGGTATGGTTTACCTATCACAAGCTACAGAGACGCTTCTTGGAACTTTAATATCCCACAAACGGATATGAATACCAGAGCAAGTGATAAAACAGAACACAAATTAGCATCGTTATTTTTCCGTTTGAACTATGACTATAAAGAAAAGTACCTACTTACAGGTATCGTTCGTCGTGACGGATCTACAAGATTTGGAGAAAATAAGAAATTTGGAGTTTTCCCATCATTCTCATTAGGGTGGGTTGTTTCTAAAGAAGACTTCTGGAAAGAAAATGATATTGTTAATACATTAAAAATTCGTGGTGGATATGGAGTTGTTGGAAATGATAACATCGATGACTTTAAATACAGAGCTTTAGTAGTTGGAGGATATAATTATTCTTTCGGAAATTCAGGAAATATTACTACAGGTTACGGTAACTCAACATTACCAAATCCTGACTTAAGCTGGGAGGAAACTTCTCAAACTACTATCGGTATAGATGCAAGAGTATTTAATGATTTTACAGTTACCTTAGATTATTTCAAAAAAGTAACTAACGGAATTTTAAGAGATGTTGTAATTCCTGGTTATGTAGGAGTTGTAGACAATCCTTCTGCGAATATCGCAGATATGAACAATACTGGTTTTGAAGTAGAACTAGGATACAAGAAAAAATTAGGTGATTTTAACTTAGGAGTTAATGCAAATTTTGCTACTTTGAAAAATGAGGTTACTTATTTGAACTCAACTTCAAACTGGATTGGCGGAGATGCTAGTTTCCAATCGATGGGACAAGTTACAAGAACTCAGGTTGGGCATTCATTCAATGAATTTTATGGATACAAAACAGCTGGCATCTTTCAAACTGAAGCTGAAGTTGCAGCCTATAAAAATGCTGCGGGTGGTTTAATTCAGCCAAATGCAAAACCAGGAGATTTCCGTTGGGTAGATACAGATGGTAACGGAACTATTAATGATAATGATAAGCAATTTTTAGGAACAAACATCCCTAAATATACATACGGTTTTACTATTAATTTAGATTACAAAAACTTTGATTTTATGGCATTTGCTCAAGGAGCAGGAGGAAGTAAAATTTTCCAAGGACTAAGAAGGTTGGATATCTTAAATGCAAACTACCAAACTAGAGCTTTAGATCGTTGGACAGGAGAAGGAACATCAAATGATTATCCTAGATTAACAAATAACGATCCAAACAAAAACTTTGGTAACATGTCTGATTTTTACTTGGAAAAAGGAGACTATCTACGTTTAAAAATCGTTCAATTAGGTTATACTTTACCAGTATCACTAACATCTAAAGTTGGTGCAGATAAGATTCGTTTTTATCTTACAGGAGAGAATTTAATCACATTTACTAAATATACAGGTTATGATCCAGAAATTGGAGGTCAGGTATTTGGTATCGATAAAGGAGTTTATCCACAAGCAAGAACTATCATGTTTGGAGCGAACTTACAATTTTAATAAATAAAGAATCATGAAAAAATTAAATCTAAAATATATATATGCAGCCGTTGCATTGGCCGCTTTTGCAGGATCTTGCTCTGAAGATTTTGTGAGTACTGACCCGCAAGGGAAATTTGATTCAAATACATATTATTCTAATCAAGAACAAACTTTTGCTGCACTAGTTGGGGTTTATGATCCGCTTAGAAAAAATACCGGAGGTTTTGAAAACATGGTAGCGATGCTGAATGCTGGTTCAGATGATTTCTTTGCAGGAGGAGGTTCTGCTACCGATGGTAATGGAATTCAAAATTTTTCTTCACATTCACTTACTTCTATAAGTATTCCTGGAAGTTTTTGGAATGATCATTATCAAGGTATTTATAGAGCAAACATGTTAATCTCAAAATTACCAGGTGCTTCAATGGATCAGACAGTTAAAAATAGATTTGCTGCAGAGGCTAAAGCGTTACGTGCATTATACTATTTCAACTTAGTTAGAATGTTCAAAAACATTCCATTGATTTTACAGCCATTAAATACAGCTGATATTTTTACTCCTGAACAAGTAGCTCCAACTGAAATTTATGCTCAAATTGAAAAGGATTTAATTGAAGCTATTCCTGCTTTACCTCCAACAGTTGCTGTTGGAACAGACGCTGGACGTTTGACAAAAGGTGCAGCACAGGCGTTACTAGGTAAAGTTTACTTATATGATGGAAAAAAACCTGAAGCTGCAGCTATTTTAGCTGAAGTTAATGGTACTCCAGGTGCAACAAATCAATATGGAAATAAATTGCTTACAAAATTTAGTGATTTATGGGTAACATCAAACAAATTCAATGCAGAATCTCTTATTGAGGTATCTCATAGTTCTGCAGGTAACTCAGATTGGACTTTCTGGGGTTCTGGAAGAGACGAAGGAAACTCATTAAACGTTATGGTTGGAATTAGAGGTTATTCAAGACCAGCTAATTCTTCAGCACCAGATTTACCAGCAGGATGGAGTTTTAGTGTTCCAACTCAGAAATTATATGATTTCATGAAAAATGATCCTCAAAGGTTTGCTGCTACAATTTTTGATATGAAAGCACTTAAAGCTGCAGGTCAGGCAGATTATATTCCTGGTAATGCAGATACAGGTTATTTCTTAAATAAATTTCTTCCAAGACAATCAGACGTTCGTACTGGTGGGGGAAGTGCAGAGTTAAACTACAAACAAAATTCTTATGTTATTAGACTTGCTGATACTTACTTACTAGAGGCTGAAGCATTAGGAGGAACAGGAGCAAGAGCGCAAGCTTTATTAGATGCAGTTAGAGCTAGATCAGGAATGCCATCTGTACCTGTTACTTTGCAAGCTATTAAAAATGAAAGAAGAATGGAGCTTGCAGGTGAAGGTCATAGATTCTTTGATTTAGTACGTTGGGGTGATGCTGCTGCTGCTTTATCTGATAGAGGTTTTGATGCAGGAACTGATGAGATCTTTCCAATACCTTTTAATGAGTTAGCAGGTACTAAATTGAAACAGAATCCTAACTACAATTAAGAAATTAACTATCTAACCAAAATCAAAAAGACATGAACCTAAATATAAATTTTAAAAGAGGTGCTTTCCTAATGCTTGCAATAGCATTAGGAACACTAACAAGCTGTGATGATGACAATGGAGCCGGTAATGGTTTAACAGCTACAAATGTAGATGCTTCATTTACTGTAACTCCGGTTGCAGGGGCTGTAAATACTTACCTTTTAAGTGCACAAACTAAAGGTGTTATCGGATCAAAATGGAATACTGGAGACGGAGACTATTCTGGAAAAATGAATGAAACAATTGTTTTGCCAGATGCCGGAACCTATACAATTACTCATACTGCTATTGGAGCAGGAGGAGCAACAGGAAAAGCAACTTCACAAATTGTAGTAGCAACAACTGACCCGGCAAAAGGTAACTTAGTTCAGGGAGGTTCTTTTGAAACTGCAGCAGATCAGGCAAAATGGTCAGTTTTGAACTTAAGCGCTACTGGTGCTGCTTTTTGGTCTTATGCTAATAAAAGTGCAACTATTCATTCTCCTGGAGGATGGGCTCAAGAAGGAATTTATCAGGCAATTGATGTAGTAAAAGATAAAGAATACACAATTGATATGTTAGTTTCTTGTCCAAGCGGTTCTGATGAAACTTGGTTTGAAGTTTATGCTGGAAAATCAGTTCCTAAATCTGGTGTTGAGTATAAAGACAATAAAGTAATGGGATTAAGTACATGGGACGGTTGTGCTAAAGCATCATTCTCAGGTAAATTATCTACAGTAGGTTGTGTTAAAAATGATGCAACTGCAACAGTTTCTAATGTAGTTAAATTCTCTGAAACTGGAAAAATATATCTTTTAATTAGATCTGGAGGTAACACATTTACAAAAGATGGAATTACCGTTACTAAGATTGAATTAAGAGGAAAATAAAAGTTTAAGTTAAGTTTAAGTTTGGTTGTAAATAGCCCATAATCATTATGAGTATGGGCTATTTTTAAATCCTAAGCAATCAGAGAACGAGTTTCTGAAAACTTCTTTTAGAATTAAAAAATCAAAGAAAAGAATGAAAAAAAATACTTTAAAGTTTCTGTGCTTTTTGTTTACAGTCACCGCTCTTGCGCAGCAGACAAAAGCAAAGAAAGAATTTACAACCAACGGGAAAAAGATAACGGTTTATACTACTGCCGAAAATTCAAAATTGAGATTAACATCAACAGATAATTTGACTTTTTCAGCTTCAAAACAACCTCTTGAAACGGAGATCTCTGTTTTTGTAGAACCGTCTAAAAAGTTTCAAACCTTTATGGGAATTGGAGGTGCCATTACTGATGCGAGTGCCGAAATTTTTGCTAAACTTTCAAAAGAAAAACAAACAGAATTCTTAAATGCTTATTACGATAAACAAAAAGGAATTGGCTATTCTTTGCTAAGAACCACGATCCAAAGTTCTGATTTTAGCAGTGGAAGCTATTCTTATATCGCAGAAGGAGATAAAGATTTAAAAACGTTTACTATTGATCACGATAGACAATTTCGTATTCCGTTAATCAAACAGGCAATCCAGACTGCAGGAGGAAAATTATTGACTTATGTTGCACCTTGGTCTCCAAATGCTTTTATGAAAAGCAACGGAAACGTACTAAAAGGAGGAACATTATTACCAGAATATTATCAAACCTGGGCAAACTTTTATGTTAAGTTTATAAAAGAGTATGAGAAAGAAGGAATTCCAATTTGGGGAACTTCAACTCAAAACGAGCCAATGGCTGTTCAAACTTGGGAATCTTGCATTTACACAGCAGAAGCTGAAAGAGATTTCATTAAAAACTTCCTTGGGCCAACTTTGAAAAAAGAAAAACTTGGAGATAAAAAAATTATCGTTTGGGATCACAATCGTGACCTAATGAATTACAGAGCAAACGTAATTTACTCTGATCCAGAAGCAGCAAAATATGTTTGGGGAATGGGTTTTCACTGGTATGAAAACTGGTCAGGAGGAGATTCAATGTTTGACAACGTGGCAAAAGTAAATGAAGCATATCCAGACAAAAAGCTTTTGTTTACAGAAGGATGTGTTGAGAAATTCGATGCTGCAAAATATCAGTTTTGGGGTAATGGAGAACGTTACGGAATTTCTATGATTAACGATTTCAATAACGGAACAGTTGGTTGGACAGACTGGAACATTCTTTTAGATCAAAACGGTGGACCTAATCATGTTGGAAATTTTTGTTTTGCACCAATACACGCAGACACAACAACAGGTGAGTTAATTTACACACCATCTTATTATTACATAGGGCATTTTTCAAAATTCATTCGATTAAATGCAAAAAGAGTTAGTTCTGCAGTAAGCAGAAGCGGTTTGTTAAGTACATCATTCTTAAATACAGATGGTACAATGGCAACAATTGTAATGAACAAAACAGATAAAGAAATTACATATAATTTGATAATAGCAGCAGAAAAATCAGTAGTTAAAATTCCTGCGCATGCTATACAAACGCTTGTTTATTAATATTTTTTGAGTTAACAGAAGAGGGCTGGTTTGAATCATCCAACTCAGCCCTCAATTTTTAACTTGAAATAAAATGCTTTTTGAAGTAACAATGAAAACCATCAATAGAATCTTATTAGTTTTAATAATAATTTTGCAAGTAAGTTGTTCAACATCAAAAACTGCAAACGGATCAGCTGTTTCTGCATCCAAAAACAATAACAAAATCACGGTTTATACTACAGCCGAAAATACCAATTTGAGATTATCATTATCAGATAATTTAATTTCAAATTCTGCTACACAACAAACAAAATCAACGGTATCAATTTCTTTAGATGCCGATAAAACAGATCAGACTTTCTTAGGAATTGGAGGCGCAATTACAGACGCAAGTGCTGAAGTATTTGCCAAACTATCTCCAAAAAAACAACAAGAATTCCTAACCGCTTATTACGATAAAAATAAAGGAATAGGATATACTTTAGCCAGAACAAATATTCATAGCTGCGATTTTAGCAGTGACAGTTATACCTATGTTGCCGAAGGGGATAAAGATTTAAAAACCTTCAGCATTGATCATGATCGAAAATATAGAATTCCATTAATAAAAAGCGCAATCGAAACTGCCGGCGGGAAATTAACGTTATTTGTTAGTCCATGGAGTCCCCCAGCTTTCATGAAAGACAATAATGATATTTTGCACGGCGGCGTTTTGTTGCCAGAGTTTGCACAATCATGGGCAAATTATTATGTTAAATTTATAAGAGCTTACGAAAAAGAAGGAATTCCTGTTTGGGGATTAACCATTCAAAATGAGCCAATGGCAAAACAAAGATGGGAATCTTGTATCTATACTCCAGAAGCAGAAAGAGATTTCCTGAAAAACTTTCTTGGTCCAACTTTAGAGAAAGAAGGATTAAATTCTAAAAACGTAATAATCTGGGATCACAATCGCGGAGATATGTTAACCAAAAGAGCCAACCTTGTTTTCTCAGATCCTGCAGTTTCAAAATATGCATGGGGAATTGGATTTCATTGGTACGAAACATGGAACGGCGGTACACCTAAATTTGAATCAGTGGGAGAGGTACACCAGGCTTTTCCAAATAAAAATTTACTTTTTACAGAAGGCTGTATCGAAAAATTTGATGCTTCAAGATTTCAGTTTTGGGGAAATGCAGAACGATACGGACTTAACATGATCAACGATTTCAATAACGGAACCGTAGGCTGGACAGACTGGAATATTCTTCTGGATCAAAACGGAGGTCCAAATCATGTTGGAAATTTCTGTTTTTCACCAATTCATGCGGATACGACAAAAGATGAATTAATTTACACTCCCATGTATTATTACATTGGGCATCTTTCAAAATTTATTCGCCCAAATGCAAAAAGAATAATCCAGACAATAAGCGATAAAAAACTAATAAGCACCTCTTTTAAAAACTCTGATGACAAAATAGTAACCATAGTCATGAACCAATCAGATAATGAGATTGTTTACACCATATTAAACCAAAATTCACAAAACACTATAACTATTCCGGCACATGCAATACAGACAATTGTATACTAATGTTGCTGCACTAAAAAACTATCAAAAATGAAACTAAATTTTAAAAACACTATAAAAATACTGTTCTTTTCAATGGCCGTATTTTCTCAGGTAAAATGTTCTACATCAAACGATGCAGTTGACCCTGTGGTAAATCCACCTGTAGTAAACCCGCCAGTAGTTGTAACAAACGATGTTGATTTTTGGCTGACAAAAGGAGATCAAAGCGTATTATTAGCAAAACAAAGTGGAACATTAGGATTTGGTACAACACCAAATTCATATAATAATATTGAAGTTAATGCAGCACAAAAATATCAAACGGTTGATGGTTTTGGATACACATTAACCGGCGGAAGTGCTGAAGTAATTAATCAGTTAACTGCGGCTAAGAAAAGCGCACTTTTACAAGAATTATTTGGTACTGGAGCTAATTCAATAGGAATTAGTTATTTAAGAATCAGTATTGGAGCATCTGACTTAAATGCAACGCCATTTACATATGATGATGTTGCGGCAGGTGAAACTGATTTGACTTTAGCAAAATTTAGTTTGGACAAAGACAAAGCAGGAGTAATTGCGCTTTTAAAAGAAATTTTAGCGATTAACCCAAAGATTTTAATTTTAGGATCACCTTGGTCAGCACCGCTTTGGATGAAAGATAAAGACAGCTTTATTGGAGGAAAATTGCAAACACAATATTATGATGTTTACGCTAAATACTTTGTAAAATACATTCAGCAAATGAAAGCAGAAGGAATTACAATTGATGCAATAACACCGCAAAACGAACCTTTACATGACGGAAATAACCCAAGTATGTATATGTCTGCAGCAGAGCAAGCTAACTTTATTAAAAACAATTTAGGGCCGGCTTTTAAAGCAGCAAATCTTAGTGTGAAAATTATTGCTTACGATCATAACTGTGATAACCCAAATTATCCAAAAGCAATTTTGGCGGATGCCGATGCTTTTCCTTTCGTAGACGGATCAGCATTCCATTTATATGCCGGAGATATCAGTGCATTAAGTAATGTTTACAACTCTTATCCAACAAAAAATGTGTATTTCACAGAACAATGGACATCTTCAGCAGGAGATTTTGCAGGAGATTTAAAATGGCACGTTCGAAATGTAGTTATTGGCTCTATGAGAAATTACAGTAAAAATGCATTAGAATGGAATTTAGCCAATGATGGGGCTTTCCAACCTCATACAAACGGCGGCTGTTCAATGTGTAAAGGTGCGTTGACCGTAACTTCAAGCGAAAACGTTCAACGAAATGTTGCTTATTACATTATTGCACATGCATCTAAATTTGTTCCTTCAGGATCTATTAGAATTGCTAGTAACTCAAGCGGAAGTTTACAAAACGTTGCCTTTATAACGCCATCTGGATCAAAAGTTTTAGTGGTAGTAAATGATTCATCAGTAAGTGAAATTTTCAATGTTAAATTCAATGATAAATGGATCACAACTTCTCTTGAAGCAGGAGCTGTTGGAACTTACACTTGGAAATAAATTAAAGGCAAAGTAAAATTGATTTTCAAATGAAAAAAGCAATAATAGCATTACAACTTTTGTTTTCTGTTACAATTTTTGGACAAGGATTTCTGCATAGAGACGGACAAAAAATTGTTGACGGAAACGGAAAGAACGTTATTCTAAGAGGCTTAGGCCTTGGTGGATGGATGGTTCAGGAAGGTTATATGTTACAAACACAGCCTTTTGCAAGTCCGCAATACCAAATCAAACAAAAAATTGAAGAAGTTATTGGAGATCAGGGAACAAAGGAATTTTATGCGGCTTACAAAGCAAACGGAATAACAAAACGTGATATCGATTCTCTCGCAAAATGGGGTTTCAATTCGATCCGTCTTCCAATGCATTACAATTTATACACTCCGCCAATTGAGAAAGAGAAAAATGGAGAAATCACCTGGATAGAGGAAGGTTTCACCATGACAGATAATTTATTGAAATGGTGTGAAGCAAATAAAATTTACTTGATTTTAGATTTACATGCTGCACCGGGCGGACAAGGAAATGATGCCGCAATTTCTGATTACGATACCACAAAACCATCATTATGGCAAAGTGAAGCCAATCAGAAAAAAATGATTGCTTTATGGAAAAAACTGGCTTCTAGATATAGAGACAGTCAGTGGCTTGGAGCTTATGATATTATCAACGAACCAAACTGGAATTTTACCGGATCAAATAAAAATGGCTGCGACGAAAACTCAAACGGACCTTTAAGAGATTTAATGGTTGCCGTTACAAAAGCAATTCGCGAAGTCGACACCAACCACTTAGTAATTATCGAAGGAAATTGCTGGGGAAATAATTACAACGGAGTTTTCCCTTTATGGGATGAAAACATGGCGCTGAGTTTCCACAAATACTGGAACTACAACGACAAAGAATCTATCCAGAAAATGCTGGATTACAGAACCCAATATAATGTTCCTATCTGGTTAGGAGAAAGTGGCGAAAATTCAAACGTTTGGTTTAAAGATGCCTTGACATTGGTGGAAACCAATAATATTGGATGGGCTTTTTGGCCAATGAAAAAAATCGAAAATATTGCAGGTGTAACTTCCGTAACCAAAATTCCGGAATACGATGTTTTACTAAAATACTGGAGAGACGGCGGTCAAAAACCATCAGCAGAATTTTCGAAAAAAGCATTAATGAAAATGGCAGATAACTACAAAATGGAAAACGTAACCGTTAAGCCAGATGTAATCGATGCCATGTTCAGACAAGTGCAGACAAACGACACAAAACCGTATAAAACACACACAATTCCCGGCAAAATCATTGCAACGGAATATGATTTAGGAACAAACGGGTTTGCTTATTCTGATAAAGATTTTATCAATTACAGAGTGGCAACAGGAAATTTTGATCAGTGGAATAAAGGAAATACAATGCGTAATGATGGTGTTGATATCCTGCCATGTAAAGATCCCGGATCAAATGGTTACCAGGTTTCATTTATTGAAGATGGAGAATGGTTACAATTTACTGCTGAAGTTAAAAAGCAAAATAAATACAATGTTGCCATACGTTATTCAAGCGAAAATATGGAAGGGCAGCTTCATTTAGAAACAGCAAATGGTACAAAATCAAAAACCATAACATTGCCTGTAACTGGTGGAAATGAAAAATGGAAAACCGTTATTTTGTCTGATGTAGAATTAAACGCAGGTGAAAATAAAATAAAAGTAGTTTTTGAAAAAGGAGGATTCAACTTGAATTATCTGGATTTTTTGGATGGAAAAAAAAGTGTTTCTAAAAAATAAAAGCAAATGAAAAAATTTAAAAATATAATGAACAAAGCAGGTTTTCTAACCGCTATTTTACTTCTGATATTTCAATCTTGCAGCAGCAGTAACGATAGCTCAGATGGAGGTTCAGATAATCCTGCTCCTTCAAACCTTACGATTCAGGTTGAAGTTGTGGGTAAAACTGCAGCAAATCCTAATGGAGACGGAAGCGGGAAAGTGAACTTGAAAATTAATGCTGCGAATGCAGTTTCGTATAAAGTTTTAATAGACAATCAGCTTAAAGAAATTACAAACGGAGAACTTGCATATACATTCACAACTTCGGGAACAAAGGCTTATTCCATAATTGTTTCAGCTTACAATGGTTCTGGACAGTTTATCAGTTCTAATTCTTCAGTAAATGTATATGTTGCCAGAAAAATACTTTGGGCAGATGAATTTGATGTTGATGGTGCTCCAAATTCATCAAAATGGGGTTACAATACCGGAACAGGAGACGGTTGGGGAAATAACGAATTAGAATATTACACAACCCGTCCTGAAAATGTAATTATTTCAAATGGTACCCTAAAAATTAAAGCTATTAAAGAAGAGTATATGGGAAGTCATTATACATCAACAAGAATGCTTACAAAAGGGAAATTTTCATTTAAATATGGCAGAGCCGAAGTTCGTGCAAAATTACCAGTTGGCGGCGGAACATGGCCGGCATTCTGGATGTTAGGAGATAATATCGATACTGCGCCTTGGCCTGCTTGTGGTGAAGTTGATATTCTGGAATCAGTTGGAAATAATCCAAACGTGAACCACTCTTCATTGCACTCGCCTGGACGTTCAGGAAACACGCCTGATACTAAAACGACAACAGTTCCAAATTCAGCGACAGAATTCCATATTTACGCCGCAGAGTGGAGTGCCGAAAGCATTAAGTTTTATGTAGATGATAATTTGTTTTATACCTATGCAAATTCTGCTTCAACACCATTTAACGCTAATTTTTTCCTGATTTTAAATTTAGCAATGGGAGGAAATTTTGGAGGAACAGTTGATCCAAATTTTACAAGCGCAACTTTCGAAGTTGATTATGTGAGAGTATATAATTAACATAAGTTTTAAATAAGTTTTTTTCTTTAAGGTTAGAGAAACACTAGCTTTACGGATTAAAATTTTAAAAATTATGAAAAAGACAAGTAAATTTATTTTAGTAGTATTCTTACTTTTTGTAAGTGTTTCATTTTATGGTCAAAATTTAAAAATCATGACCTACAACATTCGTTTAGATGTAGCATCAGACGGAGAAAATGCATGGCCAAAACGAAAAGATTATTTTACTTCTCAAATACAATTTTATAGTCCGGAAATTTTTGGAGTTCAGGAAGCAACGCCAAATCAAGTAATAGATATCGCAGGAGCTTTTCCAAATTACAATAGATTTGGAATAGGAAGAGAAGAAAACGGAACGGGAGAAGCGTGTACTATTTATTATAAAAAAGATCGTTTTAAGGTGCAGAATTCCAACACATTTTGGCTTTCAGAAACACCAAACGTAGTTTCAAGAGGCTGGGATGCAGCTTGCAACAGAGTTTGTACATATGCACTTTTTACAGATTTAAAAACAAAAAAAACGTTCTGGGTTTTTAACCTGCATCTTGATCACATGGGCGAAGAAGCAAGGGTAAAAGGTGTACAGCTTGTTTTGAAAAAAATAAGCGAGGTAAACACAAAGAAATATCCGGCATTTTTAATGGGAGATTTCAATTCAGAACCAAACACGCCGCAAATTGAAGAAATAAAAAAAGTGATGGATGATACTAGAGATGTTTCAATAGAAAAACCTTTTGGACCTTCAGGAACATTTAACGGTTTTAAACATAACGAACCAGTTACATTATTGATAGACTATATTTTTATTTCAAAAAATAGCGGATTAAAAATTCAAAAACATGCAGTTTTAAGTGATTCTAAAGATTTAAAATATCCGTCAGATCATTTACCTGTTCTAATAGAAATAGATTAAAAATGAAAAACAGCAGCAAAAAACTTCAAATCCTGCTTTTACTGCCGCTTATTGCGATGCAGATAAAATGCGGATCTTCAAAAAGTGCAGTTGCCAATTCTGGAAAAGCAGAATCATGGATTACAACTACCGATGAATCTTCTAAACTTAAAAAACAGGATGATTTAGTTTTTAGTACAGAAACTAATTCAAACCAAACTATTGAAGTAAATCCTTCTGAAAAATTTCAAACCATCGAAGGTTTTGGATTTTCGTTAACCGGAGGAAGTGCTCAGACCATTTTAAAACTGGATAAGGCAAAAAGAGAAGCATTGCTTCAGGAATTGTTTTCCAGAAAAAATGATGCCATTGGTATAAGTTACCTGCGTATTAGTATTGGAGCTTCAGATTTGAATGAGAAAGTTTTTTCGTATGATGATATGCCCGAAGGACAAATTGATTTAAAACTGGAACACTTCAATCTTGGTCCGGATTTAAATGATGTTGTTCCTGTATTAAAAGAGATTTTAGCAATAAACCCAAAAATAAAAATTATGGGTTCACCTTGGTCGCCTCCAGTTTGGATGAAAGACAACGGAAGTTCAAAAGGAGGAAGCCTTCAGCCAAAATATTATGAGGTTTATGCCCAGTATTTTGTAAAATATATTCAGGCAATGAAATCTCACGGAATTGTTATTGATGCCATTACGCCGCAAAATGAGCCGTTGCATCCAGGAAATAATCCAAGTTTATTAATGCTTGCAGAACAGCAGGCAGATTTTATTGGAAATCATTTAGGGCCGGCTTTTAAAGCAGCAGGAATTAAAACCAAAATTATAGTTTACGATCACAATTGTAATAAGCCAGAATATCCTTTAACTATTTTAAAAGACGCAAAAGCAAACCCTTTTGTTGCAGGTTCTGCTTTCCATTTATATGAAGGAGATATCAGTGCTTTGACAACAGTTCACGATGCATTTCCAAACAAAGATTTATATTTTACAGAACAATATACAGGTTCAGGAAGCAGTTTTGAAAATGATTTAAAATGGAGTGTGAAAAATGTTGTAATTGGTTCAATGCGTAACTGGAGTAAAAATGCACTTTCATGGGGATTGGCAAATGATGAATATTACAAACCATTTACACTAGGCGGATGTTCGACTTGTAAAGGAGCTTTAATGATTGATCAAAATCAAAACATTAAGCGTGAAGTAGGTTATTACATTATTGGACATGCTTCTAAATTTGTTCCGGAAGGTTCAGTAAGAATTGGAAGTAATATTGTTGGAAACTTATACAACGCAGCTTTCAAAACACCATCTGGACAAACCGTTTTAATTGTAGAAAACGACGGAACTTCGGCAGAAACATTCAATATCAAATACAATCAAAAACAAATTTCAACTACTTTAAACGCTGGTGCAGTTGCAACTTACGTTTGGTAACCAAAATTAAATTCATGAAAAAAATAACCACATTTGCCTTGTTGATGGTCTCGTTTTTTGCGGCGGCCCAGCAGCAGACAATAGATCAAAAAGTAAATGATCTGTTGAAAAAAATGACAATTGAAGAAAAAATTGGTCAGCTTAATCAATACACAGGAGACAATCAGGCAACAGGGCCAATTACAATAAACCCTAACAAACAAGCCGAAATCAAACAAGGTTTAATAGGTTCGATGCTAAACATCATCGGAACAAAATATACCAGACAATATCAGGAATTGGCGATGCAGTCAAGACTTAAAATTCCTTTGTTATTTGGGCAAGACGTTATTCACGGATACAAAACAACATTCCCGCTTCCGTTAGCCGAAGCAGCAAGCTGGGATTTGCAAGCCATTGAATTAGCGGCAAGAGTAGCTGCAGAAGAAGCTGCTGCAAGTGGAATTCACTGGACATTTGCTCCAATGGTAGACATTAGCCGTGACCCGCGCTGGGGACGTGTAATGGAAGGTGCAGGAGAAGATACTTACTTAGGATCTAAAATTGCTTATGCAAGAGTAAAAGGTTTTCAAGGAAATAAATTAGGAGATTTAAACTCTGTTATGGCCTGCGTAAAACACTTTGCAGCATATGGAGCAGGAGTTGGAGGCAGGGATTATAACTCAGTTGATATGAGCGAAAGAATGCTTCTTGAAACGTATTTACCACCTTTTAAAGCTGCTTTAGATGCCGGAGCAGCAACATTTATGAATTCTTTTAATGATTTAAACGGAATTCCTGCAACTGGAAATGCACATTTACAAAGAGATATCTTAAAAGGAAAATGGAACTTTCAGGGATTCGTAGTTTCTGACTGGGGATCAATTGGAGAAATGGTGGCTCACGGTTATTCAAAAGACCTTAAAGAAGCTGCATATTCTGCAATTACAGCCGGAAGTGACATGGATATGGAAAGTAATGCATACCGATATAATTTAGCGCAGTTAATAAAAGAAGGCAGAGTTTCTGTTGATTTGGTTGATGATGCTGTAAAACGTATTCTTCGCAAAAAATTTGAATTAGGTTTATTTGATGATCCTTACAGATATTCTGACGATAAAAGAGCGGAAAAAGTTTTAGCAAATCCTGCAAACAGAAAAGCAGCGCTTGAAGTAGCAGAAAAAAGTATCGTTTTATTGAAAAACGAAAACCAGACTTTACCAATTTCTAAAAGTGTAAAAACAATTGCATTCATTGGCCCAATGGTAAAAGAATACAAAGCCAATATGGGATTCTGGTCTGTTGAATTACCAGATGTAAACTACGATAAATGGGTAGTTTCACAATGGGACGGTTTACAAAATAAAGTTGGTAAAAACACAAAATTGCTTTACGCAAAAGGCTGTGACATTACCGGAGATAATAAAGATGGTTTTGCTGAAGCAGTTGAAACAGCAAAACAAGCAGATGTTGTAATTTTGAGTATTGGTGAAAGACACGATATGAGCGGTGAAGCAAAAAGCCGTAGTAATATCAATTTACCGGGAGTTCAGGAAGATTTAGTAAAAGCAATTCAGGCAACAGGAAAACCAGTTGTAGTTTTAATTAATGCAGGAAGACCTCTTATTTTTAATTGGACAGCAGATAACGTTCCTGCAATCGTATACACTTGGTGGTTAGGAACAGAAGCTGGAAATGCAATTGCCGATGTTCTATTTGGAGACTACAATCCATCAGGAAAATTACCAATAACTTTCCCAAGAGAAGTAGGGCAGATTCCAATTTATTACAATCATTTTAGCACAGGAAGACCAGCAAAAGATGAAAATGCTAAAAACTATGTTTCGGCGTATATCGATTTAAAAAACTCACCTAAATTTCCTTTTGGATACGGTTTGAGTTATACAAAATTTGATTATTCTGGTTTGAAACTTTCTTCTACAAAAATCAAAAGCAGTGAAACAATTAAAGTTTCATTTCAATTATCAAATGTTGGAAAAGTTGCTGGAGAAGAAGTAGTTCAGCTATACTTAAAAGATAAATTTGGATCAGTAGTTCGTCCGGTTTTAGAACTAAGAGATTTCCAAAAAGTGAAATTGAATGCAGGAGAAACTAAAACAATCGAATTTACAATCGACAAAGAAAAACTTTCTTTCTACAATGATAAATTAGAGTGGACTGCTGAGCCGGGAGATTTTGAAGTAATGATTGGAGCTTCGTCAGCAGATATTAAACTAAAATCAGATTTTGAATTAGTACAGTAATATAGAATGTCAATTAAAATTGGCGTTATGGATTTTATAAAGTTTTGAATTATTTCAAAACAGTATGTATAAAATCCATAGCGCCAATTCCTTTATAAGATGCATACAAAGCTTTATCAAAAGCTTCGCGTTTTGCTTTTTTATCTTTCGCTTCCGTTTTAACGATCATTTCGTTAAAAATTCTTTCCTGTTCTTCACTGTATTTTAGCGAAGCCTCTAAAAGGTAAGTTTTAGAAACAAATCCGAATGAAGTCCAGATTTTGGATCTAATTTTTTTGTTAATATTTTTTAGCGGATTGACACTCATAATCTCGTTTATTAAATTTCAATTCTCTATTTATTTGAAGATACAAAATCAAACATTTGTAATCTTTTTCTTTTTTTATTTTTAAATTTTAACAATTTGCAAATCAAATGTGTTATTATGACGCAATGTACTTATTTTTTCAATTCATTTCGTAATTTTAACTAAAATTGTGATTTGCACACTTTTGATTTTTAATATGTAATTATTTAATAAAGACGTACTTTCTATAAAAATGTAACAGTTTTTGAAAAATAAAAGTAAATTGCATTTAAATAAGAACGGAAAGTTGTATTAATTAAAAACTCAAATGCTGAAATTTATTATAGAAAATAACGAAAATTACCAGCCGGGACTTTCCATAGACTGCGTTATTTTTGGGTTTCATGATAATCAATTAAAAGTCTTGCTGATTAAAGTCCCGCATAGTGAAAAGTGGTCTTTACCAGGCGGATTTATTCCGATAGATCAGGATATTGATACTGCAGCAGTGACCATTTTAAATGAAAGGACCGGAGTAGAAGGTGTTTTTTTAAGACAGTTTGCAGCATTTGGAAAAATTAAACGAAATGATGATCATTTTGGAAAAGAGGTTCTAAAATATTTAGATATAGATCCAGAGAAAGGCAAATGGCTGACGCGACGTTTTGTAACAATTGGTTATTATGCTTTGGTCGATTTTTTAAAAATTGTGCCAATCCGAACAAGTTCTTCTGAAATAATAGAATGGATCGATCATAAAGAAGTTCCCGAACTTATTTTAGATCACAAAGAAATCCTTGATAAAGCTCTTGATACACTAAGAACAGAATTAAATTTAATGCCTGTTGGATATAATTTATTGCCGGAAAAATTCACAATGCCGGAACTGCAAAAATTGTATGAAACAATTCTGGACAAAAAACTTGACAGAAGAAACTTTATGCGAAAAATAACCAACATCGGAATTCTGACGAAATTGGATGAAAAGAAAAATAATGTGGCGCACAAAGCGCCAAACTTATATTCTTTTGATAAAGAGAAATACGATGAAGTTTTAAAAAATGGATTGAATCAAGGCTGGTAAATAAAGGTTTAACTTTAAAATTTACAATTATGGTTTCTTTTGAAGATTTTAGAAAAGCAGCTTTATCCTTTGAAAATGCAGTTGAAGAAACGCATTTTGAGAAAACCTCTTTTAGGGTAAACAAAAAGATATTTGCCACTTTTGATGAAAAAAACAATCGGGCCGTTTTGAAATTAAACGAAATTGATCAATCTGTTTTTTGTGCTTCAAGCGAAATGATTTTTTATCCAATTCCAAATAAATGGGGAAAACAAGGCTGGACAATTGTAGAACTTTCTAAAGTCAGACAAGAGATGTTTCAAGATGCTTTAAAGCTTTCGTACCAAAATGTTGCTCAAAAAAAGAAAAAATAAATCTATCTGACAATAGTTCTAAAAGTCAAATTTACTCGAGGTTTTTGAGTGGTTTTTGTTGGCGGTAAACGATGTAACCAATGTGTCTGCGTTTCATCTTTCATAACTAATAAACTTCCATGTTCTAAAATCAAAGAAACTGTTTCTTTAGATTCTTTATGTTTTAAGGCAAACTTCCTTTCAGCACCAAAACTTACAGAACCAATAGCACCATTCTTTTTCAAATCTTTTTCGGCATCGCTGTGCCAGGCCATTCCTTCCTCTCCGGAATGATATAAGTTTAACAGACAGGAATTGAAGGTTTCTCCCGTTTCGGTTTCAATTATTTTCTTTAATTCCAATAATTCTTTCGTCCAAGGAAGGGCTTTTTTTGTAGTATTCGAATACGTATATTCAAATTCCTGATCGCCGTACCATGCCACTTTTCTTTTGGTCAAAATTAATTTTCCAAAGATTATGGCTTCATCATTTTTCCATTCAATTGTATTCAATAAAACATCTAAATAACGATTAGAATCTTCCCTAGAAAATAATTTTCCGTAATAATTTACAGTTCCATCTTTTGGAAGTAAGTTCGTTGTTTCATCTGTTTCAGGATTAAATAAGTCCATTTTTCCAATTTAAATATTCAGGTTTCATACAATGTCCGCAAGGTCTGAAACCGTTTTGTTTTGCTTCATTTTCAGAAGAAAAGAAAACCCGATTTTTACGTTTCATTCTTTTTCCCGAAGAACATTTCAGCGTTCCATAAATTTTTAGTTTCCGGTTTCCACCGAAACAAATCTCCGCATTTTTAATTTTATTTCGAAGATCTGAATCTGAAATTTTATTGTGTTCGATCATAATTTTACCACATTTTATTCTGTAGAGACGCACTGCAGTGCGTCTACGCAAAGATTGTCGACACAGATTGAATACGTGACATTAGACGCACTGTATATGATGTTTTTTGCCACAGATTAAAGGATTATAATGATTAAAAATCTGTTTAAATCTGCGTGAGAAATTGTCTTTCTTTTTTTGATTCACGTTGCGTAGACGCACTGCTGTGCGTCTCTACAGATATTGCATGTCTATAAATTTTACGATAATGCATCATGAAAAATAATTCCCAGCGTATATCTTTCGCCCGAATGAATTTCGCTAACCCCATGTTTCATATTCACCCGATAATAACCTTTTGTACCTTTTATAGGTCTGAAATTCGTTGTAAAAACCAAAACGTCACCTTTTTTAGGTTTTAAAACAATTGCCTTAGACTGCGCTCTTGGCGTTTGCTGTGTCAATACAAATTCGCCTCCTGTAAAATCTTTATCAGGTTCAGAAAGAAAAAGCACAATTTGAATGGGAAAATAAATATCGCCATATAAATCCTGATGTAAAGTATTGAAGCCACTTTCGCCATATTTTAAAATTAAAACAGTTGCTTTTAATTGATTATTATCGTGACATTGTTTTAATAATTCTTCGTGTACATTTGGAAAAATGGTATTGATATTTAAAGCTTTCATCCATGCATTTGCAATTGGAGCTAATTTAGGATAAATGGAAGAACGAATGTTTTGAATTAAATCGGGCAGGGGATAATTGAAATATTTGTATTCGCCCAAACCAAAGCGATAACGTTCCATAACAACCGTTTTTCGGTATAAATTTGGATTATCATAATCGAATTTTAAATCTTCACATTGTTCGTTATTGAGTACATTCGGAATAATAACAAAGCCATTTTCGTGCATAGATTCGGTGATGCTTTCCCAGTTTTGAGAAGCAATTTTAGATTGTATATTTTGCATAAATGTTTAAATAAAGATTGAATTTTTGACAAAGCATATCCGTAGAGACGCACAGCAGTGCGTCTATGTGATGATTGTCGACATAGATTGTAGTGACAATTCGGTGCAGAATACATAGCGTTAGACGCACTGCTGTGCGTCTCTACACATATATTGTGTGTATTATATTATGTTTGTAAATTATAAATTTGGATTTACCTGCGCACCTTCCCAGCCAATGATGGCCGTTTTTCGGGTATTTCCCCACATATAACCACCAAAAATTCCCGAAGATTGAATTACGCGGTGACACGGAATTAGAAATGCAACAGGATTACTGCCAATTGCAGTTCCAACAGCGCGGGAAGCATTCGGTTTTTGAATTTGATTCGCAATAGTTCCATAAGTAGAAAGCTGCCCCATCGGAATTTTTAATAAGGTTTCCCAAACCTTCAGTTGAAAATCGGTTCCTTTTAAATGCAGTTTAATTTCAGACAATTTACTCCAGTCATTTTGGAAAATGAAAAGTGCATTTTGCTGTGCTAAATCCAATTTTCTAGTAAAAGCAGCATTGGGAAATTTGTGTTTCAAATCATTAAATCCGATTGCTTCATCTTCGGCGAAAGCCATAAAACAAACGCCTTTTTGAGTTGAAGCGACAATAATATTCCCAAACGGACTTTCGGCAAAACTGTAGTTTATTTCCAGATTTTTTCCGCCATTTTTATATTCGGCCGGTGTCATTCCTTCAATATTTACAAATAAATCATGAAGTCGGCTGGTTCCTGAAAGCCCCGTTTCGTATGCGGTTTCTGAAATGGTTGCCTGATTTTCTTTGAGTAATTTTTTGGCGTGTTCCAAACTGGTATACTGCAAAAACTTCTTCGGACTTGTTCCTGCCCAATCGCTGAAAAGCCTCTGAAAGTGAAACGGACTCAAATGCACTTTCTCTGCAACTTCATCAAGATTTGGCTGCTCTTTAAAATTGGCTTTGATATAATCGATAGCATCTGCAATACGATTATAATTGATGTTTTCCTGTGTGTTCATTTTCATTCAATTTTATAAGGCAAAGATCGATTGGTTTCTGCAGGTATAAAATCTGAAACTTGCTGAGTTTTTTGCCACAAAGGTACAAAGTCGCTAAGTTTTTCTTTCACAATATTGTCATCCTGAGCGAAGTCGAAGGAATGCAAAGTAAATCGGCAAAGATTGATATAAACTTAAAAAATAAAAACTTTGTGCCTTAGCGACTTCGTGGCATTATGTCTCAATGCGCCGTAGTTTTAGAAAAAACATTAATAACTACAACGCCAATTATAATTAAACTCAATCCAATTATTGCGGGTAAATCTGGAATTTCTTTAAAGAAAATAGCACCAATGATTGTAATTAAAACAATTCCAACTCCAGACCAAATTGCATAAGCAAAACCAACCGGAATTGTTCTGATGGCAAAACTTAAAAAATAAAACGCAGCAAAATAGCCTACAACAGTAATAATGCTTGGTAAAAGCTGTGTGAACTGCTCAGACTTTTTTAATGCCGAAGTTGCAATGATTTCGAAGATAATGGCAATAAATAAAAATAAAAAATTCTTCATGGTTCTGGTTTTTTACAAAGTTAGACTTTATAAAGTGAAATGGAGAATCTTAAATTTTATCCAAATATTAAAGAAGGAATTCCTATTCCTATTGCGACGCCATAAATTACATCTGCCCAAATTATCCTTAGAATGTTAAAGACATAAATTAATCCAATTATGGGAAAAGATATTATTGCTAATATGTTTTTATTTTTGATTGCTATTTTTGCTTCTTTAAACACATTTTCGGCATCTTGATTTGATGGAATAGCATGCATGCCTATTGAAACTCCAAGCCAAATTAAAAAATAAGATAATGGATGTTCAATATCAAAAAACTTTATTGGCATATAAGCAGGAAGACATATAAGTAAACATAAAAGAGTGTTTACAAAAAATGGCCCCATAGAGATTAAAAAAGTTGATGTAAAATTGCTAGTGTTTTCGTGTATTACGTATCCCGCAGGATTTCCAACTCTAAAATAACATGCATCAAAAACAGCTACTTTTCTAATTTTACAAAATAACATATGTGCAAATTCATGAACAATGATTCCGGGAAATGACACAATTGAAATTAATTCACCAGGTATAAAAAACATATCTTTTTAATTTTTAATCCAACCGTTTGGAAATTTTTTAATAAACTCTTCTCTAGTTATTACTGTATGGGCAAATAATCTATACTCTATCATATTATAATAGAATTTGGCTTCGGAACTTGTACTATCTATTGCTTTTGCTTTTTTTAAATATTCGAAGCTTTTAATTTTTGCTGATTCATCATTTTTAGTGGCATAAATACAAGAATAAGCAGAAGCAACACCTGAATAGCATTCTGCAGAAGTTGAGTCAATTTTAAGGACTTCCTGAGATGCGGCAAGAAAACCGTCGTAATCCTTTTTATCAAAAGTCACCCCAATTTTTGCCATATTAATGTATAATCCAAGATTGTAATCAGGAGGTATTTTTCCTATACAGGAATTAAATTTGTTTAAAGCTTCTTTGCTTTTGTTTTGTTTAAGAAAATTGAAGCCACTATAAAAATCAGCAAGCGTTTTGAGGTCTTCTACTTCGGGAACTTCTGTACTTGCTTTTTGCATTAAGTTTGATGCATTGGCAAAATCTCCTTTTTCAAAAGAACCAATTGATTCTTGAAATTTATTATAAGCGTCGAAATATTGCCAATTCCAATAAAATGAAAATAGAACAATAGCTATAATACCAATAAAGAACGCTTTTACCCAGGTAGGGAAAACTCGATTATTGACTGCTGTTTCGCAATCATTGCAATGAGGGTATACTCCAATCTTATTTAATTCTATTTCTTCAAAGTCTTTAGAACAAGCAGAACAGATTGTGGGATCATGTTTTTTTTCTATTTTTTTCCCACTAAGACTTTTATCGTCGGGGAAATTAGTTTCAAAACAGGAGTTACAAAAATCTTTTTCATCAATAGTAATTGTTTCATTGATTGGTACACTTTTATTGTCACAATTAGTACATTCTGTTTTTTTCATTATAAAAGGATTCAACTATGATTAATAGATTTATATCTTGTTTTGAATTTGGTGCCGAAGATATAAAAGTTTTTAAATGTTTTATTTCGAAAAACAATTATGAAACATTAATATATTAACAAAATTTATTTGTTTGAGTTAATAAGTTGGTGATTGTTAAAAGTTTTAAGATTTTTAATTAAAAATAAATGTCTGAGGATTAGATCAATTTACTTTAATTCTTCTTTTCTGGTAGAAACACTTATCAATTTATATCCGTTTTCAGTTCTTAAAAATTCAAAATGATCTTGTCCTTGTTCAAGTTTATTTTTTGGATTGATCACAATGTTTTTAACTGGATATATCCAATCTTTTGATTCATTACAATTGTTGAAATATACTTCGTATTCGCTTGATTCAAAAATAAACTGATTTAATCCGTCAGTAGAAACAAAGTAATCTGTTTTAGGATTTTTGAGTTCCTGAAGTTTAGATTTTAAATAGATATAATTTTGATTGATGAATTTAGTTTTTGATGAGTTTATCCAACCATCTGGTTCTTTCCAATACGAGATTTTATCAAAAGAATGTTTTTCTAAATTGTTTTTGGATAAATCAGAAAGTAATGTGTTCTGGAGCCAATATTTAAATTCTTTATCAAAATTTACAAACGAATAATATTGTCCGTCAACTCCAAGGAAATTTTCTCTTATTTTGTCTTTACTTGGATCTTTTGATTTTTCTACAGAATAAAAGTTTAAATCATCATTGGAAGCAAAATTTTCGATTAAGATTTTATTACTTGTATCTATTAAGAATTCTTTTCCGCCAGTCCAGAAAAAATGTTCGCCATCAATTACTTTCTTAGCATCTTTTAATCCTATGAACATTCCATTTATGGCTTTGGTTATATTACTGTATTCTGCAGGAATTACAATTTTTCCGTTGCCATTGAACATTCCCATTTTATCAGTTTTGCGATCTGTAAACCGTATTAAGCCTTCATTTTCACAATCGGGACCATTGTCAAAACTATATAAACTGTCACGACCAACTATTTTTCCTTGTTTGGTTAAATAATAACTTTCCCATTTTTGATCTTTTTCTTCACTAGCGGCAATAATACTTTCAAATTTACGGGCAGTTGTAAAACCGGTAGTAAACTTTGGTTCTATTTTGATGATGCTGTTTTTATCTTTAAATCCGATAAGTGTAGTGTCTTTGTTCCAAAATGAAACCCAGATATCGTTATTTTGAGCGAATGCTGTAAAATTTAGAACGAGAAATATATAAAGTACAATACTCTTTTTCATGAAATTTATTTATCGAAGATGAATTTCTGCTTCATTATTTTTTGCTTCATCAAAGCAGTCAATGCACAACATTTTAAAATCGGCTTTAGTTTGAAAGACATCGGTCCATTCTTCACCATTATCTAAAAGATATTGTTCGCATTCTCCACACCAAGCAATTTGCGGAAGATCTTTTTCGGCTTCTGAATAGAAGAAACCTACTTTTTCTTTTGAGTCTATTGCCATTGCAATGTGAATACAGCTAAAAGACATTTCTTTTGAACCATGTATGTCACATAAAACTTTTTCGATCATAATTTTAAAGAATTTTATTTTGGAGAGTTCTTTAATTTCAAATTTAAACTTAAAATTTTAGATTAAAACAGAAAACCCGACAGGTTTTTAAAACCTGTCGGGTTTGAAATATTATTTTCTAAAAGCTAAAAAATTATTTATCAGATTTTATGCTTTTTAAAAGAGCCTGATTTATTTCTTCTTGCTTTTTCTTTCTTTCTGCTTCTTCTTTTTCCTTTTTTTCGAGATCTGCTTTTTTTGTTAGAGAAATTTCCATTTCTTTTTTTAAACTTTCAACTTTCTTTGAACTTGTTTCCAGTTCAGTTTTGGCTTTGTTTAGCTTTTCTTCGGATTTTACTATTTGTTCTTTAGTTTTCTGTATGTTTTTTTGAACATCACTATTTGCATTATTCGGCGAATTTTCAAGTGTTGCTAATTTGTCTTGCTGTTTTTTCAGATCGGCATTTAGTTTTGTGGTTTTTTCTTCTAATTTCTCTTTGTTTTTTTCTTCATTAACCAGTGTTTTTTGAGTTTTTGAGTTCTTATTATTCAATTGATTGAACATTGCTTGCTGACCCCATTGACGGTCAGCTCTATCGCGTTCACTAGCCCATTTTTGATTTTGGGTATTCATTTGCCTCTCAAAAGATCTACTCTGTTGTAGCTGCTGATTATTATTATATTGTGCAGAAACGAAAATCGGAAGTAACATTAATACTATTGAAAGAAAATAAATTCTCATAATTTTGGTTTAAGATTAGTTTTTGAAATAATATTCAGTTGCTTTTATCTCTAAATTGATTTTAGATATTAAAAAAGAATGCTTGATTTATTTATCTTTCTTTTCTTCCTTTTCCTTTTTTAGCTTTTTCTTCTTCTTTTAATTTTTTCTCTTCTTCTTGTTTTTTCTGTAATTCTTCTTTTTCGGTTTTGTATTTTTCTACTTCTTTTTTTAAGTCTTCCACTTTTTTTGAACTAGATTCTATTTTTGTTCTGCTTTTGTTTACTTTTTCTTCAGACTTGCTTACTTTTTCTTCAGATTTTTCAATCTCTTTTTGAACGTCAGCATTGTTTTCTGAATTATTTTTAAGATTAGCTAATTGATCTTGATTTGTTTTTAAATCAGCTTCTAGTTTTTCTGTCTTCTTTTCTAATTTTTGTTTGTTTTTTTCTTCCTTAGCTAGCTTATGTTCAGCAGCTTCAATTTTAGAAACTTGATGCGACATCATATTTCTCATTTGCCATTGCTGATTTGAAGCAGCCCTTTCGCTTGCCCATTTTTGATTTTGCATATTTATTTGTGTATGCATACTTCTTGCTTGCGATTGCATATTGCTAAATTGTGCAGAAACAAAAAATGGAAGTAGTAATAATAGTAATAGAATAAAACGTGTTTTCATGATTTAAATTAGGATTTGTTTTTGGTGAATCAAATGTATATTTATATTTAAAAGAAACACGAGAAATCGCCTAATTAATTTAAATTAAAAAGAAAATCCGACAAGGTTTTAAAAACCTGTCGGGTTTGAAATATTTTTAAGAACCCTTTCTCGTAAATTTGGATTCTTCTAGCATTATTTCTAATTCAAGTACTTTTTCAGCTCTAAAACCCTGCTTACTTTTCGCGTCATCTAGTTTATTTTGAGATATAGCGATTTCCTTTTTTAATTTTTCAATATTTTTTTGATAATCAGGATCATTATTGTTCTTCGAAGTATTTTCAAGGTTTTTTAAACTTTCCCGTTTTGCCCTTAGGTCGAGTTCTATTTGCCATGTTTTTTCTGCAAGCTTGATTAGTTTTTGCTCTTCTCTTGCTAATTTTGCTTTTGTTTTTTCTACATCATTTCTAGAAAGGGGTTTCACGGTTTCCAGTTGTGGAAGTTTTGGATTCTGATTCGCTCCAGGAAATAATAAGTCTTGTTTTTGAGGTCCATATTTTGAAGGATCAAAATTTTGTGCGGTTGCAAAAAGGGGCAATAGTATGATTGTTAAGGCAATCAGAAGTGTTCTCATAATTTGATTTTGGTTTTCAAAAATATACTTATATTTTGAAACCACAGTATACCAAAATAAAAAACCCTCACATTCCTGCAAGGGTTTATATAATCTAAAATCTAAACTCAGAAATCTAAAATAGATTAATATCTGTAGTATTCTGGTTTGAATGGACCTTCAACAGGGACACCAATATAAGCAGCCTGATCGTCACGTAAAACTTCAAGTTCAACGCCTAATTTAGCTAAGTGTAAAGCAGCAACTTTTTCATCTAAATGTTTTGGTAACATATAAACTTCATTTTTGTAAGCTGCGCTGTTGTTCCATAATTCGATTTGAGCCAAAGTTTGGTTTGTAAATGAGTTACTCATTACAAAACTTGGGTGACCTGTAGCACAGCCAAGGTTTACCAAACGACCCTCAGCCAAGATAATGATATCTTTTCCGTTGATGTTGTATTTGTCAACCTGAGGTTTGATTTCGATTTTTGATGCACCGTGGTTTTTGTTTAACCAAGCCATATCAATTTCGTTATCGAAGTGACCAATGTTACAAACAACAGTTTTGTCTTTCATTTGCTCGAAGTGCTCACCAAGAACGATATCTTTATTTCCTGTAGTTGTAATGATGATATCAGCATTAGCAATTACAGTGTTTAATTTTTTAACTTCATAACCGTCCATTGCAGCTTGTAAAGCACAAATTGGGTCGATTTCAGTAACAGTTACAATAGAACCAGCACCTCTAAAAGAAGCTGCAGTTCCTTTTCCAACGTCACCATATCCACAAACGATTACTCTTTTTCCAGCTAACATTAGGTCAGTTGCACGACGTACAGCATCTACAGCAGATTCTTTACAACCGTATTTGTTATCAAATTTAGATTTAGTAACAGAGTCGTTAATGTTGATTGCAGGCATTGGTAAAGTTCCGGCTTTTACTCTTTCGTAAAGTCTGTGAACACCAGTTGTAGTTTCTTCAGAAAGACCTTTAATTCCAGGAACCAATTCTGGGAAACGATCAATAACCATGTTAGTTAAATCTCCACCATCATCAAGAATCATGTTCAATGGTTTTCTGTCTTCACCAAAGAATAAAGTTTGCTCAATACACCAGTCAAATGATTCTTCGTCAAGACCTTTCCAAGCATAAACCTGAATTCCCGCAGCAGCAATAGCCGCAGCAGCCTGATCCTGAGTAGAGAAAATGTTACAAGAAGACCAAGTAACTTCAGCACCAAGAGCAATTAAAGTTTCGATCAAAACTGCAGTTTGAATCGTCATGTGTAAACATCCAGCAATACGAGCACCTTTAAGAGGTTGTTCGTCTTTATATTCAGCACGAAGCGCCATTAAACCTGGCATTTCAGCCTCAGCCAGTTCAATTTCTTTTCTTCCCCAAGCCGCTAGAGAAATGTCTTTTACTTTGAAAGCCACAAAAGGCGTAGTTGTAGTACTCATTTATAGTATATTTGTATAATTGTAAAATTTTTGCAAATTTACGGAATACCTTTTTATTTTTACTACTTTCTGTAAGATTTGTGAAATCTTTAAATTCTTAATCTTTAGAAAGTTAGTTATAAAGGTTTTTAGAAGCTAATCCTGCTGTCCGCTATATCTTTTGTGGTGAACCCCACCATAAAAGGATGCCGCTTCCATCAGGGCTAGAAAAAACCAGACATTAAATTAGAAATTTCATTTTCAAAAGAATAATTTACAATTAACCATTCATAATTCATAATTAAAAAGAAATGCCTTTATTTCAGACCATACAGTTTAACGAAACTACTAAAATCTTAATTTGGGAAATAACCGAATCCTTAGAGGAGTTATTGAGCAAAGTTGTGTTGAAAGAAAAAACACAAAAGAGACTGGACGGAATGAAATCACAAATGCATCAGCGTGCGTTTTTAAGTGTTCGCATGCTGATTCAGGAAATGGGCTTTACAGATAAAGATTTGCATTATGACGAATTTGGGAAACCTTATTTTGATTGTCATAATTATATTTCAATAACACATTCGTATCATTTTGCGGCCATAATTATAAGCCATGAAACGGTAGGAATCGATATGGAATTGCAGCGCGAAAAAATCCTTCGCATAGCTGATAAATTTGTCGATACTGAATTTGAGTATTTAAACCCAGATATTTTAGGAGAATACGTTAAAAAACTCACCGTAATCTGGGGTGCAAAAGAAGCAATCTTTAAAATTAGAAACGAAAAGGGAATTAGTTTTAAAGACCATATTCAAGTTGGAGATTTCTCTTTAAAAGAATCCCACGTAGAGGCAAGTCTTCATTTTGATGATTTAATAAAAGATTTTGACGTGCATTACAAAGAAATCAAATCAGATAATTTTGAAGGGAATTTTACTTTGGTGTATGCCTTTGAAAAATAATCAAAAAGTTTGGTCATTGCGAAGAACGAAGCAATCTCATTTGCTAAATTAATCATAGTGCGATTGCTTCGTTCCTCGCAATGACAGTGTAAAAAGATTAAACTTCACTTTCTTTTTTTCGATGCTCAAACATACTTACGTATAAAAAAGTGCTCATTTTGCGGGCGCGTCGTTTTAATGTTTCTACATTTTCGCCTTCAAAATGCTCGTCTAGTGTCTGAGCCCAATGATTAAGCCAGATTCCGAATTCATTTGCCGTAATTTTATCACCAAAATGTGCGTCAACTTCATTGTGAACAGCATGTGGATTTCCTTTATATTTTCTTACGGCAAACAAATTAGTTTCCCAAAAATCAGTCAGTTTTTCCAAATGTGCCTCCCAATCTTTTATAATCATATTAAAATAAAAGCCGATTTCTTTATCGGCTCTTATTTTAGCATAGAACTGATGTACTAAGAAAGAAATATCGGCTCTATTTTCTATTTGTTTTTTCACAGAATAAAGGTATTTAAAAGAATAAACAATACACTTAAAAATGTACTCAAAATTAAAAGGTTAAAAACTACCTTGTGTTTCATTTGTGCCAAAATTGAAGTGTTCACAAAGATACAAGCTAATACAATAATTGCCAATTGGATCATTTGACCAATAGAAGTTCCGTGAGAAAGAATATACATTGCTGCAGCCGCACCTAAACAGCTTTGGCCAATTACAGCCATTGTTGCAGAACCAATATAATTTTTATTGAAATTTTCGAATGTTGTTTGATATAGTGTCATGATATTGAGATTTTTACATTACAAAGGTACATGCACTCTATCGCTGTATTTTATGATTAAAATCATAAAACAGAAACTATTTTATCGGTATACTTTTCGATTAATAATCTTTAATTCGCCTTTTTTTTCCAAAGCTTTAATAGCTCGAATCACAGTTTCGACACGCAAACCGGTTAAGTCGCCAATTTGTTGTCGTGTAAAATTTATTAAATAGCCGTTTGTGTCTTTTTTAAAATTGAAATAAGCAATTCCGTGATCAATTAATTTCAATACTCTATGTTCTGGTTCGTGTGTAGAAATTTCGGCCGCCATAACCGATTTATAGTATAAACGCTGTGCGAGATTTTCGATTATTTTAATGCTTATTGCAGGGTTTTCTTCCAGCAGTTTCAAAAAAGTTGCTTTAGGAAGCAGCAGAATCTCACTGTCTTCAACCGCAATAGAATTAGCAGGATATTTTTGATTTAAAAATAATGGAGGTTCACCAAAAGATTGATCTTTATAAAAGATGCCCTGAATAAATTCACGTCCGTCATCATTGTAATTACTCATTTTAATTTCGCCCGAAATTATCTGATAATAATGCGTTGGCAGGTTTCCTTCTTCAAAAATGATTTCACTTTTTTCAAAAGACTTTTTTAAGGCACCATATTTTTCTAATAATTCGGTTGAGATCATATTTGTTTTCTTTGGAAGTTAACAGAGAGATTACAAATATAATTCATTCAAAATAGTTCTTCTACGTTAAAAACTTTTTACTTTTACAGCCGTTATGACGCAAAAAATAAGCACGATTCACCAACAAATTTTGGATGCTAAGAAAAATGGACAAAAACTATTGGCCATTCTTCTGGATCCTGATAAAATTGTTTGGGAAAATTTAGATCATTTATTACTTAAAATAAACCAATCTCCTGCAACACATATTTTTGTGGGTGGAAGTATTGTTCAAAGTACCATTTTAGAAGATTTAATTGCGCAGTTAAAACAAAAGACAAATCTGCCTGTTATAATTTTTCCGGGCGATCCGTCACAGATTTCTCCGCAAGCCGATGCTATTTTGTTCTTGTCTCTATTATCTGGCCGAAATCCGGATTATTTAATTGAATATCAGGTTCAGGCAGCGCCAATTCTTAAAAGAACCAAGCTTGAAGTTATTTCAACAGGATATATTTTAATCGAAAGCGGCAATGAAACCGCAGTTGCACGCGTTAGTAAAACAGAACCGCTTAACCGCGAAAATTTTGATTTGGCTTTAGCAACAGCTCAGGCTGGCGAAATGCTCGGAAACAAATTAATTTATTTAGAAGCAGGAAGTGGTGCAAAAAAAGCGGTGCCGCTGGAAATGATCTCATTAATTGCTCAAAACATAGAAATTCCTGTAATTGTTGGAGGAGGAATTGTAGATTTGCACGGAATTAAAAAGGCGTATAATGCCGGTGCAGATTTAGTAGTTATTGGAACTGCTTTTGAAAACGACAGTCATTTTTTTGATTCATAAATAAAATTTAACAGCCACAAATACCACAAAAATGATTGACTTTTTTCTTGATAGTTATAAAAACACTCCTTTATGGCATATTGCTTTGGAGTTTTTGGTCTTTGTTTTTGGTATTTTAAGTGTTTGGTTTGCTAAAAAAGAAAACATTTGGGTTTATCCAACAGGTTTAATTACCACCGTAATTTCAGTATATCTTTTATATGTTGCCGGTTATATTGGTGATATGATTATCAACGCCTATTTCTCGATTATGAGCATTTATGGCTGGTATGTTTGGGCAAAAGGTGGAACGGTTGAAGATAACCTGCCCATTACAAGAACAAATTTTAATGAAAAAATAATTGGAGCTTTATTGTTTTTCGTAACCATTTTCGTAGTTTTCGGGATTTATAAATATTTCGATTACGAAATACACAATGACAATTATGTCGATATGATATCGTCTGGAATCTTTTTTGCAGGAATGTGGTACATGGCGAGGAAAAAAATCGAAAACTGGACCCTTTGGATTATCGGTGATATTATTGTAGTACCACTTTATGCTTATCGCGGCTTAGGGATGCTGTCACTTCAATATTTAATTTTTACAATTTTAGCTATTTCAGCTTATTTAGAATGGAAAAAGATCTTAGACAGCAAAAAACAACAATAATAAAAATTGCTTTATTTGGCCCTGAAAGTACAGGTAAAACAACTTTAGCAAAACAGCTTGCAGATTATTATGAAACCGAATGGGTTCCGGAATTTGCACGCGACTATCTACAGGAAAAATGGGAAGAAAATCAGCATATTTGTACCGCTGATGATATGATGCCTATTGCTTACGGGCAGACAGCACTAGAAAATGAAAAACTTTCCCTGGCAAATAAATATTTGTTTTGCGATACCAATTTAATGGTTACCAAAGTTTTTTCGGAAGTATATTATGGTTTTTGCGACTCACTTTTAAACGAAGCGGCACTGGAACATGATTATGATTTATTTTTCCTGACGGATATTGATGTTCCTTGGGAGAAAGATGATATTAGAGACACTCCGGAAGGAAGAGAAACTGTATTCTCTGTCTTTAAACAAGCTTTAATAGATACTAAAAAGCCGTTTATAACACTTTCTGGCGATAAAGAAAGCCGTTTGGCAAAAGCAACTGTTATTGTTGATGCTTTAAATACTTTTAAAGAAAAAGGGCTTTCATCTCAGGACTTTGTTGAAATTTATAATAACGGAATCCCTTTTGAAAATATCTTAAAGCAATTAAAAATATTTAAGAAAGGAATAGCAAAAAGCAATCTGATTAGTCCGGCAACCATAAACAACGGAATCTTAAGTTTGTCTGAAACTGATTTTGAAGAAAAAGCTTCTTTTTTTGATAAGCAGAAAGAAAAATTAAAAATTAAAAAGTTTGTTCCCGCATCTGGCGCAGCAACCAGAATGTTTAAGTTTTTAAGTGCTTTTTTGAATGATTTTGACATCGAAAAAGAAACGATAAACGCTTATATTAACAGAAAAAATGATAAAGAACTTGCCATTTTTATCATTGGTATGGATAAGTTTCCTTTTTTTGAAACAGTTCATCAAAAGCTGAAAGAAATTTATCCTGATTTTGAAATTTTAGAAAGAGATTATAAAAATTATTATTTTATAAAATTGCTATTGTCTTCTGATTATTATAATTCGGCAAATAAACCAAAAGCAGTTTTGCCCTTTCATTTATATAAAACGCACATTGCAAACCCAATTGAAGAACATTTAAATGAATGTGTACATTATGCAACATCAGAAAATGTTTCAAATTTGCATTTTACAGTTTCAGAAATTCATCAGGATTTGTTTGAAAATGCGGTTGATGAGGTTAGAGAGAAAATAGAAAAGCCTTCAGGCATAAAAATTAATATTGGGTATTCTTATCAAAATAAAAGTACAGATTCTATTAATGTTGATGCAAAAAATAAAATTGTCAGAAACGCAGATGGCAATCTAATTTTTAGACCAGGCGGACACGGTGCTTTAATTGAGAATCTAAATAATCTTGATTCAGATATCATTTTCATTAAAAATATCGATAACGTGATTCAAAATCATATTGATCAAATTACACTGTACAAAAAGGCATTAGGAGGTATTTTAATTGCCGTACAGCAAAAGGTATTTGGTTATTTAAAATCTATTGAAAAGCAGCAAATAAGCGAAAATGACCTTCCTGAAATTGTGGAGTTTTTAATTCATAAACTGAATGTTAAAATGACTAAAGATTTCAATAAGTTTACTTTTGAAAATAAGATTACTAAAATTAAAGAACTGTTAGATCGTCCAATTAGAGTTTGCGGAATGGTTCGTAATGAAGGAGAACCAGGCGGTGGGCCGTTTTGGGTGATGAATGAAAAAGGAGAAACTTCTCTGCAAATTGTAGAAACATCACAGGTTGATCTAGCGAATAAAAAACAGCTTGAAATTTTAGAAGAAGCAACACATTTTAATCCCGTTGATTTAGTTTGCGGAATTAAGAATTATAAAGGTGAAAAATTTGATCTGAAACAATTTGTAGATCAAAAATCAGGATTTATTGTAGAAAAAAGCGTTGAAGGAAAACCAGTAAAAAGCTATGAACTGCCGGGATTATGGAATGGATCAATGGCAAATTGGTTAACTGTTTTTGTGGCAGTTCCTTTAATTACTTTTAATCCGGTGAAAACCGTAAATGATTTATTAAAACCGGCACATCAGCCACAATAATGGATAGCGATAAAATCATATCAGAATTAAATTTCAAAGCCGTTAGAAGCAGTGGCGCGGGCGGACAAAATGTAAATAAAGTTTCATCAAAAGTGGTTTTGTCTTTCGATTTAAATGCATCACAAGCTTTATCTGAAGATGAAAAAGTGCTTTTACAAACTAATATTATTGCTCGTTTAACAACCGAAAATATCTTAATTTTAAATTGCGACGAAGATAGAAGCCAGCTTAAAAACAAAGAAATAGTTATAAAACGTTTTTTAGAGATTATCAAAAAAGGTTTGTTTGTACCCAAAGTTAGAAAAGCTACAAAGATTCCAAAATCGGTAATCAAGAAAAGAATCAAGGATAAAAAGAATATTTCTGAAAGAAAACAATCAAGAAGAAAACCTAACTTGGAGTAAAACCCAATTTTTTAAATTGCTTCGCCTGTTCGCTATCACTCGAGTCCAAATTCCAAAGAGACTAACTAAAAGCGAGTTTTTTGGGATTTGGAATTTCTTTTTTGGAGTTTTAAATATTTTAACACTAAATTTGCACTGTCTCAAAGGGGTGCTCTAAATAACGAGCTGAGATCATACCCAAAGAACCTGAGCGAGTAATGTTGCTAAGGGAAAAAACGACAATTTCAGTGTGAATACTTTGTTTTGTCGTGAAACACATTTATTAATTTAACAAAAGAATAATTCCCCCTTTTATTCGTAATTCTTTACGAATGAAAACTATTTTTGAAGGTACTAAGGTATTAAGTTACAAAGGTTCTAAGTCGAACCAAAAATCTATTTTCTTTACTCTGTTCTCTATTTTCTTTGCTGTATTCTCTTATGGACAGGAACAAGACTCGACTCAAGTAAATCAGCTTGATAATGTTTTAGTTTCGGCAGTTCGTGTTACGACTAAAACTCCGGTTACGTTTAGTAATATGGACAAAAAGGAAATTAAATTTAGAAATCTTGGACAGGATATTCCTGTTTTAATGAATTATCTTCCATCTGTTGTTACAACTTCTGATGCAGGAGGAGGAATTGGTTATACCGGAATCAGAGTCCGCGGAAGCGATGCTACAAGGGTAAACGTAACCATAAACGGAATTCCGTATAACGACGCTGAAAGTCAGGGAACTTTTTGGGTAAACATGCCTGATTTTGCTTCTTCTGTAGAAAGCTTACAATTACAGCGCGGAGTAGGAACTTCTACTAATGGTTCTGGAGCTTTTGGAGCAAGTTTGAATATGCTGACAGATAGTTATGCATCTAAACCAACTGGAGAAGTCTCAGGCTCGTTTGGAAGTTTTAATTCTCAAAAACAAACAGTAAAATTCAGCACTGGTCTGTTAAATGATCATTTTGAATTAGCAGGACGTTTGTCCAGAATTAAATCTGATGGCTATGTTGATAGAGCAAGTTCTGACTTGAAATCTTATTTCTTGCAAGGAACTTATGTTGGAAAAACAACTTTAATCAAAGCTTTGGTTTTTGGCGGAACAGAAAAAACATACCAATCCTGGAACGGAATCGATGCTGAAACCTTAAATTCAGACCGTACTTTTAACTCTGCAGGAATGTATACAGATGAAGCAGGAAATGTGCGTTTTTATGACAATGAAACTGATAATTATAAACAAGATCATTATCAGTTACACTGGAGCGAATCTTTCTCTGATAAATGGAGTACTAATTTAGCTTTGCATTATACAAAAGGGCAGGGTTACTATGAAAATTATAAAGAAGATGCCGATATGGCTGATTATAATTTGAATCCTGTTGGAGCAATTACAACCACAGATTTGGTACGTCAAAAATGGTTAGATAATGATTTTTACGGCACTACATTTTCAGTAAAATATAAAGATGAAAAACTAGATGTTATTCTTGGCGGCGGCTGGAACAAATACGAAGGCGATCATTACGGAAAAGTAATTTGGGCAAGAAACGCTTCACAATCAGAATTGGGAGATCATTATTACGATGATTTTTCTACAAAAACAGATGGAAATATCTTTGCAAAAGCGAATTATCAGTTTACAGAAAAATTAAGCTTTTATGGTGATTTACAATATAGAAGAGTAGAATATAAAGCAGATAGTCCTGAAACTGGTTTAGTTGATGATACTTTTAACTTCTTTAACCCAAAAGCGGGTTTGAACTACGAAATCAATCAAAAAAACACTTTGTATTTTTTATACGCTCGTGCCAATCGTGAACCAAACAGAACGGATTATGAAGGCGGAAATGTAAAACCGGAAAAACTAAACGATTTTGAATTAGGCTGGAGATTTAATTCAGAGAAATTCCAGTTGAATTCGAATTTCTATTATATGGGTTACAAAGATCAATTGATTTTAACTGGAAGATTAGATGATGTTGGAGCGCCAATTCGTGCTAATACTGAAAAAAGCTACCGTTTGGGTTTTGAATTTGATGCAACAATTTCGCTTTCAGATAAATTTATTCTTAGACCAAATTTTACGCTTAGCAGTAATAAAAATGTGGATCTTGCGGTTGAAGGACAATATTATGGAACAACAAAAATTGCATATTCTCCAGAAGTTATCGCCGGAAATATAATCGTGTACAGTCCAATTAAGAGTCTGCATATTTCTTTATTGCAAAAATATGTTGGCGAACAATACATGAATAATATCGAATTGCCAGAAGCTAAACTGGCTGATTATTTTGTAAACGATTTGAACGTTTCTTATGAAATAAAACCAAAATCAATCTTTAAATCAATTACAATAACAGGTTTGGTAAATAATATTTTAGACAAAAAATATGTTTCAAACGGAGCAATGTGGGATATTTATCCCTATTACTATCCGCAGGCAGGAATTAATTTCTTAGCCGGATTGACATTGAAATTCTAAAAAATAAAAAAGCCTGAAATTAAACTTTCAGGCTTTTTTTATTTCTAGTTGTAAACGTGAATAACAGTTCCGGTTACTTGTACTTTATATTGTTTTAGCGGATATTCTTTTCCTCCAAGTCCGGTAAACAAACTGTAAGAAGTTTTATCACACGAACACACGGCATTTATACCATCAATTGTCATTGCAGCGCAAGAAGTTAATTCCTGATTTGGGCACGCTGCATCAAATGCATTATAACCGCTTCCGGCATTAAAAATAATAATTCCTTTTGCTCCGTAATTAGGAACAATAACAGCATTACTTACAAATTTAAGATTAGAATAAGCAGGCAGGTTCATGTCTACAGACAAATTAACGGTGTAATTAGGTATGTAAGGATTTTTATTACTGCGTTCGCTGTCGCTGCATGCGACAAGCACAGAAACGAAAAGAATTAAGAGCCAGATTTTTTTCATTATTTTAATAAGAATTAGTTAAACAAAAATAATTTATTTAGATTTGATTTTTATATGATTAACATATAATTATGTACTATAAAAAATAATAGTATATTTGTAATACAAAATCCCGTCCCGATGGGATTTTTTCTATTTATGTAAACGATGAAGTTATGAGTAAAGTATCTTATTATACCGCAGAGGGATTAAAAAAATTGAAAGATGAATTAGAGCATTTAAAAAGTGTAATGCGTCCTAAGGCATCTCAAGATATAGCAGAGGCAAGAGACAAAGGCGATTTATCTGAAAACGCCGAATATGATGCTGCAAAAGAGGCGCAGGGTTTATTAGAAATGAGAATTGCTAAATTAGAAGAAGTATATTCTAACGCAAGATTAATTGACGAATCACAATTAGATGTTTCGAAAGTTTTGGTACTTTCTAATGTAAAAATTAAAAACCAAAGCAACGGAATGGAAATGAAATATACACTTGTTGCAGAAAGTGAAGCAGATTTAAAAACAGGAAAAATTTCTGTAACTTCTCCTATTGGAAAAGGCTTACTGGGAAAATCTGTTGGTGAAGTAGCGGAGATTACAGTACCAAACGGTGTTTTGAAATTTGAAATTCTGGAAATCTCAAGAGACTAAGTCATTGCGAGGAACGAAGCAATCTCACTATTAAAGTTCAATCGGTTAAACGATTAACCAAATAAACGAATAAACAAAAATGGCATCTATATTCACTAAAATAGTAAACGGAGAGATTCCTGCATATAAAATTGCTGAAGATGATAATTTTTTAGCTTTTTTAGATGTAAATCCAAATGCTAAAGGACACACGCTTTGTATTCCTAAACAAGAAATCGATAAGATTTTTGATATGGATGACGAACTGTATTTAGGTTTGATGAAATTTTCTAAAAAAATTGCCGCTGCCCTTGAAAAAACGGTTCCCTGCAAAAGAATCGGAATTGCAGTTGTAGGTTTAGAAGTTCCTCATGCACACGTGCATTTGATTCCGTTAAACCATATGGATGAAATGCGTTTTCAAAATAAAGTTTCTCTTTCAAAAGATGAATTTGAAGCTTTAGCAAAAGATATTCAGGCAAATATTTAAACGGATAACTGTCAGACTGAGCGAAGTCGAAGTCTTGTCAATGCAAAAAAACACCAATTCAGAATATGAGTTGGTGTTTTTTTTTATTTCTGTTTTTTAAAGAGGGTCAACTATTTTATAACTAATTTGAAAAGTAGTTCCTTTTCCAATTTCAGAATGTAACACCTTAATATTTCCGTTGTGATATTCTTCAACAATTCTTTTCGTTAAAGAAAGCCCTAATCCCCAGCCGCGTTTTTTAGTCGTAAAACCAGGTTCAAAAATAGTTTTGAATTGTTTTTTTTGAATTCCGCTTCCAGAATCTTTTACATTTATTTTTACATGATGAGAATCCTGCTCAATCGAAAGTTCCAAATTTCCTTTTCCTTTCATGGCGTCAATTGCATTTTTAATCAGGTTTTCAATTGTCCAGCTGTGAAGCGTTGGATTAATTAAAGTAAAAATAAGTTTTTCAGGAGCCTGATAAGAAAATGAAACCTGTTTAGAAAAACGAGATTGTAAATATTCGTAAGTATTTAAAGTTTCGCTGACAATATCATAAGGTTCCAAAACAGGAATAGAACCAATTTTAGAAAAACGATCTGTAATTGTTTGTAATCGATCAATATCTTTTTCTATTTCCAATGTTATAGATGGATCAATCTCTTCGGTTTTTAAAATCTCAACCCAGCCAATTAAAGACGATAAAGGTGTACCAATTTGATGTGCTGTTTCTTTTGCCATTCCCGCCCACAATTTGTTCTGTGTTGCCATTTTGGTGCTTTTGTAAAAATTATAAATTAAAGCAACAAATAAAAATATAATCAGCAATAAGGCAATTGGGTAATATTTTAGTTTGTTCAGTAATTCAGAATTACCATAATACAAATGTTGATATCTTCCCGGAGCATATTCAAACGTTATGGGTTCATTTTCGCTTTTTAAATTTCTCAGGAAATTTTTTAATTTTTTCTTGTCATTAAGAACATCATCAGGAACGTTTTTAGAACTCACAACGTTATCATAAAGCATTACTATAGCTGGAATTGAAGTGTTGTTGCTGAAAATTTCAAGCGGAAGATCTACATCGGTATTTTCGTCTGCATTAACGATTGTAATTTGCGCATTCGCAAAAAGGTTCATTTTTAGACGTTCTTCATTTTTAAAAATTTGGAAAAAGGTATAAGTGTTCCAAAGAATCAAAGTAATGATTGAAAAGGAAATAAGAATTATGACCCAGCGAGTTGTATTTCTACTTTCAGAAAAACGCATAAATTAATTTTTGAGGTATAAATATAACGAAATTAACACATTTTATATTTTGCAGGGCTTTAAAAGTTTTTTTGGTTTTATCTTCTAAAACTATTTCCATGAATTGAACGATTTCTCTACTTTTGTATGACCGAAATGAGGTTCGGTTAAACTAGAAAATTATGATTAGCATCAATCCAAAAGAAATATCAACGCCGCAGCTGCATGCTTATCTGCAAAGTTCGGTAGGGCCGAGACCAATTGCTTTTGCAAGTACAATAAGCGAAAAAGGAATTCCAAATTTGTCGCCATTTAGTTTCTTTAATGTCTTTAGTGCTAATCCGCCAATTCTGGTTTTTTCGCCATCAAGACGTGTGCGCGACAATACAGTAAAACATACTTTAATTAATGCCGAAGCAACAAGAGAAGTTGTTATAAATGTTGTAAATTACGATTTAGTACAACAAACTTCGTTAGCAAGTACAGAATATGGAGAAGGTGTAAACGAATTTATCAAAGCAGGTTTAACCCAGATTCCGTCAGATTTGGTAAAACCATACCGCGTAAAAGAATCTCCGGTTCAGTTTGAATGCAAGATAACGCAGATTATTCCGTTAGGAACAGAAGGAGGGGCAGGAAATCTGATTTTGTGTGAAGTAGTAAAAATGCATATTCACGAATCAATTTTAGATGAAAACGGAGCAATCGATCAGCATAAAATAGATTTGGTTTCAAGACTTGGAGGAAATTGGTATTCAAGATCCAATCAAGGGCTTTTTGAAGTAGCAAAACCCTTGACAACACTGGGAGTAGGCGTAGATGCAATTCCGGATTTTGTAAAAGAAAGTGCTGTTTTTGATGGAAATGATTTAGGAAAATTAGGCAACGTAGAAGTATTGCCTACAAGCGAAGAAGTTAGTATATTTGTGAAGGAAAATTTTTCTGTGAAAGGAGTTTTAAGCTCAGATGATCAGGAAAAGGTACACTTAGAAGCCAAAAAATATCTGAATAATGATGATATAGAATCGGCGTGGAAAGTGCTTTTAGCTAAAAAATAAGAATAGAAACAATAATTAATTATAGACGAAGATGGAAGTTATAGGAAAAGTAAAAGTGGTTAATCCTGAACAGCAAGTTAGTGCTTCATTCAAAAAAAGAGAATTAGTAGTTACTACAGATGAGCAGTATCCACAACACATTTTAATCGAATTTACACAAGATAAATGCGATTTATTGAGCAGCTATAAACAAGGAGAGGCAGTAAAAGTTTCTATCAATTTAAGAGGAAGAGAATGGGTTAATCCACAAGGAGAAACTAGATATTTCAATAGTATTCAAGGTTGGAGAATCGAAAGAATGGCGCCAGAAGGTCCTGCACAAACTCCGTCAGTTCCTGCTGCAGAAGCTTTTGCTCCAGCTACAAATTTAAACGAAGACGAACCAGACGATTTACCGTTCTAAGAAAGTTTAAATTTCAAAACATAAATTCCAAATTCCAATTCATTCGCATGAATTTGGGATTTGGAATTTTATTTTTGAGTTCATTTTGTCATTACGACCAAAGGGAGAAATGACAAGATTGCGAAAGTTTGGAATTTGGAATTTTAAAAATTGATTATTTAAAAAGATGTATTTCCTATTTGACAGATTATATTTTCCACCCGTTTCAGAAGCTGATGAAGAAGGTATTCTGGCTGTAGGTGGTGATTTGAGCCCGGAACGATTAAAACTGGCGTACAACAACGGAATTTTTCCGTGGTTTAACGAAGGTGAATCGATTCTTTGGTGGGCTCCGGATCCGCGTATGGTTTTGTTTCTAGATGAATTAATTGTTTCCAAAAGTATGCGTAACATTCTGAACAGGAATATTTTCACTGTTACTTTTAATACACGTTTTAAAGAAGTAATTTTAAACTGCCAAAAAATATTGCGCGACGGTCAGGACGGAACCTGGATTTCTGATGAAATGATCGAAGCATATTGTGAACTGCATAAAGAGGGAATTGCAAAATCTGTTGAGGTTTGGCAGGATGAGGTTTTAGTTGGCGGTTTGTACGGAATAGATTTAGGACATGTTTTTTGTGGCGAAAGTATGTTTTCTAAAGTATCAAATGCTTCAAAAGTGGGGTTTATATATTTAGTAAATCATTTAAAAAAAGAGAATTATAAATTATTAGATTGTCAGGTTTATAATCCGCATTTAGATAGTTTAGGCTGTCGCGAAATTGATCGTGACGAATTTATGTCCATTTTAAAAAGTAAATAAAAATGAGTGCAGTTCATGTTGTAAAAGAAATTTATATTTATCCGATAAAAAGCTTAGCAGGAATCAGTGTTCAATCTGCTCTAGCTGAAGAAATGGGATTTGAAAATGACCGAAGATGGATGCTAATCGATGCAGATAATCAAATGATAACGCAAAGAGAACATCGCATTATGAGTCAGTTTTATCCACAAATTTCAGATGGAAAAATCAGTATAACTTTTCAGGATCAAAAGCATGAATTTTCTATAAACGAACATTTAGAAAACGCTATAAAAGTGAATGTTTGGGATGATAAAAGCGAAGTTGTTGAGGTAAATCATGCTACTTCAAAATGGTTTAGCCAGCATTTGGGTTTTGAATGTAAACTGGTCAAAATCAGAAAAATTGGAAGCCGCAAACATGAAAGTACCAGATTAAAGGAAACTTTTAATGTAAGTCTGGCCGACGGCTATCCTTATTTATTAATTGGATCAAAAAGCCTGGATTTTTTGAATGATAAACTCAATGAAAAAATTACCATAAAAAGGTTTCGTCCAAATATTGTAATCAGCAGTCAAAACGAACATGAAGAAGACGATTTTAATACTTTTAAGATTGGAGAAGTTCAATTTAAAAATGTAAAACCTTGCGGTAGATGCATTATGGTTAATAATGATCCAGAAAATGGACGTTTAAAAAAAGAGCCTTTAAAAACCTTAAGCAAATACAGAAATGTAAATAATTCCGTTTTATTTGGGACTAATATTGTGAGTTTAAACTCTGGAAATATTAAAGTTGGAGACGCAGTTGTTTTCTAGAAATTCAGTTTTGTAAAATTCCAGTTTAGCGTATTAAAAAGAACCAATTCATTTTTTAAAGCAGGTAATTCTAAAATTAATTTAAGCGTTTCGTGCGCCATCATATTTCCAATAATTCCGGGTAAAGTTCCCAAAACGCCATTTAAATCACAATTCGGAACATCTTTTGGATCAGGCATTTCTGGAAATAAATCCCGAAGGTTTTTACTTCCGTTATGATTGAAAACAGCAATTTGCCCTTCAAATTTTAAAATACTTCCGTAAACCAAAGGCTTGTTAAGTTGAACGCAAGTATCATTGACCAAATAACGTGTTGTAAAATTATCTGAGCCATCCACAATTATATCATATTGCTGTATAATTTTTGAGGCATTTTGAGAAGTTAGTTTCTCCTGAATTGCTTCAACTTCAATTAACGGATTCAACTTTGAAAGAACATCTTTAGCCACAATTGCTTTAAATTGCCCAATTTCATTTTCAGTATATAAAATCTGTCTGTGCAGATTGTGAATTTCGATCGTATCAAAATCCATAATTCCGATAAAACCCACTCCGGCTGTTGCAATATATTGTAAAATCGGACAGCCTAAACCGCCCGCACCAATTACTAAAACACGTGCTCTTTTTAATTTTTCCTGACCTTCGTCTCCAATTTCAGGAAGAATAGTTTGTCTGTTGTAGCGGAGGAATTCTTGTATAATGCTCACTTTTGGTAATTTTAGATTGTTGATTTTAGATTTTAGATTGCTGAAAAAGATAAAAAAATCTGAAATCTAAACTCTGAAATTTGAAATAAAAGTTTTATCCCAGTCCTTCCAAACAGGTTCATAACCTGCATTTTTTATGATTTTTGAAATTTCTTCTGCAGAGCGTTCATCGCTGATTTCGAATTGTTCCAAAGATTGCGGATCAACGACATAACCACCCGGATTTGTTTTTGAACCGGCACTCATACTGGTAACTCCAATTGGAATTATATTGTTTCTGAATTTTTCATTTTCACGGGTTGAAATAGAAATTTCTAAATCTTCATTCCACAAACGATAAGCGCAGATTAATTGTGTCAAATCTTTATCGTCCATAATAAAATTGGGTTCGATAATTCCTTCGGCGGGACGGAGGCGGGGAAATGAAACCGAATATTTGGTCTGCCAATATTTTTTTTGAAGATAATCTAAATGCAAAGCATTGAAAAAGCTGTCGGTTCGCCAGTCTTCTAAACCTAGTAAAACGCCTAAACCAATTTTATGAATTCCTGCTGTTCCAATCCTATCCGGAGTTTCAAGCCTATAATCGAAATTTGATTTTTTGCCCTTGGTATGATATTTTTTATAAACTTCCTGATGATAGGTTTCCTGATAAACTAAAACCGAATACACTCCAGCGGTATGTAAACGCTCATAATCTTCGGTAGAAAGCGGCTGAACTTCAACAGAAATAATCGAAAATTCTTCCCTAATTAAAGCAATTGCATTGAGGAAATAATTGATGTTAACAGTGTAATTTGCTTCGCCGGTAACTAATAAAACATGGTCAAAACCTGTATTTTTTAGAGCTTCAACTTCGAGTTTTATTTCAGCATCAGAAAGTGTTTTTCGTTTGATTTTATTGTCTAAACTAAAACCGCAATAGGTACAGATATTTTGGCATTCGTTGCTTAAATACAACGGTGCATACATTTGAATCGTTTTCCCGAAACGTTTTTTGGTGATTTCATGGCATTTCTGCGCCATTTCTTCCAGATAATTTTGAGCAATGGGAGAGATCAAAACCAAAAAATCATCGAGATTGAGTTTGGTTTTTGCCAAAGCTCGTTCGACATCTTTTGATGTGGTTTGGTATATTTTCGATTGAATAGTATCCCAATTATATTGCTCAAAAATAGATTTGAATGTGTTCATTGGATTGTTTTTATTTCACGCAGATTTTGCAGATTTAGGCAGATTAAAATTGATTTTTATTTATTGATATTCTTTATTCTTTTTTATATTTTATTGACAACTCTTTTTATATCATTTAAGATGTTAAGGGTATTAAAGTTTACAAGTAAACCTAATTTTATATTAGTTAGTCGGAGATAGGTTGCAATTTGTTTGTAATGTATTGGTGCTAATTCTTCGACAGATTTTAATTCAATTATTACTTTATCTTCGACTAACAAATCGAGTCTAAAAGCGGCATCTAATATTATTTCTTCATAATTAATAATAATTTCTACTTGCTTTTTAACCTTTAGCTCTAATTTTTCTAGCTCATAAAACAATGCACTTTCATAAACAGACTCAAATAATCCTGGCCCTAAATTATTATATACTTTAAAAATTGCTCCTCGTACTAGATATGATATTTCATTTTCAGTCATTAATTCTTTAGTTTTTAATTTAATCAAAATTAAAGAATTTTCTTTCTTTTTAAATAAATCGTTTACACGAAAATTTTACAGATAAACAATAAATTAATCTATATTAAATCTGCCTAAATCTGCAAAATCTGCGTGAAACAAAATTTTATTCATAAAGAAATGAAGTCAAAGGACTTGAAGCCACAGCATAATTTTGTTGATTAGCAATTCGGGCTTCAAAAGCTTTTCTTCCTGCTATTACGGCTTCTTTGAAAGCTTCGGCCATTAATTTTGGATTTCCGGCAACGGCAATTGCTGTATTAACCAAAACAGCATCGGCGCCAATTTCCATTGCTTTCGCAGCGTCAGATGGAGCGCCAATTCCGGCGTCGACAATTACAGGAACATTACTTTGCTCGATTATAATCTCAAGAAAATCCATTGTTTTAAGCCCTTTATTGCTTCCAATAGGAGATCCTAAAGGCATCACGGCAGTTGTTCCAGCACTTTCTAAATGTTTACACAAAACAGGATCAGCGTGAATGTAGGGCAGAACAAAGAAACCAAGTTTAGCCAATTCTTCCGTAGCCTTTAAAGTTTCAATTGGGTCAGGCATTAAATACTTTGGATCCGGATGAATTTCCAGTTTAACCCAATTTGTTTCAAGTGCTTCACGAGCTAATTGAGCAGCAAAAACGGCTTCTTTTGCATTTCTCGCTCCGGAAGTATTCGGCAGTAAATTGATATTTGGATGTTGTAAATGTGAAAGAATCGCATCGGTTTCAGTTTCTAAATCGATACGTTTTAAGGCAACAGTAACCAATTCGCTTTCCGAAGCTAAAATCGCTTCTTCCATTTCTTTATTTGAACCAAATTTCCCTGTTCCTAAAAACAAGCGTGATTTGAAGCTTTTATCTCCAATATTAAACAATGACGTTTGCATATAATTTTTCCTTTAATTGTTTAATTAGTATTTTTTTTTCTGAACTTTCTGTAATGATTCCAGAAACCGCAATTCCGTGAATTCCGGTTTCCATTAATGGACTGACATCTTTTAATGTAATTCCGCCAATAGCATAAACAGGAACATCGATTTTATTCTTTTTCATTTTTTGGAGAATTTCAAAATAGCCTGATAATCCTAAAATCGGACTTAGTTTTTCCTTTGTAGCCGTAAATCGAAAAGGGCCTAAACCAATATAATCACAGCCATTTTTGACATGATTTTGAATGTCTTCAAAAGTATTGGCCGTTCCTCCAATAATTTTTGTTGTTCCTAAAATGGCTCTCGCTTCATCGATTTTCATATCAGTTAATCCTAAATGAACGCCGTCTGCCGCAATCTGCTCAGCGAGATGCAAATCGTCATTTATAATAAAATTAGCCAGATACTCTTCGCACAAAGGTTTTACCTTCTCTGCTAAAGCAAATGCTTCTTTGCTGGTTTGATTTTTAAAACGCATTTGTACCCATTTACAGCCAGCATCAAGAGCCTGATGAATATTGTACAATTGTTCTTTGCTGGTTTCGCCCTGCGAAATGTATTGCAATTTGTTATACATAGTGATATCCAATTAATGTTGAACTTGAACTCAGGTAATTTTCGATATATATTTTAGCATTTTTGCAGGCTTCTGTTATATTTTGATTTAAGGCCAAATTGGAAGCAATTGCAGAAGAAAGCACACAGCCCGAACCGTGTTTTTCAAAGCATTTTTTATTGGTTGGAAGCAAATCCAAAACTTCATTTTTAAGAAATAAAAGATCAGTTCCTATTGCTGATTCGTTATGTCCGCCTTTTAATAAAATATTTGTTGGAATCTCATTTTGCGACCGAAGATTCTTTGAAATAAACCCCGGAAATAAAATTTCAATTTCATGGTAATTCGGTGTAATCAAATCGATTTTAGACAAGATTTTATGTAAATCAGAATAATCTTTAATAGTCATAAATTCAAATTTTGTTGCCGATCTAAGAACAGGGTCCCAAACAATTTTAGTGGAAGGAGACAGCATTTTAATCGTCGAAATAATTCGGTTTAAATCATGTAAAGAAGAAATAATTCCAATTTTAACGGCACTGATTTTATAATTTAGAAATAACGTTTCGATAGAACGAATAACAAAACTCAAATCTGTCCATTGAATCTCATAAAATGTATTTTCGGTCTGAATCGTATTGGCTGATGTAATGGCAAAACCGGTTACTTTATGCTGTTCAAAGGTTTTGATATCAGCTAAAATACCAGCGCCGCCAGACGGATCTAAACCTGCTATTGTAAGTACGAAAGGACGATTTGCTGACATAATTTAAATTGTTTTATCGGATTTTCATTATTCCAAATAGTTCCTAAAAGAGCGATATCATCAAAGCCATTTTTCATTGTTTTTTGAATGTTTTCAGCATCAATTCCGCCTAAAGCTATCACTTTTGTTTTATAGTTTGTTCTGGATTTTAATGCTTCAAAAAGATCGGTTTTTGGCTCGTAATTTTCTTTGGAAATACTTTTAAAGACAGGGCTTAGAAATGCATAATCAAAATCATTTTCCAGAGAATTAAAATCTTCTATAGAATGTGTTGATGTGGAAAAATTATACCTACAAGGTTTTGGAAACCTTGCAGGAAAATCATGAATGCGGTTTCTTTCTTTTTCAGAAAAATGAATTCTGTTAATTCCAAAATCTTCAGCTAAGTGATGGTGATTGTGCAAAATCAGATTAGACCGAAATTCTAATTTTATCTGATTAATGAACTGTACCATTTCTAATTCTGAAAAATCAGGTTTCCGAATATGAAGCAAAGACAATCCTTCTTCAAATAAAGAATGAAAAATTCGAATTTCATCTTCAATAAAAAAAGGATTTGTAATTACAATCATATCTTTCTTCTATGCTCTTTAGTCTATTTTCTTTTAAATATAAATCTCTTTTCCCTGTTCAATAAACTCTTCTGATTTCTCCTGCATTCCTTTTTCTGCGGCAGCGACATCTCTAATTTCCTGAGATATTTTCATAGAGCAGAATTTTGGGCCACACATCGAGCAAAAATGCGCCACTTTTGCACCATCTGCTGGAAGCGTTTCATCGTGAAATTCTCTTGCTGTATCTGGATCTAAAGCCAAATTAAACTGGTCTTCCCAACGGAATTCAAAGCGTGCTTTACTCAAAGCGTTATCTCGATATTGCGCTCCCGGATGACCTTTTGCCAAATCTGCGGCATGTGCCGAAATTTTATAAGTTATCACCCCATCTTTCACGTCTTTTTTATTAGGTAAACCTAGATGTTCTTTTGGTGTTACATAACACAACATTGCACAGCCATACCAGCCAATCATAGCAGCTCCAATTGCCGATGTAATATGATCGTAACCCGGTGCAATATCTGTCGTTAAAGGGCCTAAAGTGTAAAATGGGGCTTCATGACAATGTTCTAATTGTTTGTCCATGTTTTCCTTAATCATGTGCATTGGTACGTGTCCAGGACCTTCAATAAAAACTTGCACATCATGTTTCCATGCAATTTTTGTCAATTCGCCTAAAGTTTCGAGTTCAGCAAATTGTGCAGCGTCGTTAGCATCGGCAATTGAACCCGGACGTAAACCATCTCCCAAAGAAAAAGCAACATCATATTGCTTCATGATTTCGCAGATTTCTTCAAAATGGGTGTACAAGAAATTTTCTTTATGATGAAATAAACACCATTTTGCCATAATGGAACCGCCTCTCGAAACGATTCCCGTAACACGATTTGCAGTTAAGTGAATGTATCGAAGTAAAACTCCGGCATGAATTGTAAAATAAGAAACACCTTGTTCTGCCTGCTCGATTAAAGTATCGCGGAAAATTTCCCAAGTTAAATCTTCGGCAATTCCTTTTACTTTTTCTAATGCCTGATAAATCGGAACGGTGCCAATTGGAACTGGGGAATTTCGAATAATCCATTCTCTGGTTTCGTGAATATTTTTTCCTGTAGATAAATCCATAATCGTATCAGCACCCCATCGACAAGCCCAAACGGCCTTTTCAACTTCTTCTTCAATACTCGAAGTCACAGCGCTGTTTCCAATATTGGCATTAATTTTTACTAAGAAATTGCGCCCCACAATCATAGGTTCACTTTCTGGATGATTGATATTGTTCGGAATAATAGCTCTTCCACAAGCAACTTCAGAGCGAACAAATTCTGGAGTAATTTTACTTTTTGGGGTATTGGCTCCAAAACTATGACCACCGTGTTGGCATTGCATGGCTTTAGTTTGTTCGTTTAAAAGTTCGATGCGTTGGTTTTCGCGGATCGCGATATATTCCATTTCCGGAGTAATAATTCCTTGTTTCGCGTAATACAATTGCGTTACGTTTGCGCCTTTTTTAGCTCTTTTTGGCTGATGTAAATATTCAAAACGAAGATGATTCAGAGTTTCATCTTTTAATCGGCTTTGACCGTAATCTGATGTGATTTCGCTTAAAATCTCAACATCATTTCGATCCAGAATCCAGCTTTCGCGTAAGCGTGGCAATCCTTTTCTAATATCAATTTCAATATTTGGATCTGTGTATGGACCAGAAGTATCATAAACCGTTACAGGAGGATTTTTTTCGATTCCACCGTTTGAAAGTTTCGTGTCGCTAAGATGAATCTCGCGCATCGCCACTTTTATAGGATGAATTTCACCATCGATATATACTTTTTTAGAATTCGGAAATGGGGTTCTGGATATTTGTTCTTCTGTTGTCATCGTGTTTTTTGTTTCAGGTTTGAAGTTTAAAGTTTCAAGTTGATATGGATTATGTTTTTTAACGCATTTTTTTCCGTAGAGACGCACTGCAGTGCGTCTCTACGGCCACTATATAATTGGAATTTGGTCCCGATAGCTATCGGGAGGAATTTTAGCCTCCTTGTGTGGCAGAAATAATCAAAATTTCGTCAGTTTCGTGTACGAAGAATTCGTTCCATTTGATTTTTGGAACAACGGTGTTGTTAATAGCAACGGCGATTCCGTTTTGTTTGTGCGGAATTTCGAGATCGAGTAATGATTGAACGCTTAGCGATTCAGCATTGAAATGTTTGGTTTGTTGATTGATTTTTAGTTCCATTCCTTCTTGAATTAGTATACAGTTATACTTTAGGAATGGCTACAAGAACGCATAAAAATGCGCGCAGAAGTCATCTTACTTTTCCCTACGCTAGTATGAACTAGATCAGGTTCAGAGGGTAAAATCTCAGCCTACAAGTTGTAGACACCCCTAAAGTGTGAAGCAAATATATGTAATTTTTGTTTAAAAAGTTTCAGGTTTCAAGTTTCACGCTCAAAAAACTGAAAACTGCGACTGAAAACTGAAAACTATTTTGTTCTCGTCCAGCAGTCTTCGATATGATCATTGACCATTCCGGTGGCCTGCATGTGAGCGTAAATAACGGTTGAACCTACGAATTTAAATCCGCGTTTTTTTAAATCTTTGCTGATAGCATCTGAAAGCGGAGTCGTAGCCGGAACATCTTTTAAAGTTTTAGGATTATTGTTGATAGGCTTTCCATCGGTGAATTTCCAAATGTAATCTGAAAAACTTCCAAATTCTTCCTGAACTTTCATAAAAGCCTGAGCGTTTGTAACTGCAGCTTTTATTTTTAATCCGTTTCGAATAATGCCTGTGTTTTGCATTAATTCCTCGATTTTATCTTCAGAATAATTGACGATTTTTTTATAATCAAAATGATCAAATGCATTTCTGAAATTCTCTCTTTTATTTAAAATGGTAATCCAGCTTAATCCAGCCTGAAAAGTTTCTAAAATTAAAAACTCAAATAAAGATGCATCATCATAAACGGGAACTCCCCATTCTTCGTCATGATATTTTTTGTATAAATCACTGGCAGAGCACCAGCCGCATCTTATTGGCTCCATTTTTTTTATTTTAAAGGTATAAAAAAACCTCAAATCAATTAAGATTTGAGGTTTTTGAAATTTAAATTTTCGAAATTATTTTTTCTTATATACAGAAACTGCACTTATTGAAACTCCACCTTCAGAATATGTGAATTTTACTTTTAAAGTGTTGCTAGTTAATTCTGCAATTTCATACTTTACTTCTTCATCACTATATGTTAGAGTTATAGTATTTCCATCTTTTTTCCAAGTACCTTCTTCACTATATGTACTACACTTTGAATCCCAGTATTCAGATGTTGTATCTACAAATTTACCATCGTTAGAATATGTCATTGAAGGAATTTCACATCCACCTTCGTTGTCATAAGCTTCTAATGCTTCTTGTCCATTAAAAACTACACCTTGATGAGTAATTTCCCATTTTCCTTCAATTGATCCGTTGTCATCATCATCACTGCTACAAGATACTGCTGTTAATCCTAATGTCAAAACTGACACGAAAAGAATACTTAATTTTTTCATTTGGGTTGATTTTATGTTAATTTTTTTGGCGAAAATAACCTCTTTTTTAACAAACCTCTAACGGAAAATGAAGCTGTAAGTATTTTTTTTAACATTTTCTTATAAGTTGTTGAATACCAATACCAGGTATTTATACCTGTTTTTTAAAAGGTAATTCTTTTCTTAAACAGCTTTAATTTTATATATTATTTTTCTTCTTTTTCTTTGTCTAAATATTTCTTAATTAAGTGGTGTCCTAGGTAAATTGCAGGAGTTAGTAAGATGGCAATCGATAATTTAAACGTGTATCCAATTAGTCCAGACGAAATAAGAGTGTCAAAATCGATTTTTCCAGGAAGCCAAAAAGCGATTCCTAAAACAATGAAAGAATCAAACAATTGTGAAATAACTGTAGAGCCAGTTGCTCTTAGCCATATTTTCTTTTCTCCGGTTCTTTTTTTGAAAAACCAAAAAATCCAAACATCTATTAACTGCGATACCATAAAAGCAACTATACTTCCGAAAATAATCCACATACTTTGCCCAAAAACGGCATGAAACTGCTCATTGTTAACTGGGCTGATTCCTTTTGCTGCGGGAATTACAATCGCCATAAATAAAAGTAAAAAAGCATAAGCGATTAGGCAAGCGGTTATAAAAGAGAGTTTTTTTACTCCTTTTTCGCCAAAGTATTCATTAATTAAATCGGTGGTTAGAAAAACAATCGGCCAGGGCAAAATTCCTATACTCATTACAAAAGGGCCAATCTGAATTAATTTTCCTCCAATAAGTTCAGCCACAACGGCATTCGTGATAAATATTCCTGATAGAACTACAAAGACAATTTCTTTTCGGGTCTTAAACATGTTATTTTGGTTATGATGATTCAAATTTAAACTATTTCTTCAAATGTTCGAAATGGATTAATGAGTTCGTTTGAAGTTTGCTTTTGATTGGTTAATTTTGAGATACTGTGATATTTTCTTTTGGAAATTATTTAAGCAGAAAATTATTAATGCATTTTATTATGAAAACACAAATAGATTTAAATAATCCTTTACTTCAGGAATGGTCTGGTGCTTATGGAGGAGTTCCGGATTTTACGAAATATAAAATCTCTGATTTTAAACCTGCTATTGAGTTTGCTATTCAGGAAAAATTAGAGCAGATTGATGCAATTGCAAACAATACTGAAGAACCTACTTTTGATAATACAATTGTGGCTTTAGAGCTTTCTGGCGAAAAACTAGACAGAATTCATGCCGTTTACGGAATTTACAGATCCAATTTAAGCAGTCCGGAATTTAATGTAGTTGATACAGAAATGTCTCCAAAACTGGCAGAAATTAGTGATAAACTTTATCAAAACGATAAATTGTTTCTGAGAATTGAAAAACTATACAAAGCTGCCGAAAGTAAAAACTTGAATGCCGAACAACAGCGTTTGCTTTGGCTTTATTATACCGATTTTGTTCGAGAAGGAGCGGAGTTAAATGAAGAAGATAAAAAGGAAGTGGCCAAAATTAATCAGGAACTTGCCGGACTTTTTACGCTTTTCAGCCAAAAATTACTGGCAGAGGAAAATGATCAGTTTTTAGAATTAAAATTTGAAAAGGATTTGGATGGTTTGCCTGAGGAATTTAAAAATGCCGCAATTGCTGAAGCCAAAGAAAGAAACCTGAATAGTTTAGCTAGTATTGGTAACACAAGATCTTCGATAGAACCATTTCTGACTTTCTCAAATAGAAGAGATTTACGAGAAAAAGCATTTGATATTTTTGTAAAACGCGGTGATAATAAGAATCAAAATGATACCAATGAAACGCTGGTTTCAATTTTACAATTACGTGCAAAGAAGGCTAAAATATTAGGTTTTAAGAATTTTGCTGAGTGGAGTTTGTCTAATAAAATGGCTAAAGCCCCACAGAAAACTTTGGATTTAATGGAATCGGTATGGAAACCGGCTGTTGAAAAAGTGAAAAATGATGTCGCCGCAATGCAGGAAATGGTAAATAAAGAAGGCGGAAATTTTAAAATTCAGCCTTGGGATTATCGTTATTATGCCGAAAAAGTGCGCAAAGCAAAATATGATTTAGACCAAAATGAGATAAAACAATATTTGCAGTTAGAAAATTTACGTGAAGCCATGTTTTGGGTTGCGGGCGAATTATTTAATTTAGGATTTAAACAATTATTTGATGTTCCGGTTTATCATCCTGATGTTCGCGTTTGGGAAGTTAATAATAAGAATACGGGTAAATTAATCGGACTGTGGTATTTTGATCCTTATGCGCGTGTTGGCAAGCGTTCTGGAGCGTGGATGAATTCGCATAGAGATCAGCAGAAAATAAAACAAAATGCACTGCCTATAGTATCGAATAACTGCAATTTTATAAAAGGAAATAGTGATGATCCGGTATTGATTTCTTGGGACGATGCTACAACTTTATTCCATGAATTTGGGCATGCTTTACATGGTTTATGTTCAAATGTTACTTATCCAAGTTTATCTGGAACTTCGGTTGCGAGAGATTATGTTGAATTTCCTTCGCAATTACTGGAACATTGGCTGGCAACTCCAGAAGTGCTGAATAAGTTTGCACTTCATTATAAAACAAACATGCCATTGTCTGAATCCTTGGTAGAAAGAATAGAAAAAGCGGCAAATTTTAATGAAGGTTTTGCAACTGTCGAAACCATTTCGAGTTCTTTTGTGGATATGAAACTGCATTTAACAACTGAAACTGTGGATCCGCATCAATTTGAAAAAGAGGTTTTGGCAGAAATTAATATGCCGTCAGAGATTGTGATGCGACATAGAATTCCGCAATTTGCTCATATTTTTTCAAGCGATGGATATGCAGCCGGATATTATAGTTACTTATGGGCTGACGTAATAAATGCAGATGCTTATGAAGCTTTTCTGGAAGGAGACGGCCCTTATGATAAAAAAGTAGCAGAACGTCTTTATGACATTGTTTTAAGTGTTGGGAATAGTGTAGATAATGAAAGGATGTATGAGGATTTTAGAGGACATGCTCCAAAATCGGATGCTTTGATGCGTGCGAGAAATTTTCCAGTTGAGAGTTAAAAACTGAAAATAAAAAAGCCCGAATAAATTAATATTCGGGCTTTTTATATTGAAATAATAATATATTAACCTAAAGTAACTCTTTTGAAACCTGTGATTTCAACGTTGTATCCTTTAACGTAATCACCAACTTTTTTACTATCGTCTTTGATAAAGTTTTGATCTAACAAAGCTTTTTCTTGATCTAAAGTAGTGTTGTCAGAGATAAAACGCTGTACTTTTCCTGGAATAATTTTGTCCCAAATTTGCTCTGGTTTACCTTCAGCTTTTAATTCAGCTTTAGCATCTTCTTCAGCTTGTTTTAAAACTTCTGGAGTTAATTGAGAGTAAGAAATGTATTTAGGAACATTTTTTAAAGTTTTTCCTAAACGTTTTGCTTCTTCATTATCTTTTTCGATTACAGCAATACGAGCAGCAAGTTCAGATTCAACGAAAGCAGGATCAAAATCTTTGTAAGATAATGTATCAGCTCCCATAGAAGCAACTTGCATAGAAACATCTTTAGTTAAAACGTCAGCGTTAGCAATTGGTGCAGAAATTGCAGTTAATGCAGCAATTTTGTTAACGTGAACATAAGATCCAACAAAAGCACCTTCTAAAATTTCAAAACCACCGATTTCGATTTTTTCACCGATAACACCAGTTTGCTCGATTAATTTTTCAGCAACAGTAATTCCGTTGAAATCTGAAGCTAAGAAATCTTCTTTAGAAGAAAAATTGATAGCTCTTTCTACTAAATCTTTAGCCAAAGTTACGAAAGCCTCATTTTTACCTACGAAATCTGTTTCGCAGTTTAAAGTGATGATAGCTCCTTTAGTGTTGTCAGCATTAACAAAAGAAACAGCAGCTCCTTCAGAAGACTCACGGTCAGAACGGTTAGCAGCAACTTTTTGTCCTTTTTCTCTAAGGACTTGTATAGCTTTATCGAAATCTCCATCAGCTTCAACTAAAGCTTTTTTACAGTCCATCATTCCGGCACCTGTAGATTGTCTTAATTTATTTACGTCTGCAGCAGTAATTGTTGCCATAATATTTTGAATTTTAATGTTAAAAGTAAAAATTCCATCTTTTAAATTCTAAACTCCAATTTTATTAAATTATCAACATAACGTTTTTAATTTGTGGTTGGATTTTAGAATTTAAAATTTGGAATTTAAAATTTGATTTATTCTTCAGTTGCAGGAGCAGCTTCAGCCTCAGCAGCAGGAGCAGCTTCTTCAGCTACTTCAACTTCTTTTTCAGAACCTCTGTCAGAAAGACCTTCGATAACTGCAGTAGTCACTAAAGATAAAATTTTGTCAATTGATTTAGAAGCATCATCATTTGCAGGAATAACGTAATCAACCTCTCTTGGGTCAGAATTCGTATCAACCATTGCGAAAACTGGAATGTTTAATTTTTGTGCTTCTTTTATTGCGATGTGTTCAGCTTTGATATCTACTACGAACAATGCTGCAGGTAGTCTAGACATATCAGCGATTGAACCTAAGTTTTTCTCTAATTTAGCACGTAGACGATCAACTTGCAAACGCTCTTTTTTAGATAACGTCATGAAAGTACCATCTTTCTTCATTTTATCAATAGAAGACATTTTTTTAACTGCCTTTCTGATAGTTACGAAGTTAGTTAGCATTCCACCAGGCCATCTTTCAGTGATGTAAGGCATGTTTGCAGCCTTTGCTTTATCAGCAACGATGTCTTTAGCTTGTTTTTTGGTAGCTACGAATAAGATTTTTCTACCTGATGCAGCGATTTTTTTCAAAGCTTCGTTAGCTTCTTCAATTTTAGCTGCAGTTTTATATAGATTGATAATGTGAATACCATTACGCTCCATATAAATGTAAGGGGCCATGTTTGGATCCCATTTTCTAGTCATGTGTCCAAAGTGAACACCTGCTTCTAGTAAGTCTTTTACTTCTATTTTGTTTGCCATTTTTGTACTAGTTTACGTTCTGTTGATTAGCAATGTATAAATGGCGATTTCTCTGGCTTTATACATTTAGATGCTAAACTATATCCTACCTCGATAGGAGAGCAACAATAACTGTGTTTTTTAATTTCAATAAATAATTGATAATGTCTTGTCCCATTTGAACAAGACAGGTAATATTAACGTTTAGAGAATTGGAATCTCTTACGAGCTTTCTTCTGACCGAATTTCTTACGTTCAACCATTCTTGGATCTCTTGTTAATAAACCTTCTGGTTTTAGGATAGCTCTGTTTTCGATGTTCACTTCACACATAACACGTGCTAATGCCATTCTTACAGCTTCTGCCTGACCAGTTGAACCACCTCCGTAAACGTTTACTTTTACATCAAAGTTACTAGCATTTTCTGTCATAGATAATGGTTGTAATACTTTGTATTGTAAAGTTGCAGTTGGAAAGTAAGTTGCGAATTCTTTTTTGTTTACAGTGATTTTACCTGTTCCTTCAGAAACATATACACGTGCAACAGCGGTTTTTCTTCTACCGATTTTGTGAATAACTCCCATTACTTAAGATCGTTTAGGTTAACAGTTCTAGGTTTTTGAGCTCCGTGAGTATGCTCAGCACCTACAACAACATTTAGATTTCTAAAAAGTTCAGCTCCTAATTTATTTTTAGGTAACATTCCTTTTACAGCTTTTTCTACTAATAATGCAGGGTTTTTAGATTGCAATACTTTAGCAGTTAAAGTTCTTTGTCCTCCTGGGTAACCTGTATGACGCATGTAAATTTTGTCATTCATTTTTGTACCTGTAAGGTTAATTTTTTCTGAGTTGATAACAATTACGTTATCTCCACAGTCAACGTGCGGTGTGTAACTTGGCTTGTACTTACCTCTTAAGATCATCGCAACCTTTGAAGCAAGACGACCTAAGTTGTGACCTTCTGCATCAACAACAATCCACTCTTTAGTTACAGTGGCTTTGCTAGCTGAAATTGTCTTGTAGCTTAATGCGTCCATAATATTATTTTAATTAAACATTCCATCCCCAATAAAGGGGATGCAAAAGTACAATTAATTATTTTAAAACCAAATACCTGAAAAGAATATTTTATATCCTGAAAATCAGGCTTTCAGTTTTTATTTTTAAAACCATAAAAAAACCGCCTTCACAATAACGCTAGGGCGGTTCAAAATTAAGTTTATTTTTAACTAAACAATAAATATATTGGCTATATCGACAACTTGTTGTGTCGTTAACGGTTCATCATAAGCTTCTGATCCTGCGGCAGCACCAAATGCTGTAGCTGTATTGAAGCCTGCCTGCATCGTTACTCCTTCGCCATCATAAACGGCCTGCGTTGCTGCCGGCATTCCGGCACCTCTTTCAGCATTAGAGATCCAGCCTTTTAAACCTCGCAGTCTTCTAACTTCAGAAGCGTGTCTGGCCTCAACTGAGTGAATTTGTAATGCTGCTGTCAGTAAATCCGGTGTAGATATTAAGTTAGCGGCCTGACCTTTATAAGCTCTTACGCCTGTATCTTCAAAGGCTTGTGCCAATGCCAGAAACGTAGGATAGTCATTAAAAGGATCAAATGCTCCGCCTACGGTAAAGTCAAAAGTAGGTTTTGGAACAAAATTGGCGCTCATTGTTCCGCCAAGTCCGGCAATTAAAAACGAAACGTGATCTGCTTCGTGTGCAGCGATTTGCTGAAAAACTTTTAAATCGCGTCCGCCATTTTCAGAAGCCGGAATAACTCCAGAATCTAATGCGATAGCATAAAATTCGTTTTCAAGATATTCCAGAGTCAATGCAAACTGCAAAGCTCCAATTGGTGTAGCCGGAGTTGCCGTTATGTCTTGTGCAAAAGCTTTATTTGTAAAAGCAGCTAATCCAAATGGGATTGATGCCATTGCCAGGTTTTTTCCGATATTCCCAAACTGCGTAAAACTGTCTCTTCTTGAACCAGTGCTTTTCATTAAGCTGTCATCAGTAAAGGATTCTATAAATTTTAAAATATTCATAATTTCTAATTTTTAGCTAGTTAAGATTAAGGTAAATAGTTTGCCGTGAATTTTGTGGTAATAAATCCTGCGGCAACTGGTAGGATTTTTGACGGATCTTTTGCAACGTCTAATCCGGTTGAAGTGCTTATAATATCGTCTCCAGCAAAATCTTTTGAATTCGGGTTGATTAAACTTCTAATGGCAGAAGCATGTCTTGCTTCTACAGAAACAATTTTTCCGGCTAATAATAAATAATCAGGGCTTTTAATAAGTCTGCCCGCTCCATTATAAGCGGCAACACCAGTGTCTTCAAGTGCTTTTGCGGTAGCTAAAACTTCGGTACGGCTATTAAAATTTAAAGCACCATAACTAAAGGCTAAAGAAGGAAGTAGTTGAGAACCAGGATCTGGAAGTGCTCCGGTTAAAGCGGCTTTAAAAAAATCTCTGTGCACTACTTCGTGATGATAAAGATCTGTTAGAACCTGACGTTCTGTGTCGTTAAATACGGTATTAAAGTTGGAGGCATTTACGACTTTAGTGTAAAAATCAGCTTCTAACTGCTCTAAGGCGTATGCGTAAGTTAGAACACCAAAGTCTCCTGAACCTAAGTCAAAAACACCATTTTTGACTCCAGGTAAGGAATTATCCTCCATATTGTCATCGTTATCATTGTCGCTGCAACCAGCTAAAACCAAACCTGCGGTAACTAATGTTAGTCCACTGAGCTTCAGAAAGCTCCTTCTGCTATCCAGGGAAGGGTTGACTTCCTGAATTTTAACTTCGTTTTTCATAATCTAGGCTTTTATTAAGTTAATAACATTGTATTAAGTTTATTAACGAAATTTTTAGACATGCGGTTTCAGAAAATTCTTCTTTTTTAGAATTATTTCGAATAGATGGTATTATTTGAAATAGTGGTAGGGGTTTTTTGTTTTATTTTCGGTAATTCTACTATATTTGTATTAATTACATAAACTTTTATTAGATGAAAGCTAAAGCAACTCTAAAACAAATTGCGAAGGAACTAGGTGTTTCTGTGTCTACAGTGTCTAAAGCACTAAACGACAGCCCGGAAATAAGTGAGCAGACGAAGGTGAAGATTAAAGAGTATGCCAAACTCAAAAATTATAAACCGAATGTTATTGGTCTGAATTTGAAGAATCGAAAAACCAAAACAATTGGTGTAATTATACCTAATATATTAAACTCCTTTTTTGCAAAGGTTTTTAGCGGAATCGAAAAGGTTGCCGATAAAAAAGGATATAATGTAATTACGTGTATTTCGAATGAATCTTTAGAGAAAGAAATTCATACGCTTGAAATGTTAAGCAACGGAACTATCGACGGATTTATTCTTTCGGTTTCTGAAGAAGCTCAAAAGCTACAGGATTACAATCACTTTTCGGCTATTATTAATGACGGAACACCAATTGTAATGTTTGACAGAATTGCTGATGAAGTAGAATGTGATAAAGTTGTAGTAGATGATTTTGACTCAGCTTTAAACTCGACGCAGCATTTAATCAATTTAGGTTGTAAAAATATCGCCTTAATTTCTTCTGTAGATAATTTGAGTGTTGGAAAATTAAGAGCCGATGGATATTTAAAAGCTTTAAAAGACAATAATATTCCGGTAAACGAAAAAATTATTCTTCGTACCGATTCTGAAGATGATATGAAAGCTAAAATTGACGCCATTTTTGACAATAAAGTTGATGCGATTTTTGCTTTAGATGAAAATGATTCGGTTGCGGCTTTAAGAGTTAGTTTGAAAAAAGGTTTTAAAGTACCAGAAGATATTTCGATAATTGGTTTTGCAGACGGAATTTTAGCTTCAAGACGTTTGTCTCCAAGTTTAACAACAGTAAGCCAGCACGGAATTGAAATTGGTGAAGTTGCTGCCAAAAAACTAATCGAAAGATTGGAAGAACCAGAAGGTGAAACTTCTGATTACGAAACGATCATCATTAAAACAAAATTGAAAGAAAGAGAGTCTACAAGAAAGGCTTAATTGTAAAAATATAAACGATAAAAAAAGGACTGTTCGAAAGAACAGTCCTTTTTTTATATATAATAATTTGTGTGTCATTGCGAGGAACGAAGCAACCTCACTAAAATGAGACACAAAGTTGATCCAGCAAATGAGATTGCTTCGTTCCTCGCAAAGACAAGATTGTGTTGATTGTTGATTCATAAATCTAAAATCAACAATCAAAAATCTAAAATTGCATTAATGCGCTTCTAACCAATCTTTACCCAAACCAAGTTCAACTTCCAAAGGAACTGCCATTTTAAAAGCATTTTCCATTTCGTGTTTAATCATTGGCTGGATTTTTTCTAATTCGTCATTATGCACATCAAACACAAGCTCATCATGAACCTGAAGTAACATTCTAGATTTCCAGTTTTCGTCTTGTAATTTTTTATGAATGTTGATCATGGCAATTTTAATCACATCGGCAGCACTTCCCTGAATTGGCGCATTTACAGCATTTCGTTCGGCAGCACTTCTCACAACGGCATTCGCAGAATTGATATCCTTTAAATAACGGCGACGACCTAAAATAGTTTGTACATAACCGTTTTCACGAGCAAAATCAACCTGATCCTGCATATATGATTTTAATCTCGGATAAGTTTTATAATAAGCATCAATCAAAGCAGCACTTTCACCGCGAGATAAAGAAGTCTGATTACTTAATCCGAAAGCAGAAACACCATATATAATTCCGAAGTTTACTGTTTTAGCGTTACTTCTTTGTTCGCGAGAAACTTCTTCAAGCGCTACATCAAAAACTTTTGCTGCAGTAGCTCTGTGGATATCTTCACCGTTTTGGAAAGCAGCAATCATATTTTCTTCACCACTTAAAGCAGCAATAATTCTTAATTCAATTTGCGAGTAATCGGCAGAAATTAAAGTATGGTTTTCATCGCGCGCCACAAAAGCTTTACGAATCTGACGGCCTCTTTCCGTACGAATCGGAATATTTTGCAAGTTCGGATTATTAGAACTCAAACGACCTGTTGCGGCAACAGTCTGCATATAATCGGTATGAACACGTAATGTTTTTTTATCAACTTGTTCCGGCAAAGCCAAAATATAAGTACTTTGGAGTTTCACCATTTGACGCCAGTCCAAAATTTGTTTTACAATAGGATTGTCATTTGCCAAATAAGTCAAAACTTCTTCTCCGGTAGCATATTGACCCGTTTTGGTTTTCTTTTGCTTTGCTCCGCCAATTTTAAGTTTATCAAATAAGATATCTCCTAATTGTTTTGGAGAGGCAAGATTAAATTTCTCGCCGGCAGTTTCGTAAATTTGTTGTTCTAAAGATTTGATTTCAACTTCCATTTCTTTAGACATTTCTTTTAAGAATTCAACATCAAGACGAATTCCTTCTGTTTCCATTGCAGCTAAAACGCTTACTAACGGAATTTCAATTTCATCAAAAAGCTTTTTAGTTTCCGTATTGTCTAATTCAGTAGTAAAGATTTCTTTTAATTGTAAAGTTACATCAGCATCTTCGGCAGCATATTCTTTAATATCTTCTAAAGGAACATCGCGCATCGAAAGCTGATTTTTTCCTTTTTTACCAATTAAGGTTTCAATTGATTTTGGAGAATATTTTAAATATGTTTCGGCCAAAATATCCATATTATGACGCATATCCGGATTAATCAAATAATGCGCAATCATCGTATCAAAAAGTTTTCCTTTTACCGTAACGCCATAATTAGCAAGGATTTTTAAATCGTATTTTAAATTTTGCCCAATTTTTTCGATGTTTTCATTTTCAAAAAACGGAACAAATTTGTCTACTAAAACTTTTGCTTCTTCCTGACTTTCCGGAAACGGAACATAAAAAGCTTTTCCTTTTTCGTAAGAGAAAGACATTCCCACAAGCTCTGCATGCAAAGCATCGATTCCTGTGGTTTCCGTATCAAAACAAACCGAAGTCTGTTTTTGTAAATTCTGTAAAAGCAATTTAATTCCTAAATCACCCTGAACGGTTTGATAAGAATGCTCGGTATTTTCTAAAGTATTATAAAATGAATTTCTTGCAGCTTCTGCACTTTCATCAAGAGTAGTTCCGCCTCCGCCAAAAAGATCAAATTGGTCTTCGTTTTTAGGCTGTGGTTTTTTATATAATTTAGGATCAGCTGCCGGAGCACTATTTGCCAATTCATTTCCGCCGCCAACTTTAAATAAGTTATCAAACTGTTCAGCCATTCTTCTAAATTCCAATTCCTGAAAAATAGCATCTGTTTTTTCAATATCAGGGCGAGAAAGCTCGTAGTCATCTTCATTAAAAACAACATCACAGTCGCAGATAATCGTTGCCAGTTTTTTAGACAAAATACCTTTATCTTTATTAGCTTCGATATTCTCCTTCATTTTTCCTTTTAGTAAATGCGTATTGTCTAAAAGGTTTTCCATTGTACCAAATTCTTTAAGGAACTTTTTAGCGGTAACTTCTCCAACTCCAGGCAATCCCGGAATGTTATCCACAGCGTCGCCCATCATTCCTAGAAAGTCTATAACTTGTTCAGGTCTTTCTATTTCAAATTTTGCCAAAACTTCAGGAATTCCCCAAATTTCAATTCCGTTACCCATACGGGCAGGTTTGTACATGAAAATATTTTCAGAAACCAATTGTGCAAAATCCTTATCCGGCGTTACCATAAAAACCTTATAATTTTGTTTTTCGGCTTGTTTGGCAATTGTTCCAATTAAGTCATCGGCTTCACAGCCTTCGATTTCAATAATAGGAATATGCATCGCTCTTAATAATTCCTGAATATACGGAACTGCAATTTTAATCGCCTCAGGCGTTGCATCACGATTGGCTTTATATTCTACGAACATTTCTGTTCTTACATGACTTCCGCCTTTGTCAAAAGCAACAGCCAAATGATCTGGTTTTTCTCTTTTAATAACATCTAAAAGTGAGTTCATAAAACCCATAATTGCAGATGTGTCCATTCCTTTTGAGTTTATTCTCGGGTTTTTTATAAAGGCATAATAGCCGCGAAAAATTAATGCATAAGCATCTAGAAGAAAAAGGCGTTTTTGAGTTGACATATAAAAAATATTAGTCTGTAAAAATAAACAATTGGGTTCTCAAAAATTAGACTAACAGGATTTTTTTTCCACCATATAAGTTATATAAGTTCATTTTAGCAGAGACGTACCTGTAGAGTCGCACTGCAGTGCGTCTCCGCATTTTAATATATAATGATTAGTTGCTGCGCACTAATATATTAAATGAACTTATATAACTTATATGGTGAAAAAACGAGCAAAGCGTTAATGTCAAGTTAATTTTTTTTATTCAGGGATTTCTTCATTTTGTCTTCATGTTATGGGGGTAATTTTGATCTGTAAAATAAAAGGTAATTAATTTAAATCTTAGAAATCATGAGAAATTTATTGATGTTATTAACAGCAGTTTTAGGAACAAGTGCAATGGTTCATGCGTTTCCTGCAAAAGATGGTAAAACAGTTCCTGCAAAAGAAGTAAAAGCAACAAAACACCCAAAAAACAAAACTGATAAAAAAACAAAATCAGTAAAAAGTGAAGCTCCAAAAGCAGAAACAGCAAAAGCGAAAAAATAAACAAAAAGATAATTAGAATAAAAGGTTGGTTAATTTAAAAAATAAAAGTTATGAAAAAATTAATGTTATTAGCGGTAGCAGTTTTAGGAACAACTGCAATGGTAAATGCTCAAACAACTCCAGCTCAGGCAGCGCCTGCAAAAGAAGTTAAAGCTACAAAACACCATCATAAAGGAAACAAAAAGGCAAAAGCTGAAGCTCCAAAAGAAGAAGCTGCAACCGTGAAAAAATAAGAATTACTCTCGTTTTGTTTTCGAAGCATTGTAACGGAGGCAAAACAGGAATAATGATTATGATGAATGCGATTGAAGAAAGCTGATAAAGAAATTTGTCAGCTTTTTTTATTCGTTAATTTTTTAATAACGCGTAACTGGACTTTTGATAATTGATTAATTTTAGTTGCGTTTAAATGCCTTTTTTATGAATGTTTTAATTGTTGAAGATAATAAAGAACTTGCAGTAGAGGTTTATGACTTTTTGTGCAATGCGGGGTATATTTGTAAAATTGCAAATAATTGTGCCGATGCTCTTGAAGAATTTGCAAGCAATGATTATGATGCGATGCTGCTGGATTTGGGATTACCGGACGGAGATGGTTTTGAGGTTTTGCAGACGATTCGAAAAACAAAATCAAAAATTGCGGTCATTGTGCTTACGGCACGCGGAGAATTGGATGACAGGATTAACGGACTTCATCTTGGTGCCGATGATTATTTGACAAAACCTTTTGCATTGACTGAATTAGCAGCAAGATTATTTGCCGTAATTCGCCGTATTCATGGTTTTACTTTAAACAATTTAAGTATTCACGGATTTTTGTTGCAGCTTCAGGATTATAAAGTGAGTTTTAATGAAGTGCCTTTAAGTTTGACCAAAAAAGAATTTGATATTTTTCAATATTTGGTTTTAAATAAAAATCGGGTAATTACAAGACTGCAATTAACAGAACATATTTGGGGCGACATTTTGGAGGTAAACTCCGATTCTAATTTTATAGACGTACACGTTCGTAATCTTCGAAAAAAATTAGACAAACATACTTCGATTGATTGGTTTGAAACCGTTAGAAATGTTGGTTATCGTATTAATGAATAAATAGATTTTTGTGAAGATAAAACATCAATTGGCCATTTTTAATGCACTAACAAGATTGTTGGTGATTTTGGTTTTATGGCTCATGCTTCCTATTTTGGTCGAAAATGTGGTTTACAGACACATTAATAATGGATTAATTGAAAAGAAAAAGAAATTCATTGATCATTTAAATCAACAGGAAATTAATGATTTTATCGAAAATGCAGATGATTCTACCGAAACCTATTCGCAGTTTTCTACACTTCACAGCGAATTTTTGGTTCTTTCCAGAGTTCCTATAAAACCGCATCAAAAGAAAACTTCTTTCAGTAATGAATACCGAATTATTGAAGGCGAAGAAAATGAATATCGAATTCTGCAGCATCATTTTAGTTATCAAAATGAGGAATATCAACTCGAAATTGGGAGCAGTTTAAGCGAAGTAAAAGACCTTACTTTTATTATAAAGCTTTTTATAATAATAGTTTTAGTTATTATTCTTTTGGTCACTTTTTTGGCAGATACTTTTTATATCGAATATTTACTGAAACCGTTTTATAAAATTATCGATACTAAAATAAGGCGGGTCAACGAACCGGAGGTTTTTGATCATACGCCAATAAAGGCAAAATCGAGGGATTTTAGGGAATTAGATTTGGTTTTAAACCAAATGATGAATCGTATTGCAGAACTTTTTAAAAAAGAAAAACAGTTTATTTCTAATGTTTCGCACGAGCTTTTAACTCCAATTGCTTTATTGAAAAACAAGCTGGAGAATTTATTGCAAAATGATTCTTTAGATGATAATGCGGTAGATAAAATCGCAGGTTCATTGAAAACGCTCGATATGCTGAAAAAGATCATCAATAATTTACTGCTGATTTCCCGAATCGAAAACAATCAATATGAAGCTAACGAAAATATCAGTTTTCAGGAAATAATAAAGGATTTACAGGAAGATCTGCAGGATCGTATTGATGATAAAGGAATTGAGTTTGTCAATAAAATGGAACATGATTTTGCTTTTAGGGGAAACAAAACTTTAATTCATATTTTGATTTATAATTTAGTTACCAATGCCATAAAGTACAATAAGCCGGACGGCAGTATTATTGTTTCTGATGGTTTTTTGCAAAATCAATATTTTATTTCAATTACTGATTTTGGTATCGGTTTAAACGAATCGCAAATCGAAAATATCTTCAACCGATTTGCCAGGGTAAGTTCAGATCAGGAAGGGCAGGGGTTAGGCCTTGCCATTGCTAAGAGTATTGCTGTTTTCCATCATATAGAAATTAAAGTTAACTCTCTTATAAACGAAGGAACGACATTTACTTTATTGTTTCCAGAAACTCAAAAACACAATTAAAAGTTAATTTTTTGAGATTGGTTGAATCTTCATTTTGTCTTCATTTACTGATTCTATCTTTGAGCTATAAATAAAGAAGTAGTAATCACAAAAATCAACAATCATGAAAAAATTAATTTTATTAGCGGTAGCAGTTTTAGGAACAACTGCAATGGTAAATGCTCAAACAACTCCAGTAAAAGAAACTCCTGCAAAAGAAGCAAAAGCTGCTAAAAAAGAGAAAAAAGCTGATAAAAAAGCTAAAAAAGCAGAAGCTAAGCCAGAAGCGGCAAAAGCTCAAAAATAATGCGATAAAGGTTTATTGAATAAACTTTGTTGTAGACTAAAGGTTTTAAATAATTTGGCTGCAAAAGCTGATAGAGAAATCTATCGGCTTTTGCTATTATTTGAGTTAAATTTTTGATAATAAAAAGCGATAGAATATTCATTCTTTGTTACTTTGCTTAAAACTGTAAATAAATGATCCTTCGTTTTGTAATTCTATGTGCTCTTTTTCTATTTATTGAGTTCTATTCGTATCAAGCCTTTCGTACTTTAATCAAATTAAGATGGGTATTGATCAGCTATCAAATTATTAGTGTACTGCTTTTAGTTTTCATTATATATTCTTTTACGCAATTTGACCGTTCTGTTGGGCAAACCAAACAAACCATGTTTACAATGGGGTTAATGTTATTGGTTTATGTTCCTAAAATTGTGCTTACACTTGTAATGTTTGGAGAAGATATTTTTAGAATTGGTGCCAGTATATTAAACTACTGCATGTACAATGCGCCTAGAAAAGAAATGATGCCGGACAGACGTAAGTTTGTTAGTCAGATTGCTTTAGGATTGGCGGCGGTTCCGTTTTTATCTTTGATTTACGGAATTTTTGAAGGAAAATATAATTTTAAAGTATTCAAGCAGACTATCTTTTTTCCGGATCTTCCAGATGAATTTGATGGTTTTAAAATAACACAGATTTCTGATGTTCACAGCGGAAGTTTTGATAATCCTGATAAAATTAATTATGCAATTGATTTGATTAATGAACAGGAATCAGATATGATTTTGTTTACAGGAGATATTGTTAATACACACGCAAAAGAAATGCATCCGTGGCTGGAAACTTTTAGCAGAATTAAAGATTATAAATACGGAAAATATGCTGTTTTAGGAAATCATGATTACGGAGAATACGTGACTTGGCCTTCTGAAAAAGAAAAAGATGAGAACTTTGCAGAAATCAAAAATCTTTACGGCAAAATAGGTTTTGATTTGATGCTGAATGAAAATAAATACATTCAAAAAGGTGCAGATAAAATTGCTTTAGTTGGTGTCGAAAACTGGGGACAGAATTTTAAGAAGGCCGGAGATTTGAAAAAAGCTTCGCAAGGACTTCAGGAAACTGATTTTAAAGTTTTAATGAGCCACGATCCAAGCCATTGGGAATATGAAGTGAAAAAAGATCCTAAAAACTTTCATCTAACTTTATCTGGTCATACACACGGAATGCAGTTTGGAATTGAAATTCCGGGATATTTTAAATGGAGTCTGGCGCAATACATTTATAAACAATGGGCAGGACTTTATGAAGAAGCCGGAAGATATGTTTATGTGAACCGCGGATTTGGTTTTCATGCTTATCCTGGACGAGTTGGAATTATGCCTGAAATCACGGTTATTGAACTAAAAAAAGGTAAGAATGTGGCTTAATTCGTTAAAAATGCTACATTTGTATTAATTATATCTTTTTAATAGATTAAAAGAATTAAATTTTTGGTTTTATGTCAAAATTTGGAGAACTTATAAATGCTCAGGTTCCAGTGTTAATTGACTTCTACACAGATTGGAACGAATCATCAGTATTGATGCATCCGGTAATAAAGGATGTTGCGGCTGCGCTTGGAGACAAAGCGAAGGTAATTAAAATTGATGTTGATAAAAATCAGGAACTGGCCGAAGCATTACGAATTAAAGGACTTCCGACTTTAATGATTTACAAAGAAGGACAAATGATCTGGAGACAATCTGGAGAACTTGATGCAAATACACTTATCGGAATTGTTCAGGATCAATTCGACGTATAAAAAACTTCAGAAATAAGATATTTTTCGGGTTTTCTAATGAATAATATCAAACTTATATCCATTCTCTTTTAAAAAATGCAGCGTTTTTGGTAAAGCAAATTTTAAATTTGGCGATGCTTTTATGCTGTCATGGAATACAATTACACTTCCGGATTTTACATTTTTAGTAACATTTTCAAGGCATTTTTCAGGAGTTATACTTTGGTCGAAATCAGCACTTAAAACATCCCACATTATTATTTTATAGCCAAGTTTTCGTAAAATCTTTGATTGCGCTTTTTTAATTTTTCCGTAAGGCGGACGAAATATTAAATTGTTCGGCTTTATTTCTTCTTCTAAAATCTTAGCGCAGTTATTTACATTTTCGATATACTCATTCGTGTGTATTTTCCAGCCATTTACGTGGTTCATCGTATGGTTTCCAATAGAATGACCGTCTGTGATTAATTTTTCGAATAAAGATAAATTGGCTTTAATATTTTTTCCAATACAGAAGAAAGTAGCTTTTGCATCAAACTTTTTAAGTTCAGATAAAACCCAGTCTGTAATCTCTGGGGTTGGGCCGTCATCAAACGTTAAGTATATTTTCTTTTCGTTGTTTGGAATATCCCAACAATATTTAGAAAACACCTTTTTAATAAATGAATTAGTTTTTACCCAATAAAAGCTCATTTTGATTTTATTTATATCTACGTAAAAATAAAAAATGCAGCGCTTTTTATCAAGAAGCACTGCATTTTTTTAATCAATATATTTTCCGTATATTATTATTCTTTTTCGCGTCCAAAACGTTCAAAAACATTTACATACGTATTAAATACTGTTTTATGTTTTTCGTAGAAAGCTTTGTCTTTATTTTCTCTCATAACATGAAGTAAACTTCTGTAACGCTCAATATCTGTAATAATATCCATTGCTAAATCAGTTTGATCAGTTGGAGGCAGAGTAGCGTAATAGTTTAGATTCTCTTTGTATTTATTTACCAGTTTATCTAATAAATCATGCGCTTTAGATGTTTCTCCTACTTTATAATATCCGCCTGCAAATGGCTCCACTAGAGAATAGTAGCCAAATTTATCCAATGGCATTTTTGTCATTGCTAAATTAATTACGTTTTTAGCTTTGTCGATTTTACCTTCGGCAATAAGTTCATCTACTAAACGAGACAAGTTCGTACGGTAAGTAATACTGTTTCTTCTGGTTTCAGGATCGTGATAGATTTTTTCGCTTTCGCTGTTGCCCCAATCCCATTTCATTACGATATCGTACATTTTATCGGCATCAATTTGTCCCATATCCATTGGTCCGCCATCTTTAGAAGGCACGTTTCTAACAGGAACTAATTTGTAAACCATACCGTCTAATTGCAGATAATCTTTTAACCATAAATAATCTTCATCATCAAAAGCACCACCGCTAAAATAAATTGGACGTTTCCAGTTATTATTAGCCAAAATATCCAGCATCATTAATCTGTTTTTGTAAAGAGCACTTCCTTTAATGTCAATATCCATATAAGAAACAATTGAATCATTATATTTAGGATTTACAACTTTATTTTTAAGAATGATGTTTTTGTCAACATTCACTCTAATTTTATTCGTTGGATAAAAGTGAATTGTCTGTCCGTTTTGTAAACCTACAGTTGACTTTGGATTTTTAATAAAATCAAGAAAATCTTTGATGTTCCAGCGTGTTTCAATCTTCGGAATATGAGCTACATAGTCTAGCTTATCCCCAACATATTGATCATGTGTAAATGATATTGGTAAAGGATCAGATTCATATGATTTTGCTTTCATTTGGTCGATATACCAATCCGTCATGAAAAGACTTGTATTTACAATCTTAACATCAGTTCTAAAATGTTCAATTTCCTGAGCATACCAAAGTGGGAATGTATCGTTGTCACCAATCGTAAATAAAATAGCATCCTTATCACACGAACTTAAGTATGCTTTTGCCATTGCAACAGCAGTATATCTGTTTGATCTGTCGTGATCATCCCAGTTTTGAGAAGCCATTAAAACCGGCGCTGCTAATAAACTTGCTGCAATAATAGCTGGCCCGGCAATTTTTGGAGCAATATATTTCTGGATACTTTCATATAAAGAATAAACCCCAAAGCCAATCCAGATGGCAAAGACATAGAAAGATCCAACCAGTGCATAATCTCTTTCACGAGGTTCAAAAGGTCTTTCGTTCAAATAGATTTTTAAGGCAATTCCGGTAAATAAGAATAAGGCTAAAAGCACATAAAAACTTTTAAGATCTTTATTAGCATGATACATTATTCCGATTAATCCTAAAATGAAAGGAAGGAAATAGTAAACATTACGTCCTTTGTTGTTTAAAACATCCGATGGTAATTTATCCTGAGAACCCAAATGAACAGAGTCCAGCGCTTTGATTCCGCTAATCCAGTTTCCATCTAAATTATCATATTTCCCCTGAACATCACTTTGACGTCCAACAAAATTCCACATTAAATATCTCCAGTACATATATCCAAATTGGTATTCGAACATAAAACTGAAATTATCACCAGTAGTTGGTTTTTCGATTATAAGATATTCTCCGTAGCTTTTTAAGAACTTAACATAGCCTTCGTTGTCAATTTGCTTTTGAGCATACGCATTTCTGAATTCAGAAATTGTTTTTTCTACTTCATTACGAAGCTGTCCAGTTGCTTTGTTGTATTCTTCTTCAGTTAATTGACTTGCATCAATTCCGTATTTTCCTAAATCATCCTCATAATTATAGTCTGGATTGATTCGGAATTTAGGAGGATTTGTAAAGCTAATGTAGTTTTGAATGTGTCCGGTTTCGGTACTCCACATTCTTGGCAGAATTGCTTTTTGATTGTCGTCGCTGTTTTGTTCTGCGTTTTTATAATTGTTGGTAATAATATATTTACCAGTTTTATTGTCTCTTTCGTAATTAGGTTTTTTGTCTAAATACGGAGTGTTAGCATCAAGACCGGCAAAAACTTCGGTATATTGAGGGCCATAAAATAATGGATTTACACCGTACTGTTCACGATTGTAGTAGGCTAAAACCTCGGCAGCATCTGATGGTTTGTTTTCATTAATTACCGTATTGGCATTTGCACGAACAGGAAGCATCATCCAGGTAGAGAAACCAATTAATATAAATAAAGTACAAAGGATGATGGTGTTGTAGAAAATCAATCCTTTTTGTTTGGTGAATTTTAATCCGAAATAGAAGAAAGCGATTAATAATAAAGTCACGAAAATAGTTCCGGAATTAAAAGGTAATCCTAAACTGTTTACCATGAAAATTTCGGTTTTACCGAAGAAAGCCATCGTTAAAGGCAGAAGTAATTTGAAGATAAACAACAAAATTCCTATTACAACTACATTGGCAATAAGAAAGTTTTTAATGGTAACTTTTTCGTAATGCTTAAAATAATATAAGAATCCAATTGACGGAATCGTTAATAACGCCATAAAGTGAACTCCAAAAGATAGACCAACAACCAAAGAAATGATCAATAACCATTTATTTCCTTTTGGTTTGTCCATATCTTGTTCCCAGCGTAATCCTAGCCAAAAAAGCAATGCAATCAATAAAGAAGCCATTGCGTAAACTTCTGCTTCGACAGCATTAAACCAAAAACTGTCAGAGAAAGTATAGGCTAAAGCTCCAACAAAAGAACTTCCTAAAATAACAATAGAATTATTTTGATCGATTTCGGCAAAACGCGCTACGATTTTCTTTAAAATCATAGAAGAAGACCAAAACATAAATAAAATTGTAAAGGCACTAGAAAAAACAGACATCATATTTACCATCACGGCTACATGCTGGGCATCTATAGCAAACATGGCAAAGAAAGCTCCCATCATTTGGAATAAAGGTGCTCCCGGCGGGTGGCCAACTTCTAGTTTAGCTGCTGTGGCAATATATTCGCCGCAATCCCAAAAGCTCATTGTAGGTTCGACAGTTAATGTGTAGGTAATTAAAGCGATTGCAAATGCAAACCAACCAATAATTGTATTCCATTTATTGAAATTGAATTGTGCCATATTTAGGTGTTATAATTTTGTATGTTTTTCAATCCTACAAAGAAAATGTTTTTTTATGTAAAGAAACGAGCATTAACAAAAAATTCTATAATAACTATTTGTAAATATTAATGTATTGTGTATAAGGCTCTTTGTGAAAAGTGCGAGACTTTAAAATGAAAAAGAATGAAAAAAAATATTTTTTTTGACAAAAAAGTTTGCGCAAACTAAATAAAACCTTAAATTTGCACTCGCTTAACAGCACTGCTGGTCTATGGTGTAATGGTAACACAACTGTTTTTGGTGCAGTCTTTCTAGGTTCGAGTCCTAGTAGACCAACATAAAAAGCCTCTCAAATCGAGAGGCTTTTTTTTATGCAAAAAATTTGGCTTAAAAATTTGCACAATTTAAATAAAGGTTTAATTTTGCACCCGCTTAACAGCATTGCTGGTCTATGGTGTAATGGTAACACAACTGTTTTTGGTGCAGTCTTTCTAGGTTCGAGTCCTAGTAGACCAACATAAAAAGCCTCTCAATCGAGAGGCTTTTTTTATGGAATAAATTTAAAATTTAAAGTATTTGTTTCTTCATTAAAATTTTAGTTTAAATTTTTAAGGTAATAACAGGTTTTACGGCATGATTTACTAAGCCTTCGCTAATACTTCCGTTAAAAAAGTGCGCAAAACCAGTTCTTCCATGCGTACACATTCCAATAATATCGGCGTTTATGCTGTTGGAGAAATTGATGATTCCTTTTTCAATATTGGTGTCGTTATAAATATGTGTGTCGTAATTTGTAAGATTGAAATGATTTGTAAAATCCTTAATTGCTTTTTCGATTACATGGGTTGGTTTGAAGCTGTTTGGAGTGCAAATGGTTACTAAATGTAGTTTTGCATCAAATAATTTAGTGACATTTAAGAGTTTTTCAAACGGTTTTTTCGTTTCTTCTGTAAAATCAGAAGCAAAAACAATATTCTGGACGTTGAAATCTGAAATATCTTTTTTGATGACTAAAACAGGAATTTCAGAATTTCTCACCACTTTTTCGGTATTTGAGCCAATTAATAATTCTTCAAGTCCCGAAGAGCCGTGAGAGCCCATAATAATTAAGTCAATATTGTAATCTTTGCTTACTTGAGTAATGCCGTGAATTGGTTTGTCCATTTTTACAACTTCCGTGACCTGAATTCCATCAAGAAAAGGGCTTTGTGAGATTGCGTCAAGAGTCTCATTTGCTTTTTGCATAAAAAGCATAGTTTCGGGAATACTTACACCTCCAAATATTGCATCATTGGTTTGATGCGGGAATTCGAGCATATGTAAAATAATGATTTCAGAATCGTTTTTTTTGGCGATTTGAGCGGCGATTTTTAAGGCGTGTTCTGCATGTTCTGAAAAATCAGTAGGTACTAAAATTCGTTTCATAATTTTCGGGTTAAATTATTAGAATAATATGTTTTTGAACGCTACTATAAAGATAAGAAATATTTTTAGAGCAATCTATTTATTTGATTTATAAAAAAATCACTATATTTGCACCGTTATTTATTAAAATCTAAATAATGAGGGGACTAATTGTCCCCTCTTTTTATAAAATTATGACATTTAAGGAAAAAGTAAACGAATTAATTACAGAAGCTCTTCTGGAAAAGCCATCGATCTTTTTGATTGATCTTGCGGTTTCGGATTCTTTTAAAATTAGTGTAGGTTTAGACGGAGATAATGGAGTGGCGCTTCAGGATTGTATTGACATTAGTCGTGCAATCGAGAATAATCTGGATCGTGAAGAACAGGATTTTTCGCTTGAAGTTGCATCGGTTGGAGTAGGTTCTCCTTTGAAATTAATAAGACAATACAAGAAAAATATTGGTAGAACGTTGATTGTTACTACAAATAATGAAAAAATTGAAGCAGAATTAGTAGAAGCTAACGATGTTTTTATAATTTTGTCTTGGGAGGCAAGAGAACCAAAAAAAGTAGGAAAAGGAAAAGAAACAGTTCAAAAAGAACAACAGATACCTTATACAGAAATTAAAGAGGCAGTTGTTACAGTAACATTTTAATTAAAGAATTCGCATGGAAAATTTAGCATTAATCGATTCATTCTCAGAGTTTAAAGATAATAAACTTATTGATCGTGTAACGCTTATGGCAATTTTAGAGGACGTGTTTAGAAATGCATTGAAGAAAAAATACGGTTCTGATGATAATTTCGATATCATTATAAATCCTGATAAAGGAGATATGGAGATATGGAGAAGAAGAGTTATCGTTGCTGACGAAGATCTTGATTTTGAAAATGAAGAAATTACTTTGACTGAAGCAAGAATGATCGAAGCGGATTTTGAAATTGGTGAAGAGGTTTCTGAAGAGGTAAAATTGATTGATTTAGGAAGAAGAGCTATTTTGGCTTTACGCCAAAACTTAATATCTAAAATTCACGAACACGATAATACAAATCTTTACAAGCAATTTAAAGATATTATTGGTGATATTTATACTGCCGAAGTGCATCACGTACGTCCAAGAGTTGTTATTTTAGTTGACGATGAAGGAAACGAAATTGTGCTTCCAAAAGAAAAACAAATTCCATCTGACTTTTTCCGTAAAGGAGATAATGTTCGTGGAATCATTGAAAGCGTTGAATTAAAAGGAAATAAACCACAAATTATTATGTCTAGAACTTCTGAGAAGTTTTTAGAAAAATTATTTGAACAAGAAATTCCTGAAGTATTCGACGGTTTAATTACAGTTAAAAATGTAGTGCGTATCCCGGGAGAAAAAGCAAAAGTTGCTGTAGACTCTTACGATGACAGAATTGATCCTGTTGGAGCGTGTGTAGGTATGAAAGGATCTCGTATTCACGGAATCGTTCGTGAATTAGGAAACGAAAATATCGACGTAATCAACTATACAAACAATATTCAATTGTTTATTACAAGAGCATTAAGCCCTGCAAAAGTTTCTTCAATCAAAATTGACGAAGAAAACAAAAGAGCTGAAGTTTTCTTGAAATTAGAAGAAGTTTCTAAAGCAATTGGTAGAGGAGGTCACAATATTAAATTAGCGGGTCAGCTAACAGGTTACGAATTAGATGTTATTCGTGAAGGAGATGTTGCAGGTGCAACGGCTGATGAAGACGATGTTGAATTAACAGAGTTCTCAGATGAAATCGAAGACTGGGTAATTGAAGAATTTGCTAAAATAGGTTTAGATACTGCAAAAAGTATCTTAAAACAAGAAGTAGAAGATTTAGTAAGAAGAACGGATTTAGAAGAGGAAACTATTCTTGACGTTATGAAAATACTAAAAGAAGAGTTTGATAACTAATTATCTGCTCTAACAACACAACGAAAAAGGTAATAATAAAAAGGTTATATGTCTGAAGAGAGAGTAATAAGAATAAACAAGGTTTTAAGGGAATTAAATATCTCGTTAGAAAGAGCTGTTGATTATCTAAAAGATAAGGGAATTGCTATTGATGCAAATCCAAATGCTAAAATTTCTGACAGTGAATTTAATATCCTGCAAAGCCAATTTGCGGGCGATAAGGGGAATAAGGAAGCTTCTAAAGAAGTAGGAGAAGAGAAAAGAAAAGAAAAAGAAGCATTGCGTGTTGAGCGCGAGAAAGAAATTGAGGACAAACGCAGACAAGACGAAGAGCGTCAGAAACAACAAGAAATCATCAAAGCGAGAGCTGTTGTAACTGGGCCTGTTCAAGTTGGTAAAATTGATTTAAATCCAAAAAAACCTGCTGTTGCTCCAGAAGAACCAGTTAGGGCTGAAGAGCCTAAAACTGTTACTCCATCTCAAACAGAAAAACCTGTTCAAAAAGAAACTGCACCATCAGAGCCTGTTGCTCCTGTAGTAGCTGAAGAGAAAAAGGTGGAAAAACCAATTATTACAGAGAAAAAAGAAGTAAAAGCTGAGAATTCTAAAACAGCGCAGGAACCAATTGTTTCAACTGACCCTGCAACTGCTGAAGAAACGATCACTACTCAATATCAAAAATTATCAGGAACTACTCTTACTGGGCAGACAATTGACTTATCTCAATTTAACAAGCCTAAGAAAAAGAAGGAAGAACCGAAAATTACTCCAAATAAACCTGGAGTTCCGGGAGCTGGTAACAATAATAACGCTAATAAAAATAAGCGTAAAAGAATCGCTCCTAAACCTGGTACACCGGGTGCGCCAAAACCTGCTACAGGAAATGCGCCGGGAACACCAAATCCTAATAAAATTACTCCAAATACAGGAGGCGGAGGCTTTAATGCTAACAGAAGCGCAAGACCAGGTTTTGTAAAAGGAAACCGTCCTGCAATTGTTGCAAAAGTTGAGCCTACTGAAGAAGAAGTAAAAAACCAAATTAGAGAAACTCTTGAAAAACTTCAAGGTAAAGGTGGTAAATCTAAAGCGGCTAAATACAGAAGAGATAAGAGAGAAACGCACCGTCAGAAATCTGATGATGAGCAAAGAGCTCTTGACGAAGGAAGTAAAACAATTAAAGTTACAGAATTCGTTACGGTAGGTGAAATTGCAATCATGATGGATGTGCCGATTACTAAAGTAATTGGAACTTGTATGTCTCTTGGAATCATGGTAACAATGAATCAGCGTTTAGATGCTGAAACATTAACCATTGTTGCTGATGAATTTGGTTACGAAGTTGAGTTTATTACTGTTGATATCGAAGAAGCAATCGAGGTTGTTGAAGATAAAGAAGAAGATTTAGTAACCAGAGCGCCTATCGTTACTGTAATGGGTCACGTCGATCACGGTAAAACATCTTTACTGGATTATATCCGTAAAGAAAATGTTATCGCTGGTGAGTCTGGAGGTATTACGCAACACATTGGAGCTTACGGAGTAACTCTTGATAATGGTCAAAAAATCGCATTCTTAGATACACCGGGTCACGAGGCGTTTACCGCGATGCGTGCACGTGGAGCTCAAGTTACCGATATTGCTATTATCGTAGTAGCGGCGGATGATGATATCATGCCACAAACAAAAGAAGCAATTTCTCACGCACAAGCTGCGGGAGTGCCAATTATATTTGCAATCAATAAAATTGATAAACCAAATGCTAACGTTGAGAAAATCAAAGAGCGCTTGGCTAGTATGAATTTACTTGTTGAAGATTGGGGTGGAAAAATTCAGTCGCATGATATTTCTGCAAAAGTTGGAACAGGAGTAAAAGAATTATTAGAGAAAGTTTTATTAGAAGCAGAAATCTTAGATTTAAAATCGAATCCAAATAAAGCGGCTCAAGGAACAGTTGTTGAGGCTTTCTTGGATAAAGGAAAAGGATATGTATCAACAATTTTAGTGCAGCATGGAACTCTTAAAGTTGGAGATTATATGCTTGCAGGAAAACACCATGGTAAAGTTAAGGCGATGCATGATGAAAGAGGGCATATTGTTTTAGAAGCTGGTCCTTCAACTCCGGTATCTGTTTTAGGTTTAGATGGAGCTGCAACAGCGGGTGATAAGTTTAATGTATTTGAAGACGAAAAAGAAGCAAAACAAATTGCATCTAAACGTTCTCAATTAATGCGTGAACAATCTGTACGTACGCAGCGTCATATTACACTTGACGAAATTGGACGTCGTATCGCTCTTGGTCAGTTTAAAGAATTGAACGTAATCCTTAAAGGAGACGTTGATGGATCTGTTGAAGCATTATCAGATTCGTTCTCTAAACTTTCTACTGAAGAAATTCAAATTAATATCATACATAAAGGAGTTGGTGCAATTACAGAAACTGATGTTATGTTAGCTTCTGCATCAGATGCAATCATTATCGGATTTAACGTTCGTCCTGCTGGAAATGCAAGACAGCTTGCTGATAAAGAAGAAATCGATATCCGTTACTATTCTATCATCTACGCAGCAATCGATGACTTGAAAGATGCGATGGAAGGAATGTTAGCTCCTGAAATGAAAGAAGAAGTTTTAGGAACTGCAGAGATCCGTGAGATTTTCAAAATTTCTAAAGTTGGTTCAATCGCTGGTTGTATGGTAACAGATGGTAAAATCTTAAGGACTTCTAAAATTAGAGTTATTAGAGATGGAGTTGTAGTTCATACAGGTGATCTTGTTGCTTTAAAACGATTCAAAGATGATGTTAAAGAAGTAAGCAAAGGTTACGATTGTGGTATTCAGATTAAAGGATTTAATGATATCGAAATAAGCGATGTTATTGAAGCTTACCACGAAGTAGCAATTAAAAAGAAATTGAAATAATATTCAAATCTATATGTAAGGTCCCAATGAAAATTGGGACTTTTTTTATGCGTTCTTAATTTATATTTGTCTACTTTGATATAGTTTATAAATATTCTAGCCAACTCGAATTTTAGTATTATTTTTGGGAGAATCAATTTAATACTATATAGTATGAAACCAATAATATATTCATTCGTTTTGTTTTTATGTTTTTCTAATTTGTCTTTTTGTCAGGAAGATGTAGAAAAACCTGCTCCACCAGTGGGCAATGCATTAATTGGGGATTTTTACGGTGCAGATATTTCTAATGTTTCAATTGATAAAGCAGTTTCTGTTGAAAAGCTGGAAAGTAAATTAAAGGATATAAAAAAAGCAGAAGGGATTGCTGTAAAAGGTGAAGTGACGAATGTTTGTGAAAAAAGAGGGTGTTGGATAACTCTAAAGACAGAAGATGGTTCGTCTTTCTTTGTAAAAATGAAAGATTATGCATTTTTTGTTCCAACGGCTCTAAAAGGTAAAAAAGTAGTTTTAGAAGGTAATGCAGAGCGAAAAGTCACATCTGTAGACGAGTTAAAGCATTATGCAAAAGATGCTAAAAAATCAAAAGCCGAAATAGATGCTATTACTGTGCCAAAAGAAGAAATTAGATTTTTAGCAGATGGGATAAAAGTGGTAAACTAAATTTCGATTTATAGTTGAATCTGCAAAAGCAGAAGGATTTAAAAGATGTTTAGGTTTATAAAAAGGAAAAGCGAGATATTATCTCGCTTTTCCTTTTTATTTAGTTTTTAATTATTTACCAGGCTTAAGTAAAAAGACACTTTTGTACTTTTTTCTAATGTCAATTAAATTTCTTTCAGCTTCTATTCTTGATTTAAAATTTCCAACAATAACCTTGTAATTCGGGGTGTTAAAAATTATGGTGCCGTCAATATTTGTATATTCTCTTTTGAAGTCTGATAAAGTCTTTTTTGCATCTTCGCTTTTGCCGCTAAAAATTTGAATTCGATAAGAATCGTTTGTACTTATTGATGTGTTAAATTTACGTTTGTCGTTCAATAATTGCTCAAATTTAGGGTCTTGATTCAGTGTTAAATTTTGGCTTTGAGCATGAATATTATATGCTAATGTCAACATTGTGAATGTTAAGAAAACGTTTTTTGAAGAGGTTAAAATTCTCATAATGTGATGGTTTTTATGCAAAAATACTATTTAAAGTTTGTATGTAAAATTTTAATATTATTTAGAATTGATATAAATTGATATTTAAGACTATTTTAAGGTTTTGAGAATAGTTCATAAGTCGTATTTTTGTGCAAGTTTTAAAAGAAGGTATTAGTTTTTGTCTGATTTATTACAGAAAAAATCATACCAAAAATTAGTAGATAATTATTATACTATATGAAAAAGGTGGGTAACCATAATTCGATCTCAAGAAAATTATTACTTAGTTTATCGCTAACGTTAATTTTCTCCCTAACTTCATTTGCTCAAGATCCGGCTGCAGCTCCTGCGGCGACTGAAGCTGCTGCGGCTCCTGCTGCTGCATCTGGTGGTGGTGATCCGGTAAAAGGGAAAGAACTTTTTAATGCAAATTGCGCTGCATGTCACAAATTAGATGCTAAATCAACTGGTCCGGCTCTTAGAGGAGTTGCTGCTAAACATGAAATGGCTTGGATTTACAAGTGGGTTCATAATAGCTCTGAAGTAATTAAGTCAGGTGACCCTGTTGCTGTAAAGCTTTTTGAAGAGAATAATAAGTCTGTAATGACTTCTTTTCCTCAGTTGTCTGAAGGTGATATTGATAATATTATCGCCTATACTTCTGAAGTAAAAGCTGAGCCAGCTGCAGTTCCTGGAACTGTCCCTCCTGGGGAAAAAGTTGATGGCGGTGGAATTTCTAATAATATTATTTTAGGAGCTCTTGCTTTAGTAATGGCTATTTTAGTTGTTATGTTGTTCATGGTAAACAAAGTATTAACTAAAGTTGCAAGTAATAATGGAATTGTAGTTGGGCCTAAAGAGGCTAGAACTCCGATTTGGAAAGCATTTGCTAAAAACCAATTTTTAGTATTGGTTACTTCTATATTCTTGCTTTTAGCTAGTGGTTACTTTGTTTATGGATTCTTAATGCAGGTTGGTGTTGATCAAAATTATGAGCCAATTCAGCCAATTCACTATTCTCACAAAATTCACGCTGGAGATAACGAGATCAATTGTAAATATTGTCACTCTGCTGCACGTGTAAGTAAAACTGCTGGTATTCCTTCTTTAAATGTTTGTATGAACTGTCATAAAAATATTTCTGAAGTTGCAGAAACTACTGCTACTGCTGAGTACAGCAAAGCATTTTACGATGCTCAGATTCAAAAATTATACGATGCTGTTGGATGGGATAAGACTAAACAAGCTTATACTGGAAAAACACAGCCTGTAAAATGGGTTCGTATTCACAATCTTCCTGATTTTGTTTACTTCAACCACTCACAACACGTTTCTGTTGCAGGAGTTGAATGTCAAACTTGTCACGGTCCAGTACAGGAATTTGAAATCATGAAGCAATACTCTAAATTAACAATGGGATGGTGTGTTGATTGCCATAGAAAAACTGATGTTAAGATGGAAGGAAATGCATATTATGATAAAATTCATGCTGAACTTTCTAAAAAATACGGTGTAGAGAAATTAACTGCAGCGCAAATGGGAGGTTTAGAATGCGGTAAATGCCACTATTAATCGAATTATTAAGATTTTAATATTTATATACAATGTCATCAAACAAAAAATACTGGAAAAGTGTTGAAGAACTAGAAAATAGTTCTATTGTTGAGGCGCTTAGAAATAACGAATTTGTTGAAGAGATTCCTACGGATGAATTCTTAGGAAATGCAGATGCTTTAGCTTCATCTGGAACTTCACGTCGTGACTTTTTAAAGTACGTAGGATTTAGTACTGCGGCAGTTACACTTGCTGCTTGTGAAGGTCCTGTGCACAAGTCTATCCCTTATGTATTACAACCAGAGCAAATCATTCCTGGTGTTGCAGATTATTATGCAACTACTGTTTTTGATGGTTTTGATTTTGCTAACCTTTTGGTAAAAACTCGTGAGGGTCGTCCAATTAAAATTGAAAACAATACTATCTCTGGAGCTAAGTTTTCAGCTAATGCAAGAGTTCATGCATCTATCTTAGGATTATATGATAGTATGCGTTTGAAAGCTCCTAAATTAGATGGAAAAGCTAGCAGCTGGTCAGCGGTTGATTTAAAAATTAAATCAAGTTTAGCTGATGCAAAAGCAAAAGGAGGTCAGGTAGTATTATTAACTAATACTTTAGCAAGTCCATCTACTGAGAAATTAATAGGTGAGTTTATTGCTAAAAACCCAAATGCAAAGCATGTTGTTTATGATGCGGTTTCTTCTTCTGATGCATTAGATGCATTCGAAACTGTATATGGAGAAAGAGCTTTGGTTGATTATGATTTTTCAAAAGCTTCATTAATTGTATCTGTTGGTGCTGATTTCTTAGGAGATTGGCAAGGTGGTGGATACGATGCTGGATATGCAAAAGGACGTATTCCTCAAAACGGAAAAATGTCTCGTCATTTTCAGTTTGAATCAAATATGACTTTATCTGGAGCTGCTGCTGATAAGCGTGTACCAATGAGTACAGCTGATCAAAAACAAGCTTTAGTTCAAATTTATAATATTGTTGTTGGTGCTTCTGTTCCTGTTACTTTAGATGCTAAATTTAAAGCAGAAGTTGTAAAAGCAGCACAGCAATTAAAAGCTTCTGGTGCAAAAGGAATTTTGGTATCAGGAATCGAAGATAAAAATGCACAATTATTAGTTTTAGCTATCAATCAGGCATTGGCTAGTGAAGCTTTTAGTACTGCAGGAACAAGACAAATTAGAAAAGGTTCTAATGCTGTTGTGGCACAGTTAATTAAAGATTTGAATGCAGGAAGTGTTCATACTTTAATTATGAGTGGTGTTAACCCAGTTTACACTTTAGCTGATTCTGCTTCTTTTGTATCTGGATTGAAAAAAGTAAAAACATCAGTTGCTTTTTCTTTAAAAGAAGATGAAACTGCTGCAATATCTACAATTGCTGCTCCTGCGCCTCATTATTTAGAGTCTTGGGGTGATGTGGTAATTACAAAAGGAACTTACAGTTTAACTCAGCCAACAATTCGTCCAATCTTTGATACAAAACAATTTCAAGATGTTTTATTATCAGTGACTGGAACACCTGGAACTTTCTATGATTATGTAAAAGCTAATTCTGCAGCAATCATTACTGGTTCTTCTTGGAACAAAGTTTTACATGATGGTGTTTTTGTAATTGGTTCTACTGCTTTAGCAGGTGGTTCATTTGATTTTGCTGGTGCTGCAAGTGTGCTTTCAAAATCGAAACCTGCAGGAGACTTTGAATTAGTATTGTATACTAAAACGGGTATGGGTGATGGACAACATGCAAACAACCCTTGGTTACAAGAGTTTCCAGATCCAATTACCAGAGTTTCTTGGGATAACTACGTTACAGTTTCAAATGCTGATGCTAAAAAATTAGGATTGTCAAATGAAATTGTTGCAAACGGAGGTTTAAATGGTAGTTATGCTACTATTACTATAGCTGATGGTTCTAAATTAGAAAACGTTCCGGTAATTGTTCAGCCAGGACAAGCTGTTGGAACAGTTGGTTTAGCTGTAGGTTACGGTCGTAAAGCGGCTTTAAAAGAAGAAATGCAAGTAGGTTTAAATGCTTACGCTTTATATAAAAATTTCAATAGTGTTCAGTCTGTTTCTATTGCTAAGGCAAATGGAGAGCATGAGTTTGCTTGTGTTCAAGGGCAGAAAACATTAATGGGTAGAGGAGATATCATTAAAGAAACTACTCTAGACGTATTTAATAAAGAAAATGCTGAACATTGGAACCCACAGCCAATGGTATCTTTGGATCACCAGGAAGTAAAAGCTACTACTGTTGATTTATGGGAATCATTTGATCGTTCTACTGGACACCATTTTAACCTTTCAATTGACTTAAATGCTTGTACAGGATGTGGAGCATGTGTTATTGCTTGTCATGCAGAAAACAACGTACCAGTTGTTGGTAAAGCAGAGGTAAGAAGAAGCCGTGATATGCACTGGTTGCGTATTGACAGATATTATTCTTCTGAAAGTACTTTTGAAGGTGATAACGAAAGAAAAGAAAAAATTGCTGGTTTATCTAGTTCATTATCTACATTTAATGAAATGGAAAAACCTGGAGATAACCCACAAGTAGCATTCCAGCCTGTAATGTGTCAACACTGTAACCACGCACCATGTGAAACAGTTTGTCCGGTTGCTGCAACTTCTCATGGTCGTCAAGGTCAAAACCACATGGCATATAACAGATGTGTTGGTACTCGTTACTGTGCTAATAACTGTCCATATAAAGTTCGTCGTTTCAACTGGTTCTTGTATAACAAAAACAGTGAATTCGATTATCACATGAATGATGATTTAGGTCGTATGGTATTAAACCCAGACGTAAACGTTCGTTCTCGTGGAGTTATGGAAAAATGTTCATTCTGTATCCAAAGTACTCAAGCTGTTATCCTTGAAGCTAAACGTCAAGGTAGAGTAGTAGCTAAAGACGAGTTCAACAATGCTTGTGCATGTTCTGCAGCTTGTTCTTCTGGTGCGATGGTATTTGGAGATGTAAATGATAAAGAAAGCGAAGTTGCTAAATTAGCAGAAAGCGATAGAATGTATCATTTATTAGAGCATGTTGGTACAAAACCAAATGTTTTCTACCACGTAAAAGTTAGAAACACTTAGTAAAATTATTAATTAAGAAACAATATAAAGGATTATGTCGTCTCACTACGAAGCACCCATTAGAAAACCTTTAGTTATAGGTGATAAATCATATCATGATGTAACTGTAGATGTGGCAGCGCCTGTTGAAGGACCTGCAAATAAACAATGGTGGATTGTATTTTCAATCGCATTAATAGCCTTCCTTTGGGGGTTAGGCTGTATAATTTACACCGTATCTACCGGAATTGGAACATGGGGATTAAATAAAACAGTTGGTTGGGCTTGGGATATTACTAACTTCGTTTGGTGGGTTGGTATTGGTCACGCTGGAACTTTGATTTCTGCAGTACTATTACTTTTCCGTCAACGTTGGAGAATGGCTATTAACCGTTCTGCAGAAGCAATGACTATCTTCTCAGTAGTTCAAGCAGGTTTATTTCCAATTATTCACATGGGACGTCCATGGTTAGCATACTGGGTTTTACCTATTCCAAATCAATTTGGATCTTTATGGGTAAACTTTAACTCACCATTGCTTTGGGACGTATTCGCAATCTCAACGTATCTTTCAGTATCATTAGTTTTCTGGTGGACTGGTTTATTACCTGACTTTGCAATGCTTCGTGATAGAGCTATAACTCCATTTAATAAAAGAGTTTATTCTATTCTAAGTTTCGGATGGAGTGGAAGAGCTAAAGACTGGCAGCGTTTTGAAGAAGTGTCTTTAGTATTAGCTGGTTTGGCTACACCTCTTGTACTTTCTGTACATACGATTGTATCTATGGACTTTGCTACTTCTGTAATTCCAGGATGGCATACAACAATTTTCCCTCCATACTTCGTTGCTGGAGCGGTATTCTCAGGATTTGCAATGGTAAACACATTGTTGATCGTTATGAGAAAAGTTTCTAACCTTGAAGCATATATCACATTACAACATATCGAATTAATGAACATCATTATCATGATTACAGGTTCGATTGTAGGTGTTGCTTACATCACTGAGTTATTCGTAGCTTGGTATTCAGGTGTAGAATATGAGCAATATGCGTTCTTAAACAGAGCTACCGGACCTTACTGGTGGGCATATTGGTCAATGATGACTTGTAACGTTTTCTCTCCACAATTTATGTGGTTCAAAAAATTAAGAACAAGTATCATGTTTTCATTTATTATTTCGATCGTTGTAAACATCGGAATGTGGTTTGAAAGATTCGTAATTATTGTTACTTCTTTACATAGAGATTACCTTCCATCTTCTTGGACAATGTTCTCACCAACATTTGTTGATATTGGAATTTTCATCGGAACAATTGGTTTCTTCTTTGTATTGTTTTTATTATACTCTAGAACATTCCCTGTAATTGCTCAGGCGGAGGTAAAAACAATTTTGAAAGGAACAGGAGATAATTACATTAGAGAAAGAGCAAATAAAGATTCACATCATGAGTAATAAAGTAATATACGCCATTTATAATGACGATGATATTTTGATGGATGCAGTAAAGAAAACCAGAGCTGCTCATCATCATATTGAAGAGGTTTTTACTCCATTCCCAGTTCACGGATTGGATAAAGCCATGGGTTTAGCACCAACAAGATTAGCAATTTGTGCTTTCCTATATGGATGTGTTGGTATTTCTGTTGCAACATTCATGATGAGTTATATCATGATTCATGACTGGCCGCAGGATATCGGTGGAAAACCAAGTTTTAGTTTCATTCAGAATATGCCTTCTTTTGTGCCAATTATGTTTGAGATGACTGTATTTTTCGCTGCACACTTAATGGTAATTACTTTTTATATGAGAAGTAGATTATGGCCATTTAAGCAAGCTGAGAATCCTGATGTAAGAACAACAGATGACCATTTCTTAATGGAAGTTGCTGTAAGCGATAACGAAGCAGAACTTGTTTCTTTTTTCGAAGGTACAGGAGCTGTTGAAGTTAAAGTAATTGAAAAGAATTAATTGTAGCTATGAAAAGGATATATAAAATAACACTTTTAGTTGGTATAACTATTTTAGTTTCATCTTGCCACAATAATTCGGCACCAAACTATCAGTATTTCCCGAATATGTATGAATCTGTTGCTTATGAGCCATATACAGAGGCAAAAATATTTAAAGGAGACAAAGAAGGACAGCTTCCTGTAGAAGGAACTATTAATAGAGGTTTTGAGCCTTATGAGTATGAAAATTCAACTGCAGGTTATGAATTAGCAAAAGCTAATTTAAAATCTCCTTTGACTGAAGAAGAAAGAAATTCTGGAAAAGGTAAAGAGCTTTTCGAAATTTATTGTATTAGCTGCCATGGTGCTGCTGGTAACGGTAAAGGTAAATTGGTTGAAAGAGAAAAATTTCTTGGAGTACCTAGCTATAAAGACAGAGATATCACTGAAGGAAGTATATTTCACGTTGAAACTTATGGTTTAAATGCAATGGGTTCACACGCAAATCAATTAAGTGCCCACGAACGTTGGTTAGTTGCTGACTATGTTCTAAAACTAAAAAGCCAATTATAATTGTTGAACAAACTGATCGTAATAGATATGTATACATTTTCAAGTAAATTAAAAACTTTTTCTATCATCTTAATGGTTCTTGGACTATTAGGAATTGGGTATGGTTTTTTAAGTGCGCCTAAAGATATTCAAGAAGTTGAAAAAATACTAGCTGCTGAGGCTCATGGTGAACATGGTGCTGCTCATGCGGAATCTGCAGAGGTTTCCCATAAAGAAGCAGGACATCATGAAGCTGCCGCTGAAGCTTCACACGAAGAACACAAAGGTGGAGAGCACGCAAAAGTTGGCGCTGCTGATGAACACACAGAACATTTAAATCACGTATTGCACCAATTGCAAAACAAGCCTTGGTCTGCATTATATGTAGCTTGTATTTTCTTTTTACTGCTTTCTATGGGGGTTTTAGCTTTTTACGCTATTCAACAAGTTGCTCAGGCAGGTTGGTCTCCAGTTTTGTTTAGAGTTATGCAAGGTATTACAGCTTATTTGCCTGCTGGTTCTATCATCTTTTTTATAATCTTAGTTTTATGCGGATTACATTTCAATCATATTTTTGTATGGTTAGGAGAAGGAGTTACTGATCCAAAAAGCGCTAACTATGATGAAATTATTGCTGGTAAAGCTGGTTACTTAAACTTTCCTTTCTGGATCGTTAGAGCTGGTATCTTTTTACTAGGATGGAATTTATACCGTCATTATTCAAGAAAAAACTGTTTAGCTCAAGATGAAGCTAATGATGATCTTTATTACAAAAAGAACTTTAAGTTATCTGCTGGATTCTTAGTTTTCTTTATTGTTTCTGAGTCAATTATGTCTTGGGATTGGATTATGTCATTTGATCCACACTGGTTCAGTACTTTGTTTGGATGGTATGTTTTTGCTTCTTTCTTTGTAAGCGGAATTACTTCAATAGCATTAGTTACAATATATTTAAAATCTAAAGGATATTTAGAATATGTAAATACAAGCCATATTCACGATTTAGCTAAATTCATGTTTGGTATTAGTGTTTTCTGGACTTATTTATGGTTCTCTCAATTTATGTTGATCTGGTATGCTAATATTCCAGAAGAGGTAACTTATTTTGTAACAAGAATTCAATTATATAACCTGCCTTTCTTTGGTGCAGTTGTTATGAACTTTGTTTTCCCATTATTAATATTAATCAATACTGACTTTAAGCGTCTTAGCTGGGTTATTGTTATGGCGGGTGTTGTAATATTATTAGGTCATTATGTTGATTTCTTTAATATGATTATGCCTGGTACAGTTGGAGACAAATGGTTTATTGGAGTTCCTGAAATTGCGTCTATTCTTTTCTTCTTAGGTCTATTTATATTTGTTGTATTTACTGCATTAACTAAGTCACCTTTGCTTGCAAAAAGAAATCCTTTCATCGAAGAAAGTAAACATTTTCATTATTAATATTTAAAGAAGTAAACAGATGACAAGTTTGTTGGTAATTATAGTTTTAGTTTTATTAGCAGTTGCGCTATGGCAATTGACCAAGATATTTGATCTTACTCAAGTAGGATCTTCTTCGGACGATTCTCAAGTTGCATCAGATAATGATAATAACATTCAGGGATATATTATGTTTGGCTTTTTGGCATTCATTTATATATTTACTATTTATGGTTTACTAAAATGGGGTAATTTGGCACTTCATACTCCTGCTTCTGAGCATGGAATTTTAGTAGATAGTTTAATGAATATTACTTGGGTTTTAATCTTTACAGTACAGGTTATAACACAAGGTTTACTATATTGGTTTTCTTTTAAAAATAGAGGACATAAAGATAGAAAAGCTTTATTCTTTGCAGATAGTAATAAATTAGAAGCAATCTGGAGTATTATTCCATCTGTAGTTTTAGCTTGTTTAATTCTTTATGGATTATATGCTTGGAATAACATTATGTTTGTTGACAAAGATGAAGATGTAGTTGAAATCGAATTATACGCTCAACAATTTAAATGGACTGCTAGATATGCAGGAAATGATAATGTTTTAGGAAAAGCTAACGTACGTTTAATTGAAGGAATCAACACATTAGGAGTTGATATGTCAGATCCTAATTCTCAAGATGATATTGTAGTTACTGAACTGCATATTCCTAAAGGTAAAAAAGTACATTTCAAAATGCGTTCTCAAGACGTTTTACACTCAGCTTACATGCCTCACTTTAGAGCGCAGATGAACTGTGTACCTGGAATGGTTACTGAATTTGCTTTCGTTCCAACTTACACTACTGCAGAGTACAGAGAGTTGCCATTTATGATTGAAAAAGTGGCAAATATCAATAAACTTAGAGCTGAAAAAAGTGTTGAGTTAGTTGCAAAAGGAGGAACTGCTTTAGATCCTTATACATTTGATTATTTATTATTATGTAATAAAATTTGTGGAGCTTCACACTATAACATGCAAATGAAAGTTGTTGTTGATACTCCGGAAGATTATAAAAAATGGTTAAGTGAAAAAACAACTTTAGCTCAGGACATTAAAGCGGCAGCTGCTGCTGAAAAACCAGCTGAAGGAGTTGAAGGAACTGCTGTAGATACTGCCGCTAAAGTAAAAGATACTGTAAAAGCAGTTATCGATACTGTTAAGGCTGCGGTTGCTAAAGTAGCTATGAAATAATATTATTAAGAAAATTTAAAGTACACATATATGTCAGCAGAAGCGCACGGTCACGATCACGGACACGATCACGAGCACGAACATCATCATAAAGACACGTTCATTACTAAATATATTTTTAGTATTGATCACAAAATGATTGCTAAACAATACTTAATTACTGGTATTGTTATGGGAGTAATTGGTATTGCAATGTCCTTGCTTTTCAGAATGCAATTAGCGTGGCCAGAAGAGTCTTTTAAAATATTTAATGTTTTATTAGGAGATAAATTTGCACCTGATGGTGTTATGGCAAATGATATTTATCTGGCTTTAGTTACAATTCACGGTACCATCATGGTATTCTTTGTACTGACAGCTGGTTTGAGTGGAACTTTTAGTAACTTACTTATTCCACTTCAAATTGGAGCGCGAGATATGGCTTCTGGATTTATGAACATGATTTCATACTGGTTGTTTTTTATATCTGCTGTAGTAATGTTATGCTCTTTATTTGTTGAAGCTGGACCAGCTTCTGCAGGTTGGACAATTTATCCTCCATTAAGTGCTTTACCACAAGCGATCCCAGGATCAGGAGCAGGTATGACTTTATGGTTAGTTTCAATGGCTATCTTTATTGCATCTTCATTAATGGGATCATTAAACTACATTGTAACTGTTATCAATTTGAGAACTAAAGGAATGTCTATGACTAGACTTCCACTTACAATCTGGACATTTTTCGTAACAGCTATTATTGGTGTTATTTCATTCCCAGTATTATTATCAGCTGCTTTATTATTGATTTTTGACAGAAGTTTTGGTACTTCATTCTTCTTATCTGATATCTATATTGCAGGAGAGGTTTTACACTACCAAGGAGGTTCTCCAGTATTGTTTGAGCACTTATTCTGGTTCTTAGGCCACCCTGAGGTTTATATCGTAATCTTACCAGCGATGGGTCTTGTTTCTGAAATTATGGCTACGAACTCTCGTAAACCAATCTTCGGATACAGAGCGATGATTATGTCAGTTCTTGCAATTGCATTCTTATCAACTATTGTATGGGGTCACCACATGTTTATCTCTGGTATGAATCCTTTCTTAGGATCTGTATTTACCTTTACTACTTTATTGATTGCAATTCCGTCTGCTGTAAAAGCTTTCAACTGGATTACAACTTTATGGAAAGGTAACTTACAGTTTAACCCTGCAATGTTGTTCTCTATTGGAATGGTTTCTACTTTCATCACTGGAGGTTTAACTGGAATCATTTTAGGAGATAGTACTTTAGATATTAACGTTCACGATACTTACTTCGTAATTGCTCACTTTCACTTAGTAATGGGTATCTCTGCACTTTACGGAATGTTTGCTGGTATTTACCACTGGTTCCCTAAAATGTACGGAAGAATGTTAAACAAAAACTTAGGTTATATTCACTTCTGGGTTACAGCAGTTTGTGCTTATGGAGTTTTCTTCCCAATGCACTTTATCGGATTAGCTGGTTTACCAAGACGTTATTATACAAACACTAACTTCCCATTATTTGATGATTTACAAAATGTGAATGTTTTAATTACAACATTTGCTCTTGTAGGTGGGGCGTTCCAGTTAGTATTCTTATACAACTTCTTTAGCAGTATTTTCTATGGTAAGAAAGCAATTCAAAATCCATGGAGATCTACAACTTTAGAATGGACAACTCCAGTTGAACATATTCACGGAAACTGGCCAGGAGAAATTCCTCATGTATACCGTTGGCCGTATGACTATAGTAACCCAAATCATGATGTAGATTTTGTTCCTCAAAATGTACCAATGAAAGAAGGTGAAGAAGTTTTACACCACTAGAAATATCAAAAGACCGTCAGAAATGACGGTCTTTTTTCTTTAGTTAAAGTTTTAATCGTTCAGATTTACTGTTTTACAAACTGATTAGTTTCTATATCTTTGTAGAATGAATGAGAACCTAGATCCTACTACAAAAGGATATAACCCAGAAGAATTAGATCTTGAAAAAAGATTGCGTCCACTGTCATTTGATGATTTTGCCGGCCAGGACCAAGTTTTAGAGAACTTAAAAGTTTTTGTCGCAGCTGCAAATCAGCGTGGTGAGGCACTTGATCATGCTTTGTTTCATGGACCTCCTGGGCTTGGTAAAACGACTTTGGCTAATATTCTTGCAAATGAGCTGGAAGTAGGTATCAAAATTACTTCGGGACCTGTTCTGGATAAACCGGGAGACTTAGCCGGTTTATTAACTAATCTTGATGAAAGAGATGTTTTGTTTATTGATGAGATCCATCGTTTGAGTCCTATTGTGGAAGAATACTTATATTCTGCAATGGAAGATTTCAAAATTGATATCATGATTGAATCTGGTCCAAATGCAAGAACAGTTCAGATCAATTTAAATCCTTTCACTTTAATTGGTGCAACTACCCGTTCTGGATTATTAACAGCTCCTATGAGAGCTCGTTTTGGGATTTCATCACGTTTACAATACTATTCTACAGAACTTTTAACCACTATTGTGGAGAGAAGTGCAGGTATATTAAAAATGCCAATTGATCTCGAAGCAGCAATTGAAATAGCAGGCCGCAGTCGCGGAACTCCTCGTATTGCAAATGCATTATTACGTAGAGTTCGTGATTTTGCACAGATAAAAGGCAATGGTACTATTGATCTTGAAATTGCCAGATATGCACTAAAAGCATTGAATGTAGATGCTCATGGACTTGACGAAATGGACAACAAGATATTATTAACCATTATCAATAAATTCAAAGGAGGTCCGGTTGGACTTTCAACTTTGGCTACAGCCGTATCTGAAAGCAGTGAAACTATAGAGGAAGTTTACGAACCTTTTTTAATTCAGGAAGGATTCATTATGCGTACTCCGCGAGGTCGTGAAGTTACAGAGAAAGCTTATAAACATTTAGGAAAGGTAAACACAAATATTCAAGGCGGATTATTTTAAGGATATATTATGAAGCATCTCGTTTTATTTTTACTATTTACTTATTGTTGTTCTTTTGGTCAGACTAAGTATTTTCCGCATCTTGCTTATGGAAAATCGTCGCAGCAAGTTTTAGATCTATACATTCCGGATGAGGGTTTAAAAGATGTACCAGTTGTTATACTTCTTCATGGAGGTGCATGGTCAATGGGCGGACTTGAATATACGAGTAAACATGCTCAGGATATCTGTAATAGAGGATTTGTTGTTGCGAATGTCGATTACCGTTATGTAAGTGATAATGTTTCAGCTAAAGATTTATTAGCGGATATCGATGCAGCTGTTACTTACGTTTCAGAAGCTTCTAATAAATACGGTTATGGAAAGAAAGAATATCATATTGTTGGAATTAGTGCTGGGGCCCATTTGGCATTGTTATATGGTTATACTAAAAAAAATATGAAATCTATAACAGCACTTTGCGCACCATCAAGATTAGATTCTTCTGAAGCTGTCGAATTTATGAGAAAGAATGGTCATTTGGATATTATCGAAAAACTGGCAGGAACTAAAATTGAAAATGGAACTGATCCTGCATTAATTAAAATAAGTCCTTTTAATACTATTTCGAATATACCAACATTGCTGATTCATGGTGATGCAGATAATTTGGTTAATGTCAGTCAATCTCAAAATCTTTATGATGAATTAAAAAGGAAAGGTGTAGAGACGAAATTGATAATTAGAGAAGGTAAAGGTCATGATGTTGGAATGAATACACCTGAAACTGAAATTCAGAATATTAATGATATTGCAGAATGGATTATACAGCACAATAAATAATTTTGATTATCAAGATAAAGATCAATATTCAAGGTGAATTGTTTTAATTCTATTCAAAATGTCCAAAAGTATAAAATATATTTACCCTAATAAATTATCAATAATCAGATTTTTTAAAGATGCCGAAGGTGTTCGTAGAAATCCGATACCTTTTCATAAGAGATATTTTGAGAGATTCGGGGATTCTTTTTCTATTAAAATTGGCTTATCAAAGTATATAATCTTGTCAAGAGATAATGAAATTGCACAGTATATTTTAGTTAAAAACCAGAAGAACTATCATAAGTCTAAATTTCAATCTGTATATCTTTCTAAGTATTTAGGAAAAGGGCTTTTAACTAGTGATGGTGATTTTTGGCTGAAACAGAGACGTCTTATTCAACCGGCTTTTCATAAGCAAAAGATGAATCAGTTGGTAGATAATATGAACAAAACCATTAGTGCGGAATTAGATAATTTAATTGAGGATAAAGCTATTAATCTTTTTCCTGTAATGAGTAATCTAGCATTTAATGTTGTTGCCAAATCTCTATTTCAGCTTTCGACTGCCGAAAATAAATTTCAACGAATCAAATTTATCATTGAAGAAGTTCAAAATTTTCTAATTAAAGAAATTAGGCTTCCACATAAAGCATGGTGGTTTTCATTAAGCGGTCAGGTAAAGAAACATCTCATGTTAGCTGAAGAGAATAATAGAATTATTCAGGATATTATTGAAGAAAGAAAAGCTTCAAAAGAAGAAATAAATGATTTATTGAACATGCTTTTGGAAACCAGATATGAAGATACTGGTGAAAGTATGTCTATTGAACAATTGATCGATGAAATTAAAGTTTTGTTTATCGCAGGACATGAAACAACTGCAAATGCTTTAACGTTTACACTCCATCTTTTAGGTAGAAACCCAGAAGTACAGCAAAAAATATTTGATGAAATCATTGAGATTGAGTCGCAAACGGAAGACATTATTGAACAGCTTCAAAAAATGACTTATACTAATGCTGTTTTGAACGAATCTATGCGTTTGTATCCGCCTGCCTGGATTACAGACAGGCAGAATATCGAGGATGATTCTCTGGCTCAATTCAAAATTAAAAAAGGAACATTAATTGGAGTTTCTTTTTACGAATTGCATCGAAATCCTAAATATTGGAATAATCCGGATAAATTTATTCCTGAAAGGTTTCTTGGTGAGCAAAAAAAGGAATCCATGCAATATTTTTATCCATTTGGTGCCGGACCAAGAATGTGCATTGGAACTGGATTTGCCATTTACGAAATGTGCTTAACGATATCTCAAATTGTTAAAAAGTATGTCATTAAATCGAATAATGATGTAATTCAATTTAATCCGCTAATTACTTTAAAACCTGTTAACGTCGAAGTTTCATTTTCTAAAAGATGAGTATCAATTCAAAAGAAACATATTCAAAATTTATAAAAGAAGAAGCCAAAAGGTTAGGGTTTATTTCTTGTGGCATATCTAAAGCTGGCTTTTTGGAACAAGAAGCCCCCCGGCTTGAGAAATGGTTAAATAATAATCATAATGGCCAAATGGCTTATATGGAGAACCATTTTGATAAACGCCTGAATCCAACTTTATTGGTTGATGATGGTAAAAGTGTGATTTCTCTATTGTTGAATTATTTCCCATCGGAATCTCAAAATGATAATAGTTTTAAGATTTCAAAATATGCCTATGGTCAGGATTATCACTTCGTTATAAAAGAAAAATTAAAAGAACTTCTTCATTCAATTCAAGAGAATATAGGCGAAGTTTCGGGTCGTGCTTTTGTTGATTCTGCTCCGGTTTTAGATAAAGCCTGGGCGGCAAAAAGCGGCTTAGGCTGGATTGGAAAAAACAGTAATTTAATAACTCAAAAGGTAGGTTCTTTTTACTTCATAGCTGAGCTTATCCTTGATCTTGATTTAGAATACGACCATGCAGTTACAGATCATTGTGGTTCTTGTACTGCATGTATTGATGCTTGTCCCACACAGGCAATTCTTGCACCATATATTGTAGATGGGAGCAAGTGTATTTCTTATTATACCATTGAACTAAAAGAAAATATCCCAAATGATATGCAGGGAAAATTTGATGACTGGATGTTTGGCTGTGATACTTGCCAGGATGTTTGTCCATGGAATCGATTTTCAAAGCCGCATTCTGAACCTCTTTTTAATCCAAATCCGGATTTAATTTCTTTCTCTAAAAAAGATTGGGCAGAAATTACTGAAGAAACTTTCCAAAAAGTTTTTAAAAATTCACCTATTAAAAGAACAAAATTTGACGGACTTAAACGAAATATTAAATTTCTTGAGTAAAGTCTAAATCGGAATATTTTAATACAATTTTGTTTCATTCTTCATTTTTTAATAATAATAGTAACTATTTGATAGTTAGTATTTTGTGGTTTTTGTAATCGATTTAATTTTTTTGTCTTTGTAGGATAATGTTGCGTATTTGTCGCTTAAATTAGTAAATATTAATTTTTCATTAAAAAATTAAGAAATTTCTGTTGTTTCATTGTTAAATTACTATGTTTATTGGGTTGTCAAAGTTAATTTATGTCGGCGAAATGTGTATTTCAACGTTTTTCTGGGTAGTTTATCGAGTAATGTAGCTAGTATTGAGGTGTTTATATACTTTCGCAGCACCAAATCTACTAATTTAATCCAAAGACGACTATGTGTCTTGAACCTAAAATAACTATGGTCCAAACGCTTTCCAATTATTTTTATGATTTTGAAAAATCTTTTTTCAAAAATCAAAAAACCAACCCTTTCAATTTTTCGTATCTGCTAAATAATCTGAAAATCAATTTTTGGTATTCAGCTTCTATACTATCTATTACACAAATTAATACCGAGTTTGTCTATGCGTAACTTTACTTTTAACTGGTTTAAGTTTTCCAAACCAAATTTTCTTGTTTTATTCTTTTTACTACTTAGCTATACTGCTTCAGCTCAGTTTTATACGCAGCATTATATTGCACCTGCTCCATGGCAGTATTTTAGTAAAGCAAACGAAATTGTTATAGCAACAAATTCTACAACTACTGTTACCATTACTGTATCTAAAAGTAATGGGACTTTAGTAACAAATTTAACCGCAGTAAAAGGAGCACCAGCTGTATATAGATTTGCTGGTTTACCTAAAGATGCTCCTGCATTTGCTTTAAATACTGTTCTAAACGGAGCGGGATTGATAATTAATGCTAGCGCTCCGGTCTCTATTAACTTGAGAAATGTCGCTTCTGATGCTTTGGGTGGTGATGGTGGTGATCAGGATATTAAAGGAAATGCTGCATTAACCAGTTTTGGAGATGCCGGAATTGGAATAAGATTTAGGGTAGGGTATTACAGAGATGGCTCTTTAGGCAATTTTAATGGTTTTGGAGACCAGCGCCCGATTTACAGTGTTATGGCTACAGTTGATAATACAACGGTAAAAATTAATAATGCTGTTGTGACGACATTAAATGCTGGACAGAGTTATTTATTTAAAGCAGCAATAGGAACATTGGTAGAAACCTCAAGCCCTGCTGTAATGAATACTTCTGCTGCTATAGACATGCCAGATGGTTGTGGAGATGGAGCTTTTAATCAGGTTCCACCAGAATCAGTTTTAGGTAATGAATATTTTATTGAAAGAGGAAAAGGAAATGATACTGCAGAACAAACTACTGTAGTAGCTACAAAAGACAATACAGCTTTAACAATAGATACCTATTCAACAACAGGAGCATTAGTTGGTACAGTTAATGTTACTTTGGCAACAGCGGGAAGTTTTTATACATTTCGTAACGGTGTTTCCAATACAAGTTTTTCGGCATCGCGTGTTTTTGCAGATAAGAAAATTGTTGTATATTCTGGAACAGCACAATCTTGTGAGGTTGATATTTCGACAATTGCCCCAGTATCAGAATGTGGGGGATCTAATTTTATAGAGACAGCAAAGTTTAGAAATTATGGTACTGGCTCATTACCTTATTTTGGATATATACTTTTAAGAAGTGCTACAGATGTAGTAACTGTAAATGGAACTAATATTGAGACTATAAGTGGTATCGCAGCTCGTCATCAATTAGGAACAACAGGCTGGTATTTGATTAACTTTGAGGATACTCAAATAGGAAGCCCAAATATACTTTCTATATCAAGTGCTGCTAAATTGACAGTTTCAATTGTTCAGCAAGGAGGAGGATTCTCGATGGCGGGATTTTTCTCTAATTTTGCCGTTCAGCCAGAAGATCCAACCATGACTTATATTTCTGGTGGAGGATGTACTAATAATAAAGCAGAATTGACGACGCCAGCTGGTTTTGCACCTTATCAATGGTATTATAATGGTACAGCAATCGCAGGAGCTAATTCTTCAACTTATACAGCAACAAAAACAGGAGCATATTCTGTAGCTTCAACTTTAACTTGTGGAGCTCAAACACAGTCAAAACCTGTTAGTGTTACTTTATGTACAGATTTAGGAATTACAAAAACAGTTGATAATGCTACACCATGTTTAGGTTCTAATGTAGAATTTACTGTTAAAGTAAGCAATTTAGGAGGTAATAATGTTTCGGGTGTTTCGGTAAATGATTTGCTTCCTTCAGGTTATACTTATGTAAGTTCAACACCATCAGTAGGTGCTTATGATTCGGCAAGTGGTAGTTGGAGTATTGGCGATGTAGATGCTCAAACATCTGTGACATTAAAAATTACTGCAACCATAAATACAACAGGTAATTATACAAATACTGCCTCGTTACCAGCATCAATAGATACAAACACGGCAAACAATTCAGCTAGTGCTGCAGTAACTCCAAAGACATCTAATCTTGTTATTACTAACCCTGCTGCAATTTGTGCACCTGCTACGGTTGATTTAACAGCTCCGGCAGTTACAGCAGGAAGTACTCCAAATATGACACTTTCATATTGGACAGATTCAGCTGCATCTACTGCTTATACAACACCAAGTGCTGTTACTGCTTCAGGAACTTATTACATAAAAGCAGTTTCTGCCGACGGATGTCAGTTTATAAAGCCGGTAGTGGTAACAATTAACGCGAAAGCAAATGCAGCTACAATAACAGCAAGTGGCTCTACTACATGTGCGACAGGAAGTGTTGTATTAACATCATCTGGTGGTTCAGGTACTTATTTATGGTCAACGGGAGAAACAACGAAAAGCATTACAGTTACTACGAATGGGAGTTATAGTGTTAGAAGAATAAATGCTGCAGGCTGCCCTGGTGACATTTCTGCGGCAACAGTAGTAACTTTTGTACCAGCAGCACCAACAGCTTCTTCTCAGACATTTTGTTCTTCTGAAAATAAAAAGGTTAGTGATTTAGTAGCTACAGGCAGCAATTTGAAATGGTATAGTGCCAACACTGGAGGAACAGCTCTTCCGACAACTCAGACATTAGCAACTGGAAATTATTTTGCAAGCCAGACTGTAAGTGGATGTGAGAGTACAAGAACTCAGGTAGCTGTAACTATTAATACGATATCTTCAGCGCCGGTTGCTTCTTCTCAGACTTTTTGCTCTTCTGATAATAAAAAGGTAAGCGACTTAGTAGCTACTGGAACCAATTTACAATGGTATAGTGCTTCTTCAGGCGGTACAGCCCTTCCTACAACTCAAACTTTGGCTACAGGAAATTATTATGTAAGCCAAACTGCTAATAGTTGTGGAGAAAGTGCAAGAACGTTAGTTGCGGTAACTATAGATACTCCACCATCTGCGCCAACGGCATCTTCACAAACATTTTGTGCGACTGATGCTAAAAAAGTTAGTGATTTAGTGGCAACAGGAACAAATTTAAAATGGTATAGCGCTAATAGCGGAGGTACACTTTATAATGGAACAGAAACATTAACGACAGGAAATTACTATGTAAGCCAGACTACTAATAGTTGTGGAGAAAGTGCAAGAAGGTTAGTAGCAGTTACAGTAAATAATACAGCTGCACCAACAGCATCTTCACAAACATTTTGTGCAATTGATGCCAAAAAAGTAAGCGATCTGGCAGCGACTGGAACTAGCTTAAAATGGTACAGTGCTTCAACAGGTGGAACTTTATATACAGGTACAGAAACATTAACATCAGGTAATTATTATGTAAGCCAGACTCTAAACAGTTGTGAGAGTACGAGAACTTTAGTAGTAGTTACAGTAAATAATACAGCTGCACCAACAGCATCTTCTCAAACATTCTGTGTAGCAGATGCTAAAAAAGTTAGTGATTTAGTTGCCACAGGAACTAATTTAAAATGGTACAGTGCTTCGACAGGTGGAACATTATATACAGGAACAGAAACATTAACATCAGCAAATTATTATGTAAGCCAGACTTTAACTGGATGTGAAAGTGCTAGAACGCTAGTGTCAGTAACTGTAAATCCGACACCTTCTGCACCAACTATTACTGCAGGTGGTCCAACAACTTTTTGTTCTGGTGGAAGTGTTACTTTAACTTCTAGCGGAGGAAACAGTTATTTATGGTCAACAGGAGCAACAACACAATCTATTACTGTATCTGCTTCGGGAACTTATACTGTAAGGATAGCGAATGCATCAGGATGTCAAAGTCCTGCTTCAACTGCTACGACAGTAACAGTAAATGCTATACCTGCAGTTCCGACATTAAGTGCTGTAACCCAGCCTACATGTTCATCAGCTACAGGAAGTTTTACAATATCAAACTACAGTGCTTCTAACACTTATGCGGTAAGTCCTTCAACAGGTGTTAC